>JAAWBS010000057.1 GCA_022792815.1 Hungatella sp.
CGGACGAGATCATACAAGAATATATCAAAAATCAGGATTTAGAAGAACGAAAGAAGAGCGATAACTTCGAGGTCGGACAACTTTAGGCTGCTTCAGCAGCCAGTCCAAACCCACCGGCTTCAGCCGGTGGTGGTTTAGTTTCAGAGAAATAAGGGTTACATCGGATAGTCATTTTAGTAAAGGCCAAAAGCAGATCTATGAAGTCATGGCATAACAGCAATATAAACGACATATACAGATGAGGCAGGTGCATTATGGAGAAAATGACATCAGGAATGATGGGGGATTTTAATCGAAGGCAGATCTACCATCTGATCTATCAAAGACAGAGGATTTCCCGTATCGGGATAGCGAATGAGCTGAGGCTGAGCCTTCCCACGGTTAACCAGAAGCTGAAAGCCCTGGAGGAGGAGAAGCTGATCGAGAGGAACGGCTTTTTCGAGTCCACAGGAGGAAGAAAATCCATCGTGTACAGCTGTGTCACCAATGCGCGGGTGGCTGTAGGAGCGCACATTACGGTTCACTATATCCGGCTGGTAGCTGTGGATATGTACGGGAAGATTTTACGGAGGGTCCAGATCGACGAGGACTATGAGCATGCAGAAGACTACTATCGCCGTTTCGGGGAACATGTCAATGCATTTATAAAGACGTTAAATATGTCCACGAAGAAGATCATGGGGGTTGGGATCGCGCTGGTGGCGCTTTTGTCTAAGGACCGACAGTCTGTGGCCAAGAGTGTTTTGCTGGGCAGCTCCGAGGGGACTCTGGCAGATTTTGGCCGGTGGGTGGATGTTCCCTGTCAGATGTTTCATGACAGTGAGGCGGCGGCCATGGCGGAGATGTGGTTTTCTCCCGGAATCACAGATGCCATGTATCTGGGGCTGAATTATCACTTAAACGGAATGCTGATCCTCAACGGAAAGATTCATGTGGGAAAGGAGTACACAGGGGGGCTGGTGGAGCACATGACCCTTCATCCTGGAGGGGCTCTGTGTTACTGCGGGAAACGGGGGTGCTTTACCACGTACTGTTCCGGCCGTGTACTGTTTGAGGACAAAGAGGGAGCGTGCCAGGAATTTTTTGTGCGGCTTCGCGGCGGGGATCGGGAGATTGGGGATAAATGGAGTGAATTTATGGAACAGCTGGCCATTGCCATCGGCAGTCTCAGCGCGGTGTTGGACTGCGATATCATTTTGGGCGGCCAGATCGGTGCATTCATGACTCAGGAGGATGTCTCTTCCCTGCAGCGGATGGTCAGGGAGCAGTTTCAGTATGCGCCCTCCACAGATTTTATCTGTCTGGGGTACAAGGACGAGGATGTCTGCGCCTGCGGGGCGGCGCTTGCCTACATATCAGAGTTTATGGAAGAGATGTAAGTCTGTGTATTGACCTGCCCGCAGTCAGGCTGACAGCGCCGCCCGGACTGTGATCTGCTGTGCAGGTGTCGGCCGGTGCTGCTGCCGCATATCGCCTTCTTCCTCTGTCCTGCAGGGGGACGGTATGTCCGTCACTGTCAGCTGTAAGGGGAACATGTCAGTACATCAGGCAGAGATGAGTGACCATAGGAATGGATAGAAACTTTAGAAAATATCATTTCAGAAAGTGTTTGAGAGGCAGCCAGAAGAGGACTGGACAGGCCTCTCATTTTTTGTGCAAAAATTATAAAAAAAGAAATAATAAAATTCCTTGACAGTATAAAATTAACATGATATACTGGAAGAGACTTAAGTAAATATATTTTACTAAAGTGAGCACATCGGAATGGGGAAAACTGCCGGAGGCAAGTCGGTCTAACCTTGGCTTCCTGCCGTCACCAGACCAATGAGGATATCGCAGATGTCTGACCAGATGATAGGTAATTGCGAAAGTCAAAGTTGAGAGAATATTCAGCCAAGTTTTGAGTTTCGCGGATGTCTATCACCAGATGAAAAGGAAGGGAGAAAAATCATGAAGAAACCATTGGCAATGTTGTTGACCGTTTCTGTGGTGTTGGGGCTTTCGGGGTGTTCTGGTGCACAGGGAGGCAGCACGGCAGCCGCCACCACCGCCGCTGCCGGGGGCGGTGGAGTCTCGGCAGCGGCCGAGAAATACCCGTCGGAGAAGGTGATCACCTGGTATACCCAGGCGGCAGGTTCCGCCTCCGACGTGATCGCCAGGATCGTAGGACCGAAACTGGGGGAGATCTTGGGACAGACCGTGGTGTATGAGAATTTAGGAGGTGCCGGTGGGATGAATATGCTGAACCCGGTTTATAAGAACCCGGCAGACGGATATTCCATCGCCAGTCTGACGGTTCCGGCGCTGTGCATGACACCGTACTCCGAGGATTGTCTCTATACCTATGAAGATTTTACCGCGCTGTACTGTGTACAGAAGCAGCCCCAGTGCCTGACTGTCCGGGCGGACGCACCCTACGACACCATTGAGGAATTGATCGACTATATGAAAGCCAATCCGGATACGGTCCGTCTGGGATCGCCGGGAGTCAGCTCCGTTCACTATATCGCTTTGGCCGGATGGAAGATGGAAGCAGAGCTGCCCTTCCAGGTGGTAGCGTACGACGATGCGCCCACGCTGAATGCGGCGCTTCTCGGCGGCCATATCGAGGGCCTTGCCCTGGGATATTCGGAGGTGGCGCAGTATCTGGATTCCGGAGATTTTAAGATCCTGGCATTTACCACCCACGACGAGGTGAAGCCGGCCGGGTATGAGTCCCTTCCCACCTTTGGAGAGCTGGGCTATACGGCCAAAGGCGTGGCGTTCCAGGGGATCTGCATGAAGGCGGGGACAGACCCGGATATCTATGACAAGATCGTAGCTGCGTTTGAACAGATCTGGACAGACCCGGACATCATCGCTCAGCTGACAGAGGCCAATATCTGGATCGAGGGGACCCTGGAAGGACCGGAGGATTTCGCTCAGACTGTCAAAGAGGACTATGAATATTACGGGAAGGTTCTGACGGAGACAGGGCTGATGGAGGAGCTGTACTGAGACAGCCGTCCGGGGACGAAAGCCTGAGTCGTGAAGCGAAATACCGGAGAGAAAGCAGGGAAGACATGGTGAAAGAAAAACATGTGAATCTGGCAGTGGCCGCGGTGCTGCTGTGCCTGGATGCCGTATATCTGTATACGGCATTCCACGGGCGCCAATACAAGGGAAGTGTGGTGGGACCTTTTGAGTTTGCAAAGTACCTGGGCATCGCCCTGGCCTGCCTGTGCGGGGCGGTGATCGTCCAGACATTGAGAGATCGCAGAGAGGACGGCAGATTCGAGATCAAACGCCTGGATCTGGTCTGTATCACTCTGGGAGGGACTGCGCTGTTTCTCCTCTTGTGGCAGGTGACGGGGCTGTTTTATCTGTGGGCGTTCTGTTATGTAGAAGGGCTTTTGCTGGCTTTCGAGGGAAAGCAGCAGGATTCTGCAAAGAAGGCAGTGCTGGGCAGTGCGGTCATTGCGGCAGGTGTGACGCTGACCGTGTATCTGCTGTTTGCAGTCGGGATGAAAATTTATCTGTAGCGGCGGGAATGGAGGGATGGAGAGATGACAATATTTGGATTTAATCTGCTGGAACTGTTTCAGCCGCTTAATATGGTGCTCTGTTTTGCGGGAGTGTTTATCGGCCTGTTGGTCGGCGCTCTCCCTGGGCTGGGGACAACTCTGGCCATTGCCCTGGTTCTTCCGTTTACCTGGAGCCTGAAACCGCTGACAGCTATCCT
Source organism: Hungatella sp. (assembly GCA_022792815.1). GTDB lineage: Bacteria > Bacillota > Clostridia > Lachnospirales > Lachnospiraceae > UBA3402. The sequence continues at coordinate 3,722 of JAAWBS010000057.1, forward strand.
GCTTCTTCTGTGCGTGTATCAGGGGGCAGAGTACGGCGGGTCCATTTCTTCGATTATTCTGGGGATTCCCGGGACGGCGGGGGCAGCGGCCACTGCGCTGGACGGCAATGCTCTGGCAAAGCAGGGGAAACCGTCGGAGGCCATCCGATATTCCCTGGCAGCTTCGACGGTGGGAGGATTGGCGGGAGCCGCGGTGATGCTGTTTTTCACCAAACCCATCGGGACCTTCGCCCTGGGCTTTTCGGCGCCGGACTACTGCATGCTGGGATTGATCGCCTGTATCGCCGTGATCTCCATGAGCAGCGGAAGCTATGTGAAAGGTCTGATCAGCGTGATCATCGGGGCAATGCTGAGCATGGTGGGGACAGATGTGATCAACGGAGCGGTGCGTTTTGCCTACGGGAGGCCGGAGCTTTATGACGGAGTGGACACGGTATGTCTGATCGTGGCAGTGTTCGCCATACCGGAGCTTCTCAGCGTGATATGCGACAACTTAAACACCCGATATGTGGTGAGTACTCAGAAGGAAAAGGTAAAGATACCCCTCAGGGAGTTTGCAGACAACATGAAACCGGCGGCTTCCGGCAGCCTCATCGGGATCGTCATCGGCATTTTCCCGGGCCTGGGCGGAGGCGTGGCCGCGTGGCTGTCCTACATGTTTACATCCCGGACCTCGAAGAATCCCGAGAGCTTCGGCAAGGGCAATCCCCGGGGCATCACTGCGCCGGAGTCTGCCAACAATGCGTCTGTGGCAGGGTCCATGATCCCCATGCTGTCCATGGGAATCCCCGGCTCCAGCGCGGCAGCCATCATCGGCGCGGCATTTACCATGCAGGGAATTCAGGTGGGGCCCATGCTGTTTAACTCGGATCCCCATCTGGTTTACGGAATCTTCTTTGGATTCTTCTTGTCCGTGATTGCACTGTATCTGCTGGGGCGGGCTCTGACCCCCTTCTTTTCCAGGATCCTGGTGATCCGCAATTCGATTTTGGTGCCGATTTTATTGCTCCTTTGTCTCATCGGAGGCTTTGCCTCGAAGAAGCTGTTTCTTCATCTGTGGATCGCGCTGATACTCGGGATACTGTTTTTTGCGATGAAACGGCTTTCCTACCCTCTGGCTCCGGTGATCATCGCATTTATCCTGGGCCCCATCATCGAGAAGAATTTCCGCAGAGCGCTTTCTCTGTCCATGGGAAGTTATTCCATCTTTTATCAGAGTCTGTGTTCTAAGGTGATCCTGGCTGTTTTGGTATTAGTTATCTGTTATCCGCTCCTGAAACGGGCGGCTGACAGGAGGAAGGGGGCGGAAGATGAGAATATCGGCAGAGACTAATTTCCTCAGCCGGCGGTTCGGAGACGAAGCGGCAGTCCGGATGATCGCCGAGGCAGGATTTGACTGTGTGGACTATACCATGACCCTGATGTGTGAGGAGGGACATATCTTAAATTCGGATGCCGCGTTTGAACACCTGAACCATTTGAAAAAACTGGGTCAGGAACTGGGGATTGTCTATGGACAGGCCCATGCGCCCTTCCGGTTTGACTTAAGCTGTGTGAGCAGCGGGCTGGAACGGGCAAGGCAGAGTGTGGTGCGCTGTTTCGAGTATGCGGCTGTCTTGGAGATCCCGATTGTGGTGGTGCACCCTCTCCAGCATCTGCCCTACCGTACCAACCAGCAGGCGGTGTGGGATCTGAATATGGCGTATTACCGGGACTTAATCCCCTATGCCAGGCATTTCGGCATAAAAATTGCTCTGGAAAATCTGTTTGACCGGGACGGGCGTGATATTCTGGTTGCAGGGGTCTGTGCGGATCCCCGCAGGTATGTGGAGGCCATCGACCGGCTGGACAGCCCACAGATCGTGGCCTGTGTGGATATCGGGCATGGGGTGCTCATCGGGGAGGACCCGGGGGAGCTGATCCGCGCGCTGGGCCATGACCGCCTGAAGGCACTGCACGTCAATGACAATAACCAGATATCGGACGAGCACACCATCCCGTATCTGGGGAAGGGGGACTGGGAAGAGGCGGCGCGGGCTTTGGCAGATATCCGGTATGACGGTGACTTTACCTTCGAGGCATTTGCCTTTCACAATTGTTTTCCGGATCCCATGAAACAGGCTGCCTTAAGGTTTACGGCAGAGCTGGGACGGTATCTGACAGGGCGGATTGAAACATACAGAAAAGAGGCACAGTAAATGACCGATTATTATATAGGAATTGACTCCGGAGGGACAAAGACGGAGATTATTCTCACAGACGGCAGAGGGCAGATTCTGTCGAAAGCCCTTACCTGCGGCTGCAATCCTCTGGATGTGGGCACGGAGACGACACGGGAGACTCTGCTGTCCGGACTTAAGGCGCTGCAGATCCCAGAGGAAGGACGGGTATCTGCCCTTTATGCGGGGATTGCCGGGGCCAATCACGTGGATTTGAATATGGAGGAGACCCTTGAAACCATGTATCCGGGGATCAAGGCACAGATCGACGATGACCGGCGTATGGTGCTGTCGGGCACCTTGGGACATGTGGATGGCTGCGGGATGATCTGCGGAACAGGTTCCTCTCTTTCTATCATCGTGGAGGGCTGCCCGATCCGCCAGGTGGGAGGCCTGGGATACCTGGTAGACACCGGGGGAAGCGGCTACGAGCTGGGGCAGGCAGGCCTGAAATATGCCTTTCGGTATCTGGACGGAAGGGGAGAGTACACGGTTCTGGCCAAAGCCATAGAGGATATCCTGGGAGTGGGACTCTGGGAAGGTCTGGGGAAGATCTATGAAGGAGGAAGGGCCTTTATCGCCTCCTTGGCCCACACCGTGTTTGAGGGAGCCGACAGCGGCGATGAGGTGTGCCAAAAGATTCTGGATGAGTCCTCCTATCGGCTGTCAGAGCTGACCTTTGCCGCGGAACGGCATTTTGACGGGACATTTCCGGTGGTGATGTCAGGAGGGATCTTCAGACAGTATCCGGATTATGCCCGGATGGTGTGCGCCAGAGCCTCCGCCAGGGCCCACATGATCCAAGCCCAGGTGCCCCCCGTCTACGGAGCTCTGGTGGAGGCCATGTGGCAGAGAGGCGTGAAGGCAGACGACGATGTGAGAAGGAGATTTATGGAAAATTACGAGAACTGCGTGAGCACGGAGTGCAGAGCAGTCCGCAGGTATGCGGGCTAGTACTGCAGCGTGTCTGAAGATTCATGCTGCGTCATTTGGCTGAAAGGAAATGTGTCATTATTGTAGTAGGAGGAAAATATCGTGAGACAGCCCAATATTTTGTGGTTCTGTACGGACCAGCAGAGATATGACACCATAGGGAGCCTGGGGAATCCCCATCTCCATACGCCCAACATCGATCGTCTTATCCGGGAGGGAGTGGCATTCACCAGAGCTTACTGCCAAAACCCGATCTGCACTCCGAGCCGGGCCAGTTTCCTGACGGGTAGGTACCCCAGGACAGCCAGGGCCTCCATCTGTGGAAACAGCCATTTTTCCAGAGACGAGACTCTGGTGACTAAGATGTTTGCGGACAGCGGTTACCGCTGCGGACTGGTGGGGAAACTGCACTTGACTTCCCACTACCATCGGGAGGAGGAGCGCACAGATGACGGCTACACCAGTTGGGAGTACAGTCCTCAGCCCTGTGACGACTGGGAGCCCGGGATCAATAAGTACATGGACTGGCTGAAAGAGAAAGGGTTTGACTGGCATAAGGAGTATGTGATGCCCTGTCAGTGGCCGCCGCGAAACGGCTACGTGATTCCGGAGCGGATCAAGGGGATCCCGGAGCCGTTTCACCAGACTACCTGGTGTGTGGACAAGGCCATGGAATTTATCGACCGGCAGGAGGACGAAACCCCGTGGCTCCTCAGTGTCAATCCCTTTGACCCCCATCCGCCCTTTGACCCGCCCGAAGAATACAAGGATCGCTTGAAGATTCAGGATATGCCCCTTCCCCTCTGGAAGGAGGGAGAGCTGGACAACAAGCCCTTTGCCCACAAGGACTGTTACCTCCACGGGTCCCAGAAGGGAATGGTCCGGGATACGGTACATATGACGGACGACGAGAAGCGGGAGTGCACCAGAGATTATTATGCCGAGATCGAGCTGATGGACCATCAGGTGGGACGGCTTCTGGACTTTCTGGAGGAGAGGGGCCTGAGAGAGAACACGATCATCGTCTTCATGAGCGATCATGGGGAGATGCTGGGGGATCACGGCATCTACTGGAAAGGGGGCTATTTCTATGAGGGCCTGATTCGGGTGCCTCTGATTGTCTCCTGGCCCGGGACGGTCAGGGAGGGGCTTAAAAGCAGCGCACTGGTGGAGTTGGTGGACGTGGCGCCCACACTCCTGGAGCTGGCCGGCCTTCCGGTGCCGGAATATATGCAGGGAAAGAGCCTGAAATCCCTCCTTATAGGGGAGACATCGGCAGATCACCACAAGGATAAGATTTATACGGAATTCTATTTTTCCACTATGTTGATGCATCAGATCTATGCTACAATGATGTTTGACGGACGCTATAAGATTGCGGTTCACCACGGAGAGGAGATCGGAGAGCTCTATGACCTTAAGGAGGACCCGGAAGAATTTCACAATCTATGGAACGAAGAGGGATACGAGGGCCTGCAGAGCCGTCTGGTGCGGGAGTGCTTCGACCATTCCGTGCTGTGCAATATCGACAAGGTGATGGGCCGCAGTTTCAACTATTGACATGAAGGAGAGGCTATGGACAAACGGAAAAATGTGTTGTTTCTGTTCACGGACCAGCAGAGGGCGGACACCATACACTGCCTTGGCAATGAAAGGATCTGCACGCCGGCATTGGATGAGATCGCCGGTGAGTCGCTGGTTTTCGATCACTGTATCACGCCGGCGCCGGTGTGTGTGCCGGCCAGATTCTCTATGTATTCCGGAAGATATCCGGGGCATGTGGGGTGCTGTAACAATAATTTCAGCTTCGGCTACGAGGGGGACGGTTTCTACGGGAAATTCACGGAAAGCGGATACCGGACCTGCTGTGTGGGAAAGATGCACCACTTAAAAGACCCCTATGGCCCCATGGGATTTGAGAGGAGGCACACCCAGGAGGAGATGGCGGATTTTGCGGACGATTACACCAGGTTCATCATGGACTCCCCCTACCGCCATGTGTTTGACTACAACGGGATGCGCAGTGAGATGTACTATATGCCCCAGGTATCCCAGCTGCCTGCAGAGTTTCACCCCACCCAGTGGGTGGGCGACCGCAGCGTGGAATTTTTGAGAGAGTGTGACGAAGACAGGCCGTTTTTCCTTATGTCCTCCTTCATTCATCCCCATCCTCCCTTTGCGCCGCCGGCTCCCTGGAACAAGATGTACCGGACCGTGAGCCAGGATCCCTATATGCCGGAGAATCCGGAGGAGTTTGAGGTGTTTCTGAGTGACCGTTTCACCTATGACAAGCTGGGGATCAGCCGCCAGGATTTAACCCTTTTAAGGAACTACTATTACTCCTGTATCTCCTTTGTGGATTATCAGATCAGCCGGATCGTGAAAGTATTAAAGGAGCGGGGGATGTTTGAGAATACCATCATTCTCTTCTCATCCGACCACGGGGAGATGCTGGGGGATTTCGGGACCATGGGCAAGCGGTCCATGTTAGACGGCGCCGTCCGGATCCCCTTCCTTCTGAAAGTTCCGGGGATGGAGGGCGGACACAGGCAGGATGTATGTTCTCTGGTAGATGTGGCTCCGACTCTGCTGAAGGCTGCCGGGATTCGGTATGACAGGGAGGAGTTTGACGGGATCGATCTGTTGGGAGAAGAGAGGCACACAGAGGTCTATTCCCAGTTTTCTACCGGCGAGAAAGGGACATACATGGTGGCTTCCAACCATGACAAGCTGATCTGGTCAGGCCCGGCAGGGAAGTATTACTATTTTAATACCTCTCCGGAGGACACCGACAGATATGATGAGCGTGATGAGCGGGTCGGGGAACTTAAAAAGCTGCTGGAGAGATACAGGAGCGAGGATATCTGCCGGGACGGCAGCGGAAGCGGGGACAGCTTTTCCGGTGTGAATAAGTTTCCCTACGGACCCAAGAGAGGGGACCACGGACGGAGGCGTGAGGAAGAGCTGGCCAGGATGCCAAAAGGCTACGAGATCGACTTATAAGATACCGGTGATTTTCGGTTACAAGCCCATAGAGATCAGGGGAGCGTCTGCAGGCAGCAGGCGCTCCCCTTTTGCGGTCCGGCGTTTGAATCGGACGATCTGTGAAGGCAGGCGTGCGGCAGACAGGGTTATGGTGGAATACTTTTACAGTTTTTGAAAATTAACACTTGGATATGAATGGGTATTTTGCTATAATGATATTGATCTATAGGGCGAAAATACCGTAAATAAGTCATGGCAGGTGCTGATGGCGTAGGACTGGAGATTGCACATGGTTAGCAGACAGATGGGTGATATTTATCGAAGACTGTCGGAAAACGAATATCAGACAGCAGAGGTTTTGGCAGAAGAGCTGGGAGTCAGCAGCAAGACGGTTCGTAACCAGTTGAAGAATTTAAACGAATTGTTAAGCGATTTTGGTGTGTGTGTAGAGTCCAAGCACGGGGCAGGCTACCGGCTGGTGGTGGAGGATGCGGGGCGGCAGAAGGATTTGGAAGAGCTGATGCACAAGAGAGAACTTCAGACATCGGCCATCCCCAACTCTTCTGAGGAGAGAGTGGAGTATCTGCTGGAATACCTTCTCAACGCGGAAGGGTATGTGAAGCTGGACGATCTGAGCAAGATGCTCTATATCTCCAAAAAGACTTTGACAGGCAACTTAAAGGAAGTCGAGAATCTTCTGGGAGAATACCATCTCAAACTTCAGAGAAAGCCTAATTACGGGATCCGGATTGAGGGAAAGGAATTTAATCGGCGGCTCTGTATCGCAGGGTTTGTGGCAAAGAAGGTCCGGATGATGGAAAAGCTGGGAGGAGATCAGGACGTGACGGAGGAGATCCGGTGGATCCACCAGTGTGTACAGGGCTGTCTTTCCAAATATAATTTCGACATTTCCAGCGTGGCGTTTCAGAATCTGGTGCTCCACATCCAGATCGCCATTCTGAGGATGCGTGGCGGACACTATGTGCCGGCAGTGGAGGATGACTGCGACCGGATCCGGGATAAAAAGACTTACCGGCTGGCAGAGGAGATCCTGTGCCTGATCAAGGATAAATTTCAGGTGGAATTTCCGGAGAGCGAGATCGAGTACATCGCCATCCATTTGGAGGGAAAGAAGATGGTCATCAGCCCGGAGACCCCGGAGGAGGGGGAGGGGAATCTGATCATCAGCCAGGAGATCAGCGACGTGGTGGATCTGATGCTCTCGGTGGTCTATGATGCCTTCAAATTTGATTTTCGGGATGATCTGGAGCTGCGGATGTCCTTAAGCCAGCATCTGGTGCCCCTGGTGGTGCGCCTCCAGCATGATATGAAACTGACCAATCCTCTTTTGAAGGATATCAGGGAGCGATATTCCCTGGCGTACAGCATGGCCACCACGTCCTGTGTGATTCTCAACCACAAGTATCACAAGACCGTAAAGGAGGATGAGATCGGCTATATCGCGCTTCTCTATGCCCTGGCACTGGAGCGGAAAAAGACAGAGATTGCAAAAAAAAATATCCTCCTGGTGTGCGCTTCCGGAAAAGGCAGCGCACAGCTGCTTCTCTACCGGTATAAGACCGAGTTCGGTCCCTATATCAACAAGATCAGCGTCTGTGATGTGGGGCGGATTAAGGAGCAGGATTTTGCGGACATTGACTACATATTTACCACAGTGCCCATTCCGGTGAAGGTGCCGGTGCCCATCCAGGAGGTGGAATATTTTCTCAAAAGCTCCGATGTGCAGGCGGTGAAGAGAACCCTTATGGGCAAGACGGACAGCCCGGTGCTGGATATTTATCCCAGAGAGCTGTTTCTGCCCCATATGAGATTTGCGGATAAAGAGGAGGCCCTCCAGACTCTCTGCGGCTTTGTCTATGAGCGCGGTCTGGTACCCCGGGAGTTTCTGGCTTCGGTCCGCGCCCGGGAGGTGCTGGCCAAGACGGCATTCGGCAATATGGTGGCCATGCCTCATCCCATCGAGATGATGGGAAAGACGCCTTTCGTCTGCGTGGCGGTTCTGGACGAGCCGATCCTGTGGACAGCCGATGCCCCGGACAGCTTGGTTCAGGCCATCTTTCTGGTGTCAGTGGCCAATTACGGTCATTTTGATGTCCAGAAATTCTATCAGGTGACTGCCAAACTTCTCTTAGACGGTGCCAGTATGAAGGAGCTGATCCGAAATCAGGACTATGAGACGCTGAAGAATCTTTTGCTCAGGATGGAAGAACAGGTGGATGAGGAGATATAGCCGTCTTTTTCGTAGCAGTTCGGCTAAGCCGGACTGTTATTTATTCTAAAGAGAGAGAAGAAAAGCGGGAGTGACTCTGTCTGTTTTGAACAAATTAAGTCGGCAGTTTCTCTCCGAAAACCGACATAATAACGGTTAAAATGACGAGTGAAGGGAAAAAGGTTCCACTTTACAAATGGAAAAAGTTGATATGGAGTTTCTGTTTTTTTGATGCTATGATAAATAACAGTCAATATGACAGACCTAATGAGCGCGCATATTAGGGAACGAAAACTTAGGAGGGTTCGCTATGAAAGATCAAATGATGAATGGTTTTCTTGCGTTTGCGACCAAGATTCAGAGTCAAAGGCACATCAACGCAATTAAAAATGGTTTTACCAACTTAATGCCTATCATCATTGTAGGTTCCATCTGTGTACTGCTTTCCAATGTTGTGTGCAACACCACAGAAGGTTATGTCAGCCTTGCCAATGTACCCGGTATGTCCTGGCTGGGCGCATTAAAGCCTATTTTCGATGCCGCCAACTACGGTACGATGAATATGCTGGCGATCGGTGCATGTCTTTTGGTGGCCATGGAGCTGGGAACGAGTCTGGGACAGAGCGACTGGGCGATTCCGGTTACCTCTTTGGCCTGCTATATTTCTGTAGTTGATTTGAGCAACGGTTATCTGGACACCAGTGTGACTGCAGCGGCCGGATTATTCGTGGCTCTGATGGTTGCTCTGGTTTCGACAGAGCTCTACTGCAAGCTGGTTTCCAGCGGTAAGCTGTCCATCCATATGCCGGACAGCGTTCCGTCCAATGTTGCGAAGTCTTTCAGCATTTTGCTTCCCTGTGCGATCACGATCTTTGCGATATCTGGATTTGGCTTTGCATTTTCCGCCATCACCGGCATGAAGGTTCCGGAGGCCATTATCAAGTTTATCCAGACTCCGCTGAGCGGTGTTATGACACATCCGCTGGGAATTATTTTGATCGCGTTTGTGATCTGTCTTCTGTGGATGTTTGGTATTCACGGAGCAAACACCATGTCCGGTATCATCGAGCCGGTCTTCCTGGCAGCATATGCTCAGAACGCAGAAGCTTATGCGGCAGGTACTGCGGCTCCCAACATCGTTTGTACTCCGTTCTGGAGCTGCTTCTTCTCAACTACCGGAAGCGGACTGACAGGCGGACTCTTGATCGCGATCTTCCTGTTCTCCAAGAGAGAGGACTTTAAGGCGATTGCCAAGCTGGCACTTCCCTGCGGAATTTTCAATATCAATGAGCCCTTGATCTTTGGTATCCCGATCGTTATGAACCCGATCCTGGGTATCCCGTTCCTCATTGCGCCCATGGTTTCCGTAGGTCTGGCTTATTTCCTGACAGCGATCGGATTCTGTTCCAGGATGGTAGTGAACGTACCGTGGACGACGCCTCCTCTGCTGTGTGGTTTCCTGGCCGGCGGCGGCAGTATCACCGGAGCTTTGACACAGCTGATCGTGATTCTTGTGTCGGCGGTCATCTATGCCCCGTTTGTTATCATGCTGAACAGCCAGCAGGCACCTTCAGAGGAATAATTACTGCTTAACTACATATTGACAGAACAGAACTGGTTATTTATGGTTTTGGAGGAGACAGAATGAGTTCGAAAGTCAGCAAGAAGAACAGATTTCAGTTAAAAAAGCCGGAACTCAGTGAGCGGAATCAGAAGCTGAAGGAGGAGCTGGCGGCGGCACCACCGCAGCGCAATGTGATGGAGGGATTTACCAAGTGGCGCATGATCACTTATGCATGGCTGATCTTCCTTCCGCCCTATGGACTGTACCGTGTCTGGTCAAAGGAGTCTACATTCACCCGGCCGGAGAGAGTAGTCTGGACTTTTATGATGATCGTTTATATGCTGCGCTTTTTATGGGTCATTCTGCTTTCATAGGGGATAAAATACTTTTTGCCCCCAATCTATAAAAGAGGAGGGATTACCGATGGACGAGATGGCGATTATGAATTTAGTTGTCAACAGCGGCAACGCCAGAAGCCTTGCTCTTGAGGCTTTTCGGGATGCCAGGGCAGGTAAGTTTGATGATGCTGAGGCAAAGTTGAAAGAGGCCGACGAGGTTCTGTTAGGGGCTCATGAGGTGCAGACCGAGCTGATTCAGAATGAATTAAACGGAAAAGGAATTAATATCAGTCTTCTGGTTGTTCATTCCCAGGATCATCTGATGTGCGCAATGGTTGTGATCGACCTGGTAAAAGAGATGGTCGATATGCTGAAAAACAAATAAATTCATAGTACTTGAAAGGAGATTTTATCATGAGAAAGATTGTATTATTATGTGCGGCAGGTATGTCCACCAGCCTTCTGGTTAACAAGATGAAGGCGGCAGCGGCAGACGAGGGTTATGAGTGCGATATCGCAGCATTCCCGGTTGCCACAGCAAGAGATCACACAGACGCTGACATCATCCTCTTAGGGCCCCAGGTTCGTTTCGCCAAGGGAAAAGTTCAGGGTGAGGTTGGAGCCGATAAAATCGTTCAGGATATCGATATGCAGGCTTATGGAACGATGAACGGCAAGAAAGTTATCGCTCAGGTCAAGAAGGCTTTGGGAGACTGATCAGTCACACACAGAAAGCGTTAGAGAAGGTAAGGCCGGGCGGATAAAGGGGGTTGTCCTTCCCGGCCTTTTTATGGGGTGTATTAAATAAGGAACCTTTGCAGCTGTCATCTATTTGGGGAGAGAGTATGATCACGATTGGAAAGGGACCGGGTTGCCAGTTTTGACTACGAGGAGTACGGAGATGGAAAAGACATTATATTTGATGCGTCATGGGCAGACACTATTTAACGTAAGGCGCAAAATACAGGGGGTGTGTGATGCGCCGCTGACAGAATTGGGGATTGAGCAGGCGGGGAGAGCCGCTCAGTACTTCCGTGAACATCAGATTCATTTTGACTACGCTTATTCATCCACCTCAGAGAGGGCCTGTGATACGTTGGAACTGGTTACACAGATGTATTACAAGAGGGTAAAGGGCCTGAAAGAATGGAACTTCGGTGTCTTCGAAGGGGAGAGCGAAGACCTGAATCCAAAACTTCCTTATGGAGATTTTTTTAAGGCCTTCGGCGGTGAGAGTGAAATAGAGGTACGGGAACGCATGAACCGGACATTGACCGACATCATGGACCAGGAGGGACACGGGTCGGTACTGGCGGTATCTCATGGCGGTGCCTGCAGACAGTTTATGAGGCATTGGGAGCATAAAAGTGACGTAAGGCCCCAGGGGCGCCTCGGGAACTGCTGTATCCTGAAATTTAAGTATAGTGACGGTGAGTTCGAACTGTTAGAGATCGTGAACCCGAATCCGTAGGGGGACAGGAGAACTTTCCGGTTGAGAGTGCTGCAGATGGGGGTCTGCGGCACTTTCTGTCTCAAGGGAAATCTTGAAATTCTCATGACTTGATAGTATACTGAGGATTACGGAAGGAAGAAACAAGGAGGGTTTGTGATGGCAAAGAAACCAAATGTATTATTTATTCTCACGGACGATCAGGGAGCCTGGGCGATGCATTGTGCCGGAAATCCGGATATCTATACGCCCAATCTGGACCGGATCGCCGCTTCCGGAATGCGGTTTGACAACTTTTTCTGTGCTTCCCCGGTGTGTTCCCCTGCCAGGGCATCTCTTCTCACCGGGAAGATTCCGTCAGGCCATGGAGTTCTGGACTGGATCCGCAGCGGAAATGTGGATGGAGCCAAGTTTGCCGCCCAGGGAAAGGAAAACCCCTATGCAGACGGCTATGACCAGGAGAGACTGCCCATCGCCTATCTGGAGGATCAGGTCGGATACACGGATGTGCTGGCGGAACACGGATATCACTGTGCCCTTTCCGGAAAATGGCATCTGGGGGACAGTGTGAGGCCTCAGCACGGATTCGAAAAGTGGTATACATTGGGCCTGGGAGGCTGCTGTTATTATCACCCTGATATCGTGGAAAACGGAACCATAGAGGTAAAACACGGGACCTATGTGACGGAGCTTTTTGCCCAAAAGGCTCTCGAGTATCTGGATGAACTGTCGGGAGGGGACCGGCCGTTTTATCTGGCCGTTCATTTTACGGCCCCCCATTCTCCGTGGGAGAAGGAGCACCATCCGAAAAAATGGATTGATTATTATGAGGACTGCCGGTTTGAGAGTGTGCCGGATGTGCCGGATCACCCGGACCTGCTGACAGGTCCGGTATACGGAACCGAGAAACGCAGGGAAAATCTGAGGGGATACTATGCGGCCGTCAGCGCGATGGACGAGCAGGTAGGACGGATTTTGGATGCGTTGGAGGCGAAAGGGCTGAGAGAGGACACGGTAGTGGTGTTTACGGCCGATAACGGCATGAGCATGGGCCAGCACGGCATATGGGGAAAGGGGAATGCCACCTTCCCTATGAATATGTATGATTCGGCAGTGAAGGTACCCTTTTTGATCTCCTGGCCGGGAAGGATCCCCCAGGGCAGAGTGTGCAGCCATATGGTCAGCGCCTATGACTGGTTCCCCACATTGCTGGAGCTGTTGGACATCGACAATCCTCATGGGGCAGAGCTCCCGGGAAAAAGCTTCCTGTGCAGCCTGGAAGGAAACGGGGCGAAGCAGGAAGGGGAGGTCGTGATTTTTGACGAATACGGACCGGTGAGAATGATCCGGAACCGGGAATGGAAATACATACACCGCTATCCCTATGGCCCACACGAACTGTACCATCTGACAGAGGATCCGGAGGAACAGAATAACCGATACGGCCAGCCGGAATACGAGGAAAAGTCTCTGGAGCTGAAGAGAAAGCTGGAGCAGTGGTTCCTGCGGTATGTCAATCCGGAAATAGACGGCACCAGGGAAGGGGTAACCGGTTCCGGTCAGCTCTGCAGACCCGGAATCTACGCTTGCCGTACTGATGTCTATCCGCCGGTGGGGACCTGAACGAAAGGGGCAAGGAGAGATCAAGGAGAGAGGCTGACACGTGAGCAGACTAACGCCCCGCGGGAATGGCGGGAAATAAGGAGGATTTATAACGTGATTGGGATTATCGGAGCCATGAGCCAGGAAGTGGCCAAGTTAAAAGCCGTGATGAGCGGTGTGGAAGTGGAGAACAGGGCAGGCATGGAATTTTTTAAAGGAACCATAAACGGCAAGGAGATCGTGGTGGTGCGTTCCGGCATCGGAAAGGTCAATGCGGCCGTCTGCAGCCAGATCCTGGCGGACTGCTACCATGTGACAGCGATTATCAACACGGGAATCGCCGGTTCTCTGAGAAATGAGATCAATATCGGAGATATCGTGCTGTCCGAGGATACACTTCAGCATGATATGGATGCCACCGGCTTCGGTTATCCGTTGGGGCATATCCCCCAGATGGATCAGTCTGTCTTTGAGGGGGACAAAAGGATGATCGAAGCGGCCAAAGCATGCTGCGCCAGGGTGGTGCCGGAGATCGGGGTCCATGTGGGACGGGTACTCAGCGGAGACCAGTTTGTGTCCGATATCGTGAAGAAGGCCTGGCTGACAGAGACCTTTGACGGGTACTGCACCGAGATGGAGGGGGCAGCCATCGCTCAGACCGCGTTCTTAAACAAGATTCCGTTTCTGATCATCCGGGCCATCTCCGACAAGGCGGACGACAGCGCGGAGATGGACTATGAGGTATTTGAGGAGAAGGCTATCAAGCACAGTGTCAAGCTGGTTTTGGCTCTCCTTGAGACTTTGGATTAAGCTGACAATCGATTCGAGGGAGAATTTGACGAGCGATTCTAGGCTCTCTGAACTTCCCAAATGAAAATCGGGCGGTTATAATAAAGACCGTCCGAAAATCATTTTGTGAAGAAAGGGGAGCTTTTTATGATGCTGGAATTTTTGGAGACAGGAAAAGGCCTGTATGTGCTTGCAGCCGTCTGCGCTCTGGGGATCATAGGCAGGCTGGTGGCGAAAAGCCTCTACAAAAGACTGATGAAGGAAACAGACAACATGACACTGACGAAGAACCGTTATCTGAGGGATTTGAAGCAGAAGACGGAAAATACATATCGGCTGAACCAGGGGATCAATAACAGTAGGGTGTATCTGGAGAAGCAGCTGTCCGCGTATCGCTTTCTGGGGATGACCTTAAGCGGCTGGGGATGTTTCGGGGGCCAGATGACGATTCTGTGCTTTTTGCTTGGGGGTGCGGCTTCCTTTGGGGCTTACTGGTACCGCTGCGACAGCTATTATATCGTGCTCTACGGTTCTGTCGGAATCCTGGCAGGCCTTGGAACCATGGTGGTGGATTACTGGGCGAATCTGACGGAGAGGCGGCAGCAGCTTTTGAATGCGCTCCAGGATTATATGGAAAATTCCCTGTTTAACCGCCTGGTGCGGGAGACGTCGGCAGCTTTGGAGGATTCCAGACGAGGCGCCGGTGCCGGGCGGGATTCGGTGCGGGGGCTGGATCGGAGAAGCCGGACAGAGAGAAGGAACAGTACGGACCAGGACGAGACGGACGGCGAACCCCAGAGAGGACTGACAGACCGGAGTGAACGGGCGGATCGAAGCGACAGGACAGATCTAAGTGAGTTGGAGGATCTGGATGAAGAGGATCGGGATTTTATAGGACAGGATCTGGAGAGCTTAGGACGGGCCAGGTTTGTATCTTACAGCGGTGGTCTGGAGCGTCAGGGCAGAGCGGGAGGCGAAGAGCGCACTGCCGCGGCAGAACGGGCGGAGCGAGACGGAGACGGAAAAGAGCGAAGCCAGAGGCGCGGCATCGCGGCGGCTAAGAAGAAGCAGCCGGTCAGCGAGGCAGATCTGCCCCGCCGGGATGCAGAGTATCTGAAAACCAGTCTGGAGCAGATCGCGGCAACCAGGGAGCGAGGTAAATCTGACGGGGAATGGATCAAGGACTTGTCTCCGGATGAACTGGAGCTGATGGGACAGATTTTGAAGCAGTATTTGGTGTAGAACGGCAAAATTTTTAGAAAATATATCGCCAATACCAGAAGAAAGTGATATAATATCCACAGATGTGTTACCCTATGTCGCGGCGATCGTCTAAAAGAGGGCCAGCCCTGGGTATCAATCGCAGACATGATTTTTACCAGAGTAGGAAAAGGAGAGAAACGCTATGGGAAGAGAAGTAACTTTTGATTATTCCAAGACTGCCGGTTTTATCTCAGCAGAAGAAGTCAATTACATGAAGGATGCTGTGATGTGCGCCAAAGAGTCATTGCTCAAGAAAACCGGAGCAGGCAATGATTTTCTTGGATGGATCGACCTTCCGGTCGATTATGATAAAGAGGAGTTTGACAGAATCAAAAAAGCTGCCGCAAAGATCCAGAGCGATTCCGATGTTCTTCTGGTGATCGGCATCGGCGGTTCTTATCTGGGAGCCAGAGCGGCGATAGAGTTTTTGACTCACAGCTTCTACAACATCCTCGACAAGGAGGATCGGAAGGCTCCGCAGATTTACTTTGTGGGCAACAGCATCAGCAGCAAGTATATTACAGACCTGAAGGATATGTTAAAGGGCAAGGATTTCTCCATCAACATTATCTCCAAGTCCGGCACCACCACAGAGCCGGCCATCGCATTTCGGGTGTTTAAGGAGATGCTGATGGAGAAGTACGGCAGAGAGGAAGCCAACAAGAGGATCTATGCCACCACAGACAAGGCCAGAGGAGCGTTAAAGAGCTTGGCCAATCAGGAAGGCTATGAGAGCTTTGTGGTGCCCGACGATGTAGGCGGACGTTTCTCTGTTCTGACCGCTGTGGGTCTGCTTCCCATCGCAGTCAGCGGTGCAGATATCAACCAGCTGATGGCAGGCGCTGCCTGCGGGAGAGAGAAGGCCCTGAATACTCCCTACGAGGAGAATCCGGCCCTGCTGTATGCGGCTGTCCGCAACATCCTTCTGAGAAAAGGAAAACAGGTGGAAGTGGTGGCTAACTATGAGCCCAGTCTTCACTATGTGTCCGAGTGGTGGAAGCAGCTGTACGGCGAGAGCGAGGGCAAAGACCAGAAGGGAATCTTCCCGGCTGCCGTGGACCTGACTACAGACCTGCACTCCATGGGACAGTTTATTCAGGACGGCGCACGGATCATGTTTGAGACAGTGCTGGAGGTTACGGAGTCCTCCGCCGAGGTGGTCCTCAAGGAGGAGGAAGTGGACACCGACGGCATGAACTACCTGGCCGGCAAGACCGTGGATTTTGTCAACAAGAGTGCCATGAACGGGACCATTCTGGCCCACACTGACGGGCAGGTGCCCAACCTGAAGGTGAACATTCCCGCTCAGGATGCCCACTGCTTAGGACAGCTGTTCTACTTCTTTGAGTTTGCCTGCGGTGTCAGCGGCTATCTGCTGGGTGTGAACCCCTTTAACCAGCCGGGCGTGGAGAGCTATAAGAAGAACATGTTCGCGCTGCTGGGCAAGCCGGGATACGAGGCCGAGAGAGAGGCCCTGTTGAAGCGGCTGTAATCGAGATAGGATAACAAGATAAAACTTTGCAGGTGAAAGATAAAAGGCAGAATCGAAGTTCTCTTTCAGAACTTTGGTTCTGCCTTTTTTGTGAGCGGCAGCGTTGAAGCGTGTTTGAAAAATAAGAGTTCTCTCCTTAAAAATGGGTATTGACAAAATCAGGATTTCTATATAAACTAAACATAATCTTCACCGGAGATTCCCTCCGGCGGCTGTGGTCGTTGCAGATTCTGCAGATGTTCCATAAGATGATGAGTAATTTTGAGAAAATAGTTGAGCTATGGCGGAATTCTGCGTATAATGGTACTATACTCTTGTGACCTGACCCCGGATTCTGTCATGGGGAAAGGAGAGTTTGATTGATTGTTTCACCGAGATGGGATTACGTTGTCAAAGAGCTGTTCCGTGATATCGAGGTACTTCGGTACTTTATCAGTGATATCTTGGGCATTCCCCTGAGCAGGATTCGGTCCCTGCGCTTAAAGAACACCTTCCTCTGGAAGCGGCGCAAAAAGGAAAAACAGGGGATTCTGGACGTGGTAGCCGAATTGAACGATGACACTGTCATCGACATCGAATTGCAGGCAAAGGTATATGACTGCTGGGATAAACGGCAGCTGTTCTATCTGTCGAAGCTGTACACCGAGGATCTGCAGACGGGACAGGATTACTCCTACCTGAGAAAGTGTGTGGGAATCAGTATCCTGAACTTTAATCTAAGCGATCGGGAGAAGTACCACACGGTATACTGGCTTATGGACGAAGAGGGAAACAGGCTGTCGGATATTCTGGAGGTGCATGTGCTGGAGCTGACGAAGAAGCCGGACGAAGCAGGCGCTGTGGAGGATTGGATCCGGTTCTTCAACGCAGAGACGGAGGAGGATTTAGAGATGATCAAGACGAGTGGTGTGAATATGGGGATTCTGAGAGCCATTGGGGTACTGGAGCGTCTGAGTATGAGCAATCCTTTGAGGCTGAGATTTGAAGCCTATCTGAAGAGCGTTCGGGATGAGAGAGCCTGGAAGATGCATGTCTGGAAGGAAGCGACTGCGGCGGGAATGGCCGCAGGCAGAGCTGAGGGAATGACCATTGGAAAAGCCGAGGGAATGACCATTGGAAAAGCCGAGGGAATGACCATTGGAAAAGCCGAGGGAATGACCATTGGAAAGGCTGAGGGAATGGCCACAGGAAAGGCGGAAGACATTTTATATTTATTGGAATCCCGGGGAGATCTTCCTGATGACCTGAGGACAGCGATTCTGTCAGAAAAGAATATGGATAAGCTTCACCAGTGGTTTATATTTGCAGTGGAGAGTCGATCTCTGGAAGAATTCCAGAAGAAGGCAGCGATAGAAAACGACAAAAGCCGATCAGAATTTTGAGGCAGAATCTTACCCAAAAGGAGGCCGCCATGTTCCGCATGTGGGGGAAACTGATAAAAGACAATCATCTGTTAGACGACACCACCATCAGCATCAGAGACTACAGTCTAAGCCGCACCCAGATGGTGTTTCAGGCGTTGGATGAGATATGTTATCATTTTGACCTGGGGAAGCCCATCTGGCTGGAAGCCAATATCAGGGACTTTCAGCTCCATGCCAAGACCAGGTTCCGCCAGGATCATTTCATCGAGCATATCGAATTTGATTTTCTGGAGATTCAGGTCATCGAGGAATAGAAGAGATGAGCGGAGATATGCCAAGGAGGAAGCGCAGATGGAGCAGGGTATTACAGATTACACCGCATTTTTGACAGAAGCAAAGCAGGCAGTGACAGATTTGCAGGAGATGGAGTTGAGGGAGAACGCTCTGTCCGGGCAGCTAAAGCAGAGCAGGCGCCAGTTGGAGACAGAGGAAAAGTCTGTTGCGGATCAGATCAGCCAGACGGTAAAGCGGAGGGCAGGGGATATTGCGGCCAGCTATGACAGAGAGCTTGGCAAGGGCCAGGAGCAGCTAAAGAAGGCCAAAGCCAGGAGAGAGAAGGCCAAGAGCCAGGGGATTCGGGAGCGGATCGCGGAGGAGACCGGGGCTTTTCGCGAGGAGAACCGGAAATTAAAGCTTCAGATGAAGACGGTCTTCCAGCAGAATCGGGTTCCGGCTTTCTGTCGGACCGATTGGTATTACTGCTTGTTTTCTCCCAGGAGGATCGGGGAGTTTGGAGCTCTTTTTCTGACCCTTCTAGTGTGTTTCCTGGGGATTCCCTGTGGGAGCTATCTGTTGATTCCCCAGCAAAAGCCTCTGTATTTGGTGGTGATTTACTTTGTGTGCATCCTGGTGTTCGGAGGCTTGTATGTGGTGGTGGGCAACAGAACCAAGGACCGATATGCGGACACCATCAAGGCAGGGCGTCGGATTCGGGATCAGATTCACGCCAACGAGAAGAAGATCAGCAGGACTACCCGGGAGATCAGGCGGGACAGGAACGAGGCCATCTACAATCTCCAGAAGCACGATGACGAGATCGCCCGGATCGAGCACAGTATGTCAGAGACCGCGGCGAAAAAGAAAGAGGCTCTGAATACTTTTGAGACAGTGACAAAGAATATTCTTTCCGATGAGATCACCGCCAGCCACAGGGACCGGCTAGAACTGCTGAGAGAGACCTGTGAGTTTCAGGAGAGGGAGCTTAGGAGCCTTCAGGAGGAACTGAAGTCCAAGAATCTCCTGGTCACTGACCGGTTCGGCACCTATCTGGGGCGGGAATTTCTCACACCGGCCCGCCTGGATGCCCTCCTGGAGATCATCAGAGACGGGACGGCCGCGAATCTGAGTGAAGCGATAGAAGAATATAAAAAGCGCCACGCATAATACCCGGATGCCTGGTCTATAATAGGACTAAGTAAAAGAAAGACCAGGTGAGACATCGATGAGTGTGTGGAAACGAATGGCTCCCTTCAGACAGAGGGAGCTTTACTATTATGATACAAACCGGGAATTTGAGACGGCAGAGATGGCTGCCCGGCTGTATATGATGATACAGGAAGAAATGGACAGAAATCAGAAGGAAAATGTGCTGCTGCTGTGTATCGGCACGGACCGGTCTACCGGGGACAGCTTGGGGCCGCTGATCGGCCATCAGCTGAGGAACAGGGGGCTGAAGCATATTCAGGTCCTCGGGACCTTAAGCCGCCCGGTTCATGCCATGAATCTGGAAGATACCCTGGGGCTGGTGAGACAGTACTATCACGATCACCTGGTGATCGCCGTGGATGCCTCTGTGGGCATGAACGATCATATCGGCTGTATCACTCTGGGCCGGGGAGCCTTAAAGCCAGGTCTGGGTGTCAGCAAGGAGCTGAGATCCGTGGGAGATCTGTTCATCACGGGCATTGTCAGCGGCTGCGGCAACTACGACCCGGTGATGCTTCAGTCCATCCGCTTAAGCGTAGTCATGCGCATGGCGGAATGCATCAGCGAAAGCGTGTGTCTTGTCGAAAAATTATGGGAATCCATGGCCCTGGTTTGACATTTTTTGCATGGAAGCCGTGCTATGATTCATCTTAACGGAAAGAAGAATGATAGTGGGGTGAACCTATGGGAGAATTATATAATCCGTTTCCAAAGCTGCCCAAGAACATCAGGCAGATTGGAGAGAGAGATCAGACAGTCCGCTTATACCTGGAGGACTATGTAAATACGTACTTGAAACGACTCTATCCCCGGGGTGGACAAGACCTGCGTGTGGGGATTCTGCTGGGCAATGTAGAAGAACACGACGGCACGCCTTACCTCTTTGTGGACGGCGCCATGGAGATGGAGGAAGTGACGGAAAACGGAGAAAAAGTGGCATTTACGGAGCCGGCATGGAAGAAGACTTACCAGAGTATGGAGCAAATGTTTCCGAAACGGGTCATCATGGGATGGTTTCTGTGCGGAGCGCCGGGAAGCACCCTGAGCCCCTTGAACTACTGGAAAGAGCACGGACAATATTTTGCCGGGAAGAATCAGCTGATGTACTTAAACTCCGGTCTGGAAGGGGAGGAGGCCGTATATGTGACTTCGGAAGACGGCTTCTACAAACTTCGCGGCTACAGCATCTATTATGAGAGAAATCAGATGATGCAGGACTATATGATCCTGAGAAAAGATGCCAGGCGGGTGGAATCGGGGACAGGAGACACAGTGATACGGGATTTCCGCCAGAGAATGGAGGATAACAGGATCCAGGCAGTGTCCAGAAGAGGAACCATCCGAGTCCTGGGAAGTCTGTGCAGTGCCCTGTCCATCGTGGTGCTGGCGGGCGGAGTGGTGATGTTCAACAACTACGAAAAGATGCGGGAGATGGAATCTGTCCTCACATCCGCCTTGCCTGTTTCCGGGAAGGACAGCTCTAAGATCCTGTCAGAAGAATCCGTTCCAGGGAACGGGGAGGAAGAGGAACTTCTGATTGAGGAAGCCCAAGGACAAGTCTACCCCACTGCGGCAAGAGAGACCATGTCTGTTACCTATCCGCAGGAGTCCCGGTCAGATTCTGCCCGGCAGGAGGGACAAGCCTCCGGTGTGCTGCCCACCCAGGCCGAGATCACTTCCCAGGCCGAGACAGCTCCGGTTCAGACGGCCGAGACCACAGCGGCCCTGGAGACAGAGCCGGTCAAAGCCACTCAGGCTGCAGCCGATCAGAGCCATACCGTCTACAAGGTACAGGACGGAGAGACGCTGTACAGCATCTGCCTCAAATTCTATCACAGCCTGAACCGGTTAGATGAGATATGCCAGTTAAACAACCTAGAAGACCAGGACAAGATTATATCCGGCCAAAATTTGATTCTTCCGTAAACCGCAGGGGTGTGGTATACTGTTGCTGTAGGCAATGGGGAGGAGAACCAAAGATGAGCGACATGATGAGCAGAGAATCGAAAAAAGATCGGCTGCGCAGCCGAATCATCACCACCAACGCATCCCCAGGCCATGGAGAAGACAGTGAAGAGATCGTCAGCCAGGCCAGGCGCAGAGTGCGCCGGCGCTATCTCATCATCCTGCTGGCCATCCTGATTCTGATCACCATAGGGGCGATCCTGCTCTACTGGTATCAGCGCAGCTGGCAGTACAAAGAAGGGACGGTGGGCTGGGAGCGTCAGTTTGAGAGAGATGAGGCGGGATTTGTAGACTATGAAGCTTTTGGAGAGAACTTGCTGCGTTACAGCAAGGACGGGGCATCCTACATCGATGCCTCCGGCAAGGATATCTGGGTGGAAGCCTACCAGATGCGGACTCCCATCACGGCGGTCAACGGGGACTATGCGGCCATAGCCGACCAGCAGGGCAACAGCATCTACATATTTGACAAAAACGGCCTGCTGGGGATCGCCACCACCGTGCTGCCTGTCATAAAGATCACGATCTCGTCCAAGGGCCTGGTAGCAGCCATCCTGGAGGGGCAGACCACCAGCCATATCTACTATTACACAAAAGAGGGGACAGAGATGAAGGTCTACCTCACCGGTTTCCTCAACGGCGAGATCGGTTATCCTCTGGACATCAGCCTGTCCCCGGACGGGAATCTGCTGATGGGCTCCTTTACCTATCTGAGGGGAGGGGAAGTGCGAAACCGGGTGGCATTTTACAATTTTTCCGAGGTGGGAAAGAATGTCCCGGACCGCTTTGTAGGCGGGTTTCATGAGATGTACGGCAACAGCATGATCCCCAGGGTATGTTTCCTTGACAGCATCCATTCCGTGGCATTTGCGGACAGCAGCATATCCTTTTACAGTTCTTTGGATGTGATGTCACCGGTGCTGTTAAAACAAGTTCCCGTGGAGGATGAGATCCGGACGGTGTTCTATAACAGCCAGTATGCCGGTGTCGTCGTCCGGGATGTGTCAGGAGAATATGACAGCCGCTTAGACCTCTATTCGTCAGAGGGGAACCATATATTCAGCCAGCCTTTCAGCTTTGACTACGAACATGTAGATATTGACGGAGATTACATCTTTTTGTATAATGAAAGCTCATGCAGGATCTATAACCGTTTCGGCAATCTGAAATACGAAGGTACTTTTGATTTTCCGGTGTCCAAGCTGACATGCGGCCGCCTTCCCAATCAGGTCATCGCGGCAGGACCCCAGGCAGTCAAAGAGATTAAACTACATTAGGAGGCTTACCAATGAACAAAATTGACACATTGTCAGTAAATACCATCCGGGTGCTGTCGGCAGAGGCTGTTCAGAAAGCAAATTCCGGCCATCCGGGACTTCCTCTGGGCGCCGCACCTATGGCCTATGAGCTGTGGGCCAATCATATGAACCACAATCCGGCCGATCCGAACTGGCCCAATCGGGATCGTTTCGTCCTCTCGGGAGGCCACGGCTCCATGCTGTTATATTCCCTTCTTCACCTGTTCGGCTACGGCATATCCATGGAAGATATCAAGGACTTCCGCCAGCTGGGCTCCAAGACACCGGGCCATCCGGAGTACGGTCACACCACAGGAGTGGAGGCCACCACGGGGCCGCTGGGAGCAGGCATGGCCATGGCGGTGGGGATGGCCATGGCAGAGGCTCATCTGGCCGCCGTATTTAACAAAGACAATTATCCGGTAGTTGACCATTATACCTATGTGCTTGGCGGAGACGGCTGCATGATGGAAGGAATTTCTTCCGAGGCATTCTCTCTGGCAGGCACTTTGGGGTTGTCAAAGCTGATCGTGCTCTATGACTCCAACCGGATTTCCATAGAAGGCAGCACGGACATCGCTTTCCGGGAGGATGTGACAGGCCGCATGAAGGCCTTCGGCTTCCAGACCATCACCGTGGAGGACGGCAATGATCTGGCTGCCATCGGGCAGGCCATCGAGGAGGCCAAGGCAGACACGGCCCATCCCTCCTTCATCACCATAAAGACTCAGATCGGCTACGGCTGCCCGGCCAAGCAGGGAAAAGCCAGCGCCCACGGCGAGCCCCTGGGCGCGGACAATGTGGCGGCTTTGAGGCAGAACCTTCAGTGGCCCTGTGAGGAGCCTTTCACGGTACCGAAACAGGTATATGATCACTTTGCCGCTCTCTCGGAGGACAAGGCAGAGACGGAGGCGGCCTGGAATGTGATGTTTGCCGCATACTGTCAGGAATATCCTCAGATGGAGGAGCTGTGGAACCAATATTTCCGCGATGCTGCCGGGGAAGAGCTGGCGGAGGATGAAGCATTCTGGGCGAGAGGGGACAAGCCGGAGGCCACCAGGAGCCTGTCAGGGAAGCTTCTGAACTACATAGCAGACAGGATGCCGGGCTTTGTCGGCGGTTCCGCGGACTTAGCCCCATCCAACAAGACCAATATGGCCGGAAAAGGGGACTTCTCCAAAGAGACCCCCGAGGGAAGAAATATCCATTTCGGAGTCAGAGAGCTTGCTATGACCGCCATCGGCAACGGCCTTATGCTTCACGGCGGTCTCAGGGCCTATGTGGCTACCTTCTTTGTGTTCAGCGATTATATGAAGCCCATGGCAAGACTGTCGGCTCTCATGGGCCTGCCTCTGACTTATGTGCTGACCCATGACAGCATCGGCGTGGGGGAGGACGGGCCCACCCACGAACCGGTGGAGCAGCTGGCTATGCTGCGGTCCATTCCCAACTTCCATGTGTTCCGTCCCTGTGACGCTGTGGAGACCGCGGCTGCCTGGTACAGTGCCGTCACTTCCCGCCATACCCCTACTGCCCTGGTCCTCAGCAGACAGAATCTGCCGCCGGTGGAGGGCACGGGAAAAGAGGCCTTAAAAGGTGGCTATGTGCTGTCTGATTGCGTGGGAACTGCGGACGTGATCCTCATGGCCAGCGGCTCCGAGGTGGAGCTGGCAGTGAAGGCAAAGGCACTCCTCGAGGCGGAGGGGAAGAAGATTCGCGTCGTCTCTATGCCCTGTATGGACCTGTTTGAGGAGCAGCCTGCCGAGTATCGGGAATCCGTGCTTCCCAGGGCAGTGACAAAGAGGGTGGCCGTGGAGGCAGGAACCGATTTCGGATGGGGCAGATACACCGGCTTGGACGGGGCCTGTGTGACCATGGAGGGCTTCGGGGCCAGCGGCCCTGCAGGCCGGTTATTTGAGCACTTCGGCTTTACCGCGGATCATGTGGCAGACGTGGTGAGGTCGCTGTAATATATGCCCCGGGAGAGTCTCCCCGCAGCAGGGGGGACTGGAGGGTCCCGGCGGGCCTCGGCGCGCCGGAAACAATAACAGACAAAGGAGAGGAAGAGCATGGGGAAAAAATGTATCGGAGTTGATGTGGGAGGGACAAGTGTCAAGTTAGGCCTTTTTGAGGTGACAGGGGAGCTTCTGAAAAAATGGGAGATTCCCACCAGGAAAGAGGAGCAGGGAAAGTACATCGTGTGGGATATCGCAGATTCCATCCGGCAGGTGCTGGGGCAGGAAGGCATCTCCCTGAAAGATGTGGAGGGCGCAGGCATGGGAGTGCCGGGTCCTGTGATGCCTGACGGCTATGTGGAAGTGTGCGTTAACTTGGGCTGGAGAGACAGATACCCGGCCAGAGAGCTGAGTGATGTCCTGGAGGGTCTTCCCGTGAGATGCGGCAATGACGCCAACGTAGCCGCACTGGGCGAGATGTGGCAGGGCGGCGGAAAAGGCCACACGGACATCGTCATGATCACCCTTGGCACCGGCGTAGGCGGCGGCGTGATCATCGACGAGAAGATCATCACCGGAAAGCACGGCCTGGGAGGAGAAGTGGGCCATATCCATGTGAGGGACGAGGAGAAGGAACACTGCAACTGCGGCGGTGTAGGCTGCCTGGAGCAGGTTGCCTCCGCCACCGGGATCGCCAGGGAAGCCAGGAGGAAGATGGCGGCCTGCGACACCCCGTCGGCCCTTCGCGAGGCGGGAGATCAGGTGACGGCCAAGGATGTGCTGGATGCGGCCAAGGCCGGCGACGCTCTGGCGCTGGAGGTTATGGAGGTCGTGGGACATTACCTGGGCGTGGCTCTGGCGTCCCTGGCCCTCACTGTGGACCCGGAGATGTTTGTCATCGGCGGCGGTGTGTCCAAGGCCGGCCAGTATCTGATCGAGGTCATCAACCGACACTATGGTAAGTATATGACCATATCCGAGAACAGGGCAACCATCGGTCTGGCAAAACTCGGCAATGATGCGGGAATCTACGGCGCCGCCCGTCTGGTGTTAGGTTAGAGGCTGTCATGGAATACAACAAGAGAAAGACAGTAGTAATCGGGCACAAGAATCCAGACACGGACTCCATCTGCTCTGCCATCTGCTACGCCGGGTTAAAGAGGAAGCTCACAGGTATGGATTTTGAGCCGGGCAGGGCCGGGCAGGTCAACGAGGAGACCCAGTTCGTGCTGAGTCATTTCGGGGTGGAGGCCCCAAGGCTGATCCGCCATGTGAAGACAGAGGTTCGGGATATCGAGATCCGGGAGACAAAAGGGGTCAAGAAAAACATTTCCCTGAAGAAGGCCTGGAACATCATGCAGGAAGCCAATGTGGTGACCCTTCCGGCTGTCACAGAGGACGGCATCCTGGAGGGGCTGATCACCGTAGGCGATATCACCAAATCCTATATGAATGTCTATGACAGCAGCATTCTGTCCAAGGCCAACACTCAGTATTCCAACATCATCGAGACGGTAGAAGGGGATCTGTTCGTAGGAGATGGGGATGCATACTTTTCCGACGGAAAGGTGCTGATCGCGGCGGCCAACCCGGACCTGATGGAATATTACATCAATAAAGGGGATCTGGTGATTCTGGGCAACCGGTACGAGTCCCAGCTGTGCGCCATCGAGATGGAGGCGGCCTGCATCATCGTCTGTGAGGGAGCGGGAGTGTCCATGACCATCAAGAAGCTGGCCCAGGAGAGAGGCTGTACGGTCATCGCCACGGCCTATGACACCTATACGGTGGCCCGCCTGGTCAATCAGAGCATGCCCATCAGCTATTTCATGAAGACGGAAAATCTGATCACCTTTGAGGAAAGCGATATTATCGACGAGGTGAAAGACGTGATGGCCAGCAAGAGGCACCGGGATTTCCCGGTGCTGGACAAAGACGGAAAGTATAAAGGCATGATCTCCCGCAGGAACCTGTTAGGGGCTCAGGGAAAGATGCTGATCCTGGTGGATCACAACGAGAAGACCCAGGCAGTGGACGGCATCGAGAATGCCAGGATCATGGAGATCATCGATCACCATCGGCTGGGCACCATAGAGACTATGTCCCCGGTATTTTTCCGCAACCAGCCTCTGGGATGTACGGCCACCATCGTGTACCAGATGTACCAGGAGGCCGGGGCAGCGGTGGATAAAACCATAGCAGGGCTCCTGTGCAGTGCCATCATATCAGACACCCTTCTGTTCCGCTCCCCCACCTGTACGGAGGTGGACAAAAGAGCAGCCATGGAGCTGGCAGCCATCGCCGAGATCAATCTGGAGGAGTATGCCGGGGAGATGTTTGCGGCCGGCAGCAACTTAAAGAGCAAGACCGACGAGGAGATCTTCTACCAGGACTTCAAGCGGTTTACGGCGGGCAAGGTATCCTTTGGCGTGGGACAGATCAGTTCTATGAATGTGCAGGAGCTGGAGACCTTAAAAGAACGGCTTCTGCCCTACATAGAGAAGGCCCACAAGGACCAGAGGGGCATGGATATGATGTTTTTCATGCTGACCAATATTCTGGACGAGTCCACTACTCTGATCTGCGAGGGGATCGGGGCGAAGAAGATGATTCTCAGTGCGTTTCACATCGAGCAGGACGGCAGCGACAGCCGCAGCGGTATCGTGCAGCTTCCGGGAGTAGTGTCCCGCAAGAAACAGCTGATTCCGGCCATCGGCATGGCGCTGCAGGTATAGAAGAAAGGGACGGGGATATGACATTTATTTATCCGGCAGTATTTACTCCCCACAAGGAGGATGAAGGGTATCACGGGTATTTTCCGGATCTGGAGGGCTGCGAGGCAGACGGCCCGGATCTGGAAGACACCATGGAGCAGGTCAAGGATGCGGCCCGCAGCTGGCTCATGGCAGAGCTGGAGGAGGAGACACCGGATTTCCCCTTTGTCAGCCATGAGGAGGATCTCTCCCTGGGGCCGGGAGAGTTTGTGCGTCAGATGATGATCGTCATCAAGCTGCTTCCGGACAATGACTGAGAGGAGCGGGGTTCGATGAACAGGGAAAAGGAATTGTGGAAGCCGGGCAATATGCTCTATCCGGTGCCGGTGGTCATGGTAAGCTGCCAGAGACCGGGTGAGACGCCCAATATCATCACAGTGGCCTGGGCGGGGACCGTCTGCTCAGACCCGGTGATGTTGTCTGTCTCCGTGAGAAAAGAGCGGTACAGCCACGGGATCTTAACAGATACCGGGGAGTTTGTGGTGAATCTGGTGACAAAGGACCTGGCTTTTGCCACGGATTTCTGCGGCGTCAAGTCCGGCAGGGATGTGGACAAGTTTGCCGAGATGAAACTGACGCCGCTGCCCTCTTCTCGTATCAGTGCACCGGGGATCCAGGAGAGCCCGGTGAACCTGGAATGCAGAGTCAGACAGGTCCTTCAGCTGGGCAGCCACGACCTGTTTCTGGCAGAGGTGGTGGGAGTCACGGCAGACAAGAGGCTGATGGACGAGAAGGGGAAGCTTCACCTCAATGAGTCAGGGCTGGTGGCCTACTCCCACGGCGAATATTTTGAGCTGGGGGAAAAATTGGGAAAATTCGGTTATTCGGTACAGAGGAGAAAAGCATGACACCAAAAGACAGTAATATCACCCTGATCGGGATGCCATCCTCCGGGAAGAGCACGGCAGGCGTGCTGCTGGCCAAGCGGCTGGGATTTTCCTTTGTGGATGTAGATATCGTCATCCAGGAGCGGGAAAAACGGCTTTTAAAGGAGATCATCGCCCAGGAGGGGCTGGACGGATTTCTGGAAGTGGAAAACAGGGTCAATGCGTCCCTGGATGTGGATCATTCTGTCATAGCCCCCGGAGGCAGCGTCATCTACGGAAAAGAGGCTATGGAGCACTTAAGCCGGATCAGCACTGTGGTCTATCTCAAGCTGAGCTATGAGGAAGTGGAACGGAGGTTGGGGAACCTGGTGGATCGGGGGGTGGCGCTGAAAGACGGCATGACCCTGCGGGATCTGTACGACGAGAGGGTTCCTTACTATGAGAAATATGCGGATATCACCGTGGATGAGACCGGACAGACGGTGGGGGATACGGTGGATTATCTGAGAGGCGTCATGGAGAGACGGCTTGGGTTATATGGCCGCTGACAGATGATAACAGGAAAAGGAGCTGTGATTTGACAGCTCCTTTTCTAACGGTTACAGCATCTCCATATAAGCCAGAACCCGGTCCAAAAACAGCATCCCATAGTGGAAAGCCACCGCCAGAATCGCCAGAGCCAGGATCAGGAATACCAGCTTATAGAGAATGTAAGCCCTGGCAAATTCCTTTTTCGGCCCTTTGGCCGAGAATGCGAGGATGAACAGGTAGATCCATCCGATCAGAGGGATATTCATACACATAAGGGTGACAAACCAGCTGTGCACCGGGACCAGGGCCGGGGTCTTAGACTTTTTGGACCTGTTTTTTTTGCGCCGGGAGCTGTCGGATGGGGCATCTTCCTCATGTGTATTATCGCCATCAGGAGACTGCGCGTCGGAATCCCCGGTTTCCGCCTGCGCAGGTTCTGCCTCCCGAGAACCGATCTCCCCACTCTCCTGGGCTGAGGGCCCTCCGAAGGCCTTCGGCCCGTCGCCGCTGTCTGAAAGGCCGGCTTCCGGGAGAGCGGCATAGAGTTCATCGGCAGCCTCCCTGACTTCCTGGCCGCGTTCCAAAGGCTGCTTGGGCCGCGGTGATAATTCGTTGTTCAAGTTCAGTTCCTCCCCGGTCCGTAAGATTGTGGTTGATTCCAATAGTACCGTTCCGTCTGGTACAGCTGGTACAGTTCCTGCTGTTCCTTGGCGCCCTGAGAGATTGCATCGGCCTTCTGCTGGGCCTGATAAGTATTCCACTGGGCTTCCGTGGGAAGACTGCGGATGCGGCGGATGGCGTTCTCCAGCCGTGTACGGTAGGTTTCTGTCTCCGTGTATCCGTACAGTTCGCCCAGCTTAGAGATGGCAGTGGACACCAGGGACTCGGCATCAGAGGTGCGGTACTGCATACCTTCCAGCATCTGGAGAGCGGTCTCAAAGGCAGTGATCCGGGTCTGGGCCTCCTGCTGCTTCCGGTTGGCCTCGGCCTGCTCGTCCGCCTTGCGGCGCTCCTGCTGCTGTAAAAGCTTCTGCTGTTCCTCATAGACCCGGATGGACTCCGACATGGTGTCGATGATGTCTGAGAATTCCTGCCATCTGGTCTCGACCCGGTCAAACAGTTCCTTTCGGTCCTCCCCGCTTTCCAGTTTTTTCAGTTTATCGGAGATGGCCTCATACTGGGACCGGATCTCATACACGTCTTCTGCGGAATCGATGGTTTCTCCTTCAAATGCGGTGATCAGCTGGTCTAATTCGTTGTACAGCCGCTGCTGATTTTTATCAGAGATACTCTGCTGGGCTTTCAGCTGAGAGCTGGTGCTGAAATAGTCCACCAGGTTGCTGCCGGCCTGATCCTCCGGCTCTATGTACAGTCCTCCGGCAAGACGGATGACAGTCGGTGCCGGGGGCGGCGGCGGTTCCGGTGGGACCTCCTCCGCGGCAGGCTGGGTTTCGGCCGAGGCCTCTGCGGCAGGTTCTGTCTCAGAAGGGGTCACGCCGGGGCCTATGGGAGCCGGCGGATCCTGGGAGGCATCGGATGTACCGACTCCGGGTCCCACAGGCGGGGCATAGCCCGGCCCGATGGGGGTATCCGGCTGAGAGGGCTGCCCGCTCACCCCAGGCCCGATCTCCTCGGAGCTTCCGGCTGCCGGTCCCTGGACTCCCGGCCCGGTCTGGGTATTCTCGTTCAAAAAGAACTGCCGGGAAAACGTCCCGAAGGTCTGGGGGAGGGAGGCGACCCGATAGACCGGTTCCCCGCTTGCCATGCTCTCAGGCTCCTTGATGACCGTATTCATGAGTCCGCTGCTCTCCGCCTCCTGGCGGGAGATGGATTTGAGGGACGGGTGAAGCCGCTCGCCGGTGACCGAGTCGTAGGTGTCCTTGACCACGGTTTCCGGTCTCTCCCAGTCCCAGGGCTCCAGCTCCTGGTGCAGGTCATTCATGATATTTTTCCAGATCACGCCTGCATAGGTGCTGCCGAAGATTCCGGGCATGGCTCTGGGAATGTCATACCCCACCCACACGGCTCCGGTGTAATATCGGGTGTAACCGCAGAACCAGGTATCCTTGCTGCTGTTGGTGGTTCCCGTCTTTCCCGCCGCCGGCATACCGCCATCCAGTTTTAGGCTGCGGCCCGTACCGTAGGGGGAAGTCATGGTACCTTTCAGCACATCGGTCAGCATAAAGGCGGTGTCCGTGCCGTAGACCTGTCTGGTGATGGCAGGGATCCGGAAGGTCAGGTTGCCGTCTCTCTCATGTTCGATTCGCAGGATGCAGGTGCTGTCATTGTAGACTCCGTTGTTGGCCAAAGTGCTGAAGCCCTTTGCCATATCCACCACCCGGACCCCGTTGGTGAAGCCGCCGATGCTTAAGGAGGACACCCCGTTGTCCACGTAGGTCAGCCGCTGAAACTGCATGTTGTCCAGATAGCTTAATCCGGTGTCGATTCCGATGTCCTCCAGCACCTGCCAGGCTACCGTGTTCAGGCTGCGGTTTAAGGCCTCCCGGACCGTCACGGGGCCGTGGTAGGAGCCGCCGCTGTTGGAAGGCCCGTCCTCCCATTTGTGGTCGTCTATGATTCGGGAGGGATAGTATTCGCCGGTGTCAAAAGCCGGGCCGTAGTCGATGAGAGGTTTGATGGTGCTTCCCGGCTGTCTGGCACTCAGGTATCCGCGGTTAAACTGATCCTCCGTACCCCGCCCTCCGACGATGGCCACCACATAGTTGGTCTGGTTGTCCACGATGACGGCAGCCCCCTGGAGGGCAAACTTGCCGTTGGCCTGCAGCTCCGTAAAGGAGGACAGCACTTCGTCCAGCCTGGTCTGAACCGTCTCCTGGATGTCCTGGTCCAGGGAGGTGTAGATGTGGTAGCCTCCGCTGCGGATGGAGTCGTTCTTTTCATTGTAGACCGTGGTGTACTGTTCCATATAGGTCTCGTAATCCTGCTTGTCGTCAAAGGTATAGCGGAACGGGAAAGCGTCCTGCTTCATCAGCTCTAAAGATGCGCAGTGGATGGCATAGCTGGTCAGATAGCTGTCATCGGTTCCCTCCTGCTGCTCCCGAAGGATGCGGAATGGTTTGGAGACGGCCTTGTCGTACTCCTCCTGAGTCAGCATCTGGACCTCCCGCATGCTCTTTAACACCTCATTGCGCTTATTTAAGGAAGCTTCCGGGTGAGTGATGGGATCATAGGCCGAGGGGCTGTTGCTGATCCCCACTAAGACCGCAGCCTCATGAACCTCCAGATCCGCGGCTTCCTTGCCGAAATAATACCGGCTGGCGGCCTGAACCCCATAGCACTGATGCCCGTAAAAGTTGGTGTTGCAGTAAAACTCCATGATATCGGCTTTTGAGTAGGTTTTTTCGATCTCAGGAGCCAGAAGGATCTCCACCATCTTCCTGGTAAAGGTCTGTTCCTGGGTCAGATAGGTGTTTTTGATGACCTGCTGAGTGATAGTGCTTCCCCCCTGGGTGATGGCACCCCGATGCTTGATGAGGGCAAGTCCCGCCCGGGTGGTGGCGATCCAGTCGACACCGTTGTGAGTCTTGAAACGGCGGTCCTCCTGGGCGATATAGGCATTTTGAAGGTTGAGGCTGATGTGGGCGATGTCCACATACTCGTAATGGCCCGCATTGATCAAACCGATGCGCACTCCGTTTTTGTCAAAAATCTCCGTGTCCGACAGCATGCTGAAATCATCCCGCTCCATCTGGGCCAGGGTATCATAGGCTACCTGGCGGCTTCGCTCCAGATGGGGCTGAACCTTGATGAGCACGACGATACCGGCAGCCAGACACAGGAGAACGGTTATGGTGACGACCTCCACCATGGTCTGGAACAGCCATCCCACAGCCCCCAGAAGGCTGAACACGATGGAACATACTATGCGGACGAATTTTTTAATAAAATTCATGACGTAAAGTCCTTTCGTTTTATGGATCATAATATCGTTTGACCTTGGCATCACCATTATATATCATATTTAAAAAAAAGGGGATATAATTTCTGAAATTCAAGGAAAATGTAAGGAAAATCTTGATGCGCCGGGATTGATGCTATAAGATGGTATCAGGGCCAGAGGCCGTAGAAGGAGGATAAGAGAATGCAGTATCGGATTATCGGAGACACCATGCCGGCTGTGGAGGTGATGTTTGACGCCCCGGGAGAGGGGATGTACACCCAGTCCGGAGGGATGGCTTGGCTGACAGAGGGGATCGAGATGTCCACCAACACCAGAGGCGGTTTTATGAAAGGATTGGGCCGCATGTTTGCCGGGGAGTCTCTGTTTATGGCTACTTACCGGGCGTCACGTCCTGGGGCGATGATCGCCTTTGCCTCCACGGTCGCAGGGCGGATTCTCCCTGTGGACACAGGGGTGAACGGCGGGCTGATCTGTCAGAAAGGGGCATTTCTGTGCGCTCAGGAGAGCGTCAACTTAAAAGTCACATTTGCCAAAAAATTCTCCGCAGGACTTTTCGGAGGCGAGGGCTTTGTCCTCCAGGACATCAGCGGAAGCGGCATGGCGTTTCTGGAAGTGGACGGGGATATGATTGAGAAAAACTTAGGTCCCGGGGAGGTGCTGAAGGTGGACACCGGCAATGTGGTGGGATTCGAGCGGACGGTCAGCTATGAGGTGGAGACGGTCAAGGGGCTGGGCAATATTTTCTTCGGCGGCGAGGGACTGTTCCTCACCAGACTGACCGGGCCTGGGAGAGTGATCCTTCAGACTCAGAATATCGCGGAGTTTGCCGGGAGGATCGCACGGTTTATCCCCACAGGCGGCAATTGACGACGGTTCCGGTTATTTATGGTCTTAAGCTCTGCGGCATAAGGGCGTTTCCCGGAACATATGGTCAGAATATTCAGCCAAGTTTTGGGTTTCACAAATGCCTAAATGAAAAAGAGCAGGAAAGGAGAGAGAATCTGTAGATTTTCTCCCTTTTTTTTATTATAATAAGGAAAGGGCAGAGGTATGCCTGTAGATTGAGTAAAGGCGGAGATGGGTATGTATCAGATAGATTTTAGCAGACCAAAACAGGTGCACTTTATCGGCATCGGCGGGATCAGCATGAGCGGGCTGGCGGAGATCCTTATGGAGGAGGGATTTGAGGTATCCGGATCAGATTCTCAGAGGTCAGAGCTGACGAGACACCTGGAGGAAAAGGGAGCCCGGGTGTTCTATGGGCAGCAGGCTTCCAATATACAGGATGGGGTTCATGTGGTGGTCTATACGGCGGCGGTGCACCCGGATAATCCGGAGTACCAGAGGGCTCAGGATCTGGGGATCCCCATGCTGAGCCGGGCAGAGCTTCTGGGACAGATGATGAAAAATTATAAGTACGCGGTGGGAATCGCGGGGACTCACGGAAAGACCACCACCACGTCCATGGTGACTGAGATCCTTTTAGAGGCGGGCAAGGATCCCACCATATCCGTAGGAGGAATCCTCCATTCCATCGGAGGCAACATCCGGGTGGGCAAATCGGATCTGTTTGTCACCGAGGCCTGCGAGTACACCAACAGTTTTCTGTCTTTTTTCCCCAACATGGAGGTGATCCTCAACATTGAGGAGGATCATCTGGACTTTTTTAAGGATCTTGAGGACATCAGAAACTCGTTCAGACTGTTTGCCGCGAGGCTTCCCGAGGATGGGGTTCTGGTGATCAACAGTGACATCAACGGATATGAAGAGATCACACAAGGTCTTTCCTGCCGTGTGGTGACGGTGGGGATGAGAGAGGGAAGCGATTACAGCGCAGGCCATATCACCTATGATACATTTGCCAGGGATACCTTTGATCTTCTGGTACACGGGGAGAAAGTGGAGACCATCACCCTGGGAGTGCCCGGGGATCACAATGTGTACAATGCTCTGGCCGCCATCGCCCTGTGCCGGGAGCTTGGCGTGGACATGGAGGACATCAGGAGAGGACTTTCACAGTTTACAGGAACAGAGCGGCGGTTTGAGAAAAAGGGGGAGGTGTGCGGTGTCACCATCATCGACGATTATGCCCACCATCCCAGGGAGATTGCCGCCACACTGGCAGCGGCGAAGAATTATCCCCACAGAAAACTGTGGTGCGTATTCCAGCCTCACACCTACTCCAGGACAAAGGCCTTTTTGGATGCATTTGCCGAGAGCCTGGCGGCGGCAGACGGGGTGATTCTGGCAGACATCTATGCGGCCAGAGAGACGGACACACTGGGGGTCAGTTCCGCCGATATCGCGGTGCGTTTGGAGGCCCTGGGCACGGAAGTACGTCACTTTTCCACATTTGACGAAATCGAGACATTTATTTTAGAAAATTGTATCAACGGTGATTTGTTGATAACTATGGGGGCCGGAGATATCGTAAAAGTGGGAGAAAGGCTGCTTGGAGAGTAAGTTATCCACATTATCCACAGAGTTTTCAACATTTTACGCGGAAAACTCCTGTGGATTTTTTGATTTACATAAGAAGTTATCAGCAAATTGAAATTCCTTGGATTTATGGGAAAATCTACAAGATATGACATTATTTTTACGATTATGTAGACCATTCGTCCACATTATCCACATTATCCACAATCCAACTGTGGATAAATTCCGCCTATTTTCTTTTGGAAAGACATGTGATATGATGGGAACAGAGAAGAAAGATAAGGTGAAAAATGGATATGAGAAGCTGCTTGGAATGGAAGGACACCATGGTCCCAAACGAGTTTGTCGACCGGTTTATGGCGGCGGCAAACGGGGAATATGTGAAAGTATATCTGTATGTACTGCGGCACCAGGGCCGTGTCGGGGATGTGGGACGGATCGCCGATGATTTAAACCACACAGAGGCCGACATTAAGAGGGCGCTGAACTATTGGGTGAAACAGGGGGTGCTGGCCCCAGAAGGCCTCATGACCGGTGAGATGGCCGGCGGGGGCAGCGGGAAGGGGCGCCAGGGAGTGAGACAGGAGCCGGCAAGGGAAGGTTTACCGGGAGTGACCGCCGGAGAGTGCCTGGATCATCGGGGAGAGACGCCCGGGGAAACCATGGCGGGAGGAGATGTGAGAAACGCCTCGGCTCCCGTACCGGGAGTCTCATTTGAGCCTCTGACGGAGGCGGAAGCGCCGTTCGGGATCGAGCGGGAGTCGCCGTCGGGCTGCGCGGCAGGGACCTCCACGAAACCCACAGCCAAGGATCCGATGGGAGCCTCGGTGGGGAGCGGAATGAGCGGGACTTCGGTGAGAACCGGGAGCGGAATGAGCGGGATTTCGATGGGGATCGGGAGCGGAATGAGCGGGACTTCGGTGTGCTCCGGATCCGGCATGGCCGGGACCGCGGCGTGTTCCGGGTCCGGTGTGGCAGCAGCTTCGGGGGTCAGGACATCTCCGGGAGCAGCAGCCAGGACTCAGGCAGTTCCGAGGAAGACTTACACGCCGGAACAGGTGAGCCGCTTGGCGGATCAGGAGGATTTCACCCAGCTTCTGTACATATCTCAGAAATACATGAACAAGGTATTTACCCCCAGAGAGTGCGAGGTGTTCGCCTATCTCTATGACAGTCTCCGCATGTCCCCGGATCTTCTGGAGTATCTGGTGGAGTACTGCGTTCAGGGAGGACATTACAGCTTCCGCTATCTGGAGTCCGTAGCTCTGAACTGGCATGAGAACGGGATCCGCACGGTGGACAAGGCCAAGGAGCACACCGCAGCCTTCAATAAAGACGGATTTGCCGTCATGAAAGCCTTTGGGATCAACGACCGCAGGCCCGGTGAGGCGGAGCAGGAGATGATATGCAAATGGTTTCGGGAGTTTGGGTTTACCAGGGACATCGTTCTTGAGGCCTGCAGCAGGACACTGAAAGCCATCCACAAGCCGAGTTTTTCCTACGCGGACAAGATTCTGTCGGAGTGGAAAAAGGGCGGAGTCCGGATCCTGGCGGATGTGGAGAAGATGGATGAGCGGCGGGAGAGCAGGAGGACGGAGAAGACAGCTGTGGCCGCGAAGCCTGGGAAAAATCAATTCCATAATTTTGAACAGAGAAACACAGACTATGATGCTATGGTGTTGGAGCGGCTGAAAGAGAGGCTGGGGGAGCATTAGAGGAGCTCAAAACTTAGCAGAATATTCTCCCAACTTAGACTTTCACAATTACCTAATGACCATTACCTGAAAGGAGAGATTATGGCGCTGAGCAATTCTCAGTATAATGCAATCATGCGGATTTACAGTGAGCGGCAGTTTCAGGACAGGTATGAGCAGGAGCGGAGGGTGAAGGAGGTCTATGAGAAGATTCCTCAGATCAGGCAGATCGACGAGGCCGTCAGCACCCAGGCGGTGGCCTGCGCGAGACGGCTGTTAGATGGGGATAGGAAGGCCAGAGAGAGGCTGAGACAGCAGATTGAGGATCTCCGGGAGCAGAAGGAGGTGCTTTTGGGGGCGCTGGGGTATCCAGGCGATTATATGGAGCTTCATTATTTCTGCCCCCAGTGCCAGGATACCGGCTATGTGGACGGAAAGAAATGCCGCTGTTTTAAAAAGGAGGAGATCACCCTTCTCTACGCCCAGTCCAACATCCAGGAGGTTTTGGAGAGGGAGAATTTTGCCGCATTTACTTTTGACTACTATGACGATAAAGAGGTGATTCGGCAGATCGGCATGACGGTGGCAGACTACATGAGACAGGTCTACGGGTGGTGCATGGATTATGTGAAAGGGTTTCAGGCCAAGGGGGGCAACCTGATCTTTACCGGGAGCACCGGTGTGGGGAAGACCTTTCTCACCAACTGTATCGCCAAGGAGCTGATCGACCGGTATCAGTCGGTGATCTATCTGTCAGCCAATGATCTGTTTGACATTTTTTCGAAAAACAAGTTTCACTATGACACGGAGGAGGAGATGCGGGATATGTACCAGTATATCCTGGACTGCGATCTTCTGATCATCGATGATCTGGGGACAGAGCTGAACAATACCTTTGTGTCATCTCAGCTGTTTTACTGTATCAACGAACGGCTGATTCGAAAGAAGGCAGTGATTATCTCCACAAATTTGTCCATGGACATGCTTCGGGACACCTATTCAGACAGAATTTCTTCAAGAATTATCAGTCAATATATGATCATTCCGCTGTATGGCGGAGATATCAGGACAAAAAAGCGATGATTGTCTTGACTATTTTTCAGCATAATGATATAAAGAACATGTCGAAACAAACCGCATGGATGGAGGAAGAACATGATATACGAAGAGAAGACCATTGAAACGATTCCAGTTGGCCCCCTTGGACTTGTCCCGCTGAAAAGCTGTACAGAATTGGGAGAGAAAGTCAATGACTACCTTGTGACATGGAGACGAGAGAGAGAAAGCGAACATAAATCTACCATCGCATTTGCCGGCTATCAAAGAGATTCCTATATCATCGGCGCCAAGACACCGAGATTCGGTTCGGGGGAGGCCAAAGGCACCCTGCAGGAGTCGGTACGCGGCGATGATCTGTATATCATGGTTGATGTCTGTAATTACAGCCTCACCTACTCCTTATGCGGGATGACTAATCACATGTCTCCGGACGACCATTTTCAGGATTTAAAGAGGATTA
This sequence comes from Hungatella sp., assembly GCA_022792815.1. Taxonomy (GTDB): domain Bacteria; phylum Bacillota; class Clostridia; order Lachnospirales; family Lachnospiraceae; genus UBA3402. The sequence goes on from JAAWBS010000057.1 coordinate 42,360, forward strand.
TCGCGGCAGCTGCGGGCAAGGCCCGGAGAATCAATGTGATCATGCCGTTTCTATATGAGGGGAGACAGCACAGGAGGTCCAGCAGAGAGTCTTTGGACTGCGCCCTGGCGCTTCAGGAGATGGCCAATATGGGTGTGGAGAATATCATCACCTTTGATGCCCATGATCCCAGAGTCCAGAATGCCATCCCCAGAAAAGGGTTTGAGACCGTGCAGCCCACCTACCAGTTTATCAAGCAGCTTCTCAAGGTGGAGACAGACCTTCAGATCGACAGTGACCATATGATGGTCATCAGTCCGGACGAGGGAGGCATGACCCGGGCCGTGTACTTTGCCAATGTGCTGGGGCTGGATATGGGGATGTTCTACAAGCGCAGGGACTATACCCGCATCGTGGATGGGCGGAACCCCATCGTAGCCCACGAGTTTCTGGGAACCAGCGTGGAGGGGAAAGATGTGATCATCGTGGACGATATGATCTCCTCCGGAGAGAGCATGCGGGATGTGGCTGCCGAGCTTAAGAGGCGGAAGGCCAGGAAGGTGTTTATCTTCTCCACCTTCGGCCTGTTTACCAATGGCCTTGAGAAGTTTGACAAGTTCCATGAAGACAAGATCATCGACCGGATCTTCACCACTAATCTGGTGTATCAGAGCCCGGAGCTTCTGGCCAGGCCTTACTATGCCAGCGTGGACATGAGCAAGTACATCGCCCTGATCATCGACAACCTGAATCACGATGCGTCCTTGAGCGAGCTGCTGAATCCGGCAGGAAGGATCAACCGGCTGCTGGAGAGGTATCGGAGCCGGTAGGGAGATGTGGAAGAGATGCCGCCGGTTTGTATCGGCGGCTTATTCTATCAGCTGTATTAAAATATCTGAGATGGTATCGGTGAAGATTTGCGATCATTAATTTGTATTATCAGTACTCTCAAATATTACCTGTTACAAAGAGATTAGTTATGGGAGTACCTTCTCCAAGCGAGATATTGATATCCGTAAGACCATATCGATTGATCTATGAGCAAATGATCAGATGGTTCCAATATGGAGTATATGATTTTAGATATGAAGATTTTTTGCTTCCAATGCTGCAATCCAATAAACTATACGAACTTTATGTTTTATTAAAGATTTATAATTATATCATAAATAAAGGGTATCATCTCCAGAAATCGGATTTGTATAGGTATAAAGCCTCTGAGGAATATTATCCTAATAGCGCTGCATTTAGCAATATGAAAAGTGATAATGTATTTCTATTCAAATTTGTAAGGGGGAATGTTGCCAATATATTATTCTTGATGCGAAGTTTTCAAATGGTCGAAGTGTAAAAGACTATTATATGCGTAAACTCTTGTATAGATATTTGATTTCAATTTCTACGATAGATTCGGAGGATGAGATATTAGGGCTGGTCATAGTAAACGGAAAGTCAAATGATATAGAGGACGATATAGAGGATATTTATAATCGAACGAAGAGAGCTGTTTTTTCATTTGCAAAAATCGTTACATTGACAGAAAATCAAGAAGATAATTCTCTGATACACGAAGATTTAATGAATAACGTGTTCCAAACTGTAATTTTTTAATAACCTAATCATAAATGCAGTATAATACTTATATAGCACAGGAGCCTACAATTACAAAATATTTGGAGGAAACGTGATTATGCCATCAACAGCAGTTGAAAAAAAATATTACACTATTGATGATATCTATGATTTGCCCGAGGGAAGCAGGGCTGAGCTGGTCGATGGACAGATTTATTACATGGCGCCGCCCAGTACAATCCATCAGAGAATCCTGTCATTTCTGCATTTGGAAATAGGGCAACATATCCGCACCAACCATGGTACATGTGAAGTGTTTCCGGCCCCATTTGCGGTATTTCTTTCTGAGGGTGATTCCAAATACTTGGAACCGGATCTTTCAGTAATCTGCGATCAAGACAAAATAGATGATCGAGGATGCAATGGAGCGCCTGATTGGGTGATGGAAATCGTGTCCCCCAGCAGCCGCGCTATGGATTATTATACGAAATTGTCCTTATATCGTTCGGCAGGGGTGAGAGAATATTGGATTGTGGATCCGATCAAAAAGACGATTCTGGTCTATGATATGGAGCATGATGCCGCACCTGTAATCTATTCCTTTTTTGATAAAATAAAGGCTAATATCTATGAGAATCTGGAAATTGATTTTTCCAAATTAGAGCTCTAATCTGCCAATAGGACAGGCGCCGTGATCACCACGGCGCCTGTCCTATGCTCTGGGCAGCGTAAAGATAAACTCCGTCCCCACCCCCTCGGTGCTGATGACATCGATGGTCTCCCCGTGGCCCTGGATGATCTCCTTGACGATGGCCAGTCCCAGCCCGGTTCCCTTCTTGTCCTTGCCTCTGGACGGATCCGTCTTGTAGAACCGTTCCCAGATCTTCTTCAGGCTCTCTTTTGGGATCCCCACGCCTGTATCCTTGACCGAGATGAAGGCCTTTTCATATTTCAGCGACGTCTGGATATAGATGACAGAGTCCGGATGGCTGAACTTGATGGCATTGTCGATCAGGTTGTAGAGCACCTGCTGGATCTTTCCAAGATCCGCGTGGACCATGGTGATGGTCTCCGAGAACGTCAGGTCCAGCACCAGGTTCTTGGCGTCGCAGGTGCCCTCGAAGGAGGCGGCCGTATCCTTGATAACCCGGTTGATGTCAAAATTGGTCCGGGACAGATACCCTTTGCTGTCCAGAGAATTGAGGGCCAGAAGTCCCTGGGTCAGCTTGTTGAGCCGGTCCGTCTCGGAGATGACCCTGTGTAAATATTTTTCATACATCTCAGGAGGGATGGTGCCGTCTAAGATGGCCTCCAGGTATCCTTTGATGGATGTCAGGGGGGAGCGGAAGTCATGGGACACATTGGCGATGAAAACCCGCTGGTATTCCTCCATCTTATCCAGCTCGTCGGACATGTAATTTAAGGTGGCGGCCAGGTACCCCATCTCGTCCTGGGTGTGGATGGTGGTCTTGTACTTTAGGTTGCCCTCCGCGTACTGATTGGCAGCCTCGGTGATCTTCTTGAGGGGGATGTACACGGTCTTGGTAAACACCAGCAGGATGATCAGGGACAGCCCGAAGATGATCCCCGATACGATGTACAAAATATTCAAAAATCCGTCCTTGGAATTCTGGATCTGGCTTAAAGGCAGGTGGATCAGCACATAGCCGTATGTGTTGTAATTGCCGGTGATGGGGGCTGAGACTGTCATCACCTCTTCCGTAAAACAGTTGTTATAGGTTCCGATGGTGTAGGGCCGATTGCCGTTAAAAGTAGGGTCAAATCCCTCGATCACCATCCCTGTCCTTCCGGGGCGGCGGCTGTCCATGACGATGACGCCGCTGTGGTTGACGATCCAGATCTCCGACCGGAGATAGGTAGCCACCGCCTCCAGCTGAGGATATGTGGAGGCGATGTTGACCGTACGGCCCTTGTACACCTGGCTGCAGTTGGCGGCCAGAAGGCTGGCCTCATCGTATAGGGTGGCCGATTCCTCCCGGATCAGCTGGTCGTAAGTCAGCTCCGAGGCTACAGTGGCGATAGCCAGAAAACCTACCAGACCGAAGACCAGATAGCCCAATATAAACTTATAATATAGAGAATGCTTCATAACCACCTCTGCCTCACTGCATTAAAATATTGTAACAGTTCGATTGGCCTTTTCGGGCCGGTTCCCCCAGTCCGCCTCAGCGCTTGACCTCGAATTTGTAGCCGATGCCCCAGACTGTGGTCAGGGACCAGTTGTCGTCGTCCTTGATCTTTTCTCTCAGACGCTTGATATGGACGTCCACGGTTCTGGTGTCACCGATGTACTCATAACCCCAGATGTGGTCCAGAAGCTGTTCCCGGGTAAACACCTGGTTGGGGGAGGAGGCCAGGAAATATAAGAGCTCCAGCTCTTTGGGAGGCATCTCCACGGAGCGGCCGTGATAGGTTACCGAGTAGTTGGTCAGGTTTACGATGAGACCCGGGTACTCCACGTAATCTCCCTGCTGATCGGTGCTCAAGGCGGCAGGAGCAGCGGGGGCGGCATGGCACCTGCGCAGGACAGCCTTGACTCTGGCCACCAGCTCCTTGGAGTCAAAAGGCTTGATCATATAGTCGTCGGCCCCCAGCTCCAGCCCCAGCACCTTGTCGAAGATCTCTCCCTTGGCAGACAGCATGATGATAGGCACCTGGGAGGTGGTCCGCAGCTCTCTGCACACCTGATAGCCGTCGATGCCCGGAAGCATCAGGTCCAGCAGGATGATGTTGGGCTTAAACTCCGGAAATACGCGCAGGGCCTCCTCTCCGTCAAGGACAATCATGGTTTCATAGCATTCTTTGGTCAAATACAGGGAAATCAATTCCGCAATGTTGGCATCGTCATCAACGATCAGTACCCGCTGTTTTTCTGCCATTTGCATACCTCCTACTTAAAAATCACGATGGTGACGCCGGAGTCGCCCTCTCCGAATTCTCCGAGGCGGAACTCCTTCACGTATTTCAGTTTCTTAAGTTTCCTGTGGACTGCGGCCCGGAGGGCGCCTGTCCCGCGGCCGTGGACTACCCGCACCTGGGGCAGGTGAGCCAGATAGGCGTCATCCAAATATTTGTCCAGCATGGGAACCGCCTCGTCGGTGGTCATGCCGATGAGATTGATCTCTGGCGACACGGAGAAGGACTTGGACATCTTGATCTTGCCGCCTCCGGTCTTTTGCTTCGGTCCCGCAGATTCAGAGGAAGTCTCCAGGCTCTGGACAGCCATCTCCAGGTCCTTTATGTTAACCTGAGAGCGGAGAATCCCGATCTGCACATACAGGTCTCCCTTGGCGTTGGGCAGTGTACTCACGGTCCCCTCCAGGTTCAGAGAGAGGACTCTGACGCTGTCTCCCACCTGGATCGTCTTGGGGGAGAGCGTCTTCTTCGGTCCTTTGGGCTTCATGGCCAGTTTCTGGTCTACCTGGTTCATCTTCTCCCGAAGTCTGGTCCGCTCGACCTCCAGCTCCCTGTTTACCCCGGAGGCTGAGGCCAGGCGGTTGATGTTCTTGATGGTCTGGTCCGCCGTCTCCTTGGCTTCCCGGAGGACTCTCTGGGCCTCCTCCTGAGCCTGTTTGATCAGCTTTTCCTTCCGCTCATCCAGCCGCTCCTCCTTCTGGGTGAGTCTGGCCCGAAGCCTGGCGGCTTCCTCCTTGTAGGCCCGCACTTCCTCCCGCTCTTTCTCGATGGTGACACGACTCTCCTCCAGGTGTGCCAGAAGGTCCTCGAAGGTTTCGTCGTTGGTCTCCAGATGGCTCTTGGCGTCCTCAATGATAAAGTCTGGAAGCCCCAGCTTTTTGGAGATGGCGAAGGCATTGCTCTTGCCCGGGATACCGATGAGCAGCCGGTAGGTGGGCTTTAGGCTCTCCACGCTGAATTCGCAGCAGGCGTTCTCCACGCCAGGAGTGGTCAGGGCATAAACCTTCAGCTCGCTGTAATGGGTGGTGGCCACGGTGCGGCACTGCATGTTGTGGAGGAAGTTTAAGACGGCGATAGCCAGAGCCGCCCCCTCTGTCGGGTCTGTGCCTGCCCCCAGCTCATCAAACAGGCAGAGGGAGTGACTGTCCGCCTGGTCCAGGATGGAGACGATGTTGGTCATGTGGGCGGAGAAGGTGCTGAGGCTCTGTTCGATGCTCTGCTCATCTCCGATATCCGCGAAGACCTCCTCAAATACCGACAGCTCCGAACCGTCAAATGCCGGAATATGCAGCCCCGCCTGTCCCATGAGGGTGAAGAGTCCTACCGTCTTTAGGGACACGGTTTTGCCTCCCGTGTTGGGGCCGGTGATGATGAGCAGGTCAAACTCTTTCCCCAGATAGATGTTGGTAGGTACCACCGTGGCAGGGTCCAGAAGAGGATGACGTCCCTCCTTGATATTTAGATACCCGTTGGTATTGAAGACGGGCTCGCTGCACCGGTAATGCCTGGACAGCGCGGCCTTGGCAAAGATAAAGTCCAGCTTTGCAAGGAGCTGCTGATTCTGGCGGATCTCCTCCCCATAGGGGGCAGTCTGGTTGCTCAAATCTGCCAGGACGGCCTCGATCTCCTTCTTCTCCTGAAGCTCCAGCTCCCTCAGCTGATTGTTCAGCTGAATCACTGCCATGGGCTCGATAAACAGGGTAGAACCGGTGGCCGACTGGTCGTGAACCATGCCGGGGACCTGGTTTTTGCATTCCGCCCTCACCGGCAGGCAGTAGCGCCCGTCCCTCATAGTGATCACCGCGTCCTGGAGGTAGATGCGGTTGGAATTTAAGAGGGAATTTAACTGGGTGTGGACCCGGTCACTGAGCACCTTCATGGACCGGCGTACACGGCGCAGCCCGGGGCTGGCGTCGTCGCTTATCTCCTCCTCCGACAGGATGCACCGCTTGATCTCCGTGTTCAGCGGTGTTAGGGGTTCCAGCATGGAAAACCATCCCTCTAAAGAGTCATCAGGCAGCTCCGAATCCTCGTGCCTTCCGTAGGCCTTGGCCCGGGCGGCGATAGTCAGGACAGAGCTGACCGCCAAAAGCTCTGAGATCCCAAGAGAACTGCCGATCTCCAGCCGTTTCAGAGAATCGCCCACGTCCTTTAGGCCAGCAAATGAGATGCTGCCCTTCTGGCGCACCCGGGTCAGGGCATCTGATGTCTCGGCCTGATTTTCCCGAATCTCCCCGATGTCAGTGCTGGGAAGTAAGTTCCTGCATAATGTCTGTCCAAGGGTGGAGGTGGCGTACTCCGCCAGCTGGGAGATGATCTTGTCATATTCTAAGGTTTTTAGTGATTTTGCGTTCATAGATGGTCTGTTCCTCATTCCAAATGAAAATTCTGTTGTGTGAAAGGGGCCTTTTTATAGTATATCATAAATCGGCGGCATACTGGAAAAATTTTTTTCTTAATGTTCCGGGGACCTGAAATGGGAAGAAATTTTGCGCATACTTGAAATGCGGGGGGATTTTTGATAGGATAGAAATAGAAAATCAGTGGGTCCGCAGCCTGAAAAATCCCGGCTGGGGACCGGCAGGAGGAAACATGGCGGACACACCTATGGAATACTTGAAACTTTCACCTGGATTTCGGACTGCCCTGGCCGACGGGACCCTGGTCCCTGACTCGCCCAGGCACATGGCTACGAGGGGCTTTTACCGGGCGGCGCCGGGCAGCAGGATCCATCTGTGCCAGGAGGGATATCTGTTTGTGCCGGCTGTTTTTTCCCTGGAGCGGGATCCGGTGTACCAGTACACCTATGCCTATCAGCCGGAGGCCAACTGGGCCACCTACACCCGCAATGTGACGCCGGACAGCTACGGCAGGGAGGACTATGTGTTTGCGGAGGACTGTTGGTTTCGGCTGTGTGTCAGGAGAGAGGACGGGGAGGAGCTGACAGAGGAGGACCGGGAGGGCGCCGGGGATCTGGCCGCATTTTACTGTCCGGACATAGCCTACAAGGAGAAGCCCTGGTTTGCCCCGGAGATCCGGGCCGTGGCCGGCCGGGTGAGAGCCGCAGACCGCGGCGGCTGTGCCATGAAGCTGTGCCTCCTCACGGACACTCACTACACGGTCAACGGAACCTGGGAGGACACGGCCCACTGTATCCAAAGCGTGGCCAGGCAGGTGCACTATGATGCCGTCATCCATCTGGGCGACCTGACCGACGGCATGTCCCCCAAAGACATTACTGCCGGCTATGTGAACCGCATCCTGGGAGACTTGGACCGCTGTCAGGCTCCCGTGTACGTCACCCCGGGCAATCACGACAACAATTACTTCCGAAACCGGCCAAACGCATTTACCGCCGGCGAGATGAGAGCCCTTTACCGCCTCTCTGGCGACGGAGATGACCGGGGCCAGGCGCCGGAGGGAGAGCGCAGCATCAATTATTATGTAGATATCCCCCGGTATTCGGTCCGGATGATCTTCCTCACCTCCTTCGACGATCAGGAGGCCATCCGCTACGGATATACGGAGTGGCAGCTGGTGTGGCTGAGGGGCACTCTCGAGAGCGCCCCGAAAGGAACCCGGTTTTTGATCTTCTCCCACGACGCGCCGCTGGCCAGGCTGGACTACTGGAGTTTTTACGTGCGGAACGGGGAAGCGCTCTTAGACATTCTGGAGGAGTATAACGGCAGAGAGGAATATCAGGTCGTGGGGCTGTTCTACGGGCACACCCACAGTGACTATGTGTTTGAGAGGTGCAGCTTCCCGGTGATCTCCACCGGCTGCGCCAAGTTGGAATACATGCTGGAGAAAAAGCCGGACGGGGCCCTCACCTCCTATCGTGAGGCAGATCAGGTATCTCAGGAGCTGTGGGACAGCCTGGTGATCGATTTTGAAGCCCGGAAGCTGACCATGGTCCGCTTTGGGGCGGGTGAGGACCGGGAGATCTCCTTTAAAAGGAAGGAGCAGACCTACCAGGAATTTGCCTCCAGGGAGCGCACTGCCCGTACCACCAAGCTCTGGGCCCACCGGGGAGTCAGCGGACATGCCCCGGAAAATACCATTCCCGCCTTTCACCTGGCCTGTCTCATGGGAGCCGACGGTATCGAGCTGGACGTACAGCTGTCTAAGGACGGCGTGCCGGTGGTGATCCACGACGAGGGCGTCGACCGGGTCAGCGACAGTATCGGATGGGTCCGGGATTTCACCTTAGAGCAACTGAAGGCCCTCAATGTCAACAAGCAGTTTCCCGCCTACGGGAAGGTGGAGATTCCCACCCTGGAAGAGGTCTATGATCTGATAAAGCCCACGGATCTGACCGTCAACCTGGAACTGAAAAACAGCAGAGTCTTCTACGAGGGCCTGGAGGAGAAGGTGTTGGCCCTGGCGCGGGAGAAGGGGATGGAGAGACGGATCCTGTACTCCTCCTTCAACCACTATTCTGTCCGCAGGATCCAGGAGCTGGACCCGGAGGCCCAAACCGCTTTTCTCTGCTCCGACGGGCTTCTGGATGTGGCCGGATACGCCGCCAAGTACGGCGTCTGCGCCGTCCACCCTCCGGTGGGCAATGTGGGGGGCAGCGTGGAAAAGTCTGGGGAAAGCGGCGGCACAGAGCCTGAGAAAGGCGGCGTGTCAGAATCCGGGAAAGACTGCGGCACCGCCAGACGGGGCGGCGAGACGGCCGAACAGGAAGGTGTATCTTCCTGTTATCCCGACGTGATCCGGCAGTGCCACGAGAGACACATCAAGGTACATGTGTGGGCGGTCAATGAGCGGGCGGATTTCGAGAGGATGGCGGTGCTGGGGGCCGATGCGGTGATCACGGACTTTGTGGAGAGAGGGTTAAAGAAGCATACCCGGTGAGGAGCAGGGCGGGAAGAGAGGTGCTGTCTATGGAACATAAAAAAAGACTCCCTGTGGGGATGGAGGATTTTGCGGATATCCGCCGAGAGGATTTTTATTATGTAGATAAATCGGGGCTGATCGAAGAACTGATCGAGAACCGTGGGGCTGTAAATCTTTTTACCCGCCCCAGACGGTTTGGGAAAAGCCTGAATATGAATATGCTTCGGCACTTTTTTGAACCAGGCTGTGACCGGACATTATTCACAGGGCTCAAAGTCTGGGAAAATGAACCGCTGTGCAGAGCATACATGGGGAAATATCCGGTGATATCCATGTCCTTGAAGGGAGTCCAGGGTGAGACCTATGAGACGGCAAGAGGGATGCTTGCCATGACCGTCAATGAGGAAGCGTATCGGGTCGTAAAGAATATGGAGCTTCACCGGCTGCCGCAGTACCAACAGACCCGAGTGGGGCGATTGCTGGACCATGAGATGAGTGAAGAAGAACTTATGAACTCCATCAGGATACTGTCCTCCGTTTTGCGGGATTATTATGGACAAAAGGTGATTATTCTTCTCGACGAATACGATGTGCCTCTGGACAAGGCATTTGAAAACAGATACTATGATTCGATGGTATCTTTGCTTAAGAACATGTTTGCCCAGGCATTAAAGACCAATGAAAACCTGTATTTTGCAGTGGTAACCGGGTGTCTGAGGATCGCGAAAGAAAGTATTTTCACGGGTTTCAATAATTTTAAAGTCTTTTCTGTCACTGATGTGCTGTATGACGAATATTTTGGCTTCACCGATGAAGAAGTCCGCGCACTGCTTGAATATTATGGTCTTGAGAGCCAATGGGATAAGCTCAGACAGTGGTATGACGGGTATCGGTTTGGAAATGTGGACGTGTATTGTCCGTGGGATGTGATCTGCTGCTGTCAGGACATGAGGGTGAAACCGGAAACGGAGCCGAAAGGCTATTGGATCAACACCAGCGAAAACCGTATCGTAAGGCGGTTGGTAAAAAAGGCGGACCGAAAGACCAAAAGAGAGATTGAACAGCTGATCGCAGGGGAAACCGTGTTAAAGGAAATGCGCCAGGAACTGACTTACCAGGAGATCGGAAACAGCATCGACAATCTGTGGAGCGTGCTGTTTACGACAGGGTATCTGACCATGAAAGGAGAACCCTCAGGAAAACAGCTTTCTCTCGTAATCCCCAATATGGAAGTACGGGATATCTTTGTGACTCAGATTCAGCAGTGGTTCCAGGAGCTGGCTTATGAGGATAAGCCACGCCTGGAGAGTCTGTGCAGGGCATTTCGACAGGGAGATGCCAAGGCGGTGGAGGAACAGTTTACCGCATATCTGAAGAAGACCATCAGCATCCGGGACATCGCAACAAAAAGCAAAAAGGAAAATTTTTATCATGGCATTTTGCTGGGTTTGCTGAACTATGATTCCGAGTGGGTCGTGATGTCCAACGCGGAGTCCGGAGACGGATACAGCGACATTCTGGTAGAGATCGAAGACGAGGACATGGGAATCGTCATAGAGATCAAATATGCGGAGGACGGAGTCCTGGAGACAGGATGCAGGCAGGCGTTGGAGCAGATCGAAAAAAAACAGTATGACGAAAAGCTGCGGCTGAAGGGAATGACGAGATCATCGCTTTCGGGATCGCCTGCTTTCGAAAACGGTGTATGGCAGTCTGTGAGGAATGATAGGGGGATTTTCATGACAGAAATCCCCTCTATTTTGGAAGGGGCACCGTACAGATGAAAGATTTGCCAGAACAGGAAACAGATCAGGGATTAATTTTTAGAAAATCATGCCGATATATGAAAATGAGATTTTACACATGAAATAGGTCGGATTTGCCCCAAAGATCTGAAAAGATCGCTTCGTTACCCAGTTTGTCTATTTTTTATTTGACAAATTAAAGTATATATATCATATTATATATATCCAATGATCATACAGAGAGGATAACAGCCCTAATGAAGAAAGTCATTACATACGGGACCTTCGATTTGTTTCATGAAGGCCATTACAATCTGCTGAAGCGGGCCAAGGCCCTGGGAGACTACCTGATCGTGGGAGTCACCACAGAGTACTACGATATGCAGAGAGGAAAGCTGAATGTGGTCAATCCTCTCCTGGAGCGGGTGGAGAATGTGAAAAAGACTGGTCTGGCAGACGAGATCATCGTGGAGGATCACGAGGGACAGAAGCCGGAGGACATCCAGAAGATGGGAGTGGACATTTTTACCGTTGGCTCCGACTGGACCGGCATCTTCGATTACCTGGGGGAGTTCTGCCAGGTGGTATATCTGGATCGGACGCCAGAGATCTCCTCCTCCATCTTAAGGGCGGACAAATATCCCATTGTACAGATGGGAGTGGTGGGTTCGGGCCGCATTGCTCCCAGATTTCTGTCGGAGGCCAAGTTCGTCAGCGGGGTCAATGTGGGAGCTGTCTACAACCCCAACAGTCAGAGCGCTCAGGAATTTGGTAGAAGTCACGAGCTGGATGCCTACTGGGGAGATTTCCGGGAGTTTTTAGAGCAGGTCGATGCCATCTACATCGCCTCTCCTCATGAGACCCACCATGAATACGCCAGGGCGGCTATCGAGATGGGACGCCATGTGCTCTGTGAGAAGCCCCTCACCTTCACTGTGGCCCGGGCCAATGAACTGTATGATCTGGCCGGCGAGAACGACGTAGTTCTCATGGAGGGCATCAAGACTGCCTTCTGCCCGGGATTCATGCAGATGATGAACCTGGCCCGGAGCGGAGTCATCGGCGAGGTACGGGACGTGGAGGCCTGCTTTTCCAGGATCACCCAGCTGGGACTGCGGGAGATGAGAGACCGGGAGTATGGAGGGGCCTTCCTGGAGTTTGGCAGCTACACCCTGCTTCCCATCTTCAAGCTGCTTGGGTGTAAGTACGAGAGCGTGGAGTTTGACAGTATCTTGGCGGACAACGGCATCGATCTCTACAGCAAGATTCATTTTCGGTTTAAGAACGCCCTGGCTATGTCCAAGACCGGCATCGGGGTCAAGTCCGAGGGACAGTTGGTGATCGCCGGAACCAAAGGATATATATTGGCAGAGTCGCCCTGGTGGCTGACCAAGTCTTTTGAGGTACGGTATGAGGATCCCACCAGGATCGACAAGTATTCTCCCAAGTTTCTGGGGGACGGCCTGCGGTACGAGATCGCGGATTTCGTGTCTAAGATCAACGGGACGGAGAAGATGTCCTACTGCCTGACCAAGGAGGAGTCCGTGGCCATGGCAGGGGTGGTGGAGAGGTTTATGGAGGAGCGGAAGAGACGCGGCAGGGCGTAGGGGAAAGAGAAAAGCGCGAGCCAGGGAAAGAGGCGCCGCATGAAAGGGCGGTGGGAGTGTGGGCCTGAGAGAGTGGCCGCACAGCAGGAGAACGAGAGCGTGGGCCTGCGAAAGAGAAGACGGATAGCGCGGAGAACGAGTTTGTAAAAAGAAGCGCCATAGCAGGGCGGCGAGTGGCTGAATCTGCGCAAGAGAGAAAAAGGAGCGGCAGCATGAGAAAGAAGATTAAGAACAATATCATAGAGATTTTAAAAACCCTGGCCAAGGCCCAGGATCATGCCGAGCTGCTTGCAGGCAGGAATCAGTTTGCTCAGGCCGCCGATCTGCTGGCCCAGTGCCAGGCCTGCGCCGTGGAAGCCGGGGAGGCCATCGAGAGAAGCGAGGGCGAGGGCACCGAGGCAGTGGCCTGTCTGGAGACCTACTGCGAACAGCTTTATCAGATGAGCCAGACCACCGACCGAAGAGCCATGGGGGCGCTCAGGCGGCATATGGAGACAACCTTAAAAGAGACAAAGCGAAAGATCGAAAAGTTGCCTCAGGATCCTATGAAGGTGGCCTTCATGCCCTACAAGGCCTCCATGTGGGACTGCATGGAGAGTGTGTGGGAGGCGGCCGCGGCCGACCCGGACTGTGAGACTTACGTGGTTCCTATCCCTTTTTACGAGAAGAACCCGGAAGGCGGGATCGCAAAGGAGTGCTATGAGGGAGCTCTGTTTCCGAAATATGTTCCTATTACCCACTATAAAGACTTCCCCCTAGAGAGGGAACAGCCGGATGTGATCTACATTCACAACCCCTACGATAACTGTAATTACGTCACCAGCGTATATCCGGAGTACTATGCCCCGAATCTGAAGAAGTATACAGATATATTAGTATATATATCATATTATTTTAATGGAAACGGACCATTGCCGGAATTTCACAGAGACCTGCCGGCCTATCACTATGCAGACAAGATCATCCTTCAGGACCAGGAGAAGGTGGACTCCCTTGTAGAGAGCATCCCCCGGGAAAAGACGGCAGCTTTAGGATCGCCTAAGGTGGATCGGCTTCTGAAGCTGGAGAAGAGGCGTCAGGCGATCATAGATGAAGAGCTTCCGAAAGAGTGGAGAGAAAAGATCGCCGGAAAGAAAGTGATCCTCTTTAATATCAGTGTAACAGGTATCCTGGAAAACAGCAAGTGGGCCATGGACAAGATCCGCTACGTGCTGTCCCGCTTTAAGGGACGGGACGACGTGGTGCTGTGGTGGCGTCCCCATCCCCTGATCGAGGGCACCCTGAAATCCATGCGTCCGGAACTGTACGGGGAGTACATGGGGATTAAGAAGAAGTATGTGAAGGAAGGCTGGGGCATACTGGATGAGACCGGGGACGCGGGTGTGGCCGCGGTGGTGGCGGACGCGTACCTTGGAGAGAATTCGTCTTCCATGGTGCATTACTTTGGGGTGCTGGGGAAGGCGGTGATGTTTATTGCATGGCAATTAACTGATGAAAGAACTGAAGAAGAGAGAAGAAAATTAAAATTTTGTGATTTCTATTGTGAAGGCAATAAGATGTATTTTGTTCCGAGAAATGCAGGTATGGAGCATTATTTATGTGTATTGGATTTGGAAAAAAATAATCTTAAAATAGATGTTGATATGCCAGGACAAAGGACAGGAAGTTTGACTCAATCTCAGTATCTGAGTATAGATAAGTATGAGGATGATATCATCTTGACTCCGTATTTGGCGGAAGACATCTATGTATATAACAGAAGAAATAAAAGAGCTAGAAAATATGTTCTGAATACGATATGTGAAGGCGGTAAATTTGATAGGACAATTCGCTATAAAAATAGTTTGTTCTTAAAGCCCCAATGTTATCCGGCAATCGTCAAAATAGATTTGGAGACATTTAATATTACCGAATATGGGGATTGTATTCGTCCTTTTTTGGCAGAGAATAATGATAGAAAACCGTATTTTGTCGGCGATATAGCAATAAAAGGAAGCTCTTTGTATATGGCTGCATTTCGTGAGGACCAAATATTGATCTTCAATATGGAAAATGGCCAATACGAGATTAAATCTGTTGGGGATTATGAATTTGGCTTCTGGTCGGTATCCTTTGACGGAAAAAATTTTTGGCTTGCGGCAGATGGAAAAAATTATATTGTTAAGTGGGATGAAGAAAGTGGAGAAAGCTGGAGGTATGAGTATCCTGTTGATACCGCGAGGGATTATACTCTCAATGCCTGTATGGTAAATATGGATGACCATTTATTAATATACCAGCGAAACCATCAAACTATTTTCAAAATGGATAAAACAACAGGTCAAATTGAGAAAGTTGCAATTCATAGGAGCAAAGATGGGTGTCGTGATAATCAAAAATCGGGATACGTAATTGCGCGGCTTTTTCATGAAAAAGAAGTTATCTCTTTAAATGACTCAGATAATAGTATTTGCTTTTCGGATTTGGAAGGAAATGAGAAAAGAAGAATACTATGCAGAATAGACAGAAAAAAAATGGAGGATATAGAAAGAAGAATTATTAGGGATTATCAGCTGGTGAAGGAAACGCCATATTATATTGATGAAAGGAATGTCGGCATTTCGGAGTATATTGGTTTTATAAAAGGGGAAGATGATGATTTAAAAGATCAGATTATAGATAAGTATAGAAAGATCTTGCTCTTGGATGAGACTTCAGGAGTAAGAATCCATAAGCACGTAAAAGATGGAAATTCGTTAAACGCTATATAGTGCTAGGAAGGGATGCAGAGGCTAAAACATATGAGAACTACAGAAAAATACTACCTTTTTTATAGGAAGACTATTGCGGCGGCCACCAGGCTGGTATTTTTAGCGTGTAGTTTATTCCCTGTTCAAAAGAACAAGATTGTTATATGTACCTTTGAAGGAAAAACCGGGTTTGGGTGCAATCCCAAATATATTGTAGAAGAATTGCATAGGAGGAACAGCTCCTACAGGTTTGTCTGGTTAGTAAATGATACGGATAAGGAATTTCCTCAATATATTAAAAAGAAGAAAAATAACATATGGAATGGGGCGTGGCAGCTCTCAACAGCAAAAATATGGATAGATAATTATCGTAAGCCTTATGGAACAAGAAAAAGAAAAAGCCAGTACTATTTTCAGACGTGGCACGGAACGATCGGGTTTAAAAGCACTGGACTCTGGAGAGGAACCGCTTTTTCACCGATGGCATATCTGGTTAGCAAAAGCGATTCAGATATGATTGATTATGTAACAATAGACTCAGAGTGGTGCCGGCAGATGTTCCCAAAGGGATTAGTCTATGACGGGGAGTTTTTAAAAGTGGGAGCGCCGCGCTGTGATGTTTTGTATGGAGATAGAAAAGAACAGAAGAAAAAGTTTCTTGAAAGATTTGGTTTGGGGGATCAAGCACGGATAATAATGTTTGCGCCCACCTTTAGAGAAGGCAGTAAAAATGGTGTAAGGACAGTATTTTCGGAGGAATGGTCTGTTGATTTTGAGCGTATGTTAAAGAATTTAGAGAAGCGTTTTGGAGGGGAATGGCATTTATGTGTCAGAATTCATCCACAGTTATCTTCTCAATTAAAGCAGGTTTTTAATCCTATGACGAGTAGGACAATTATCGATGTAAGCAAAGACGATGATATGTATGAAGTTCTGGCTGCAATGGATGCTTTAATTACGGATTATTCAAGCGTCGCAATGGATGCGGGTTTTACACATATGCCTGTATTCATTTATGCTGATGATATAGATTGTTATATAAAGGATAGGGGAAGTATATTATGGAACCTATCTTCTGACTCCAGCGCAACGATTACTAACAACAAAAAAATGACACCGGGAATAGAGGCAACTTTGCCATATTCTGTGTCTCAGAATAATGAAGAGCTTGAAAAGAATATCTTGGAGTTTGATAAAGAAATTTATGAGGAAAAGTTAAGGGACTTTGAATGTGCAGTAGGACTTGTATTTGATGGAAAAGCAAGCGAGAGGACTGCAGATAAAATAGAAGATTGTATGAGGCATTAGATGGAGAAATGGCTGTATGGATGGAGCGATAATTTTAGCTGGTGGTCAAGGGGAACGATTCAAAAAGAAAAAGCAGTTTGAACTGATAGACGGAAAAGAAATGTGGCGATTTGTGTATGATAAAGCGGTTCAAGTGATCAGTAAAGAGATGACCAGAGTTGTTGGAATTGATATTCCTGGTGGGGATACAAGAAGTTTATCAGTGTATAATGGACTTATGGAACTAAGTGAAAATTGTAAAAGAGTAATTATCATTGAGGCCGCAAGACCCCTGGTGACGGTTGAGCAGATTAAAAAGAGTATAGAAAGAAGTGAAAAATCAGTTACATATGCACTTCCATTAGTAAACACCGTAATCGGACGGGACGGTACATATTATAACAGAAATGAGTTTTATGATTTGTTGACGCCACAATCTTTTGATTTTCAATTGCTCAGAGAGGCATATAAAACTGGAAAATATAAAGACACCACAGATGAGACAGTAGTCATGTTTCGAGAATATGGCATAAAACCTTACTTTTTGCTGGAAGGAGAAAATTTGTTAAAAGTTACATATAAAAGGGATATGGGTATAATTCAAAACCTATTAAGAAACGGGGAATGAAAATATGGATAGAAAGCAGATAGTCGTAATAACTGGCGGTGCCGGAGATATTGCACAGGCAATAAAAGTAGAATTGACGGATGAATATGAGGTTTTGAGCCCTGGAAAAGAAGAGCTAGACGTTACTGATATTGAATCGTCAGAGAAGTATTTTTCTAATCATATTCCGGATATTTTGGTAAATAATGCAGGTTATGTTTTGCCAATGTCTATTGGAGAGTCAGATATTTATTCAGAAAAAAAGGCTATTGATATTAACCTTTTTGGAGTTTTTAATTGTACGGCAGCCGCGTTAAAACGAAACAGAAAGGCTAAAATTGTAAATATAGGATCATCTGCGGCAACAAAAGTCCACGGGACATGGAGTTCATATTGCGCCAGTAAGGCAGGGGTGGTTATGGCGACAAAATGCTGGGCGGACGACGGAGTTGATGCGGTTTGTATTTCACCAGGGAGAACTGCAACCAAAATGAGAAGGGGGTTGTTTCCTGAGGAGGATCAATGTACGTTATTGACACCAGAAAAATTTGCAAAGGTGGTATGTATGGCGATCCATGGGAGATACAGAAGCGGTGAACATATTAATGTAACAAAGGACAATATAGAGGAGATCCTGCGGTGATTGAAAGAAAAAAAGTTGTGATAAATACTGAAAAACAGTTCACCCCATTAGATCATATTATATCAGAATTTATAAAAGGAAAAAAGGGGGCAGGTATGGTTAATGTTTTCGTCGCCCATACCACTTGTGCCATAAAAGTAATGGAGGGTGAAATATTACTGTTAAGCGACGTAAACACATATTTAGACAAAACATTTCCAATGGATAAAAGATATATGCATAATATTATTGAAATAAGAGATGTTCCGATAAATGAAAGAATTAATGGGCATTCCCATATGCGGCAATTGTTTTTTGGAACAGATGTAAATATTCCGGTTCAAGATGGAAAAATGTTATTAGGGCAGTGGCAGACAGTATTTTTGATAGAATTTGATCCGGTAAGAGATAGGGATGTTTATATTACGTATATGGATTAAACCCAAAAGGCTTATAGAGGGACAGGACTGTGGAAAATAATATAGTGATTAAAAACGATATAACAAACACCTTAAAAGACCAGAAAATTATGATTTATGGCACAGGCCATGTAGCGATGAAATTCTATAAAGGGTTGGCAATAAGAGGATTAGAAGGAAATGTTCTGTGTTTTATAGTGAGTAAAAAACAAAGTGAAAAGGCAGATATAAATGGAATACCAGTCAAAGCCATAGAAGAAATAAGTCTGGATGAGAAGTCGATAATTTGCTTGGCAGTGCATGAGGTCTTAAAGGCACAAATAGAAGCTACGGTGAAAAAACATGGAATAGGTAACTATATTTGGATTTATCCATATTTATTTGAACTGGTTTTGGGACCGCCATTGAAACGCAATATTGAAGTTCCCCTAACAAAAATATTGAAGAGATGTGATGATTATAGGATTGCCATAAGGTATCTGGCTATAGAGAATTATTTTGGCAAAAATAGTATTGGATTTAGAATTTATGAAAAAGCCCAGGCTGCATATTGCGGAGAAAAAACCGCAAGAAAGCGTACAGAGAAGTTTTGTGAGTTGATTGATAATTGGCAGATAAATGGTTATGATTCTGGAAAAGTAATTATGATTGATGACAATTATGAGATCTTAGATGGGACACATAGAGTAGCGGTAGCCCAATATTTTGGCGATAAAGTAATAAAATGTGATGTTTTTAAAAATTCGCCAGTTTTTGTGGAATGGACAGGTGAAACTGCGCTAATGTCAAGAAAAACCATTTGGGATTTAGCGCTTACAAATGAGGAAATAAAAGCTATAGAGAATATTTATCAATTTATTAAGGAGAAGAGATAAATGCATACTAGTCTACCAGAGAGTAAAGAGGTGTCTGTAAGTGTTATCGTCCCTGTTTATAATGTCTATGAATGGCTAGATACCTGCTTAGATTCTATAATAAACCAGACCTTTACAGATTTTGAGGTATTGTTGATTAACGATGGGTCAACGGATGGTTCTTTTGATAAATGCCATGAGTGGGGAAAAAGAGATAATCGGATAAAAGTAATATCAAAGAAAAACGAGGGCCCTTCTATAGCGAGAAATTACGGGATTGAGCATGCCAAAGGGAAATATCTGGTTTTTATAGATGCTGATGACTGGGTTGATAGTACGTATCTTCAAAAGTTATATGACGCAGTAACTGTAGGCAATGCTTCCATAGCAGAGTGCGATGTATATAGATTTAATAATGAGGCACAAGAAAAAACGTATCGCTGTTGTTCTGGAAGTATGGGATTAAAATATACTTTGGAAGAACATATGAAGTATGGTTATACAGCAATTTGGAAATGTATGATTAAGAGATCACTTTTAATTAAATATAACATAAGGTTTCCTGACTGTCACAGTGAAGCAAGGGCAGTTTATCCATTGATACTTGCGGTAAGCGGAAAAGTGGAAAATGTAAACGAGGGCCTTTATTATTATCGAAAGTTTCGTTCAGGCTCTCTTTCTGAAAGTCCGCGTATTAATAATGGGGATGAAGATGCAATAGGTCTTCTGGCATTTGACCACTTGATCAGAGGATTTGAAGTGTGTGGCCTTTATAAGCAGTATGAAAGATTATTGGAAGAGATAATAAAGTATAAACTGTCCGATTTGTTAGCTGGATTATTTTATCGAAGAAGCGGTGAGGCATACTCTTGCTTGGCAGAAAGGTATTATAGATATGTTATAGAGAAATTTCCGAATTCAGATAGCTTTTATTATATTACCGTGGGCGGATATAATTTGAATCGCATTTTGGCACATATGAATGTATTGCATAATCCGTATACTAGATTTAATTTTTCAAGTGTTATCAGTTTGATGCATCCGATCCCCAAAACAGTAAAATTAATTCATAGCAATAAATATAGAGAGATTATGATTAAACGAGATATCGAATCTTCCTTTTGGAATATTATTTTGCATCATCCTGTAAAATATATTTTTATGGATTTTATTGAGGAGAGATTTGATATATTAAAATATGCAGATGGATATATTACGAAAAGCGATGCATTAGATGGGGCTGATATAGATTTAAAACAATATCAACTTTTAAAAAGGAATTCCTTGGAATGTACTAAATTATGGAAAGATAGTGTGAGAAAATTTATAGAAAAAGTTAATGCTTTGATTCCTGAGTGTAAAGTTGTAATTGTGCAGAACTATTTAAGCGAAGAAGTTGGAGATGCGTATCAAAAAGAATATTTTAAAAATATTGATGAAATCCGAAATACAAATAGAATACTGAAGCAATATTACAATTGGGTTTCTCAACATTTTAAAGAGGTTATTTTAATTGATTTTGAGGCCTGTAAGTTCTATTATACAGATAAGAAATATGAATATGGAGCAATACCATCTCATTTAAATGAAATTGCAAATCGCCAAATAGCAAAGAAAATAGAAGGGGTATTAAATTATGATAATTAATTTGAACACTTTAAATAGAATATATAGTATGTTGGGGGATGATATATCCAAAGAAATATTTAAAAATCGTATTATGATGTCTGTTTCTAATAATGAAATAAAATGGGAACGTGGTAACGTTATGACCAATAGAAGAATTAAAGAATTTATAGCTATAATGGAAGAACAGGCGAAGAATAGAGATATTGTTATATTTGGAGGAGGGAAAAGAGGAAAAGATTTATATCAGATCATAAATAATATTCCATGGAAATATTTTATAGATACTAATCCTGTGGAGAAGAAAATAGGTACAATTCCAGTTATTGCATATGAAAATTTCGTGAAAAATTATCACGGGGAATGTATCGTTATTTCTTCTAGGATATATCGCAAAGAGATGGAACGGCAGTTGCGCAGAGACGGAATTACGGATAATATATTTAATTTTGGAAATATATTGGAAAACATGATACAAGATCAATATTTTGATTTAGAGATTATGCGGCCAATATCCAAGAACGAAGTTTTTGTAGATGTGGGATGCTACGATGGAATGAGTTCCTTGAATTTCGGAAAATGGTGTAAAAGAGATTTTACTGTATATGCATTTGAACCACAAAAAGAAAATTTTTCTTTATGCAAGTCTACTTTGGAAAATAATAATATTTCATATAAATTAATACAGAAAGGTGCCTGGAGTGAGGAAACTACGCTAAAGTTTAAAATTAGTATGGGAATGGCTTCACAACTCTATGGGAAGGATGAGATAGAGGTTGATGTAACAAGGATAGATAAAATATTGGCTAATGAAAAAGTCACATTTATTAAAATGGATATTGAGGGAGCTGAGTTGGAGGCATTAATTGGTGCTCAAAATGTAATTTCTAATAATAAACCAATTTTAGCAATTAGCGTCTATCATAGATTTGAAGATATATTTTCAATACCAGAACTTATATTGAAGTATAATCCGGAATATCAATTCTATTTAAGACACTATTCTATCCGTAGCAGCGAAACCGTGCTGTATGCTTTGCCGGAAGCAGGAATAAAAGGTAAGAATAGCAGGGGCGCTTTATGACAAACATTTTGGATCAGAAAATTTGTGTGTGGGGTACAGGGAAGTTTGGAGAGATATTGATAAAGCAACTATACGACTATGAGCCCATATGCAGATATGGACTTAAAATGAATTTGTTTGAGAATATTAAGTATTTTGTAGATAATAATCTTGAAAGAAGTCAATTTTATGGAAAACCAGTAAAACAACCTAAGGATTTATATGAAGATTGTATAGATCTATGTATTATTGCTGTTTTAAATAATGCGGAAATATGTGCGGATTTAGAATTGCATGGATTCAGAAGAGAGACAGGATATATGTCATCTGATAAGTGGATGAATATATGTAAAAAAGAAATTGTAAGTCGAAGAAGAGAAATATTTATCAATTATGGGTTGGATTTTATGGTGAATACAAAAGAACTCGAATTGATTGAACTTATTGGAATGGTACAGCGGAATTTTGATAATCTAAACAATATGGGAGGAAAGGAAGATAGGATAATCAGATATGTTATTTTTTCTGTTCTTATAGATAGTTGGAAAGACCAGGGAAGTCAAAATGATAATTTTAAATTAATTTGTGAAAGTTTCGAGACTGTCTTTGTGGTTTCAGCCTTTGCGTGGTATTTCGGCAATGATATTTCTGAGATATCAGAGTGGTTTTCAAAATACATTAAAGTTGATTCGAAAAATTGGAAAAGAAAGCCGACTATAGGGATTGTAATTGATGATTATTATGGAGGAGGTGTAGAAAAGGTTATTTCATTGTTGTTGCCACTCTATGTAAATAAATGTCATAAAGTTGTACTCATTAGTAGCAGCAATGAACCGGATAAAGAGTATGGTTGTCCTGAGGAAGTGATTCGCTTTAACGTGACAGCTAGAACTGGAAATGAGGGAGAAGAGCGATTACGGCAGCTATCAGAGTGTGTGATAAAGAATAAAATAGATATTATGTGTTTTCACACAGGATATACCTATATTTCAACTTTCTATGAGATATTGTTATTAAAGCTTTTAAAGACGGCGGTATTAATAGAAATACATAGCGCGTTTCTTCCAGTAATACGATCAAAAAAGAGTGTTTCAAAATATTATTCCTACATGTATCGCTTTGCGGACAAGACCATTGTACTTTCACAGGCGGATAAAGTTTTTTGGGAAAACCTTGGGTGTAATTGTGAATATATACAAAATCCAATAGAAATTAAAGCTAGGCCTAATATAAGACATGAAAGCAGAGGTAACATTTTGTGGGTGGGACGACTTGTAGAAGTTCCTAAAAATGTTTTTGATATAGTGCCTATTATGTTTGAGGTTGTTAAACAGATACCAGATGTAAAACTGCAAGTAGTAGGCCTTGTAGCCAGCCAGTGGAATTATAATCGTTTGGTTGAATTAATAAAAAGAAATAATCTTGAAAAGAATATAGAGTTATGTGGATATAATTCGAATATTGATAGTTTCTATCAACAGGCAGATGTTATCTTGATGACTTCATCAAGTGAAAGCTTCTGTAATGTAATTATGGAGGGCCAGAGTTGGGGAGTCCCAATTGTGATGTATGAATTGCCGTGGCTGGAATTGCTGAGATCAGGAAAAGGATTTATAGCGGTAAAGCAACGGGATGTAAAGGCGGCGGCGGACGCTTTGATCAAATTGTTGTCAGATGATGAGAGAAGAAGAAAGATGTCATTGGAAGCCATAGAAAATATTAAACACTTTAGAGAATATGACGTATATAGTGACTGGGAAAAGGTGTTTGATGGAATTGCGAATGGCAATGGTAAAAAAGAGTTTCAAAATCCAGAATTCAAAATCATAGAGGAGATGTTATTAGGAGCTGTTTATGATGAATAGTCTATTTGCTAAATGGGTGAGATTAGCGTATAAGATACGGAGGAAAAATGGAAAAGATAAAAGCAATTGCAATGTACTTACCTCAATTTCACCGAACGCCGGAGAATGATCAGTGGTGGGGAGAGGGGTTTACCGAATGGACAGCTGTAAAAGCAGGGATTCCGCTTTTTGAGGGACATATACAGCCCAAAAGACCATTGGGAGAGAATTATTATAATTTACTTGAGAAAAGCACTATGGAACAACAGAGCTTTTTAATGCATAAATATGGTGTAGACGGGCTTTGCTTTTATCATTATTACTTTAAAGACGGGAAGAAGATATTAGAAAGACCGGCAGAAAGCTTATTACAATGGCAGGATATTGACATGCCGTTCTGCTTTTGCTGGGCAAATGAAAGCTGGGCAAGAACATGGAGCAATATTGGAAATAAGAACCCATGGGCAGAAAAATTTGAAAAGAACAATTGCGAAAGTGATATTTTGTTAGAACAAAAATATGGACATGAGTTTGAGTGGAAAAAGCACTTTGAATACCTGCTTCCTTTTTTCTGTGATGAAAGATACATATGCAAAGGTGAGAAACCGATTTTTTTAATATATAAGCCAGAGGAAATATTTTGTTTATATCAGATGACTGAGTTCTGGAGAGACCTGGCTAAGGCAAACGGTATACCAGACTTATACTTTATTGGTTTGAATACAATTCATTTAAAAAAGGGGTTGGACGCAATTTTATGGAATGCTCCAGGTATGTTTTGCAATCCGGCTTTATTGGGAAGGGATCTTTCGCCTAATCGGATAAACGGAATTAAGACCTATTCCTATGATAGAGTTTGGGATAACATATTATCGGCAGAACCAGTAGAAACTTGTAAGACATTTTTTGGCGCATTTGTAAACTATGACGACTCTCCAAGAAGAGGAAGAAACGCTACAGTTATAAAGGACTTTTCTATCGAGAAGTTCAAGACTTATTTATATCAGCTATATAGAAAAAATGAATCAATTGAAAATGAATTTGTATTTATTAATGCTTGGAATGAGTGGGGCGAAGGCATGTACCTGGAGCCGGATGAAGTTTATGGAGAACAATATTTAAAGGTAATAAAAGATGTCAGTGACAAGATTGACAGAGAAAAAATGTGTCAAGAATGGGATTTAAAAAGAATTAACAAAAGAGAAGATGCAAATAGAGAGCCGAAGCTTCAGACGTTGGATAAGTATAGACTTATTGCAAACTGTTTGGACAAATGGCTGGCACTGAAGGAGAGAGGAATAAATCCGGCCTCTTATTTGAGGCAGTATAATTACAGTATTGTAGCCGTATATGGTTTTGGTATCCTAGGGCGTCATTTACTATATGATTTAGAGAAAGAGGAAATAGAGATTGCATATATTATTGACAGGAGAGTGGAATTAAAACATCCATACATAGAAATAAAAGGGATTGATAGCTCTTTGGAGAATGTTGATGTAGTAGTTGTGACGGCAATCTCAGAGTTTGATGAAATTTTCGATTTGCTAAAAACCAGAATAAGCTGTCCTATTTTGTCGATACAGGAGTTAATAGATGAAATTGAATAGAATATTAAAGCTTTAAAGGAGAGTGTAAAAAGGAGGGAATATACATATATGATTGGTTTAATAAAGAAAATTGCAATTTGTATTCCCACCTATAATAGGCCTGAGGTGATTTTAGATACGTGTTTAGAAATAATTAAAACTTTGGATGATGATTTATATGACCTATACATATATGATTCCAGTACTGATAATGAAACAGAGATAACTTTAAGGGGCATCGAAAAAAATAATTTTTTTTATTTCAGAATTGATTCATCGATTCATTCCAGTAAGAAAGTGTATAATATTTATCAAGATAATAAAATCCAAAATAATTATAAATATTTATGGGTATTAGCCGATTATTTATTCTTTAGTAGTAATGTTATAGAGAGTTTAAATAAGAAAATAAATGAAGATTGGGATATGATTATGCTGGACTTTTATGATCCAGAAGAGAGGGGAAATAAACAATATAAAGACCCGAATGAAATTTTTTTTGAATATGCATGGTCTATTACACAGTATGGCATTTTAATTATAAATTGCAATACAGTCCTTAAAAAAGCAGACTGGAACTATTTAGAAGAAAAATACTTAAACGAGGAGTGCCGGAATTTTTCACATATTGCTATGTATTTCGAATTGATGTATCAAATAACAGATTTAAAGTTTTATCACTTTTCCGTATTAAAACGTGATAAATATATATCGAAATATAGAAGTTTAAGTTCTGACTATTTAGTGGACTATTTACACATCTGGGGTTTTTGTTGGTATCGAAGTATACAAAAATTACCGAATTATTATAAAGATAAAGAGATGGTGATAAAAAAGGCTTGTATATATGGCAAACAATTGGGCAAACAAAATTTAGCACAACTAAAACTTAAGGGAGTTTTAACTCCAAAACAGTTTTTGCAGTATAGTTCTATATGGAAATATGTTTCTACAGTTCACCCGTTACTGGTGTGGGGTATCATAGCTATGCCCAAAAGCATAACCAGATATATCGCAGAATATGGAGGAATCAAGCAATGGATTTTGGCAGTGATTACAAAAAGACGTCTAAAAAAATTTTGTGGCATGTATAGACATATATATTTATATGGAGCAGGGATAAATGCAGAGAGATTGGCCCGGTTCATGGATGAGAATTCTATGATATTTGATGGTTTCGTTGTCTCTAGGCTGGAAAATAATAAAAGATATTTGAAGGGATATGAAGTAAAAGAAATTTCTCAAATCGGGATGCCGAAAAGCATCGGAATAATACTTGCGCTAAGTAAAACCAATAAGAGGGAAGTAATTCCATTATTAGATAAATTAGGATATAAGAATATATTTCAAGATGATATTATTTAATTGAACCATTTGGAGGTAATATGAAAAAAGTGAGCATAGTTCTCCCGTGTTATAACCATGAGAAGTATATCGGAGAGGCAATAGAAAGTGTATTACAACAGACATATTCAAATTTTGAGCTTTTTATATTTGATAATGGTTCTACAGATTACTCATGGAATATCATTCAGAAATTTGTTGATCCGAGAACCCGAAAAATCCGACTGAATGAAAACAATCTGTTAGAAGTAAAAAGACAATTTATAGAAATGGCATCAGGAGAGTATTTTGCAATCATGCATTCTGACGATATCTGGATGAAAGAAAAGCTTGAGAAACAGATGCAATTTTTTGATGAAAATAAGGAGGCCCGTGTCTGTTTTACTTGGTCCAAGTATGTCGATGAATATTTAAATGATATAGAAGGATTGGAAGAATTTTTTTATGAGCATAATAAAACGGAGCAGGAATGGTGGGAAACCTTCTTGGAACGTGCTAATCATTTGTCCTGCCCGTCGTTGGTTTGTGAAAGAAATATTTATATTGAGTATTTTGGGAAGCTGTATCCGTATAGGCAAATTGCGGATTTTTATTGTTGGATGAAGATATTAGAGGAAACTAACCTGTATATCGTGGAAGAAGTTTTGGTAAATCAAAGGGTTCACCATCACGGCGTCAATATGAATGAAAGCGCTCATACAACTGAGAATAACAGCAGAGAGCTATTAGAGCTGAAATACATAATGTATAAAATATTCGATGAGATGAAAGACCGGACATTTCTAAAATATTTTTGTCGTGTCAATGAAAGGTGTCCCTGTTCAACCCATCTCGATATACTATGTCAAAAATTTCTATTTATGGTAAAAAGAAGTCAAAAGTTTACCTATGAATGCGATAATGTAATACGTTACTATAATACGTATTTTGACTATGAGGAGAATGGACATATATTTTATCAATATTTAAACGATAACTACGGATTTTCCAGGAATGATTTTTTTGAATACGAAGGAAGAGAAGGAGATTTGGTCAGAAAGTTGAAATCGCGTACTCTCAGATGGGTAAGCTTGGAGAATACCGATTTTTCAACAATAAAATATCCAGATTCCATTAGTATATATGGGTGTGGACAGATTGGAAAAATATTTTCTAAAAAGATAAGAGAGTTTTGCCATGTTGAACAGTTTATTGATATGAGACCTCAGATAGGTGATTATGACGGAATTCCTGTCGTAACGTTAGACATGGCTAAATTAGATAAGAAATCCGTAATTGTGGTGATTCCATCTTATGACCTAACACAGATTATTGGCCAAATCAAAGAGCAATTTAGTTATATATCTGATAATAATATTATAGGCTTTGAAGCCTTTGTTGAAAAGGGAAAGATATTAGATATGAAGTTTTAAAGGCTGTTTTTTATAAATATGAAAGGACTAGAGATAAGTATGAAAACAGTGATTTTAGCAGGGGGATATGGCACGAGGATTTCTGAGGAGTCGATGTTTAAACCGAAGCCTATGGTTGAGATCGGAGGGATGCCGATTTTGTGGCATATTATGAAACATTATTCTTACTATGGATTCCAGGACTTTATTATTTGTGCTGGTTATCGACAGAATGTGATAAAAGAGTGGTTTGCTAATTATTATTTACATACCAGTGATGTGACTTTTGATTTCAGGGATAGCAATAGATTAATCGTTCATAAAAGTGAGTCAGAACCATGGCAGGTTACCATAGCAGATACTGGCTTAAACACAATGACAGGCGGAAGAATAAAACGAATACAAAATTATATAGGCGACGAACCATTTTTTTTGACTTATGGCGATGCGGTATCAAATGTGAATCTTCAACAGCTTTTAGATTTTCATCAGATGCATAGGAAAACAGTTACTTTGACGACCGTGAATATAGCACAGCAAAAGGGAGTTTTAGATATAGACCAAGAAAACACAATTGTTTCATTTCGTGAAAAAGAAAATAATGACGGTGCTATTATAAACGGCGGTTTTATGGTTTGCAATCCAGAAATATTTCAATATTTACAAGATGATAATACAATATTGGAACAGGAACCTATGAGAGAGTTAGCAGGAAAAGGAGAATTGAAGGGGTTTTATCATAATGGATTTTGGCAATGCATGGATACCAAAAGAGAAAAAGATTTGCTTGAAAAATTGTGGCATAGCGAAAATGTACCGTGGAAAACATGGGATTGATGAGGACATGGATTAGTTATGAAAAGCAGAAGACTGGCAGTATGCATACCGACTTATAATCGTTCTGAGATAATCCTGGAATTTATTGAAAAACACATTGAGAGATATTTAAAATATGGTTTTGATATTTTTGTGTATGATTCCAGTGAGAACTCTGATACAGAAAATATTGTTAAAAAAGGAATGGGGCAGTACAAGTCACTTCATTTTGTTAAAATTGACCCATCAGTGCATTCTAATATGAAGGTTTACAATATATTCAAGGAGTTTGGGGAGAAACTGGATTATGAGTATTTGTGGATATGCGGGGATGCGGTAAGCTGGTCGGATCGTGTTCTTGAATCGGTGAATATCTGCATAAATCAGGGTTATGATATGATTATTCCTAATCATCATGATGTTGAAAAGCTTGGGGATAAAATATATACGAATGTAAATCGTTTCTTTTTAGACTGTGCATGGCAGATGACTTATTATGGGACGACTATAGTTAAAGTTTCTACAGTTCTGACAGATGTGGATTGGCCATATTTGATAAAAAAATATGCGGTTCCTGATTCCATTAACCTTTCACATGTCGCCTTTTACTTCGAAAAAATTAGTACCATGAGAGTATGGAGAGGCATTCACCTTTCCTTTGCTGAGTCAGATATTATTGTATCATCTTTAAAGAAATCTTCTGGTTGGAAACAAGATACATTTTATATATGGTGTTATTGCTGGCCTACCATGATTAATCGGTTGCCGCAATGTTATACAAATAAGAAAAAAGTAATCAGAAAGAATGGCGCAAATTCGCTCATTCTGTCTTATAACAATTTAAAAGTCCTGAGATCTGAAAATATTTTTAATTCGGAGATTTATAAGCAATATAAAAACAAATGGCATAATTTGACTACAGTACCGCAATTGTCGTTATGGTTTTTATCGACGCTGCCTCCGGAGGCAGCGTTAGATATTCGGGGATATCTAAAAGAAATGCAGATTAAGAATAGAATAAAGAAATTCTGCAATCGATTTGAGAGAATTTATATTTATGGGGCTGGATTAAAGGCCAAAAGGTATACCAGATATTTAAATGAGATGGGCCTTGGATTTGAGGCTTATATGGTCACTGGTGATGTCGATGGAACAGAAACGATAGAAGGACATAAGGTTATTAAGTTTTCGCGGGATGTCTTGAATGATCGGAAAGCGGGGCTGTTGCTGGCTTTGAATAAGGAAAACACGAAAGAGGTAATGAAAAGTACTTTACGAAGAGTCAAAAATAGAGTGATTTTTAGTGAATTTATATTGTGGAGGTTCATGTGAAGAAAGTATCGATCATTGTGCCTGTCTACAACGTAGAACAATATTTGGAACAATGCCTTGAGAGCGCACTGAATCAGACCATGCAGGAGATTGAGATTATCTGCATTAATGATGGATCTACAGATGGTTCTTTACAGATATTGGAGACAATGGCCCAAAAGGACAGGAGAATCAGGGTTGTGGACAAGCCGAATTCCGGGTATGGAAATACGATGAATATAGGAATTGATTTGGCAGTTGGGAAGTATTTAATATTTTTGGAGAGTGATGATTTTATATTACCCCAATTATGCGATACATTATATGAATTATGCGAGAGATATCATCTTGAAATAATTAAGACAGATTATTATGAATTTAAAACATTGGGAGATCAGATCTGCGCCAGATATATGAAAGCTTCCGGGTCAGATACTTATCATCATGTCATAGACTGTCAAGAGAACAGGGTTCTGTTTCGGTCGGCGATGTACACATGGTCATGTATGTACAATCGGGAATTTATTATAAAAAATGGAATCCGCCACCAGGAAACTCCAGGGGCTTCTTACCAGGACAATGGATTTTGGTTTCAGACTTTGATGTACTGCCGGAGAATGTATTTGCTGGATCAGGCTTTTTATATGTATAGGCAGGATAATCCAAATTCGTCTATTCACAGCAAGGGAAAGGTACATGCTTTTTCGGAAGAGTATGCTTTTATCAGGAAAAAGATTGAGGAATACCCAGGAGATCAAAAGACGCTCTTCCAAATCTGCGCATTTTTTAATATTAATCATAATCTAAACAGTCTGGCAAGAGTAGATAAAGCCTATACGGATGAATTAATAGAGCTTATTTTACAAGATTTTTTGCTGTATAGAGATATCGGAGCATGGAACCCAAAGGAATTGGGGCTGGATTTTATAAAGAAAATGACGCTATTTTTATACAGCCCTCAGGAATTAAAAACCAGGCTGTGGAGTTATATGGACCAAAACTCAGTCAGAAACGATGTTCTGGAAAGGTATGACACCTATATTCTCTATGGGGCGGGAGTCTATGCGCAGGAGCTTTTGGCAGAGCTGGAAGAGCGCAAGTTTTGGAATAAGAACATTTTGTGCGGGGTTACCTCTCCCCAAAGGTCAGGAGAAAAGATATGCGGTGTGGAGATACAGCCGATACAGGACTTACTGCAATATAAAGATTCTGCCCTGGTGATCGTCTGCGCGAGGAAGGAATCAGAGAATTACACGCAGATGTGTGCGAACCTTGATGAGTGGGGAGTGCGGCATAGGATCCACTCGAAAGAACTGATCGTGAAGGATTTTTGGCCGGTATAGCGATGGCGGGAGACAACAGAAAGGCTGAAGAGGACAGTGGTATACTCATTTGATGTTTTTGATACATTGATTACAAGAAGTACGGCAACGCCAGAGGGGATCTTTGCTGTCATGCAGAGACGGCTTGGGAACGATAGCCAGTTGGATGAGTTTATAAAAGCCAATTTTTATGAGCTGCGTATCGGCGCAGAACAGGTGGCACGGAATACCTATTGTAAAGATGGAATAGAGGATGTTACCCTAGAGCAGATTTATGGAGTCTTCGTGCAGACTTATAAGATCTCTCAGAAACAGGCTGTCTTTTTGCAGAATTTGGAGAGGCAGACGGAGGTTGACTATGTATATGGAATTCCTAGGAATATAGCACGGGTAAAGGGACTGATCGCTGATCGTCAAAGAGTGATTCTCATTTCTGATATGTATCTGGATGGGGATACCATACGGCGTATGCTGGTAAAGGTGGATCCGGTCTTTGAGGGAATTCCTCTGTATGTTTCCTCTAATGAAGAAAAAAAGAATAAGTATTCAGGAAATCTGTTTCGGGCAGTAAAAGAAAAGGAACATTTAGAATACAGGGAATGGGTACACACTGGCGACAATATTCACTCGGATTATAATGTCCCCAAAAGTCTGGGAATTTCAAGTGAACGGTACGCAGCAGACGGCCTGCTTGAAATAGAGAAACATTATTTTAAAAATGAGAATGATGCAGGAACCCAGCTGATGCTGGGGGCCGCAAAGCTTGCTCGTCTTTATGGTGAAAAAAGTGAGGAGTATCGGTTGGGCTGCGGCATAGGAGGGCCGGTGCTGTATCCCTATGTGGAATGGCTGCTGGCGGACAGTGTGAAAAGAGGGATAAACCGGCTTTATTTTGTGGCGAGAGACGGTTACCTCTTAAAAGAGATAGCGGACGAATTAGTCAGGCAGAATGATTTTCCGGTATCCACCCGCTATATCTATGGCTCGCGGAAGGCCTGGAGAATCCCTGATTCCGAAGGGCTTCAAGACGAGATCAGGGAGATCTATGAGGGGGCTTATAAAGACCGGATCTTTGGCTTGTCCGATATGGCAGATTTTTTTCAGATGGGAGAAGAGGAGCTGTCGGGTTTTCTTCCTCCCAATCTTTGTAAAAAGCAGGTGATGTGGAATATATCGGTCACGACGATTGTGCTGAACTATCTTTTGAGACGGCCGGATTTTTTAAAGAGACTGAGTCAGATCTATGAGCGGAAGAGGAAACTGCTGATAGATTATTTACGGCAAGAGATCGACATCCATGACGATAAGTTTGCCTTTGTTGATTTAGCCGGAACTGGTCTTACACAGGAATGTCTGGCAAAGGTTTTGGGACAATTTTATGAGGGAAAAGTAAAAAATTATTTTTTTCGGTTGGATCAGATAAAAGAAGCCATATGTGATTATTATGTGTTTTATCCCAATTTTGTCCCTTATTATGTGTTGCTGGAAATGCTGTGCAGAGCTCCCCACGAACAGACGGTGGGATATGAAGAGACGGAAGACGGGAGAATTATCCCTGTTTTTACAGAAGTGGACGGACTGGCAATCGTGAAACACGGGGTGCCAGAATTTATTCGAGGGGCCAGAAGGTTTGCCGGGATTTATGAGGAGGTATTGACCAAAAATCCGGGATTTTCCGGTTCTGTCAGCTGTATTTTGCCATACCTGAATTATATCTATCATAGTCCGGACCCAACAGTTTTGGACTATTTTGGGGACATGCCGGATATGCTGACCGGACGGGAGAAACAGGTGTCACGGTATGGCCCGAAACTGTCTGACAAGGACATAAAGAATCTGTTCTGGTATCGGGGGGATCAGGTGCCGGAATATGGTTATAAAGGAGCTTCTCTACCGTATTCCCTGTTGAGATGTACGGAAAAACAAAAACGGAAGATTGAACGCTATCAATGGCTCTATGGCTCTTTATACGGGAGAGTTTATCGGTATATACGTAAGGCGGTAAGCAGTAAATTGGATTACCGTGCTGCCAGTGTGTATGACTGTATTCCGAATTGTATTGCCATATATGGAGCCGGTAAGGTGGGGCAGCGCTTCTACCGGCAGATTACGGGCAGAGAAAAGGTCAATGGTATCCGTTATTCTTCTGATGTGGTTCTGTGGCTGGATCGAAATTATGAGATGTACCAGAGGGAGGGGATGCCGGTATGCGCTCCGGCGGAGGCGATGAAACAGGAGTATGCGATGCTCGTCATAGCAGTGGCACAAAAGAGTGTTGCGGACAGCATTGAGAAAAGCCTGTTGGAGATAGGGGTAGAGAGACATAAGATTTTTTGGCTCAGGCAGTAAGGGAATTGTGATGTTAATAGTAACCCTTTATAAGAGCCAGAAGGAAAACAGGAGGTTGACATGAAACAAAGGTTGGCAGATTATGTTGCAGACTTTCTGGTCGAACATGGAGTGACGGACTGCTTTAGTGTGGTCGGCGGAGGCGCCATGCATCTAAATGATGCGCTGGGACATAAACAAGGGTTAACAGTGACTTATCATCATCATGAACAGGCCTGCGCCATTGCTGCGGAAGCTTATGCCCGGCTGGACAATCGGATCGCCGTCGTATGTGTCACGACGGGTCCGGGAGGGACCAATGCTTTGACCGGAGTTGTGTGCGGCTGGCTTGATTCGATTCCCATGTTTATCATCAGCGGACAGGTTCGCTATGACACCACAGCACGGTACGCCCTACCATATACGGGGACGCCGCTTCGTTCTATGGGAGATCAGGAATATGATATCGTAAAGTCGGTGGAGCCGATGACAAAGTACGCCGTCATGATTGAGCGCCCGGAACAGATTCGATATGCGCTGGAGAGAGGATGGCATCTGGCCACGACAGGGCGTCCGGGCCCGGTATGGATCGATATTCC
Source organism: Hungatella sp. (assembly GCA_022792815.1). GTDB lineage: Bacteria > Bacillota > Clostridia > Lachnospirales > Lachnospiraceae > UBA3402. The sequence continues at coordinate 76,790 of JAAWBS010000057.1, forward strand.
GGTTAATTATCAGGGGTGTGCAATCGACCCTGAAGAGTTGGAAGGATATGACCCGAAGGAGGATGACAAAAAGCTTCCTCCTCCTGTCGGGGATCTTGTCATTCAAACAGTTCTTGAGAAAATCAGAGATGCAGAGCGCCCTGTCTTTTATGCAGGTTATGGGATTCGCCTGTCAGGCGCGTATGAGAAGTTCCGCTCTGTCATGAAAAAATTGAATATCCCGATCGTTACTTATTGGAATGCCGTAGATCTGGTCGAGGATGAAGAGCCGTTATACTGTGGCCGTGCCGGCAATATGGGAGATCGGCCAGGAAACTGGGCGATTCAGAATGCAGACTTGATTCTTGCTGTCGGAACGCGCATTTCGATCCGTCAGGTGGGATATAACTGGGAAACCTGGGCGCGTGCCGCCAAAGTGATTATGGTGGATATTGACCAGGCGGAGTTAAGGAAGCCAACCCTTCATGTGGAAATGCCTATATGGGCGGATGCGAAGGATTTCCTGACAAAGCTGGACAAAGCCGCAATCGGTTCGGTGAATACCAGGAAAGAATGGCTGAATACATGCGAAAGATGGAAAAGAGAGTATCCTGTGGTTTTAGAGAAGCATTGGGCAGAAAATGGCCAAACTGCCAATGTCTATGGGTTTATTCGTTATCTTAGCAGCAAATTGCCGGAGGGCAGTCTGACGGCTGTTTCGAATGGTGCATGCTGCGTGGTTGGCAATCAGGCATATGTGATAAAAAAGGGAAGCCGTATGGCGAATAACAGCGGGACTGCCAGCATGGGATACGGACTTCCGGCTGCGATCGGCACCTGCATTGCCGGCAATCGCAAAACTACGGTCTGTCTGGAGGGCGACGGAAGCATAATGATGAATTTACAGGAGCTGCAGACGATCTTGACAAACCGTTTGCCGATTAAAGTGTTTTTGATCAACAATAACGGCTATCATTCGATCCGCATTACCCAGACGAATCTGTTTGGTCATCACACAAAGGTTGGCATAGGCCCTGAGTCCGGTGACCTTTCTTTTCCTGAATTTGAAAAGATCGCGGCAGCTTTTGGATATCCATATTACAGCGCACACAGCAATGCAGAGATGAAACAGGCCGTTGATGAGGCCCTGGCAGCGGATGGGCCGGTATTTTGTGAGATTTTTACCGGGAAGGATCAGGTGTGGGAGCCGAAAAGCAGTACAAAGAGATTGGAGGACGGAAGTCTGGTAAGCCCGCCTTTGGAAGATTTAGCACCGTTTCTTTCCAGAGAGGAACTTGAGAAGAATATGTTGATTCCTTTATTAGAGTGACGGAATATATTGGTCGGAGGGTCTATATGCTGCAAATCAGAAGAGACAATTTAAAGAATATTTTTCTTAAACATGAAAGAATCGTTTTGTTTGGTGCCGGGACGCTTACGAGTGCTATGTTTGAAGCGTACAAAGATTTGGGTTTTGAGAAAAAGGTGGACTATATCCTTGACAACGACAAGGAAAAAGACGGAAAGACCGTGAACCTTAATGGAAAAGCAATACCAATGCTTTCGCCGGAACGTTTTGCGGGTTTAGGATATCAGGATTATGTGCTCCTGATTATGCCGGTATTTATGTTGGATATCGTACAGCAGATGGATTCCATTGCTGAATTTGACAATATCCCTGCCTATATTTACGCTTTTGCGATGAACGAAAAAGAGCGTGGAACGATTCCTTTTTCGTTTCGGAATACAAAAGAGCCTTGTATTCCAAGGATTCTTCACTATTTCTGGTTTGGGAAAAAGGAAATGCCGGATAAATATAAGAAGAATCTTGAATCCTGGAGGCGTTATTGTCCGGGCTTTAAGCTGATCCGGTGGGATGAGTCTAACTATGATTATAAGAAAGTGCCGTTTATGAGTCAGGCATATGAAACCAGGCAGTGGGCATATGTCACAGATTATGCGAGAAAAGATGTCATTTATAACCATGGAGGAATTTATCTGGACACAGATGTTGAGTTGGTAAAGCCGATCGATGATTTATTGTACAATGACTTTTTTGTCTGCCGGGATGATGTGGCTAATATCAACACTGGCTCTGGGTTCGGGGCTGTAAAGGGGGAGGCTTTGGTAAAAGCTTTAAGAGATGATTATCTTGGACAAAGATTTGTTGATTCGAGTGGGCAAATTGTGGGAAAAGCGTGTGGTGTCTACGAGACCGCTGTCTTAATAAAATTTGGTTATCAACCGGATAATACATTTCAGAAGCTAGGTGAAGGAGAGGTCGTTTTTACCAGGGACGTGCTGTGCCCGATCAGCTGGATTGGAATGCCGAATACATATTCCCAGAGGACGATTGCGATTCATAAGTATGATGATCTCTTGATTGACGGGAAAGGAAAGGAGGAGGCATCGAAACGGCGGGCGGAAATAATATCACTCATAAACAGGTCGGATGGGAAATATGCAGTGGACGGCAAAACAGGCCATGTCAGCAATTAACATTCCGTCAGAGGAATGGTCTGTCTGCAAAGCAAAGTTATAATCGAGGAAATCAAATCATGTCAACACTACACCAACAGACAAGAGAGACCATCGCCCGGCCGCTTTCCAAGACGGACCGGGCGATTCTGGAGTATATGGACTCTGTTAAGAAAGATTATTATGATGAGGAGATCGCAGGGGACAGCCGATTTCAGGTCTGGTATCAGCTGTCCGTTCTGCGGACCGGGCTTTTGTCCTGGTATGAGTTTGAGAAAGGTGCCAGGGTTCTGGAGATCGGAGCCGGTTTTGGGGCGCTTACGGGGCTGCTCTGTGATAAGTGCGGCTATGTGGCGGCCACGGAGCGGTCGCCTGTACGGGCCGAGGCTCTGGCCAGGCGGTGGAAAGAGAAAGAGAACCTTCATGTGTATCCGGGGGAATGGAGCGAGATCGAATTCGGAACCGCCTTTGACTATATCATCCTTACCGGGATTTTGGAGAGGGCCTGCGGGGGATCCAAAGACCGGAAAGACTATGTGGATTATCTGAGGAAGGTGTCCCGCCTTCTGTGCCCGGGAGGCATCCTGCTTGCGGCGGCGGACAACCGCCTGGGGCTTAAGTATTTCTGCGGCGCCCGGGAATCCCATGGGGGCAATGCTTTCGAGGGGATCAATCACTACCCTCGCGGCACACGGGGATATTCCTTTGACCGGCAGGAGTTAAAGGACATCGTCGCCACGGCGGGATTTGGGGAGATGCAGTTTTACTATCCGCTGCCTGATTATAAGCTGCCTCAGCTGATCTACACAGACAGCTATCTGCCGGAGCAGAACCTGCGGGAGAGGCTGATCCCATACTATGAGAATCATCATTCCCTTGTGGCTGTGGAGCAGGACTTATACCGCGACGTGATCGCCAACGGGGTCTTCCCCTTCTTTGCCAATTCCTTTCTGATAGAGTGCAGACGCATGGCTCCATCCGCTGCCTCTGTTGGCGGGGCAGGGGGGGCTTACGTTTCTTTTCAGACGGAGGACATCTCCGCTGTATCTCACGGATCTGCCGGCGAGGCTGAGTCACCTGCCCCAGCACAGAGGCCGGTGTCCTCTTCCCCGACATCGCCCCCTATACCACCGCCCCTGTCCCCTGTGTCACCGCCTCCCATGAGCCCCGTCGTCTATGCGGCGGTTTCTACCGACCGTGGGCGGGAGCGGGCCTTTGCCACCGTGATACGGAGAGATGGTAAGGTGAGAAAAACGCCTCTCTTTCCCGAGGGAAGAGAGGGGGCCAGGAAGCTGTTTGACAACATACAGGATCTGAAAGCCCATGGGATTCCGGTGGTGGAGCACCGCATCCTGGAGGATGGGAGCCTGGAGCTGCCTTTTGTCTCCTGGCCCACTCTGTCCAACTACATCAAAGAGACCATAAAGCAGGATACGGATGCGTTCGTGGGGCTGGTGGACCGGATTTATACCAATATTTTGGAGTCCTCTGAGCAGGCGCCGGCAGAGGAAAATGCGCTGCTGAGAAAATTATATCGAGAGAACTTCGGCAAAGAGAGCGCCAATGCCGGACTTGCCAGTGGGAGGAACGAGGAGGACGGGATTGCGGGTGAAAGGCTCCCGGAAGGAAGTCCTTCTGCCGGGAACCCTTCTGCCCCACACATCCCGGACTTTGGCCCCATTCTAAAAAACGCTTACATGGAGCTGATTCCCCTGAACTGCTTTTATCATCCCGAGACAAAGGAGTTTCTCTATTTTGACCAGGAATTTGTCCGGGAGAACTACCCGGCAAAGTATGTACTGTTCCGGGCCATCCACTATATCTACTGCTTCACGCCGGGCGGGGACATGTATTATCCCAGGAAGAAGCTGATGGAGCGGTATGGAATGACGGAGACCTGGGATATCTATCAGAAGGAGGAACAGGCCTTTTTGGACCGGGTGCGCAGCCATGAGAAGTATCGGCAGTTTTATCGGTGGGCCGGGGTGAACCGAGAGCGGGTCTGGGACAACGCGAAGCGCCTCCGGTCGGAGGAGGAAGTGATCGCGGATTACAAGATATCGGACAAGATGAAAAAGATCTGGAAAGTGGAGCTTGCCATGCTGGAGGAGGTGGACCGGATCTGCAAGAAATATGGGCTGACCTATTTTCTGGTTCACGGAAGTCTTCTGGGAGCGGTCCGCCACCAGGGGTTTATCCCTTGGGATGACGATCTGGATATCGCCATGCCAAGGACGGATTACGACCGGTTTCTGGAGCTTGCTCCGGGGGAGCTTATGTGTCCCCTGTCCCTCCACACGCCGGAGTCGGAAGCAGACCTGTTCTGGGGCGGATTTGCCCGGCTGAGGGATGGCAGTACCACGGGAATCGAGGCCAGAGACTTAAATCATAAGGGAAATCTTGGCATCTGGATAGATATCCTTCCTCTGGATCGGTGCACCACGGACGAAGATCGGTTTGAGAGGAAGAAAAAGCGGATTCGCCATTGCCACAGACTGCTTCTGGCGAAAATATATGGGAGAGATTACAAGGCCTATTGGGATATGGGGCCATGGATGTGGCGGGGGTATCGGCTGATATCCCGGCTGTACAGCCACATGAATCTGTGCCGCATGCTGGATCAGGCCATGAGGCTGTATACGGAGGAGGAGTCGGAGGATGTGGCATTTTTCACAGGGTACTATCAGCACAGGCGGCTAAATGGCAGGGATTTTGCCTCGACGGTGTCTCTGGAGTTTGAGGGACGGCGCTGCCCGGCGCCGGCAGGGTATGAAAATTACCTGTTTATGTCCATGGGCAAAGACTATCTGAACTATCCGCCGGAGGATGAGAGGAAGCCGAAGCACACGGGGATCTTTGACCCGGAAAAGCCTTACGGGGAGTACCGGCAGATGCTGTGCGGTATGTTTGAAGATATACGTGGCAAGAAGATCATCTTGTTTGGCGCCGGTATGATGTTTGAGGATTACATGAAAAAATGGGGCGGCAGGTACCGGCCGGATTTCCTGGTGGACAATGACGAGAACAAGTGGGGGCGCAGCCGCATGGGGATCCCGGTGAAATCGCCGAAGGAGATCCTTGAGATCCCGGAGGGGAAACGGCGTCTGATCATCTGCAGCTTCTATTATAAAGAGATCGAGAAACAGCTTGAGGAAATGGGCGTGAAAGATTATCATGTATATGTGCAGCATGTGGAGTGGATTGTAAGGTCAGAACAGTGACGGCTGCTTTCGGCGGGCAGAGGAGGCAGGGAGGCTTTCCCTGCCTGCCCCGGACAAGCCAGCGATCGAAGGAGGCCATGATATGCGGGGGCAGCAAGCAGGCGATAGAAGGAGGTCGAGACATGTGTGGCAGTGAGAACGCAGGACAGGACAAAAAGTATAAGCTGGGATATGTCCCGGGAGTATTTGATTTGTTTCACATCGGGCATCTGAACCTGATCCGCCGGGCCAGCGCTCAGAGCGAGTATCTTCTGGCCGGGGTTTTGTCGGATGAGTTGGTGGAACATTTTAAGGGGAAAAAGCCCTTTATTCCCCTTGAGGAGCGGATGGAGATCGTGGCGGCCATAAGGGAGGTAGACCGGGTGGTGGAGGTAAATTTTTCCAATACCGTGAAGATGGATGCCTGGAAGCTGTACCATTATGACGCATATTTTTCCGGGGACGACCATAGCCATGAGTGGGAGGCAGAGAGGAGGGCACTGCAGGCTGTCGGGTCGGATATTGTGTATCTTCCTTATACAAAAGGAACCAGTTCTACCATGATCAAGGAGAAAATCCGAAAGGCCGGCAAAAAGAGGAGGCTGTACCTGTTCGGAGCGGGAAAGATGGGGAGGAGGAGGCTTACGGAGTTGGCGGCCAGCCAAAAGGACTGGGATATCGCCGGATTCCTGGACAATGAACCGGCAAAGCATCTGACCCGAATCGGGGGTGTGCCCGTATACCAGCCAAAGGAGCTTGCAAGGTTAGAGAACGGGGAGGAGGATTACGGAATTTTGATCACCATGAAGGAGGCCGAGGCGGCCAGGAGGCAGTTGGAGGAACTGGGAGTGGAGACGAAATATCTTTTGACCAAGACCTTATGAGATGATAGAATAGGGATATCGGACAAACCGTAAGGGAGGTGGCTGCGTAAGTGGAACGCTATTTTAATACAGAAGGGGTGTGTGACCCTGACATACATTATATGGTAAATCTTGATGTCCGATTAAGCAGGATTAAACAGCGCTATGTGGACAAGGGCAAATACTTTATCATAAATAAAGGCCGGCAATATGGGAAAACCACGACCCTGCGGGCTTTGGCAGAGTATCTGAAAGGGGAATATCTTGTCTGTGCCATGGATTTCCAGGAGACCGGCACCGAAGAATTCCGGGATGAGGCTGCCTTCTCCCATGCATTTGCTGAGATACTGCTTGCGGTTTTAAACAGCCTGGATTTGGAGAAAACGGAGAATTTAACCGGTTCCCTGGACGAATTTTCGAAAAGGATACAGGGGGGTACACTGAGAGAACTATTTGCACGGATAAGCAGACTGTGTATGGAGGCTTCGCAACCGGTTGTTCTGATCATTGACGAAGTGGACAGCGCATCCAATAATCAGGTATTCCTTGATTTTCTGGCAATACTCAGAAGCTATTATCTGGAACGAAAAAAAGCCCATGTTTCATTCGGTGATTCTTGCCGGGGTGTATGATATAAAGAATTTAAAACTCAAGATACGCCCTGAGGCAGAGCATAAATTTAACAGCCCGTGGAACATTGCAGCCCGGTTTAATATCGATATGGACTTTTCGGCAGAGGAAATTGCCCTTATGCTGCGGGAATATGAGAGAGATCACACAACGGGAATGGATATTCTTGAAATTGCCGAATGTATTTATGAATATACGTCGGGATATCCCTATCTGGTATCGGCACTCTGCAAGTTCCTGGATGAGGAGATTCCGGAAAGGAAAGAGTTTGTTGAGAAATCTGATGTGTGGACACGAGAGGGGGTTGGGGAAGCAGTAAAGATGCTTTTAAAAGAAAATACGCCTTTATTTGACAGTATGATAAAGCAGTTGGATATTTATAAGGATCTGCAGGATATGCTCGAGGAAATCTTGTATCAAGGAAGGCAGATTCTGTACAGCCCTTATGTAGAATCTGTGAACATTGGTGTAATGTTTGGCTTTTTAAAAGAAAAAGGCGACAACATCACGGTAGCCAACCGTATCTTTGAGATGGGACTTCTCAATCTGTTTATAGCAAAAGAGGCAGCCGGCAGCACGGCTTTCCGATACGGACAGAGGGACAGAAATCAGTTTATCAAGAATGCAAGGCTTGATATGGAGCTGGTACTTGAGAGGTTTGTGGAATATTTTACGGATCTCTACTGTGACAGCGATGAGAGATTTGTAGAGGCACAGGGAAGAAAGTGTTTCTTGCTGTTTTTAAAGCCGATCATTAACGGTGTGGGAAATTATTATGTGGAAGCTCAGACCAGAGATGCCAAAAGGACGGATGTGATTGTAGATTATCTCGGAGAACAATTTATCGTAGAGCTTAAAATATGGCATGGAAATGAATATAAGGAGAGAGGAGAAAGGCAGCTGTCCGATTATCTGGACTATTACCATCTAACAAAGGGATATATGCTGAGCTTCAACTTCAATAGAAAGAAAAAGATCGGGGTAAAGAAAGTGTTTGTTGAGGAAAAGATACTCATAGAAGCAGTCGTCTAAACAGGCGTAAGAAAGGAGCACACAAATGAAAATCTTAATCACCGGTTTCGCCCCCTTCGGCGGCGAGACCATCAACCCCTCCTGGGAGGCAGTGTCAAAGCTTCCGGAGCGGTTCGTTACGGAAAAGGGAGAGGAGGCGGTTCTGGCCAGATATCAGATGCCGGTGTCCTATGACCGCTGCGGCCGGGTGATCCGGGAACTGATGGCGAAGGAGGTACCGGACTGCGTGGTCTGTGTGGGGCAGGCAGGAGGCCGCATGGCGGTGGAGCCGGAGCTGATCGCGGTCAATGTAAAGGATGCCCCTTCGCCGGACAATGACGGAGTTGAGTACCACGGGGAGCCTGTGGTGGCTGGCAGTCCTGACGGGAGATTTGCCAGACTTCCAGTGCGGGAGATGGCGGCGGCCTGTAAGGCGAGGGGGATCCCGGCCAATGTGTCCTTTTCGGCCGGAGGTTATGTGTGCAACTGCCTGATGTACCAGGTCCTTGATCTGATCGAGAGAGAGTATCCGGATATGAGGGGCGGATTCATCCATGTGCCTTATGAGTGCCGGCAGGCCGCAGCTCAGATGAAGGTCAACAAGCCGTCTCTGCCTCTTTCTCTCATCACGGACGGACTTTTGACCTGCCTTAAGGTTCTTTAGGAGGAGTTTCTCTCTAAACCTACAAGCGACCTTTGACGTTGCACCAGCCGCCCTATGAAAGTCGATTGCTCCGCGCCTTTGGCGGCCTACGCTCCGCTTCGGTCGGCGCTAAACAAATGCCACTGGCACTCAGCGCTCTGCAATCGCCGCCAGTATTCGCAATCCGGGCTAACGCCTTATTTGGCTCTATCCGGCTTGGTTGTCCGATATCCATGGTTCATTGCAAGCGAGCTTGCATTCACCATGGCTGCCGGTCAACACTTTGATAGTAAAAAATCAATTTTTAAACGTGGACAAATTACAAAAGATTGGTTATAATGATATACATGTGTAAAGATGGGAGATGAGGTAAAGGGATGGGATATCAAAAATCCGTCTTTCGGAGTCTGGCGATGGTGACCCAGCTGGGTCTGTGTGTGATGACTCCGATCTTGTTTTGCGTCTTTGCAGGTAATTACATCGATTCCAGATATGGGACGAAGACTATGGTGTTTCTTTTGATTCTTGGTACTCTTGGGGGCGGCCGGGGGGCCTATGTGATGGCAAAGCGGTTGATTGACCGGGAGGCAAAGGATAAGGAGCGGGAGCAGCAGGATATGATCCGGGAAGTACTGAGCCGGGAGACTTGCTCTGTGACCAGGCCTAAGACACCAGGAAGGATTCGTTCCGCTGCAGGGACAGCAGATACCGGTGGAGACAGGGAGGATTTACATGAGTAGCCATTTGAGGCGCCTTGTTCTGGAGATGTCGGTCGGGATGTTTGCCTATGTGCTGCTGCTGGGGTGTATGGCGGCAGTCTTTCAAAAGGGTCTGGAGGCCGCGGGTTTCTTATTGGGACCGGTTCTTCTGGGGCTCTTTCTGGGCTTTGCTGCGGATGTGGCCATGCTGATTCACATGGCTCATGTCACGGAGCTGGCGGCTGACAGTCAGAATGAAGCTTACGCCAACAAGACGACAGTGAGCCAATCTGTCATACGCAGGGTGATCTTTGTCATCGCCCTGTTTGCGCTGGGAAGCCGCCCGCAGATCGATGCGGTTTCGATGATTATCGGGGCCTTGGGCCTCAAGGCCGGAGCTATGCTTCAGCCGGTTGTTCACAGGACTTTTTTCCGGGGGAAGGAACAAGACCCGGAGGAGAGTACCATTGAAGAAAGGAGGACAGTGTATGGGAATGATGAAAATTCCGATGGTAGTTCACGAGCCTGACTTTATGATCCACGGTGTCTTTCGGTTTGAGGCATTTGGGCAGGAGTTGTGGATTACAGACACTACGGTAGGGGCATGGATCATTACGGCTGTACTGCTTTTGATCGGTGTGATCGCAAGGAAGAAGATCATGGCAGCGGCGGAGAGTGATGTTCCCGGTATGTTCCAGAGTGCTCTGGAGATGGGCATGGAAGCCCTGGAGAACATGGCACATGGAATTCTGAGCGGCAATGCCAGAAAGTTTGTCAATTACATCGGAACCATTTTTTTGTTCATTCTGTTCTGCAACTTAAGCGGTCTCTTTGGACTGCGGGCTCCGACAGCAGATTATGGCGTTACCTTTTTGCTGGGTATGTTCACATTCTTCATCGTCAATTACCAGGGAATCAAGAACCGTGGGTTTGGACATTTTACCAGTCTGTTCCAGCCGATTCCGGTTCTGTTTCCGATCAACGTGATCGGAGAGATCGCCAATCCTATCTCCATTTCCCTGCGTTTGTTTGCAAACCTGCTTTCAGGCGTAATCATCATGGGACTCTGGTATGGCATGATGCCCTGGTTTGCCAAGATCGGTATTCCGGCGGCGCTTCATGTGTATTGTGATCTATTCTCAGGCTGTATTCAAACCTATGTATTCTGTATGCTGACCATGGTATATATCAGCGACAAGATGGAGTAGTACCCGCTTCACAGGCGGTCAATTTAAGAAAAGATATTTATATTAGGAGGAAAAACTTATGAATATTTCTGGACAGGACTTTATCTATGGATGTTCCGCTATTGGTGCCGGTTTGGCGATGATCGCAGGTATCGGACCTGGTGTAGGCCAGGGTATCGCTGCAGGTCAGGGTGCTGCTGCCGTGGGACGTAACCCGGGAGCAAAGTCCGATATCACATCTACCATGCTTTTAGGTCAGGCTGTTGCCGAGACTACCGGTCTGTACGGCCTTGTTGTTGCTATCATTCTGATGTTCGTAAAACCGTTTAACTAGGAAGCTGCGAACCCCTCAATATGATAGGAACAGGAAGGAGGCTTAGACCTTGGGTTTAGATCGTTTGATAGGATTTGACGCACAGCTGCTCACGGAAGCATTTTTCACAGCGATCAATATCTTTATTCTGTTCTTTGGATTATCTTACCTGTTGTTCAATCCGGTGCGTGAGGTGCTGGAAAAGAGAAGGCAGAAGATTGCCGGGGAACTGGCCGACGCGGCACAGGACAAGAAGAGCGCCGCGGAAATGAAGGCCGAGTATGAAGCCAAGCTTAAAGATGTTTCCAAGGAGGCAGACGCCATCTTGGAGGAGGCCAGGAGAAAGGCCAAGACGAGAGAGGCGGAGATTATAGAGGAAGCCAGGACAGAGGCGGCCAGGATTATCGAGAGAGCGGGCCGGGAGGTTGAGCTGGAGAAGAAGAAGGCCCTGGACGATATGAAGCAGGAGATCGTTTCCATTGCTTCTCTGATGGCAGGCAAGGTAGTGGCGGCTTCCATTGACACGACGATTCAGAATAGTTTGATTGATGAGACGCTGAAAGAGATGGGTGAGAGCACATGGCAAAGCTAGTATCAAAAATATACGGCGATGCGCTGTGGCAGGCAGCCCGGGAGAAGAACAAGGTAGATGAGATCTTTGAGGAGGCCAAGGCTCTCGGCCAGGTGTTTGAGAGCCACAGGGATCTGGTCCATCTGCTTGATCATCCTCAGGTAGTGAAGGAGGAGAAGCTTCAGATCACCCGCAATGTCTTTCAGGGAAAGATTTCTGATGAGATGATGGGCTTTCTGGCGGCAATCGTCGACAAGGGAAGACAGAATGATATTCTTGCCATTCTGGATTATTTCATCAAACAGGTGAAAGAGGAGAAAGGGATAGGAATGGCGCAGGTGACTTCTGCGGTAGAACTGACCGAGGCACAGAAGGAGCAGGTGAAAGGCAAGTTGCTTGCGACAACCCGATATGTGGAATTCGAGATGAACTACATCGTAGATCCATCCCTGATCGGCGGCATGGTCATCCGCATCGGCGACAGAGTCGTTGACAGCAGTATCAGGACCCAGTTGTATGAACTGAAGAAACAGCTTCTTGACGTGCAGCTGGCTTAAAGACTTTTATTAATCAGGAAAGAGGTGCGAACCTTCATGAATTTGAGGCCAGAAGAAATTAGTTCTGTGATTAAAGAACAGATAGAAAAGTATTCTACCAAACTTGAGGTGTCCAATGTCGGTACTGTCATCCAGGTAGCCGACGGTATCGCCCGTATCCACGGTCTTGAGAGCGCCATGCAGGGAGAACTTCTGGAGTTTCCGGGAGAGATCTACGGCATGGTTCTGAACTTAGAGGAGGACAACGTGGGTGCGGTTCTGCTTGGCGACACCAGCAGGATCAGCGAGGGCGACACGGTGAAGACCACCGGGCGCGTGGTAGAGGTTCCTGTAGGCGACGCCATGACAGGACGTGTAGTAAACGCCTTGGGGCAGCCCCTTGACGGCAAGGGACCCATCGAGACCGACAAGTTCCGCCGGGTGGAGCGCGTGGCCCACGGCGTAATCGAGAGAAAATCCGTAGACACCCCCCTTCAGACCGGTATCAAGGCCATCGACGCCATGATCCCCATCGGACGGGGACAGCGTGAGCTGATCATCGGCGACCGCCAGACCGGTAAGACGGCCATCGCCATCGACACCATCATCAACCAGAAGGGCCAGGGAGTTCACTGTATCTACGTGGCCATCGGACAGAAAGCGTCCACCGTGGCCAACATCGTTAAGACCTTGGAGGAGTTCGGCGCCATGGATTACACCACCATCGTGGTATCCACCGCATCCGACCTGGCTCCTCTGCAGTACATCGCCCCCTATGCCGGCTGCGCCATCGGCGAAGAGTGGATGGAGAACGGCGGGGACGTGCTGGTGATCTATGACGACTTGAGTAAACATGCGGCGGCGTACCGTACCCTGTCTCTGCTTCTTAAGAGAGCTCCCGGACGTGAGGCGTATCCCGGAGACGTATTCTATCTCCACTCCAGACTGCTGGAGCGGGCTTCCCGTCTGTCCGACGATCTGGGCGGCGGCTCCCTGACGGCTCTCCCCATCATCGAGACTCAGGCGGGCGACGTATCCGCATACATTCCGACCAACGTGATCTCCATCACCGACGGCCAGATCTACCTGGAGACCGAGATGTTCAACTCCGGTTTCCGCCCGGCCATCAACGCCGGTCTGTCCGTATCCCGAGTGGGCGGTGCGGCTCAGATCAAGGCGATGAAGAAGATCGCGGCTCCCATCCGTACAGAGCTGGCACAGTACCGGGAACTGGCTTCCTTTGCCCAGTTTGGTTCCGACCTGGATGCCACCACCAAGGAGCAGCTGGCACAGGGCGAGAGGATCAAGGAAGTCTTAAAACAGCCTCAGTACAAGCCCATGGCCGTAGAGTATCAGGTTATGATCATCTATGCGGCCACCAGAAAGCACCTTATGGACATCCCCACATCGGATGTATTGAAGTTTGAGAGCGATCTGTTTAAGTTCGTCGATACCAAGTATCCGGAGCTTCCGGCTATGATCCGGGAGAAGAGAGAGCTGACCTCAGAGATCGAGGAGCTGCTCACAAAGGCCATTACAGAGTGTAAAGCCCAGCGCTAAGGAAAGCAGGTGAAAGATCATGGCATCCATGAGAGATATTAAACGCAGACGCGACAGCATCCAAAGCACTGAGCAGATTACGAAGGCCATGAAGCTGGTATCCACGGTAAAACTGCAGAAATCCAAAGGCAAGGCAGAATCATCGAAACCGTATTTTAACCTGATGTATGAGACCATCAGTTCCATTTTGAAGAAGTCCGGGAACCTGGATCACAAGTATCTGAAGCCGGGAGCCTCCGAGAAGAAGGCGGTTGTGGCCATCACCTCCAACAGAGGTCTGGCAGGCGGCTACAACAACAACATCGTGAAGCTGATCAACGGGGAACTTCCAGCAGAGGACACCCTGGTGTACGCCATCGGAAGAAAGGGGCGGGACGGGCTTGCGAGAAAGGGATTCCAGATCAAGGCCGACTATTCCGAGGTCATCAACGAGCCTCTGTACCGGGATGCGGCAGACGTCACGCTGGAGCTTCTGGACGGCTTTACCAGAGGGGAGATCGGGGAGATCTATCTGGCCTACACTGCGTTCAAGAACACGGTGACTCAGATTCCCAGGCTGATCAAGCTGCTTCCCGTGGAGATGGAGGCCGGCGGGGATGAGGATAAGGGCAAGGCCCACGCTCTCATGACCTACGAGCCGGACGAGGAAGAGGTTCTGGATTCCATCGTGCCCAAGTATATGAGCAGCCTGATCTACGGAGCCCTGCTTGAGGCGGTGGCCAGCGAGAACGGGGCCCGTATGACGGCCATGGACAACGCCACCAGCAATGCGGAGGAGATGATCGAGGCTCTGAGCCTGCAGTACAACCGGGCGAGACAGGGAGCCATCACTCAGGAGCTTACCGAGATCGTGGCAGGCGCCAACGCCATATCGTAAGGTTTGGCCGGTGTATGGAAGATGACTGTCCGTTTTCCGGCAGTCCCGCGGCTGAGGGCCGGGGGATCTGGCGGGAACAGGGCAGAGGAAAGAGTGCACAGATGCGTGCAGGCCGCCGGGGTCTGACCGGCGGCAAAGGATATGGAAGAATGAAAAAGGAGAAACAAGATGGCAGAGCAAAACGTTGGTAAGATCACACAGATCATCAGTGCGGTTCTGGATATCAAGTTCAGCCAGGGAAAATTGCCGGAGATCAACGAGGCGATCAAGATCGCTACACACGACGGCGGCACCCTGACGGCAGAGGTATCCCAGCATCTGGGCGATGATACGGTGAGATGTATCGCCATGGGCAGCACCGACGGTCTGGTCCGCGGCATGGATGCCGTGGCCACCGGAGCGCCGATCACAGTGCCCGTAGGCGAGAACACTCTGGGACGTATCTTCAATGTTCTGGGTGAGGCGATTGATAATAAAGAGCAGCCTGTGGTGGAGAAGCATCTTCCCATCCACAGAAAAGCACCTACTTTTGAGGAGCAGTCCACGGAGACCGAGATCCTGGAGACCGGTATCAAGGTGGTAGACTTACTCTGCCCCTATCAGAAGGGCGGTAAGATCGGATTGTTCGGCGGCGCCGGCGTAGGCAAGACCGTACTGATCCAGGAGCTGATTCGCAACATTGCCACAGAGCACGGCGGATACTCCGTGTTTACAGGCGTCGGCGAGCGTACCCGTGAGGGCAACGATTTGTACCACGAGATGACGGACTCCGGCGTTATCAACAAGACCACCATGGTGTTCGGTCAGATGAACGAGCCGCCGGGGGCCCGTATGCGTGTAGGCCTGACGGGTCTTACCATGGCAGAGTATTTCCGTGATGAGGGCGGCAAGGACGTGCTGCTGTTCATCGACAATATTTTCCGTTTCACCCAGGCAGGTTCCGAGGTGTCCGCACTTCTGGGCCGTATGCCTTCTGCCGTAGGCTATCAGCCTACCCTGCAGACGGAGATGGGAGCCCTTCAGGAGCGCATCACCTCCACAAAGAACGGTTCCATCACTTCCGTACAGGCAGTTTACGTGCCTGCGGATGACTTGACGGACCCGGCTCCGGCCAACACATTTGCCCACCTGGATGCCACTACGGTTTTGAGCCGTTCCATCGTTGAGCTGGGCATCTATCCGGCAGTGGATCCGCTGGAGTCCACCTCCAGAATTCTGGATCCCCGTGTAGTGGGCGAGGAGCATTACAACGTGGCTCAGAGAGTCATCCAGGTGCTTCAGAAGTACAAAGAGCTTCAGGATATCATCGCCATGCTGGGTATGGATGAGCTTTCCGAGGACGACAAGCTGACCGTATCCAGAGCCAGAAAGGTTCAGAGATTCCTGTCTCAGCCCTTCTTCGTGGCCGAGCAGTTCACAGGCTACAACGGACGCTACGTTCCTCTCAGCGAGACCATCCAGGGCTTCAAGGAGATCCTGGACGGCAAACACGACGATGTGCCGGAGAGCCTTTTCATGAATGCAGGTAATATTGATGACGTTCTTGCCCGCGTAAAATAGGAGGGTAGAACATGGCTGATGTGTTTAAATTAAAGGTTGTCACCCCGGAGAGGGTCTTCTACGAGGGTGACGCCAGCATGGTGGAGCTTTCCACCACAGAGGGGGATATCGGTGTCTATGCCAGCCATATTCCCATGACTGCCATCGTGGCACCGGGAGTTCTCAAGATCCACGAGGGCTCCGACGTGAAAAAGGCGGCTCTCCATACCGGATTTATCGAGGTGCTTCCGGAGGAGATCACCATCATGGCCGAAGTGATCGAGTGGCCGGATGAGATCGACGTGAAACGTGCCGAGGAGGCCCGGATCCGTGCGGAGCGCCGGCTCAAAGAGCACAGCGCGGAGAGCGACGTGATCCGCGCCAAGCTGGCCTTAAAGAGGGCTTTGACCCGTCTGTCCGCAAGGCAATAAGAGAAAAGAAAAGGGCCCGTCCCGGGAAGTTTCCCGGGACGGGCCCTTTTTGTGGTTCATGGATTCCTTAATTTTCGCTCATAACGCTCTTGGCAGCGATGCGCCCGGATACGATGATCTCCGAGATGGCGTTGCCGCCCAGACGGTTGCCGGCAAAGATGCCGCCGGTCACCTCCCCGGCTGCCCACAGGCCGGGAATCGGCTGATTGTCGGCATCCAGGACGTGGCGGTCATTGTCAACCACAAGTCCGCCCATGGTGTGGTGGGTGGAGGGGGCCAGGTAGCGGATGCTGAACATGGCGTCCTCGATATAATTGCCGTCCGCATCGTAAGTTCCGATGGTGTCGGTGGCGGAGGACTTGGGAACCGTCAGCTCTCCCAGGTTCTGATCCAGATAGGCCTTGTCGTACTCAACGATGGTCTGATACAGCGTATCATAGTCGATTCCGGTCATCTCGCAGGCCTCTTTCAGCGTGCAGAAATATTCTTTTCCCTCTCTGTTGTCGGCAGCCGTCTTGTCGCCGCCTTTCATAACCTGTACCGTAAGGCCGCCTTTGCCGCCGTAGGTCAGCTGGCCCTGGGACAGAACGTCGCGCTCCGCAGACTCATCTACAAAACGTTTGCCCTCGTTGTCAGTGCCTGCCGGACTCACAAAGATCACGTTCTCGCCCTTGCCGCCGGCCAGCTTGCCGTCGTCCGCCCAGCCCAGAGGCATAAGCTGCGTGAACTCCATGCCCGTGACGGCAGCGCCCACTTCCTCGGCCATGGTGATGCCTTCGCCGGTGGCGCAGTTGCGGTTGGTGGTGAGGATGGAGGCGGACAGTTCGTCCTTGTTCCAGTAGTCATTGGTGGAGAGAACCATGTCAATGTTGGCTCCGAAACCACCGGTTGCCAGGATCACGCCCTTGTTGGCGTGGAGGGTTACCTTTGTTCCGTCATACTGTACGGCTTCGATGCCGTTTACCCTGCCGTTCCCGTCAGTGAGCAGTTTGGTGGCAGTGGTGCGGTACATGACGGAGTTGGCCTCGTTGGCCTTGGCCACGGTATTGAGGGGAACCGCAAAGTAGCAGGCGTACTTGCCGGAGCCTTCTACATTCTCGATGGTTCCGCCCTGGAAGGTGTTGATGCGCTGCCACAGACAGCCGATGAGGGTGTTGGTGGTCACTCCCCAGTTGAACACGGAACCCTGGTCGGCCATCCACTCTTTGTCGGCGTTGATGTTGCGTACCAGCTGAGACACCTTGTCAAAATCACCGTAGATCCAGCGGGTCTGGTCGTTGTTGAGACGAAGGCCGCCGTAATAGGTCTGGAAGATGTGCAGTTCCTTGGTGGAGAATACGGTCAGATCGCTTTCCTGGGCGCCTGCCGCCAGCTGAGGCTCTGCCCAGTCCATGTACTTGCGGATCTGAGATTTCAAAGTCTTCAATGTCTCCAGATACTCGGCGTGAACTCCTCTGGACGGAAGATCATACTCTTCCACGGTCAGCTTGCCGGAGGAGGAATCCACGGTCTCGTCGAAGGGCTCTTCACTCCAGTTTAAGATGGTGCGGAGAGTCTCCATACGTCCCATGTCGCTCTTGGCCTTGTCGTAAGTCTGTCCGTCATAGGGGCATACCCCGGTGGTGGCATCGGGATTCTCGGGATCCCATACCTGGTAGTCATAGACTGCCTGGAAGGAGCAGCCGGCTACCAGCGTATTGCCTCCGGCTTCCGCGTTCTTCTCCACGACGCACACGGTGGCGCCCTGCTGGGCAATCTCGGCTGCCGCCGTGACGCCGGCGCCTCCGGCTCCCACTACGATGACGTCATAGGTCTCCTCGATATCCGGCTGGGCAGTGACTTCGTAGGGGATCTTGCCGGTCCTCAGTGCCTGAACGTCACAGCCGGCCTGGGAGGCGGCATCCTCTACTGCGGCCAGGATGGCGTTGCAGGTGAAGGTGGCACCGGATACGTTGTCCACTCCCGTGGAGGTGAAATCCTGGATCTCTTTGAACATGATCTCATAGGCCGGGGTTCCCACATACTCGGTCTCGTTGCTGGATGCTACCTCGATGCCGGTGATGGCATCCTCGGTAAAGGTAACGCTTAAAGCCACGTCCCCGCCGTATCCGGTTCCGTGTCCCTCGTAGGTTCCCGGTTTGAAAGACAGCTCTCCTGCAGTCACTTCCTCACCCTTCGCCAGGGCGATGGCGGCTGTCAGGGCATCCCGGTATCCGTCAGAAGTAACCGTGGCTCCGGCTACCCCGTCGACGTCCGCCGCCTGTTTTTCCAGAACCTGCTTGTCCAGCTCTGCAAGTGCGGCGCCGCCGATGCTCTCGGTCTCGTCAGGTCCCTCGGATGTGACGGCCGTGATCGCGGACGCATCTACGGTGATACTTACCGTTACCTGTCCGCCAAAGCCTTTTGCGGAACCTTCATAAGTTCCCGGAGTGTAGAGTCCGGCCTCAGCGGCGGCGGTGGTCTCCGGGGCAGCAGTGGTTGTGGCGGGAGCCTCTGTGGCAGCCGGCTGGGAACCGCCGGAGCAGCCTGCCAGAGAGACTGTCATGATGCCGCCGAGAGCCAGTGCTGCAAAGCGTCTTGTCTCATGCTTTTTCATTAATATAACCTCCCATAGGTTGTAAGGATAATACCGGTCAGGTATTTCAGAAATATTATACAACATGTTTCATAATTTGGCTATAGGATGCTGCAGATTTGAAAATTTCTATAATTTCTATGATTACCCTCCTGTGGTCTAGGAACCGTATCCCTGGTTACAAAGCGGTTCTTTCGTCCATAGCATCATTTGACATTTATGGAGAATCTTCCTATAATAGACAGAGATGCCGGGGTTAAAGGGCGTTTTGAGCCCTATGATACACGGAGACAGGAGCTGACGATGGAAGACAGGGATTATCTGATTGGCCGTGCAATTTTAGAGCTGACTCATGCTATAAGAAAGAAAAATAACGCCTGTTTGAAAGCAGTGGGTCTCACGGGCGTGCAGACGAAGAGTCTGCTCTATCTGGTGGATTCCAAACGAAAAGATCTGACGATCAATGGCTTAAAGGAATATCTGGGGATCAGCCATCAGGCGACCCAGGGAATCGCAAAGCGCATGGCGGACAAAGGGGTGATCACACTGGAGAAATCCCCGAGAGACGGGCGGGAGAAGATCATAGCGCCGACAGAGAAGGGAGTCCGTCTCCGGCAGCAGCTTGGCGGGTCTGCGGTCGGGATCGGGGAGTATATTCTGTCGGGAATCAGCGAGGAGGAGAAGAAGATATTTTATGAGATCCTGCTCAAAGCGCTTTCCAATGTGGAGCAGAGGGACAGGCTGTGATTTTTCGTTACAGTTTACGGGACGGGGAAAACCGGATGAAAACAGACGTCAAGCTCGCTTGTAAGACGGTTTTCGTCCGGTTTTCCACATCAGGCGAACGCCCGATGCTTCTTGTACGGCTGTGCCGGACAAGAAGATGTCCCTCGTGAACAGTAACGATTTTTAGTCGGGGCTCCACAGGAGAGAGTGCCAGCGGCCTTGTGTCCGGAGCCAAAGTGTGATATACTCTGTTAAAAGCATGGAGATACGCACTATAACGTCATAAGACAGGGAGAAAGATATGAAAGAGACGACATTGGTAATCATGGCGGCAGGGATCGGAAGCCGGTTCGGCGGCGGCATCAAGCAGCTGGAGCCGGTGGGGCCGGGAGGGGAGATCATCATGGATTATTCCATCTATGATGCCCTCAAGGCCGGATTCGACAAGATCGTATTTATCATCCGAAAAGATCTGGAGAAGGATTTCAGGGAAGTGATCGGCAGCAGGATCGAGAAGAAGGCTCGTGTACAATATGCATTTCAGGAGCTGGACGATCTTCCGGCCGGATTTGCCAAGCCGGCGGGCAGGACAAAGCCGTGGGGAACCGGCCAGGCCGTGCTGAGCATAAAGGGGTTGGTGGACGGACCGTTTCTGGTGATCAATGCAGATGATTACTACGGAAAAGAGGGATTTCGGAAGATTCATGACTATATGGTCAATGAGATGAAGGAAGATACTCCGATCTATGATCTGTGTATGGGAGGCTTTATGCTGGCGAATACCCTGAGTGAAAACGGAGGGGTGACCAGAGGTGTCTGTCAGATCGGCGAAGACGGATATCTGAAGGCGGTGAAGGAGACCTATGGCATTGAGAGACATGGAGATAGCCTGAAAGCCTCCGACGAACAGGGGAATCCCGTGTCCTTGGACATCGGCTGCCACGTGTCCATGAATATGTGGGGGCTTCCGGCTTCGTTCCTGGATGAACTGGAGCGGGGGTTCCCGGAATTTCTGTCGGGAATCAGGGAGGGAGACGTAAAGGCGGAATATCTGCTCCCAAGAATCATTGATAAACTGGTGGAGACCCAAAAGGCCAGAGTGAAGGTGCTGGAGACTCCCGACAGATGGTTTGGAGTTACCTACAAGGAAGACAAGAAGTCGGTGGCAGATTCTCTGAGAGCATTGATCGCAGAGGGAGCTTACCCTGAGAAGCTATGATAGGAAAGAGTTCCGGAGACGGAGCTCTTTCTGACTTTGGCAGGAGCTCCCGCACAATGATTTACCTGAGAAACGAAACCTGGATGATTCTCTCAACCTTTCGATCCTCTGTTTCTGGCCCGGCAGTTCTGAGGGCGGGACGGTTCCGCATCTATGACAAGGCCACGGGGAAGGAGATAAAAGAGAGCGAAATTCCCTGGAGAAAGTAAAGAAAAGCAGGCGGAGGGCAGAAGGTGAAGAAGAAAAAGACGGCCGCGATTTTGCTGTTAGGTATGGCGGCGGTTCTGGGAACCTGTGGGATTTTCTATAAGATGTTCCGGAAAAAGGAGAGCGCGGTTGTCTCCGCCCGGGAGGGGGATGTTACCCGCTATGAGTGGATGGAAATGCTGTGTGAGCAGACGGGGCTGATGGCCATGAAGACCGTGGGGAACGGAAACTGGAGGCCTGCCTTGACCTGGAGGCGGAGATCACAGAGGAGGCTTATATCCGTCTGGCCCTGAATTACGGGCTGGTGAAGGAGGAGCGGCTTGATACGGGATTTTCCCGGGAGGAGTGCCGGGAGGTCCTGGAGACCCTGAGAGATCTGTATTTCGGCGAATTTTTGGAGAGAGGATTTTTCAGAGGCGGCGTATCGGGAGGGCGTGGTGGAGCTGTCCTCCGGGGATCTGATCCGATGCAATAAGGACTGCTCGGAGATCATAGCGGCGGACGACATCGGGGACTCTCTGGAGCCGGGAACCGTTATCGTACTGGACGGATCGTCCGCCGGGATAAAGACGGCCAGAGTGGTAGAGAGGAAGGACTCTGACGGCCGCTTGTCTCTGGCCCCTGTGGAGCTGGACCGGGTGGCGGAGGTTGACTGTGAGGCCGGAGCCGATACTGAAGGCGTGGGGAATCGGAATCATGGATATGGAGCTTGACGCCGGGGTTGAGGTGGGGGCCAGGGTCCTCTCCCATCCCGACGGGCAGATCTGCTCTGATCTCTCTCTGGCGTTTCCCGTGATGACGGTGTCGGCGTGCGGGGACGATGAGGCGGATACCCTCATGGGGAACCTGGGAATCTCGGGAGAATGGGAGGTCTATACGTCGGAAAACGCACCCTTTCAGAAAGGAGTCCACTATGAATTGCTTCCCGACAAGACCTCCCGGTTTGTGGAGGAATGCACCTACGGAAAGACGGAGATAAAAGGACCGGGAACATCTGACGGGGGAGAGTTTGCGGCTCTGGCGAACAAGACCCACACCTACTATGTGCGGTATGGAGCTCTGTATTAGGTAGAGGCTCCCCGCTTCTGTTTCGATTATCCGGACAACTGGAAGGTAGAGCGGGAGGAGACCAGCCAGGAGACGGATTGGGATGACTCTCCTCCCGGCAATTTTGTGGCAGCCAGAATCAGGCAGACGGGGGGCTGGATATGGGCGTGGATTCAGACTTCAGAGACATTGACGGAGGGACTTTTTTTGCCTTGCTGCCGGAGGAACGACTAAAATAGAATGACGGAATATTCCAGACCGTGGGTCTGACCGGGGCTCTGGAGACCTTTTCCTTTGACTATTATGGATCCTACGCGCTGTTGGCCCAGGCTCCTGACGGGGAGTTTACGGAGGAGGAGAGGGAGGTGGTGGAGATTCTCACCAGCTTCCGGGAAGATTATGACAGGTAACAGGGAGGGGCCCTTAAGGGGATAGACAGGGGTGTTTCATGAAGGATAATTGAAAATAGCAGATGTGGCGTTTTTACGAGGGTTATGGAAGTTATACATTTTCCATAACCCTCGGCTTTCTTGTGGGGAGGAGCACCATACGCATATTTAATCACAGGGAGTTTTGCTGTCCTCTTATAAGGAGGATCTCTTGGTAAAGGAAATATTTCCCGGGAATCAACAGGGGGCTTCTGGTTATATGGAACCGCAAGCGGCATATAATGGTGGAAAGAGAAGACAGGAGAACCATATGACAACGTATTCTCCCCAATGGAAGGAGAAACCGATTTTAGACCCTTATGTCAGCCGGGACATGGAATATTTCCAGGCCATGTACCCTCAGAGGATCAAAGAGCTCCAGAGATATGTGGTACAGCACTGCGATACCCTGGACTATGCCGGAAGTCCGATCTATGACGAGTATCCGGACTCCCTGGTAATTGACAGAGCATGTCGGATAATCTGCCAGAATCTTCCGGATAACCTGGCAGAGCCGGATCTTCCGGGAAGTACCATCCGTTCGGACTGGGCGGAGGAGAGGGAAGAGGCAGGCGAGACAGACAGTATACCTGTGGAGATCATGCAGAGATCCCCGCGTCCCGGAGGTCCGCCGCCAGGGCATCGTCCCGGCCCGCCGCCGGGAGGCCCGCCCTTCGGTCCGCCGCCGGGAGGTCCGCCTTTTGGTCCGCCGCCGGGAGGTCCGCCCTTTGGTCCGCCGCCGGGAGGCCCGCCTTTCGGTCCGCCGCCGGGAGGTCCGCCCTTCGGTCCGCCGCCGGGAGGTCCGCCCTTTGGTCCGCCGCCGGGAGGTCCGCCTTTTGGTCCGCCGTCGGGAGGTCCGCCTTTTGGTCCGCCGCCGGGAGGTCCGCCCTTTGGTCCGCCGCCGGGAGGCCCGCCTTTCGGTCCGCCGCCGGGTCCGCCGCCTCGAGGCGGCAGCTGGCTTTCGGATATCGTAAAAGTGCTTTTTATGAATGAACTCCAGAGAAGAAGGTGCCGCACAGGAAGATGCTGACAGAGGTTAGAGCATTGAGGGAAAGGTGAAATTTTTAGAAAAGATTAAGTTGTGCTTTTCCTGGATACCATTTACAATAGGAGAAAACAATAAAGGAAGTTTTTGCAATGAGCAAGATTGTCAAGAGAACATTGATCCTGGTGGCAGTTTTCCTGGCTGCGCTGGGAGTTTATCTGATAGCGGCACAGAGGACGATGGATAAGTCGGAAGCAGTGTATACGGTCATGGAGGATCCCACGCTGCCGGTGGTATATCTGGAGATGTTTGAGGGGGAGGAGAGCCGGCTGGCGGCATATCGTCAGGAGATGAGCCAGACGGCAGCACGGGAAACCATGACCGTGCTGCCGGAGGACAGACAGCTGAAGCTGAGGATTCAGGAGTGCGGCACACAGCTTCTGGCCGCTCAGTATGAGATTCGAAGTATGGATTTAAACCGCCTGGTGGAGAGGACGTCCCTAAAAGAGTGGGAGTCAGGGGAGGACCAGATCACCATGGTCCTCCCTGTCCAGAATCTTCTCACCAGGGAGACAGAGTATCTGCTGCACTTCATGATAGAGACCAAGGGCCAGGGGGTGCTTCATTACTATACCCGTATTCTGTGGACTGCCAATGATTACGGACCTCAGATGATGGCGTTAGCCAGAGAATTTTCTACCAAAAGTCTCTCCGCCGCTCAGGCAGGAGATCTGGTAACCTACTTGGAGACCTCCAGCACAGCAGACAACTCCTCCCTGGGACATGTCACCATCAAGTCCAGTTTCTCCCAGCTGACATGGGCCGGCCTGGATATGCGGCAGGAGGGGGATATGGAGGTAACGCTAAAAGATCTGGACGGGATCATGGGACAGATTGATGTCCGGTATCAGCTGAGCCGTCAGTCGGAGATCGGGGAGACCGAGTACTATGAGGTGACGGATCACTATACCATGCGGTGGAATTCCAAACGTATTTACATGATGGCCTTTGACCGGGTGACCAACCAGATTTTTTCCGGGGAGAGGGAGCTGTATTCCGGCAGACGTCTGATGCTTGGTATCGGCAATGATCAGGCTATCCAGGTGGAGCGAAGTTCCAATGGCCGTTATCTTGGGTTTGTGTTTAATCGGGATGTGTGGTGCTATGATCAGAAGGAATCCACAGCAGTGAAGGTGTTTTCCTTCCGCAGCAGTGTGGACGACGGCGGAAGGAGCCGGTATGACCGACATAATGCTCAGATCGTCAGGGTGAGTGATGAGGGGGACATGGACTTTCTGGTATATGGCTATATGAATCGGGGGCTCAGAGAGGGGAGCCAGGGAATCAGCCTGTACCGATACCAGAGCTCCGGTGCCATCGAGGAACGCTTCTTTATTCCGTCCACCGAGTCCTATGACGAGATCCGCCTGGATATGGAGAAACTTTCCTACTGCAGTGAGTCAGGGATGCTGTATCTGTTTCAGAATCAGGCTATTTTTGGGATCGATCTGTCCAGCAATGAATATATGGTAGTGGCAGACGGGCTGGTGGAAGGCGGGTATGCCGTCAGCAGCGACGGTCAGAAGGCTGCCTGGCAGGAGGGAAGCCAGGTATATCAGTCGTCAGTGATTCACCTGTTTGACCTTGCTACCGGCGTGACTCAGGAGCTGAGGGGGCCGGAGGGCAGCGTGATCCGCTGCCTGGGATTTGTCCAGGATGATTTCGTGTATGGACTGGCAGAAGAAGACGGAACCTGGATTCTCAACGGACGGTTGGAAGGACTGCCTATGTATGCCCTGGAGATCGTGGGAAGCGGCCTTGAGCTGCAGACTCGATATGAAAAAGAGGGGTATTATATCGCCAATGTGGAGGTGGAGGATGCCAGGATCCATATGGACCGATACCGAAAAGACGGAGATCACAGTTATACCCATGTGGATAAAGATACCATCGTCTGCAACACTCCTGCGGAGGAAAGCTATATGGAGGGGGTGGGCTGGTTCGCCTCGGAGATCCGCAGAAAACTGTACTTTGTCCAGTTGGACTCGGAGGTGAGCAGCGGCAGAAATATCGGCGTCTCTGCCGCGAAACGGATCACTTACGACGGCTCGGAGACTCTGCTCCTCAAATCTGCGGTTTCCAAGTCCAACATGAACTTTTATGCCTACGGCCAGGGACGGCTGCTGGGAGTCTACGGAGATTTTGCGGAGGCGGTGGAGCGTGCCTACGAGGAGATGGGACTGGTGACAGACAAGGCCCAGAGGATTTTGTGGAACCGGGTGGACCGGGGCACAAGCATTCAGATCCGGGATACCCAGCGTGCAGCTTACGAGATCACAAAAGCTCTGGGAACTTTTGAGGAGAACACGGAGACGGATACGGGAATGATGCTTTTAGATGCCCGGGGGCTCAGCCTGAATCAGGTACTGTATTTCATCGGACAGGGATACCCGGTGCTGGCATACACAGAACACGGCAGTTATGTACTGCTCCATGGTTTTGATCAATATAATGTATCGATTTTTTACCCTGACACGGAAGAATCGGTGAAAATGGGCCTCAATGACGGGGGGGCTTATTTTGCCGAGCGGAAGAACGATTTCATCTGCGCAGTGCGGGTGGGAGATTGAACGCTTGACGTGACCACCTCTATCATGTATAATCAAGATAAACGAAAGAAAAAAGTAAGCAGTCTGTAAGAATGATGATATAGAGGTGTGGGATGGAACAGTATATTATGAAAGGCGGCAATCCGCTGGTTGGAGAAGTCATGATCAGCGGAGCGAAGAATGCGGCACTTGGTATTCTGGCGGCTGCGATTATGACGGATGAAGATGTTTTGATCGAGAATCTTCCCGATGTCAGAGATATCAATGTTCTTTTGGAGGCCATTCAGGAGATTGGTGCCAGGGTGGACAGGATTAATACACACACTGTAAGGATAAACGCGAGAGAGATCCACGAGGTTTCCGTGGATGATGAATATATACGAAGGATTCGGGCTTCCTACTATTTTATCGGTGCCCTGCTGGGCAAGTATAAGAGCGCCCAGGTACCGCTGCCGGGAGGATGTAATATCGGAAGCAGGCCGATTGACCTGCACTTAAAGGGTTTTCGGGCTCTGGGAGCCAAGGTGGAGATCGAGAGGGGAGCCGTGGTGGCTCATGCCATCGATCTGGTGGGAAGCCATGTGTACCTGGACAAGGTGTCTGTGGGAGCCACCATCAACATCATGATGGCCGCATCCCTGGCGGAGGGCCAGACCATCATCGAGAATGTAGCCAAAGAACCCCATGTGGTGGATGTGGCTAATTTCCTCAACAGTATGGGGGCTAATATCAAGGGAGCCGGCACGGATATCATCCGGATCCGAGGGGTGAGAAAGCTTCACGGCACCGAGTATTCCATCATTCCGGACCAGATTGAGGCAGGAACCTTCATGTGCGCCGCAGCAGTGACCCGAGGCGACGTGACGGTGAAGAATGTGATCCCAAAGCACTTGGAAGCCATCTCCGCCAAACTTCTGGAGATCGGCTGTGAGGTGGTGGAGTTTGACGATGCAGTGCGTGTGGTAGGCAAGCCCCGCCAGAGGCATACCAACATCAACACCCTTCCCTATCCCGGATTTCCTACGGACATGCAGCCCCAGATGGCAGTGACTCTGGCGCTGGCGGAGGGGACAAGCATCGTCACCGAGAGTATTTTTGAGAACCGTTTTAAATACGTGGCAGAGCTGGCCCGCATGGGCAGCAACATCAAGGTGGAAGGCAGCGTGGCCATCATCGACGGAGTGAGAGGCTTTACCGGAGCCTCAGTCAACGCTCCTGACCTTCGGGCCGGTGCGGCCCTTGTGATCGCGGGGCTGGCGGCAGACGGCTATACGGTGGTGGATGAGATCGGTTATATCCAGAGAGGCTATGAGTATTTTGAGGAGAAGCTGAAAGCTCTTGGAGCTGTGATCGAGAGGGTGGATTCGGACAAGGCGGCCCAGAAGTTTCGTCTGAAAATCAGTTAGGATTCTTTTTCCAGCCCTTGACATCCTTGAGGCGAGTGGTTATAATCATAGTGTAAGACAAACAATTGAACATTTTATAATCCCTTATTCAGAGTGATGGAGATACAAAGGATCTGTGAAGTCACGGCAACCCCTCGGGGCAGGGCAGGAGATACATGCCTGTCTGTCAGCCTGAAAGGAAGGTGCCAACCTGAGCGAGAAATCGAACAATAAGAGGATTTGATGGCAAAGATCAAGTCCGCAGTTCGTGCTACGGACTTTTTTGTTATCAAAAGATCGTCCGGTCTTTACGTGACAAAGAGCCCTCCATGCAGGATTAAGTTTCAATTGTAAACATTTGTAACAGTTCAGGGGTTGTCTGAACTGTTGCAATTATTCGAAGGAGGAATAAAACCATGGAAAAACTGTTATTTACATCCGAGTCCGTCACAGAAGGACATCCGGATAAGATGTGTGATCAGATCTCCGACGCCATTCTGGATGCCCTGCTGGAGCAGGATCCCATGAGCCGTGTGGCCTGTGAGACGGCGGTGACTACAGGACTTGTGATGGTTATGGGAGAGATCACCACCAAGGCCTATGTGGACATCCAGAAGATCGTCCGCAAAACCGTAAGAGAGATCGGTTACGACCGGGCCAAATACGGCTTTGACAGTGAGACCTGTGGTGTCATTACTGCCATTGACGAGCAGTCCACGGACATCGCCATGGGCGTGGACAAAGCTCTGGAGGCCAAAGAAAACAAGATGAGCGACGAGGAGATCGAGGCCATCGGCGCCGGAGATCAGGGCATGATGTTCGGCTATGCATCCAATGAGACGGAGGAGTACATGCCATACCCCATCGCTCTGGCCCACAAGCTGGCCCTCAGACTGACCCAGGTGCGCAAGGACAACACTCTGCCCTACCTCCGCCCCGACGGGAAGACCCAGGTGACGGTGGAGTACGACAGGGACGGAAAGCCGGTGAGGCTGGACGCGGTGGTGCTGTCCACCCAGCATGATGAGCAGGTGAGTCAGGAGGAGATACATAGGGACATCAAGAAACATGTGTTTGACGTGATTCTGCCCGCCCATATGGTAGATGAGAATACCAAGTTCTTTATCAATCCCACAGGCCGGTTTGTCATCGGAGGGCCTCATGGGGACAGCGGTGTGACCGGGCGGAAGATTATCGTGGATACTTACGGCGGATATGCCCGTCACGGCGGCGGCGCCTTCTCCGGCAAGGACTGCACTAAGGTGGACCGCTCGGCTGCCTATGCAGCCAGATATGTGGCCAAGAATATCGTGGCGGCAGGCCTGGCCGACAAGTGTGAGATCCAGCTGTCCTATGCCATCGGTGTGGCCCGTCCCACCTCCATCATGGTGGATACCTTCGGAACCGGCAAGGTCAGTGACGACAGGCTGGTGGAGATCATCCGGGAGAATTTTGACTTAAGGCCGGCAGGCATCATCAAGATGCTGGATCTTAGGAGACCGATCTACAAGCAGACCGCGGCATACGGACATTTCGGCAGAAATGACCTGGATCTGCCGTGGGAGAAGCTGGATAAGACAGAGCTGTTAAAGAACTATCTGCAGTAGCGAAAAGGGGCAGGAGAGACCAGGGTCTCTCCTGCCCCTTTTCCGGGAAAGTGCGTCCTATGAAACAAAAACCTCAGCGGGGATTGCACCGGGGCGGTAAGGAATCATGCTGCGAAGGTAACCCGCCGCAGATGGAGGATTCCGGGCCGGTTGAATTCTTGGCCGGGCCTGGGCATAATTTCCAAATCAGAGGAATATCTTGCCTGGTATGGGAAAAAGGAGTATGATAGTAGAAGAGAATAAAAAAGGAGAACAGAGCGATGAAGCAGGTTTTAGACTGGACCAAGGCACACCAGAGATATTTCGAGGAGATGGCGGCGATCCCCCACGGCTCCTTTCATGAGAAGGCATACAGTGACTATCTGGTGCAGTTTGCCCAAAATCATGGGTTTCAGTACAAACAGTACGAGATCGGCAATGTGATCATCTACAAGGAGGCATCCAGAGGATATGAGGATCACCCGGCAGTGGTCCTTCAGGCCCACATGGATATGGTGTGTGAGAAGACTCCGGAATCCGGCCATGATTTTGAGAAGGATCCTCTCAAGCTGTACATAGAGGACGGATGGCTCCACGCCACAGGGACCACCCTGGGAGCTGACGACGGAACCGGCGTGTGTTACATGCTGGCGATCCTGGAGGACCAGACCCTTTCCCACCCGGCCTTAGAGTGCGTATTCACGGTTATGGAAGAGATCGGGCTGGACGGCGCCATCGCATTGGAGCCGGCTGACCTAAAAGGGCGGCGTTATATCAATCTGGACGGAGGCGGAGGCGGTGCGGAGACCGTGATCACGTCAGCCGGAGGCCGACGGTGGAGCGGGACCAGATCCCTTGACAGAAAAGAGGCAAAAAAGCCGGGATATCGGCTGACCATCGGCGGCTTGGAGGGCGGTCATTCCGGTGGGTGCATCCACATGGAGAAGGGCAATGCCCTCAAGCTGTGTGCC
This sequence comes from Hungatella sp., assembly GCA_022792815.1. Lineage (GTDB taxonomy): Bacteria > Bacillota > Clostridia > Lachnospirales > Lachnospiraceae > UBA3402. Next base: position 107,044 of record JAAWBS010000057.1, read on the forward strand.
AGGGTGTTAAAGGCACTTTCCGCGGAGGGGACCATCACACTTGCCTCCATAGACGGCGGCTCCAAGGACAATGCCATCCCCAGGGACTGCGCGGCGGAGTTTGTGACCGATGTGGACGAGGGGATTCTCAGAGAGAGGACGGAGCGGATATCCGGACTTCTGAGAGAGGAACTGAGATACAGCGATCCGGGGCTGAAGGTGGTTCTCGAGAGGACCAAGGTCGCCGCAGTCTGGAGCCAGGAGGAGAGCGATGGGTTGACGGATTTTCTCTTTGTCTGTCCCACCGGGCTTCGTCACAGGAATATGAATCGTAAGGATCACACCGTTGCTTCGGAGAATCTGGCAGTAGTGAAGACGGAGGAGGGATGTGTGAAGGTGACTGTATCCATGCGCTCTGCCTTCGAGTCCTACATCGATGAGATGGCAGAGGAGCTGAAGATTCTGGGGAATCTGTACTCTCTGTCCCAGGAGGTGGGCGGCAGCTATCCGGCATGGGCTTATGAAGAGAACTCTGGGCTGCGGGAGAAGATGCGGGAGGCCGTGAAGGCCTGTACGGGAAAAGATCTTGTGGAGAAAGCGGTTCACGGCGGCCTGGAGTGCGGTGTGGCAAAAAATAAATGGCCCGACATGGATATTATCACCATGGGGCCCACAGCGGAGGCGGTCCATTCACCGGACGAGAGGCTGGATCTTCGGTCCTTTGACAGCTGCTATCAGGTGCTGTGTGATCTGTTGGGAAGATTATAGAGGAAAAAGAACCCTCCATAGGCGGGATCCTGTCTGTGGAGGGTACAAAAACCTATGGCTTCCTTCTGTTCACGGCAGCGTCTGCCGCCCGGATATGGGGGTTACTCGATCTTCCCGATGCTGGGGAAGTAGCGGAAGAGTACCTTGGCTACGATTTTTTCCCGCTTTACATAGGTATTGTCCCAGAAGCGGGCGTCGGAGGAAAAGTTTCGGTTGTCGCCCATCATGAAGTAGCAGTCCTCCGGGACCTCGAAGTGGAGCTCCTCGGGGGTCTCCATGTCATCTTTCAGGTAGGGTTCTTCCAGAGGCTCCTCGGAGCCGTTGAGGAATACATGGCCGTCTTTGATGTCGATAATGTCTCCCGGCAGGCCGATGATGCGCTTCACATAGTAGGTCTTCTCCGTCACGTCGTCCGGGAAATAAAAGATCACGATGTCCCCTCTCTCCGGATCGCTGAAGTGGTAGGAGAGGCGGGAGCCGATGACCCGGTCATGAGTCATGATGGTGTTCTCCATGGAGGCGCTGGGAACCCTGCTGTTGGCGATGATGAATCTATTTAACACAAAGGCAATCAGCGCGGCAGTTACCAGAATCTGGATCCAGCTTATGATCTCTTCCTTTAAATTGAATTTGGGTTTTTGTAATTCTTCTTCCTTGTCATGTTCGTTTTTGGGTGTTGGTTGATCCTTCATAATATACCTTCTTTCTATCTTATCTTTTTAGTGTAAATGACTTCCCGTCTTTGTGCAAGGACTTTTCAAAAAAGGTAAGAAATTTTTTTGTGGGATACAAAGGAGCACAGATGAATAACTTGAACAAACACTTGACTGCTGCCGGCGCTCTTCTGTTCGTCTTAGGAGCTGTGGGACAGCTGGCTGCCAGGACTTTTCAGGGGTTCGGCAGCTGGTATGCCATCCATGTCTATCCTCTGATCGTAGGGACAGTGGGGCGGTTCTGGGGAATGTTTCCCGTGTCTGTGGTGGAGCTGGGGCTGTATGGCCTGGGCCTGGCTGCGGTCTGGTATGTGATCCGCCGCGGGAGAGACTGGCGGGCAGTGGCAGCCCGGGCGGTGTTATTGACCGGGGCGGCAGCATTTCTTTATACCTATCAGTGCGGGATCAACTATTACCGCCTTCCTTTTTCCGTTGAACTGAATCTGCCGACAGGCAGGTCCTCGGTTGAGGAACTGAAAGGGCTCTGTGAGTATCTGACGGACAGGGTCAATGAGTCGGCGGACGAGAGTCCCTATAACAGACAGTGGGATGTCTGGGGACAGCAGGCCATGAGAGAGCTGGGGCAGCAGTATCCGGGGCTGGCAGGCTACTATCCCAGACCAAAGCCGGTGACCGTGTCGTGGATTTTATCGGTGCAGCAGCTGTGCGGGATCTATTCTCCGTTTACGGTGGAAGCCAATTACAACAGGGAGATGACCGACTATAATATCCCTCACACCATCTGTCACGAATTGTCTCATCTGAGAGGGTATATGAGAGAGGATGAGGCCAATTTCATCGGATATCTGGCTTGTATCAACTCGGACCAAAAGCCTTTTCGCTACAGCGGCTATCTGACCGGCTGGGTCTATGCCACCAATGCCCTGGCAGGACAGGACAGGGAGAGCTACCGGGAGCTTCGGGAAAGGCTGCTTCCCCAGGTGGAACAAGATCTAAACGACAATACCTGGTTCTGGAACCAGTATGAGGGCAAGGTGGCCGAGGTGTCCAACCAGGTCAATGACACTTACCTGAAGATAAACAATCAGCAGGAAGGAGTCAGAACCTATGGAAGGATGGTGGATTTGATGTTGGCCTACCACCGTGGTGCGGTTCCGTAAAAGCTGTATTTTTCTTGTAATACTCCACAAATAATGGTAAAATAAAAGGAACAAAAACAGGAGGGGAAGGGATATGTATAAAACACTGTATGATATGATGGATTGGGCGGGGATTGAAGAATTGGTGTATTCGGAGGCAGCGAATCCTCATGAGATGCTGGGGCCCCATGTGACGGAGCAGGGGCTTTTGATACAGACATTTATTCCCACGGCAGACGCAGTGACGGTCAAGGTTAAGTCAAACGGCCGGGAGTACCCTATGGAGCTGATGGATGACCCCGGATTTTTTGCGGTGCTGCTTCCGCGGAAGACAGTGACCGACTACACGCTTTTGATTTCCTATGACAACGGCGTCTCGGAAGAGATTTCTGACCCCTATGCCTATGGTTCCCAGTTTGAGGAAGGGGATCTGAAGAAATTTGAGGCGGGCATCTACTATGATGTGTATGAGAAAATGGGCGCTCATAAGATGGAGATCAAGGGCGTGTCCGGCGTATACTTCGCGGTGTGGGCTCCCTGCGCCATGCGGGTCAGCGTCGTCGGGGATTTCAACATGTGGGACGGCCGCCGCCACCAGATGAGAAGACTGGGGGATTCCGGTGTGTTTGAACTGTTTATCCCGGGCCTTTCGGTGGGGACCATCTACAAATATGAGGTGAAGGCGAAGAACGGCGATTCCATGCTCAAGGCTGATCCCTACGGCAATTACGCGGAGCTGCGGCCCCACAATGCCTCTGTGGTCTGGGACATCAACCAATATCAGTGGAGCGACGATGCCTGGATGAAAGCGCGGAAAAAATCAGAAAAGAAGGATGGCCCTATGTCCATCTACGAGCTGCATCTGGGCTCCTGGATCCGCAAGCCCGTCGAGCAGGACGAGGAGGGCCATGACATCGTCGGAAGCGAATTTTATAACTATCGGGAGATCGCAGAGAAGCTGGCTGTCTATGTGAAAGACATGGGATACACCCATGTGGAGCTTATGCCGGTGATGGAGCATCCTCTGGATGCATCCTGGGGATACCAGGTTACCGGGTACTATGCACCTACAAGCCGTTACGGGACGCCCGACGATTTCCAGTATTTTGTAGACTATCTCCACAGGCAGGGGATCGGCGTGATCTTAGACTGGGTGCCGGCTCATTTTCCAAGAGATCTGGCAGGTCTGGCCTGTTTTGACGGAACCTGCGTCTATGAACACAAGGACCCCAGGCAGGGGGCACATCCCCACTGGGGAACGCTGATCTATAATTACGGCAGGCCTCAGGTGTCCAATTTCCTCATCGCCAATGCGCTGTACTGGGCGAAAAAGTATCACGCCGACGGCATCCGCATGGATGCAGTGGCCTCCATGCTGTACCTGGACTACGGGAAAAATCCGGGCGAGTGGGTGGCCAACATCTACGGAGGCCATGAGAATCTGGAGGCTGTGGAATTCCTAAAGCATCTGAACTCCATTTTTAAGAAACAGGCCGGAGGCGCCCTGCTGATCGCTGAGGAGTCCACCGCGTGGCCTCAGATCACAGGAGATGTGAAGGACGGTGCCCTTGGGTTTGACTACAAATGGAATATGGGATGGATGAATGATTTCCTGGGATACATGCAGTGTGACCCCTATTTTCGCTGTCACCACTACGGGGAATTGACCTTCAGTATGCTCTACGCCTACAGTGAGGATTTTGTTCTCGTGTTCTCTCACGATGAGGTGGTCCACGGCAAGGGCTCCATAGCGGGCAAGATGCCGGGTGAGACGCTGGAGGCCAAATTCGCCAATCTGAGGGCAGCCTACGGCTTTATGATGACTCATCCGGGGAAGAAGCTTTTGTTTATGGGTCAGGATATGGGCCAGATCTCCGAGTGGAACGAAAACGAGAGTCTGCCGTGGAATCTGCTGGACTATGAGCTCCACAAACAGACCAGAGATTATGTGAAAGCTCTGAATCATCTGTACACGGACAGCCCGGCTCTCTACGCCATGGATTACCATCCCGACGGTTTCCAGTGGATCGACTGCACCAGCAGTCAGGATAATATCGTGGTGTTCATCAGAAAGACCGGGAAGGCAGAGGAGACCTTGTTGGTGGTGTGCAATTTCGCTCCGGTACAGCATGACAACTATCAGGTGGGCGTGCCTTTCCACGGAAAATTCAAGGAGATTTTCAACAGCGAGAGCACTCAGTTCGGCGGCTGCGGAGTGGGCAACCCTCGGGTGAAGACCTCCAAGGCGGAGGAGTGCTGCGGGCGAGAGGAATCCATCCGGATCCAACTGGCTCCTCTGGGAGTCCAGATCTTTAGCTGTACACCGGTGAAAGAGGCCCAAAAGACCGCGGAAGCGGTGAAGAAGGCCGAAAAGTCGGTGAAAGAGGAGAAGAAAGCCGCGGAACCGGTGAAGGCGGCGAAGAAGGCCGAGAAGCCGGTGGAAGAAGAGAAAAAGACGGAAGAGCCGGTGAAGACAGAGAAGAAGGCCGAAGAGCCGGTGAAGACGGAGAAGAAAGCTGAGAAGCCGGTAAAAGAAGAGGAAAAGACGGAAGAGCCGGTGAAGACAGAGAAGAAGGCTGAAGAGCCGGTGAAGACGGAGAAGAAAGCTGAGAAGCCGGTAAAAGAAGAGAAAAAGACGGAAGAGCCGGTGAAGACAGAGAAGAAAGCTGAGAAGCCGGTAAAAGAGGAAAAAAGGCCGGAAAAGCCGGTGAAAGAAGAGAAGAAGGCCGAAAATCCGGTAAAAGAAGAAAAGAAGGCGCCGATAAAGAAAGCGAAAAAGACTGAGAAGCCGGCGAAAGAGGCGAAGAAAGCCGCAGGGACGGCAAAAAGAGGAACAAAGGCAGCAAAATCAGCGAAAGAGGAGGCGACAGAGACGGCTGAGTAATAACGGGTAAGGAGAGACAGGTTCTATGATATGGAATGAGGCAGTAGAGACCTTGGAGGTTGCTGCGGAGGTGCAGCAGGATTTGGAGCAGCTGAAACCCAGCATGATATTGGATACATTGAAGGGGTGGATTCCGGGACTGATGACATTGGGATACCGTCTTTTGGCAGCGGGGATCATCCTGATTATCGGCTTTCGCATCGCCAGACTGATTCAGAAGATGCTGGGGAAGACATTTTCCCGGATGGACATGGAAGTATCCCTGAGAAAATTTTTGCTGTCTGCGGTGTATGCATGTATCTGCAGCCTGGCAGTGTTTGCGGCGGCGGAGAAATTTGGCATCAGCTCTGCCTCCATCATCGCCATCTTAGGCTCTGCAGGCCTGGCCCTGAGCCTGTCTCTCCAGAACATGCTGGGCAATTTTGCCGGCGGAGTGGCCCTTCTGATGCTGAAACCCTTCAAGGTGGGAGACTATATCGTCTGCGGCACGGAGGAGGGCACCGTGTCTGCCATCGGTCTGGTGTACACTACCTTAAACACCATGGATAACCGCCGGGTGATTCTCCCCAACGGCTCTCTGTCCAACAGCAATCTGACCAATGTGACGGCTCAGGAGAAGCGGAGGCTGGAGATCAAGGTGGGGATCAGCTATGAGTCCGACTTAAAGAAGGCCAAAGGTATTCTGGAAGAACTCTTCCACTCCCACCCTCTGATCATGGAGGAGGATGGGATTCTGGTCTTTGTGGACAGCCTGGGAGACAGTGCCGTGATGCTGGGGGCCAGGGCCTGGGTGGCCACAGGCGATTACTGGAATGTAAAATGGGAGCTGACAGAGAAGCTGAAACTGACATTTGACCAGGCAGGAGTGGTGATTCCCTACCGGCAGATGGACGTTCATGTTGTGACCGGCGATTGAGTGACGATCGCCGGTTTTGCCTTTACACGGAGACAGTCTTTTGATCCCTGTCACGAAAGGAAAGATTTGATATGGAATGGTTTATAACACTGATTGTAACGTTTTTTGCCGGCATGGGAGCCGGACTTGGAACCGGTTTTGCAGGGATGAGTGCCGCGGCTGTCATCAGCCCTATGCTCATCACATTTCTGGGTATGGAACCTTATATGGCTGTGGGGATCGCCCTCTCATCCGACGTTCTGGCCAGCGCAGTCTCCGCCTATACCTACAAGAAGAACGGGAATCTGGACATGAAAAACGGCCTTATCATGATGCTCACGGTTCTCCTCTTCACTGTGGTGGGAAGCTATGCTTCGAGTCTGGTTCCGTCCGGCACCATGGGAGGATTTTCGGTCTCCATGACATTTTTTCTGGGGCTCAAGTTTATCGTGAGACCGGTGATGGCCACGAAGGAGTCCATGGGAGGCGTTTCTCCTGTCAAAAGAGCGGTTCAGTCTGTCATCTGCGGGATCGTCATCGGTTTTATCTGCGGATTTGTGGGAGCCGGAGGGGGCATGATGATGCTGTTGATTCTGACCTCCGTCCTGGGCTATGAGCTGAAGACTGCCGTGGGCACCAGCGTATTTATCATGACTTTTACCGCCCTCACCGGTGCGGCAGCCCACTTTGGGATCGGCGGTGCCCCCGACTGGACTGTCATGGCGCAGTGCGTGATCTTTACCTTCCTGTGGGCCAGAGTCGCGGCAATCTTTGCCAACAAGGCCGATCCTAAGACTCTCAACCGGGCCACAGGGGCAGTGCTTGTGGTCCTGGGAACGGCGATTTTTTTGTTCAACCTTTTGTAGAAGTACACGGCGGAGGGAAGAGAAGTTTGAGAGTGAATGTGACAAAGTCCGGATCTACAGGATCCGGACTTTGTGCTGCATAGCCTGGTGGAGAACGGCCTGATTGAGATTGCCGTCGGACACGATCACATCTACATCCTCCATGGAGGCGAAGGTAAATGTGCTGATACTTCCGACCTTAGAAGAATCCATCAGCATGATGATCTGATCGCTTTTTCGGAGGACAGCGGTCTTCAGCTTAAATTCCTCCTCCTCTCCGCAGGTAAATCCCCGGGAGGTGCTGTAGCCTGTGGCGCCGAAAAATGCCGCGGAAAAATTGACTTTCTCTAAAAACTCCACGCTCCGGGTGCCGTTGATGCTCAGGCTGGGGCTGTTTAAGAGTCCGCCCAGCATGTGAACCTTCGGCCGGGTCAGCCGGGCCAGTTCATAGGCGCAGCTGATGCTGTTGGTAAAGATGGTGCAGGGCTCATCGGGCAGACAGCGGCAGAATTCGGTGGTGGTGGAGCCGCTGTCGATAAAGATTACACTTTGTGGTGTAAACACAGAGGCCGCCTTGACGGCGATCTGGCGTTTGGCCTCCGTCTTGTGTGCGGAGCGGTTGGAATAGTAATCCTCGGTTCCGATGACAATATCCAGGGATTTGGCCCCGCCGTGGATGCGGATGATCTGCCCGACCCGGTCCAGATACTCCAAATCCCGGCGCAGAGTCATGTCCGAGACCTGAGGAAACTGCTTTTTCAGGTCTGCAAAGGAGACATATCCCTGTTCATTGATCAGTTCCGTAATCCGCTTTCGCCTCTCGTCCATGGGGCCTCCTGTCTGTATTAAAATAATGTTTCCGCCGCATCTTCCAGATATCCCAGATCCCATAAGAGGTGGGTAGAGATGTATTTATACCGAATGTCCTTGGTGCCGAGGAAGGAGTCCTTCACCAGCTCCGGAGACAGGTTCAGCTCTTTTGGAGAGACCGGAGCCTGAATCTGTTTCATCTTGTCCAGAAGCCAGTCGTAGGAGGGAAGCTCCTCGTCGATGACCGCCAGAATCTGATCCCAGTGGTCCAGGATGACCTCGAGCCTCTCTCTGTGTGTTTCTTTGTTATACTTCTGCTCTGCCTGCTCCCGCTCTATGATGCTGTCGGAAACCTTGCCGAACACCTTCACGGCAAACTGTTTCCAGTCGTCAAGGGAGAATCGATTGACATAATCCAGAGCTTTCTGACGGTCCGGCCTGATGGTCCGGATGTAGTCGTAGACCTTAAGGGAGAGCAGTGTGGAGACACCGCACTGGATTCCATGGAGGTCATGCTCATAGCCCTGCTCGATGGCAGTCATATCCCAAATGTGAGAGAAATAGTGCTCTGTGCCGGATGCAGGACGGGAGACCCCCGCATAACCCATGGCGGCACCTGTCAGAATCAGGCCTCTCACCACATGCTCCACCGCGGCGGGATCCCGCTCTAAAAGACGGTCTGCAGATTCCATGCACTGTGCTAAGGACTGGCGGACCAGGGAGGCGATCTCCTCACAGTAATATTCGTCATTGATGATGTGGGAGATCCGCCATTCACAGATGCTGACATATTTGGCTACCATGTCACCTAAACCGGACTGCAGCATGCGCATAGGCGCCTGGGCCATAACGGCAGTGTCCGCGATGATTACATCGGGGCATCTGGAGGGGAGAGTTATCTTCAATCCGGCTAAAAGCATGGAGGAGGTGTCGGAGGCATATCCGTCCATGGAAGGCGCCGTGCCGACGATGAGGTAGGGCAGCCGGGAGACCGATGCGGCGATCTTGCAGACATCATTGATGACACCGGATCCCACGGCGATGATGGCATCCATGTCCGGGGTCATCCGCATGACTACGGCTCCGACCCAGTACTCATCCGGGACGGGATGGGGACTGTCCATGACATAGCTGGTAAATTTGACCCCTGCCTCTTCCAAGATGCGGCAGACTTCCCTGCCGGCAGCCTCATAGGTGTTGGGATCGGATACAATCATTGGTCTGCGGATCTTCCGCTCTTTTAAGGGTTCGAGAACCCTGGGAAGTATGTGCTCCCCGATGATGGCCTGCTTTAAGGGAGTCTTGTGAGCCTTGCCGCAGGAGCAGGACAGAGAGGGGGAAGCCAGAAGCTGGTCCAGAGTCATCTGGGATAAAGTTAAACTTGACATGAGAGATCCTCCGTATTCTGTAAATGTTTGAAACAAACATTGAAATGTTATAATACAATCATATCATGTCGGATAAAAATGTCAAGTCTGTTTGAAAATAACATTTGAAAAACTGCTTGTATTTTCCGGATTTTTGTGCTATGATATGACCACATTCCAGGAAATTCTTTCCTGATTGGATCTATGGTATACCTAAGGTGTGCCATATATGGCCTGATCGGCCGATGTTTTCAGAGAAGTATTACAAGTGACGGGAACTGTGAAAGTTTGGGTTGAGAGGATATGCAGCCTGGGTTTGTGTTTCACTGGTTCCTAAAAGACGCATGGGTAATTGCGAACATCACAAAGTTGAGAGAATAGTCTGACAATATATTCCATACAAAGCCTTCGTACGCCGGGCATTTCACTGAGAAATGTCACCAACTGTCAGGTTGATGACCTTCATGCGCATCAGCGCACTTCCGCTGAGAAATGTCATCAACCGTTAGGTTGATGACCTGCGTGCGCATCAGCGCACTTCCGCTGAGAAATGTCACCAACCGTTAGGTTGATGACCTGCGTGCGCATCAGCGCACTTC
>JAAWBS010000058.1 GCA_022792815.1 Hungatella sp.
AAAAAACAACAAAAATCAACAAAATACCAATTGAAAACCACATAAATATGTGCTATAATTCAAACAACCAACAAAAAACCAAAAAAATCAAGGGAGGTACATTTATGCGCAAGGTATTATCAATGTTACTGGCGGGAGCCATGGCACTGTCGCTTACGGCGTGCGGCAGCAAAGAGGGGCAGACGCAGACGCAGGCACAGCCCCAGACGCAGGCCTCATCTGCGTCCCAGGAGACCACCGCGGCAGCCGGTTTCCAGGCGGACGGGACGGAGACATCCAAGGAAGCCGGTGCTGCCGACGGAGATTTCGCATCCCAGGGCTATCGGATCGCCTACATATTGAACGTGGCGTCCTCGGACATCTTCCAGATGGCCGTGGCGGAGGCCAAAGCTACGGCCGAGGCCATGGGGATGACGGTGGACGTGTACTTCACGGACACGGACAATGTAAAGTTCCAGGACTACGTCAATACCTGTGCCGGGCAGAACTATGACGCCATGTTTCTGTCCCACGGAAACCAGGAGACGGCTTACGACCTTGTGAACATGCTGGTGGACAAGGGGATCAAGGTGGTCTGCTTTGACACTCAGCTCATCGATGCCAACGGGGAGAAGACCTCCATCGACGGAGTGACCCAGATGTTCCAGAACGACCAGATGATGGCGGACCTTCTGCTGGACTACATCTGCAACACCCTCTATCCCGACAAGGTGGCGGCGAAGGAGCCGGTGAAGATCCTCAAGATCTGGAGAGGCCCGGGCATCTCGCCTTTCGACAGAAGGCAGGAGACCTACAAGGAGTATGAGGACAAAGGGCTGATCACCACAGTGGAGACGTTAGGTCCCATCGACCCGTCCAACGGGGAGGCCAGCATGGCTCAGGTAGTGGCCTCCGCACTGCCCAAATACCCGGCAGGAGCCGTGGATGCCATCTGGGGCTGTTATGACGCCTACTCCCGCGGTGCCTATGTGGCGCTGATGGAGGCAGGGAGAAAGGACATCCCCCTGGTGTCCGTGGACATCTCCAACCAGGACATCAACTACATGATCGACGGAAACAACGTATGGCAGGCCTGCTCCGCCGTGGATTTCTCCACCATCGGACAGCAGGGCATCCGGATTCTGGCTATGAAGCTCCACGGGGACGAGACGGAGAGCGTGTACAACCTGACCCCGTCCCTGGTGCTCTACGATCAGCTGGACCAGGACTCCAACGTGCTGAATCTGAAGGATACCATAGAAGGTTACGGGGTCAATGACGATCATATTCCGGAGTGGATGGCGCCCTATCTGGGGAAATAGCAGGATGTGAGGAAGGCATATGCAGAGAAAAGACAAAGTCACCCTAAAAGTTCAGGGAGTATCCATAGAATTTCCCGGAGTGAAGGCTCTGTCCGACGTGGATTTCTCCATTGAGACAGGGGAGATCCGGGCCATCGTGGGGGCCAACGGAGCCGGCAAATCCACCCTGATGAAGGTTCTGGCAGGGGCGAACCCGGGCTACACGGGAACGATCCTCTACAACGACAAGCCGGTGGACATAAAGACGCCCCAGAAGGCCAAGGAGCTGGGCATCGAGATCGTCTACCAGGAGGTGGACATGGCGCTGTTTCCGGCTCAGACCGTGGCGGAGAACGTGATGATGAACCATCTCATAAACGGCATGAAGACCCCCATCGTCAACTGGAACAAGCTGAGAAATGAGGCCAGGGAGACCCTGGAGCGCCTGCACATCCAGGTGGACGTAAACCGTCTGGTGGGCGAGCTGACCCTGGCCGAGAAGCAGATGGTCCTCATCGCCAGGGCCGTCCGGGAAAAGTGCAGCTTCCTGATCCTGGATGAGCCCACGGCTCCCCTCAGCATCAGCGAGACCAAGGAGTTGTTTGACATCGTAAAAGGGCTGATCCGGGAGGAAAATATCGCGGTCATGTTTATCTCCCACCGGCTGAACGAGGTTATGGAGATCTGCGAGAAGGTGGACGTGATGCGAAACGGCCAGATGGTAGGTCAGATCGAAGTGACTCCGGAACTGACCAGCAAAATGATCGTGGACATGATGCTGGGAAAGAGCTTTGAAGAGAATTTCCCCAAGGCGGTCACGGAGCCCGGGGAGGTGGCCTTCGAGGTGAAACATCTGTGGGACGCAGGAGGGGCCGTCTGCGACGTGTCCTTAAATATCCGCAAGGGAGAGATCGTGGGGATCAGCGGCCTGGTGGGAGCGGGCAAGACGGAGCTGTGCAAGGTGCTGTTCGGCGACCGGAAGCGGAAGGAGGGTCAGATCCTTCTCCACGGAAAGGAGCTGTCCATCAAATCTCCCACGGATGCGGTGAAGGCGGGCATGGGCCTGGTGCCGGAGGAGAGGCGCAAAGAGGGGGTCCTGGTGGACGAGCCGGTGTATTTCAACCTGTCGGCGGCCAGCTTATCCTCCTACTGCGGCCCCGCCGGTTTTGTGAACAAGAAAGAGGAGCTGGAAAACGCGAGACACTACATTGATTCCCTGGGGGTGAAAACCCCAAGCGAGAATCAGCTGGTCCGGTATCTGTCCGGAGGAAACCAGCAGAAGGTGGCTGTGGGCAAATGGCTCAGCGCCGACTGTCAGGTCTATATCTTTGACGAGCCCACAAAAGGAGTGGACGTGGGCGCCAAGCACGACATCTTTCAGCTGATCACGGACATCGCCAAGGCGGGGAAATGCGTGCTTTACGCCACCTCGGAGACAGCGGAGATCCTGGCCATCACCGACAGGACTTATGTGATGTACGGCGGCAGGGTGACGGCAGAGCTGAAGACCGCGGACGCCACGGAAGAAGAGATTATGTACTATTCAACAGGAGGGAAATAAGAGTGGCTGACACAAAAAAGAAGCAGTTAAATGCGGGAAAACTGATCACGGACTGGGCCGCAGTCATCGCGGTGGTGTTCCTGCTCGTATTTTTTTCGGCAAAAATGCCGGACACCTTTGCTACAGGGGCCAATTTCACCACGATTTTCCGGTCCATCGCCGTCACTACCGTCATGGCCATGGGCCTGACCATGACCCTGGCAGTGGGAGGGTTTGACCTGTCCGCAGGTTCCACGGCCACCATGGCGAGCTTTATCCTCATGAGTCTTCTGATCTGGTATGACATGAACGTGTGGCTGGCCATCCTTCTGACCATAGCCGGGACTCTGCTCATCACCCTCTGCACCATGTTTCTGATCGTAGTGTGCAAGATTCCCGACCTTCTGGCCACCTGCGCCATGATGTTTTTCCTGGACGGCTTAAGCCTCACCTACTCCGGCGGCGGAGCCATCAGCGCCGGGATGCCCCGGCCGGACGGAAGCCAGTCTCTGGGAGGTGTGCCCACGGTCTTAAAGACCATGGGAACCTCCCCCACCATCATCGTCATCATGGTGGCAGTGGTGATCTTCGTACATATTTTTCTCAACTACACCAAATACGGCCGGTACATCTACGGAGTGGGAGGCAACCGGACGGCTGCCAGGCTCTCCGGCATCCCGGTACAGAAATACAGGATCCTCGCAGGTCTGATGGCGGGAACCTTCATCGCCCTGGCGGGCATCCTGGTGGCTTCCAGAAACCAGTCGGCCCAGATCAACGGAGCGGCGGCCTTCAGCATGCCGGCGCTGTCGGCGGTATTTATCGGCCGGTCCGTGGCAGGGCAGGGAAAGCCCAACGCCGTGGGAACCCTCATCGGCGCCACCCTGGTGGGAGTGCTGGACAACGGCCTGGTGATGATGTCGGTTCCCTACTATTCCCTCAACGCCATCAAGGGAGTGGTGCTGGCCATCGCCCTGGCGTCGGCTTACTATACCACCAAGGAAGAGTGATGAGAGGTGAGAACTATGAACGGATTTGACGAGCACTTTAAGATGAAGGAAGAGGATGCCGTCCGGTTCATCCGGGAAAAGACGGATTTCTTTGAGGAACACGCCAGGCTGGGCTGCAGGGAGATCGGGGACGGCAACATCAATTACGTGTTCCGCATAACCGATGAGGACTCCGGAAAGTCCGTGATCATCAAGCACGGAGACAAGGTGAGCCGCACCGGAGGCAGCCAGGTGAGTACGGATCGAAACCGCATCGAGGCGGAGATCTTAAAGATGGAGGGAGAGCTGGCGCCCGGCTTTGTGCCCCAGGTCTATCTCTATGACCCGGTGATGAGCTGTCTGGTGATGGAGGATCTAAAAGATTACGAAAACATGCGGTATGAGCTGATCCGGCATCGGAGCTTCCCCGGATTTGCGGAGCATATCACCACATTTATGGCCGAGACCTTGCTGGGCACCACCGACGTGATCCTGGATGCGGGCGAGAAAAAGGAGCTGGCAGGGAGATTCATCAACCGGGACCTGTGCAGGGTGACGGAACGGCTGGTGTACACGGAGCCCTACCGGAATCTGGAGGGGAGAAACGTGCTGATTCCCGAGAATCAGGAATTTCTGGAGGAGATGCTCTATGGCGACCCTGCACTCCACCTGGAAGCGGCGAAGCTGAAGGAGGCGTTTAAGAACAAGGCCCAGGCCCTTCTCCACGGGGATCTGCACACCGGCTCCATCTTCGTGAAACAGGGTTCCACCAAGGTTCTGGACCCGGAGTTCGCCTTCTATGGCCCCATAGGATACGACGTGGGCAATGTGATGGCCAACCTGATCTTCGCCTGGGCCAACGGGGAAGTGACCATGGAGAAAGGCCCGGAGAGGGAAAGTTTTCTCGGGTGGCTGGAGGAGACCATAGAGGACGTTTTGGATCTTTTCGCCCGGAAGGCAAAGGCAGTCATAGAGGAGCGGCACAGGGAGCCCATGGCGGATGCGGCAGGGTTTGCCGACTGGTACGTGAAGGATATCCTGGAGGACACGGCAGGAGTGGCGGGACTGGAGCTGAACCGGCGGATCGTGGGCAGCGCCAAAGTGAAGGACGTCGCAGGCATCGAGGACAGGCTTAAGAGAACCCTGGCAGAGAGGATCTGCGTGCTGACGGCCAAAGAGCTGATCCTTCATCGGAAGGAGCGGTTTTTCAGGGGCGCCGACTACGTGAGAGTGATAAAGGAAAACGGGGAAAAGATGAGAAAGGAAGCAGGCATATTATGACGATTTCAGATACGGCTTGGAAGGAGACCAAAAAAATTCTGCTGAAAATGACGCATCGCTCTTATGAAGAAGCGCTGTTTGCGGGCACCAGCGGAAATCTGAGCATATACGACAGGGAGAAGGAGATCATGATCATCACTCCCAGCAGCATCCCCTACGAGACCATGGAGGAGGAGGACCTGGTGCTGATGAAGCTTTCCGGGGAGATCATCGAGGGCAGGCACAAGCCCTCCTCCGAGTGGAGGATGCACGCGGCCGTCTACAAGGAGAGGGCGGACGTGGGGGCCGTGGTGCACACCCACTCCCCCTACGCCACCTCATTTGCGGTGAACCGGGAACCCATCCCGGTGATCCTCATCGAGATGGTTCCCTTCCTGGGCGGCGACGTGATGGTGGCTGATTTTGCCCTGCCGGGTACGGAAGATGTGGGGAGAGAGGCGCTGAAGGTGCTGAGCGGGAGAAACGCCTGCCTCATGTCCAACCACGGGGTTCTGGCCGTGGGCGAAACCCTGGAGCAGGCCCACATCCGGGCCATCTACGTGGAGGACGCGGCCAAGATCTATTCCCTGGCCCGATCCAACGGAGATGTGAAGGAGGTTCCCGGGGAATTTGTGGAGATCATGAAGAGCCGGAAGAAGGGCTGACGGAAAGGAGCAGAAGATGAGTACATTTCAGTATTTTGTCCCGGGGCGGACGCTGTTTGGGTATGGGTGTCTGGCGGGAATCGGGCCGGAGATCCAGGCAGGCGGATATAAGAAGGCGCTGATCGTGACGGACCCGTCTCTGGTGGAGCTGGGGATCGTGAAAAAGGTCACCGACGTGCTGGAAGAGCATGGGGTCGGATTTGCCCTGTTTACGGGGGTGAAGCCCAATCCGGATGTGGGGGACGTGGAGAAGGGACTGGCTCTGGTGAGGGAGGAGTCCTGTGATTTCCTGATCTCCGTGGGAGGCGGCTCGGCCCACGACTGCGCCAAGGCGGTGGGCATCGTGGCCGCCAACGGAGGGAGCGTGCTGGACTACCGCGGAGTGGACAAGAGCACCCGGCCCTCCCTGCCTCTGGTGGCGGTGAACACCACGGCGGGCACGGCCAGCGAGTGCACCAGGGCCTATGTGATCGTCAACGAGAAGACCAGTGAGAAGTTCGGAATCAAGGACCGCCACGCCCTGCCGGCCCTGGCTGTGGACGACCACAGCCTGATGATGGATCTGCCCAAGGGGCTGACGGCCGGGACGGGTATGGATGCCCTGACCCACGCCATCGAGGCCTACACGTCCAAAAACGGATTCCTGCTCACCTGCTCCCTGGCCATCGAGGCCATCCGCCTGGTGTTCCGACACCTGGAGACGGCGGCTCTTCGACCGGATGAGGCCTCCAGGGAAGGCATGGCGACCGGACAGTACCTGGCGGGACTGGCGTTCGGCAATGCGGGCTGCGGACTGGTTCACTCCATGTCCCACCAGCTGAGCGCCGTCTACGGGCTGCCCCACGGGCTGTGCAACGGGATCCTTCTGCCGGAGGTCATGAGGTTCAACTGCGGTTCCCACAAGGCGCGGCAGCAGTACGGGGAGATCGCGGAAGTCCTCTTCCCCCTGGACTGCCGGGGAAAGGGGCCGGAGGAGAAGGCGGAGATCCTCATCGAGAAGGTGGAAGCGCTCTCCGAGAAGGTGGGGACCAGAGTCCCGCTGAGGGAGATCGGGGTCAGAGAGGAAGACCTGGAGCTTCTGGCGGGCAAGGCTTTGGAGGACGGGAGTCTGGGCAACAACCAGATTCAGCCGTCCAGGGAACAGGTGAAGAAGATCTATGAGACATTGATGGAGCAGGAAGGCAGATGAGAAGTTTTTTCCGCTGCACGGAGATAGGAGGGACGAGGTTTGACGAGAGCAGATGAAGGAATGGCGTTTTTGCTGCGGTATGAGAATGTGGCCTGGTACGAGGACGGCCAGGTGAGGATCCTGGATCGGAGGATCTACCCCATCCGGACGGAGTATGTGGTCTGCAAGCGCCACGAGGAGGTGGCGCAGGCCATCGCGGACATGGTGACTCAGAGCGGCGGACCCTACACCGCCGCCGCCATGGGCATGGCTCTGGCGGCCCATGAGGCGGAGGGAAAGAGGGAGAAGGAGCTGGTTGCCTACATGGAGCAGGCGGCTTACACCCTGTCCCATGCCAGACCCACTACTGTGGAGAAGATGAAGCGGGTGGTGGAGGGCTCCATGGAGGTGGTAAAAAAGGCTGTGGAGTCGGGAGCGTGCGGGGCGGCGCTGACCAGGGCTCTGGCGGACTATGCGGTTGAGAGAATCGACAAGAACTATCAGAGCTACGGTCTGGTGGCAAAGCACCTGGCGGACCAGATCCCCCAGGGCGGAACCGTCATGACCCAGTGCTTTGCGGAGACCATCATCGGCAGCGTGCTCAAGGAGTGCAGGGCCAGAGGCAATGAGATCCACATGATCTGTCCCGAGACCCGCCCCTATTTCCAGGGAGCCCGTCTGACGGCCAGCGTGGCCTGCGACATGGGATTCGACGTGACCGTGATCACGGACAACATGCCGGGCTGGGTCATGAAGGAGAAGAAGGTGGACCTGTTCACCTCCGCGGCGGACGTGATCACCATGGACGGCCATATCATCAACAAGGTGGGAACCTTCCAGATCGCTCTGGCCGCCTGGTACTGGGGCGTGCCCTACTTTGTCACCGGGACCCCCAACCGGGCCCACCCGGACCTTGAGTCGGTTCACATCGAGCTGAGAGACCCGGCCCTGGCCATGGAAGCCATGGGCACGAAGGTGACCATGGACGGGGTCAAGGGATACTATCCCGCCTTCGACGTGACCCCTCCCAGACTCTGCGGCGGGGTGGTGACGGACAAGGGCATCTTCTCGCCCCGGGATCTGAAGTCGTATTTTTTATAGAAGGTTTCGGCCAGGAAACTGACGAAAAGGACAGGAGTGAAAGGCGATGCAGAATCTTTTGATGTTTATGATGGGGGCGGCGGCGCTCCTGGGAGCCTGGGACTGTATCCGGGGCAACCGCTGGGGTCTTGGGAGACAGTTTGAGGAAGGCTTCCTGTGCCTGGGGGCTTCGGCTCTGAATATGGTGGGAATCATCTGCATCGCCCCGGCCCTGGCCGGCCTTCTGGGCCCTGTCATCCGCCCTTTGTACCGGCTTGTGGGGGCGGACCCGGCCATGTTCGGCAGTCTGTTCGCCAACAACATGGGCGGCTATCAGCTGTCTGCGGCACTGGCCGACAGCAGGGAGGCGGGGGAGTTCGCGGGGCTGGTGGCCTCTTCTATGCTGGGCGCCTCCATCGTGTACACCATCCCCGTAGGCATGGAGCTGGTGGGGGAGAAAAACCGGACCTGGTTTGCCCAGGGAGTCATGCTGGGGCTCATCGCCGTCCCCGCAGGCTCCTTCGCAGGGGGCCTCGTCATGGGTCTTCCACCGGGGATTCTGGCCAGGAACAGCATCCCCACCGTCCTGGCGGCGGCGCTGCTTTTGGCCGGATTCACCTGGTTTCGGGAGAAACTGATGAAAGGCTTTCTCCTGTTCGCCGCAGGGATCCGCTGCGCGGCCATCGGGGCGCTGGGGGTGGCGGCCTTTACCTCCATGACGGGCCTGGTGCTGATCCCAGGCATGATGGATGTGGAGGAGGCCATGACGGTCATCGGCGACATGGGAGTGGTCCAGCTGGGCAGCCTTCCCCTGGCCTTCTGTTTTATGAAGGCCTTTCAGAGGCCGTTTCAGCGGCTGGGCAAGAGCCTTGGCATCAGCGGTCAGGCCGTGGCGGCCATGCCCGTCTGCTGCGTCAACGCCATCGCCGCCTTTACCATGATGAGGGATATGGATCCCAAGGGAGTCGTGGTCAACGCCGCCTGGATCACGGGGAGTATCTGCGTGCTCACAGCCCACCTGGCATTTACGAAGGCCGTTAGCCCGGGACTCCTGGGCGCGGTGATGACCGGGAAGATGGTGTGCGGGGTGCTGGCGGTGGTGATTATGCTGGGGACGTGGAGGAGAAGAGAGGGGTAATCTTGCGCAGCGTTCTGTCCGGCACCATGTCTCCTCCATCTCCCGCCTCGGCGGCATGGCAGTTTCCCTCAGAGTTTCTTCTCATCGTTTGAGATTTCTTGCAATTTTCTTCCGGACGGCTTCCTTCATGGGAAGCCCCGTGTCATAGTCCAGCTGTCTCGGCTCATATTCTTCATTTTCCCGCTGGCGGGTATAGCCGTCATTGGCCCAGAGAGGCTCCTTGTCCTTTCGCCAGCTGCGGCAGGCCCACTGGTAACCGCGGTAGAGATCCCTGGTCCGGTTCATTTGCTCCAGAAGCAGATCGTGAAGCCGGTTTCGGATGGGAGCCAGGGATTCATCAAGGATTCGGTTGTGAATCTCATAAGGGTCTGTCTCCATATCATAGAATTCGTCGTCGTCCAGAAGGTGGATCACCAGTTTGTAGCGGTCGGAGATCACAGCGCGCATCATCTGCAGCCCCCCGAAGCCGTCGTGATCTGCCTCGTAGCGGGTAAATTCCGTAAAGACCACGTCATTGACCGAAACCGATGTATCCCGAATCTGAGGCAGCATGCTTTTTCCCTCCAACACCCTGGGAATGGGAACTCCCATATAGTCCAGGATGGTGGGGACGATGTCGATGTGGGAGGCGGGATACTCCACCACCTTGCCAGCCTGGCCACCTTTGATGATCAGCGGGACATTGGCGATTTCTTTGTAACAGGCGGAGTTTTTTCCCGTGAGCCGGTGGTTGCCCAACAGATCGCCGTGGTCCGAGGTATAGATGACCAGGGCATCCGGCATGGTCTGGCGGATCTGATCCAGAACCTTTCCGATCTCATAATCCACAAAGGTGTTGCAGCCGAGAAACAGAGCCAGTTTGTCGGAGGGACGGTTGAGTTCCTCCTTTGTCCTGTGGAGGGCATCGCCGGCCCAGAGCTGCTGCATCATGGGCTTCCGGCTTAGATCGTCCTCATAGTTGGGATTGTCCGGGAACTGAAAGCCCGCGTACATGGTATGATAAGGCCCGGGGCACAGGGACGGGCCGTGGGGCTCATCGTAGGATACTGCCAGGAAGAAATCCTGTTCCTGATAGCGCTTCAGGAAATCCAGAGCCCTCAGAGAACAGCGGTGGGCGTAGGTAAATTCCTCCGTCATGTCCGGGTCAAAGGAGGTGGAGGATTTTCTGGATCGGATGCGTTCCTCCTCTGTCAGCTCCTCCAGATACCGCCGCATGTCATACCAGTAATCTTCGTCCCACCCTTCCGGACAGATGCCGTTTCCGAAATAATCGCTGCCGTCCAGATGCCATTTGCCGATGTATCCGCAGTGGTATCCGTTGTCGGTGAGGCGCTGTCCCACGGTTTTTATGTTGTCTCCGAGGGCGACGGAATTGGTCACCTCCCCGTTGGTATGGGGGAACGTGCCGGTGAAGATGGCGGAACGTGCGGGGCCGCATACCGGCTGGCAGGTATAGGCGTTTTCATAGCGGATGCCCTCTGCGGCCAGGCGGTCCAGATTAGGCGTAATCATGCGGTCATTGCCATAGCACCCCAGCATGTCCTTTCTGGTGGTGTCGGTCATGATCAAAATAACCTGTTTTTTCATGAATCCAGATTCCTTTCGTCGTGTAAAAATTCCGGATAAGGCCTTCCGGGAATCAGGCGTCCATCCCGCACAAATCCCTCCGGCCGGTCCCGCAATGACTCCATAAGGTGGTTTCGCAGGACGGCGATCCTGTCCTGGCAGGCGGGATCCAGGATCCGGTCTGCCAGCTCGTGGGGATCAGAGTCCAGACAGAAGTACTGTTCCTGGCCGGTCCGGCAGTGCCAGATCAGCTTATCGGAGGCAGTGACGATCCAGTGATTGGAAAGCTGGTCAAAGGAATGTTCCCCGTGAAGCCATTCCCGAAACGGCGCCTGGGGCCGGGATAGCAGGGGAAGCAGGCTCTGGCCGTCCACGCTGTCCGGGATCGGAGCGCCGCAGAGATCCAGAAGAGTGGGCATGATGTCCCGCAGCTCTGCCACCCGGTCGCAGAAGGAGGCGCTCCTCAGGCCGGAGAGCGCCTTTGCCCCTCCGGAGATGATCAGAGGGATATGGCAGCTGCCTTCATAGGGGCGGGCCTTGCGGAACATATGGTGGTCGCACAGCTCTTCTCCGTGGTCTGAGGTAAACAGGATCACGGAATTCTCATAGAGTCCATGCTCCCTGAGGGCCATGATCAGCCGTCCGATCTGATGGTCCAGATGGGTGATGCAGGCGTAATAGCCGATCTGGGCCTGTCTCACCAGCTCCGGGTCGATAGGCCCGCTCTTGGAATCATAGATGCGGCCTTCCCGCTTTAAGGCCTCTTCTGTCTCCCAGGCTCCGAGGAAGGGAGGCCGCAGTTCCTTTTGACTGTACAGATCAAAATAATGCTGGGGCGCATCGAAGGGGGGATGAGGGCGAAGGTAGGATGCCATCAGAAAGAAGGGCTGGTCCGGATCCCTCCTTCTCAAGAAGTCGATGCTTCTCTGGGTGACCCAGTTGGTGGGATGATACCGTTCTTCGTGCATCCAGGGGCGGGCCACAAAGCTGTTGCATTCGATTCCGGTGTCCGTGACGTCCGCCTCAACGCCCAGCTCCTGCTTCAGCCAGTAAAAGTAATCGTCGGCAACCAGCTGGGACTGCCCGTAGGGGATATCGGCCCTCCTGGCATATCCCAGATAGCCGTCATGAAGCTCTACGCTGTGAAATCCCAGGTAATTGCGGAGAGGGTGGACATGCATTTTTCCGACGCACTGGGTATAATAGCCGGCTCCTGCCAGTTCTTTGGCCAGGGTGTGCTCATAGTTCCAGGGGATTCCGTCCTGATATCCCACCCGTCTGTGATGATTCTGAGCCATGCCGGTGTGGAGGGAGGCTCTGGCTGCGATGCAGCTGGGACATGCGCTGTAGGCGCTGCGAAAAACGGTGCCGGTGGCTGCCAGGGTGTCCAGGTACGGCGTCTTTACGTCGGGGTGACCCGCATATCCCAGACAGTCCCAGCGCAGCTGGTCGGTCATAATTAAGATCAGATTAGGCTGGCTCATAGGCGTTGCTCCTCACGTTTGCGTTATTGTAGCTATCATCATAATATAACCCCTCTGAAAATGCAAGTCCAAGCAATATTTTACAAATAACTTGCCGACACATCTGAAAAACCCCGATTTTATCATGCAAAATGATGAGTTTTGAGGAGGAAAAATGCAAAAACTTGTGCGAAATTGGCAATAAACATAAAAAATAAAGCAAGATACTGATTGAAAGCAGCCGCGTAAAAAAGTTATAATGGATTTACAAATTTGCAAGGAGGATTTTTATTATGAGAAAGAGAATTACAAGCGCGTTGCTGGCAGCCGTGATGGTGACAGGCCTCATGTCCGGCTGCTCATCAAACAATGATACAACAAACACCACTGCAGGAAGCACCACGGCCGCAGCAGGAAACACCACGACCGCAGCACCGGACGGAACGCAGGCATCGGAGACTGCAGCGCCGGGCGGCAAAAAGTATGACGGCGTAGAGCTTACCTACTGGTCTATGTGGACCAACGCAGAGCCTCAGGGGAAAGCGCTGGAGGCAGCAGCAGCCGCATTTGAAGAGGAGACCGGAGCTAAGATTAAGTTTGAGTGGAAGGGCCGTGACGTCAAGAACATCCTCAGCTCGGCACTGGAGGCACAGGAGCGCTTCGATCTGTTCGAGGATGACTACACCAGAATTTCCAAGAACTATGTGGACTATGTGGCAGATCTGACCGCTATGGCAGACGCAGCCGGCTATGGAGATAAGAGCTATACCGTGTTTAATGATCAGGCGAAAGAGTGGGCCGGATTTCTTCCCTGCCTGACCGAGCAGCCGACCGTAGGCGGTATCTTCTATAACAAGGACATCTTTACGGCCAGCGGCATCACCGAGGATCCGAAGACCTGGGACGAGTTCATGGCAGCATGTCAGAAGATGGTGGATGCAGGCTATCAGCCCATGGCGTTGGACAGCACCTATGCACCGTTTATGTTCGGTTATCATCTGGCGAGAAACATCGGCGAGTCTGCGACAGAGGAACTGGCGATAAACGGCGGATGGAGCCAGAACGAGGGTGTCGTCAAAGCCGCTCAGGAGATGATCGATTTTGTAAATGCCGGTTACTTGGCAGACGGCGCTCCGGATGAGTACCCTGCAAGCCAGAACAAGATGGGCCTTAAGCAGGATGTGGCCATGGTAGTGTGTGCAAATTACGTTACCTCTGAGGTTAACGCCAATACCGGCGTGGAGCTGAACTGGGGTCTGCTTTCCTATCCCGCCGTTGCCAACGGTGCAGATGACAGCAGCACCTTTGCAGGCGCTAACTCCATCGCAGTTACCAAATACAGTGAGAATCAGCAGGCAGCCTTTGATTTTGCAATGTCTATCGTGACCGGTGAGCAGGATCAGAACAAAGCCAATCTGGCGAATCAGATTCCCGCCGATCCGGCCAACGTGGCGCCTCCGGTACAGAACGGTACCACAGAGGTTCTGGTACAGACGACGGCTCCTCTTTCCTGGAATATGGGTCTGAATGCAAACGCGGATAAGATTTCAGTCATTTCAGAAGTTGTTGTAAAGCTGTTTGAAGGAAGCTATGCAACCGGTGAAGATTTTGCAGCAGCTCTGGATGCTTTATACTAAAATTTCTTAAACAACCAGCCGGAGGTGACGCTTAAAAGGCGTCACCTCATTTGGCAGAGAGGGGAAATTGATATGAAAAAAAATAAAACATTTATTATTTGGTTTATGCTGCCCTGCGTGCTGGCTTTGGTCTGTATGTATCTGTATCCGGTTCTAAGAACCGTAATGATGAGTTTTTTCGGAATCGAGAGTGTCACTGCCGGCATGTCGGAATGGAGTTTTAACGGTTTTGCCAATTACTCTAAGATTTTTTCCAGTCCAACCTTCCAGAGAGCGATGAGAAATATTATGGTGATCTGGTTCCTCGGCGGAGTGATCGTGCTTTCCTTTGCACTTTTGTTCTCTGTTATCATCACCAGCGGAATTCGCTTAAAAAAGTTTTTCCGTGCGGCAATCTATCTCCCCAATATTGTCAGCGCGGTTGCATTGGCTACCATGTGGATCCAATATATCTATAATCAGGACTACGGCCTGCTGAACCAGATGCTCCGCGCGGTCGGACTGGAGGGGAAGAACTGGCTGGGTACCGATATGAAGTTCTGGGCTATGCTGTTTGCCTTTATCTTTGGCGCAGTGGGTTACTACATGTTGATTTTTATCAACGGAATCGAGAGAATTCCTGCGGATCTTTATGAGGCGGCTACCATCGACGGAGCCAATAAGATTCAGCAGTTTACAAGGATGACGCTTCCTCTGCTTCGTGGTATTTTTAAAACCAATATCACCTTCTGGAGTGTTAACTGCATCACCTTCTTTTTGTGGTCAAAGATGTTTTCCCCTGTGAGCACGGAGGCCGCTACCATCGTGCCGGTTGTGTATCTGTATGATACCGTCTTTGGAACCGTGGGCAATGTCCAGCGTGATGCGGGGGCCGGAGCCGCTATCGGCGTGGTGCTGGCACTTTTTGTAGGGCTTGTATACTTTGTTCTCAACAAGGTCATCCGGGACGATGAGCTGGAATTTTAATATGGAGGTGAACCATGGGAAAGCGAAACCAAGAAAAACAATATAAGACGAAAATCAATTGGAAAAAAGAAGCATCGCTGCTTCCGGGTTACCTGATCCTTACGATTTGGGTTGCATTTACGGCGGCCTTTCTGTGCTGGATTCTGGGCGCCAGCTTCTCTACTTCCCGCGAGATTTTTACCGGAACGGTATTTAAATTTGAAACAGGTTTTCATTTTGAAAACTATGTCAATGCCTGGACCAGCAGCAATGTTTCTGTCTTCTTCGGCAACTCCCTGCTGTATGCGGCGGTTACCTGTACGGTTGTCATCCTGATAGCTGCCCCTGCGGCCTATGTGCTGGCCCGCTATACCTTCATCGGCAATAAGGGAATCAAGACCAGCCTGATCCTGGCCATGAGTATTCCGGAAGTCATGATTATTATGCCGATCTACTCCCTGACAGCCGCCTATCACATCCGCGGACGGATCCTTTTGATGACACTTTACATCATGCTGCGTGTGCCGTTTACCACAACCTATCTTCTGAACTTTTTCGCCAGCCTTTCAAGAAGCTATGAGGAGGCGGCAGCAATCGACGGCTGTACGCCGGCACAGGCTTTCTGGAAGATTATGTTTCCTCTGATTCAGCCGGCTATCGTCACCGTGACCATCTTTAACTTTATGAGTGTTTGGAATGAGTTCTTCATGGCCCTGATCTTTGCGACCTCCACAGAGACCACACCGGTTGGCGTAGGTCTGCTGCAGATTGTAAACGGTATGAAGTACACCGGAGATTACGGCGGGCTGTTTGCGGCGGTCATCATCGTGTTCCTGCCCACGTTCCTGCTGTACATCATTCTCTCCGAGAAGATCATTGCAGGTGTAACCGGCGGCGGTGTGAAGGGATAATTCATATTTTATGAGAGAGCGGCCCGAAGAGGCGAGGACGGTCTTCGGGTCAGACAGAAAGGAGCAGCGATTTGGATATGAAAACAAGTGGAAGAGTGACGATCCCCACGGACCGGGATGTGGTGGCGGAGACCCTGGAGATTTTAAAGCGCTGGGGGGCAGATGCCATCCGGGATTGTGACGGAACCGATTATCCCGACGAATTAAAACAGGTAGATGCAAAGGTGTATTCCACCTATTATACCACCAGAAAAGACAATGTGTGGGCCAAAGCCAATCCGGACGAAGTGCAGCAGATGTATGTCATGACTCCTTTTTATACGGCAGTGGACACGGAACTGTCCATTCATCTGATGGATCATCTTCACAAGGATCTGCTGGAGGTCAATGATGTAGATGATATTGCAAGGTGGTGGGAGGTCATAGACCGCACCACGAAAGAGGTGGTTCCCACATCCCGGTGGGAGTACTGTCAAAAGACCGGTGACGTCATTATCCACGACGCGAAGGCGTTCCATGAGTACACCGTCAGTTTTCTGGCCTACATCATCTGGGATCCGGTTCATATGTACAATGCGGTGACCAACGGGTGGACCGATTTTGAAAAGCAGATAACCTTTGACGTGCGCCAGCCAAAGACCCACCGATACTCCATGGAGCGTTTGAGGAAATATCTTGAGGCCAATCCCCATGTGAACGTGATCCGGTACACCACATTTTTCCACCAGTTTACGCTGATTTTTGACGAACTGGCAAGAGAGAAATACGTGGATTGGTACGGATACTCCGCATCGGTGAGTCCTTATATTCTCAGGCAGTTTGAGGAGGAGGCAGGGTATCGCTTCCGGCCGGAATTTATCATCGACCAGGGCTATATGAACAATACCTACCGGATTCCGTCCAGGGAGTTTCTGGATTTCCAGGCATTCCAGCGCCGGGAGGTGGCAAAGCTTGCCAAGGAGATGGTGGATATTACCCATGAATACGGCAAGGAAGCCATGATGTTTTTGGGGGATCACTGGATCGGCATGGAGCCGTTTATGGATGAGTTTAAGACCATCGGACTGGATGCGGTGGTGGGGAGCGTGGGCAACGGCTGTACCCTTCGGCTGATCAGCGATATCGAGGGGGTGAATTATACAGAGGGACGCTTCCTTCCCTACTTCTTCCCTGACACGTTCTGCGAGGGGAAGGACCCGGTGAAGGCGGCGAAGGTCAACTGGGTGACAGCCAGAAGAGCGATCCTGAGAAAGCCGATCGACCGAATCGGTTATGGAGGATACCTGAAGCTGGCTCTGAAGTTCCCGGAATTTATCGACTATGTGGAGAGCGTGTGCGAGGAGTTCCGCACCCTGTATGACAACATCAAAGGCGCCACGCCTTACTGTATCAAGAAAGTGGCCGTATTAAACTGCTGGGGGCGGACGCGGGCCTGGGGCAACCATATGGTGCATCACGCCATCTATCACAAGAAGAATTATTCCTATGCCGGCATAATTGAGGCGCTCAGCGGAGCTCCCTTTGATGTGAAGTTCATAAGTTTTGACGATATTCGTCAGAATCCGGCGATTCTGGATGACATTGACGTGGTGATCAATGTGGGCGATGGGGACACTGCCTATACGGGAGGCGACAACTGGACCGACGAAGTCATCGTGACGGCAGTGAAAGGCTTCATCTACCGGGGCGGCGGTTTCATCGGCGTAGGCGAGCCTGCCGGCCATCAGTATGAGGGCCATTATCTTCAGCTGGCCACGGTGATGGGAGTGGAAAAAGAGACCGGCTTCACTCTGAATGTGGATAAATACAACTGGGAAGAGCATGATCATTTCATCAAGGAAGACTGCGTGGGAGAGATCGATTTCGGAGAGGGAAAGAAAGATATCTATGCCCTGGAAGGAACAGAAATCCTGGTTCAGAGAGACAAAGAGGTGCAGATGGCGGTTCGGGAGTTTGGTTCGGGGCGCTGCGTCTACATCAGTGGTCTTCCCTACAGCTTTGAAAACAGCCGCATCCTCTATCGGTCCATCCTCTGGTCTTCCCATGACGAGGACAGCCTGCACCGCTGGTTCAGCAGCAATTACAATGTGGAGGTTCATGCGTATGTGAAGAACGGAAAATACTGTGTGGTGAACAACACCTATGAGCCCCAGAGTACCACGATATACCGTGGAGACGGAAGCAGTTTTGAGTTGGACCTGGAAGCCAATGAGATCCTATGGTATGAGATATAAAAAGAGTGCGCTTTGACGCGCACCCCATACCGGAGCATAGGGGAAGCAGCAAAGGCTGTTACCACATAAGGAGATAATTTAAAAACATTATTGGAACACAACTTATAGGGAATAGCAAAGGCAAAGCCAGAGTAAGAAGCGTTTCTGCTTCTTATGCTGGCTTTCTTTATACCAAAAATAAAATCGCACATTCGCAAAGTGGAAAATCCTTCGCTACACTTTAGGCGAAGGAGGCCAAGAAATGTGTGATGTAAAAAATATTACATAGCGATTGACGAAAATGAACGGCGCCCAAAAAGTAAGATACATTTGTGCTACCGATTCAAGTAACACAAACAATATATGTAAGATAATAAAGATACAAATAGCCGTAATGTACTTTAATGTTACAATCGGCAAAAGACGCTGTATTAGAGAAATCGCAATATCTTTACATTCCATTTTTCTTTCTCCTTTACCTCCACCCACCATTTCGGACTGACCATTGTTTAGCCAATTCTTTGTATTCCATTGCCGCTATAAACGGTTCGGAAAGAAAAGTTTTTATTGTTTTGAGAACCGTACTGAAATCGTCAATTTTGGTATCAATCTTACGGACAAAAGCTTTCCATTTTTTCTGCATGGCTTCATCGTTGTCAAATGCCATTACTAGCTCAAATTGTTCCACCGTAAAGGTATGTCCACGATTCTCAAATGTCTTTCGCAATGCTTCTGTCAGCGTTGCTCCATCAAAATCAAATTTATTTGCAATATAATATATATCGTAGTAATCTTTCATTCGGCTGGAAAATTCCATAAGGCTTAGGATAGCGTCAATCTTTTCGGCTATCGTTGTTTCAAGAGAATAAGTATTTACTGTCGGTTCAGTAAAACCATCAAGCTGAGTGGGAATTTTTCGTTTTTCCTGCTTCGGTACGATAATATCCCCCACGCCGAAATCAATGCTGAACGGTGTTTTTGTATTCTTGATTCGAGCCACAAGAGAAACTCCGATACCGGCGTATTTCTTTGCAACGGCAATAGGGGCAATGTCTTTAATCTCAAAGGTAACAAAATCATTGCCTGTGGGCGTGGAGATGATTGTCTCTATTACAGTCTGTAGCTGTTCAGGAGTGTTGGGAACATTCCGAAGAAGAAAATCTACATCTACCGTCACACGACTGTCAAAAGCGGTAACGGAATAAATGAACAATCCACCTTTCAACACAAGATTTTCCGCATATTGTGATTTTTCCAAACGGCGCAGGAATTCCTCTTGACAGAAAAGTTGCAGACAAAGCTGATAGCTTCGTCCACTTTCCTTGGCCTTATTTTTCAATCTTG
>JAAWBS010000059.1 GCA_022792815.1 Hungatella sp.
CGGGATATTCGGTGTGTCAAAACTTTTTATATACGATTCATATTCCTGGCCCAGGAGCGATCTCATCTCCTCCTGAAACGTTTCCGGCAACGGATTTTTCAAGACAATGCCTCCTCACAATACTGTGATTTCTCTATATTCCGATCTATCTCATCAATAATCATACACCAGCCGCCGCCCCTCCAAAAACTTTAAAATCCAGTAAGGGTTCACGCTCATCTCCTGATAGTGGTCCGTCCGAAGGTACATCCCCATATGAAGGTGGACATCGAAATTCCCCACGGTTCCCTCTATGGCAGAGTACCCGCTGTCCCCCATAAATCCCAGAAGTTCCCCGGCCTTCACGGCGTCGCCCTCCTTCCAGTCCCGGCTGTAATCATACAAATGGGCATAGTAAAGATACAGGCCCGATGGCGCACGGATCCCGATCCGCCAGCCGCCCTGCTCCAACCAGCCCACCTTCTCCACCGTGCCCTCGCTTATGCTGACCACGGGGTAGAATCCCCGGGGACGCTTGAGCCCCATGACGTCGCATCCCTCGTGCCTCCGGTCTCCCCCATAGGTCCTCTCGTCCATCCATCCGTTTTCATAGACCACATCCGGCGTGTCCGGACGACTGCTTTTGGGGATAGGAAAATACCGCAGATCCCGGAAGACAGCCTCATAGCCGTGAAGCAGCTTCCGGTATTCCACCGGCCGTCTCTTGGGGATCAGAGGATTGGCTTTTAACGCCGTCCCCCCGTCGAGACCGGTCAAGTCATATTCCCCCTCGATCATCATGGAAGTGAGCACATCCATGTCCAGGCTCTGTTCTCCCGCCATCCTCTCCCCCAGTTTCATGGCGCGAAACTCCTCGCTTTCCCATGTGTAGGCATCCAGCTGGTAAAAATCCGGATTGGAGATCAGATAGTCTGTCACAGTCACCTGAAACACCGCCAGAAGAATCAGCAAAAGCACCCGCATATCCTGTTCTCCCTCACTCATATAGTGTATAAAACATCTTATTCCGGTGACTATGAAAAAATCCGTTCTCCCTTTTTTGGCAGTTATGGTTTTACTTCTCCTGCTGACCCATCCGGCTCTGTCCTTTGAGGGAGCCAGTCAAGGCCTCCTCCTGTGGTATCAGACCGTAGTTCCCACGCTGCTTCCCTTTATGATCTGCTCCAATGTGATCGTGTCCTTAGACGGAATCCGCCTGCTGACCGCCCCCGTCCGCCCGGTGTTAAAAGGCCTCTTTGGCCTGTCCGATGCCGGCTGTTATGTGCTGACCTCCGGTCTCCTCTGCGGCTACCCCATGGGGGCCAAGACCTGCAGTGAGTTTGTGGAGGAGGGCCGGATCAGCCCTCTTGAAGGCAGATTCCTCCTGGCTGTCAGCAACCATCCAAGCCCCATGTTCCTCCTGGGATATGTGGCTTCCATGGCCGACCCGTCCGTCTCCATGGCCATGATCCTGACGGCCATCTATCTTCCCGTCCTTCCCATCGCCCTGATCGCAAGGCGGCTCTACGGCTTTGAGGGACAGGAAATCTCCCTCCCGCCTGTCCGCCGCCAGTCTTCCCCCTCCTTTGATCAGGCTCTGATGAACTCCTTTGAAGTGATGATCAAAATAGGAGGGTATCTGATGCTCTTCTCCATCTTGGCGGAGATGATCGGACAGATCCCCGCTGTCCCTGCCGCCTCTCAGGCTCTCCTCTTGGGGATCGTGGAGATCACCACCGGCATCCGGGCGCTCTCCCATGTATGGACCGGAATCCGTCAAGGTATGGCCCTGTGCTTTGTCACCGCCTTCGGAGGCCTGTGCGGTCTCTTTCAGACCAAAAGCGTGCTGGGCGGCAGCGGGCTTTCTGCCGGTCACTATCTGCTATGGAAGGTGTTTCACGGCACTCTCTCCCTATGTATCTTTCTCCTTATGTCCGCTCTGTGACCGGTCATCGGCCGCAGCAAAATCGGGCAGCCGCTTTACATCTCCGGCGGATATCCGCCTTCCTGACCGTTCATGCCGGTATCCGGAACCAGCTCACTGCGGTTGCCGGTGACGATCTCGTAGTTGGCCTGCATGGCGGAGAGGAACCCTTCCAGCCTCGTCTGGGCATCCTGCATGGTATTGGAAATAATATTCTGCAGGTTCCGCAGGATGTCGTCGGTGTACTGGATCGCTCCCTGCCGGATGTTGTTGGCATCGTTTACCGCGGCGTCGATGATGGACTGTGCCTGAACCTGAGCGTCCTCCACGATCTGGTTGGCCGTGGAATAGGCTCGCTGCATGATCTCGTGTTCATTGACCAGCTCATTGGTCTGGGCTGTGGCCTCCTGAATCATATTGTCCGCCTGATACCGAGCCTCGCTTAAAATAGCATCCTGATTGCTGATGATCTTCTGATACTGCTTGATCTCATCGGGAACCCGCAGACGCAGCTCCACCAAAAGCTCTTCCAGTTCCTCCTTGTTGACGATAATCTTTGTATTGTTAGACAGTGCCTGATACTTGCAGCTGTCGATATACTCTTCAATTTCACCGATTAACTGTTCGATTCTGCTCATAGTCTCTGCTCTCTCCTTATGAAATTTTTGCTGCCGCCGGCCGGCTCCCGGTTACGGACTCATCTTTTCCGTAATCTTATCTGCGATAACCGGGTGTACAAATGCGCTGATGTCGCCGTGATACATGGCAATCTCTTTTACGATACTGGAACTCAAGTAAGAATATTTCAAATTAGTAGTCAAAAATATGGTATCCACCCCAGGTGCAATCACCCGGTTGGTCTGGGACATCTGAAGTTCGTATTCAAAATCCGTGATGGCGCGAAGCCCTCTGACAATCACATCCCCACGGCACTTGTGGACGAAATCCACCAGCAGCCCGTCAAATGCCTGTATCTCAACGTTGGGCAGATGTCCGGCAACACTCTTTAACATATTAACACGTTCTTCCACAGAAAACAACGGAGATTTTGAATTATTCTTCAAAACCCCCACGATCACTTTGTCCATGATCTTAGAGCTTCTCTCGATGATATCCTGATGTCCTAAGGTAACCGGGTCAAAACTGCCCGGATAAACTGCAATTGCCATAACCGCCTCCTAATCTGCCTGCTTTTCTAAAAATATATGTTTGTTGGTCTTGTACGTCTTGGTCTTTACCGCGGAAAAACCCATGGATTCTGTGTAGGAAAAATCGGTCTCCAGAGCGGCCTCTGTGATGATCAGAGTCTCCTCGTGGATCAGGGAGGAATCCCTCAGATAGGAAAGAACTCTCTTCTCCCACTCCATGCGGTAAGGGGGATCCATAAAAATCGTGTCAAAGCGATATCCCTTGTCCTCCAGTCTCTTTAGACCCGTCAAAACATCACAGACCATGACGACGGACTTGTCCTCCAGGCGGGTGGCCTTCAGGTTCTGTCTAATACACGCCGCCGCTTTCTGATTCTCCTCAATCATCACCCCAAGAGAGGCTCCTCTGCTCAGAGCCTCGATTCCGATGGCTCCGCTTCCGGCAAAACAATCCAGAAATGTGGTCTGGGACAGCCGGTTCTGTATCATATTAAACAGGGTCTCCTTGATCCGGTCTGTGGTGGGGCGGGTATCCAATCCCTCCACCGTCTTTAACGGAATCCTTCTGGCGCTTCCTGCGATTACTCTCATAATTCCACTCTCCAGTCTTATATGTCTACCAGTATAATATGTTTTTATTCTCTCCACAAGGATTTTCTAGGCATAATTTTCCATACAAGATGCTCCTCTGTTACCATGCAAAGAATCCCCGGCCGGATTCCACTGGTCGGGGATTCTTCTTCAAATTCAGGCCTTTTACTTACCAGCCATCTGCTTCTCCTGAGCTTCGATCATTTTCTTTACCATATAGCCGCCGACAGAACCGTTCTGAGCGGAAGTCAGGTTGCCGTTATAGCCGTTGGTCAACGGTACTCCGATCTCACCTGCAACCTCCATCTTAAACTTGTCCATTGCCTCTTTTGCCTCAGGTACATTCACAGTATTATTAGATTTGCTTGACATAATAAAACGCCTCCTTTGTTTTCTGTGTGTTGGTTAATTGCTACACTCCTATTATGTGCCCGCAAAAAAATAATACACTAGAAGGTTCTGTGTAATCTGTCATTTTTTAGCAAATCCTCTTTTTAAAGATTCAGCTTCTCATAACTGTGTTCTAAGTAGGCTTTCAGACGCTGTCCCAGAACCCGGTGCTCCTCCATACAGAGCTCCGGGTCCTCTGAGAGCAGCCGGTCCGCCTCCTCTGACACCTGTTTTAAGATAGGTGCATCGGTAAAGATGTCTGCCAGCCGGAACTCCATGTCTCCGCTCTGGCGGACTCCGAAGATATCTCCGGGCCCCCGAAGCTTTAAATCCTCAGAGGCGATATAGAATCCGTCATTGGAGCGGTTTAAGATATCCAGGCGTTCGCCTGTGCCCTCCTGATCCCCGCAGTTGACCATAATGCAGTAGGACTGATGTTTTCCTCTTCCCACACGGCCCCGGAGCTGATGGAGCTGGGCTAATCCGAACCGCTCCGCATTCTCGATCATCATCACCGTGGCATTGGGCACATTGACACCTACCTCGATGACCGTGGTGGACACCAGAACCTGGATCTCTCCTGCCGCGAACCGCTCCATAATCCGGTTCTTCTCTTTTCCCTTCATCTTTCCGTGAAGATACTCGACAGTGATTCCGGGCAATTCCCTCCTCAGGGTCTCGGTGTAATCCAGCACATTCTCCGCCTCCATCAGCTCGCTGGCCTCCACCATGGGACAGATCACATAGGCCTGTCTGCCCTGGCCCACCTGCTTTTTTATAAATGTGTAGGCGTTGGGGCGGTAGGAGGGGGCGACCACACAGTTTTTGATGGGAAGCCGGTCTTTTGGGCACTGGTCGATGACGGAGATATCCAGATCCCCGTACAGGATGATGGCGAGAGTCCTGGGGATCGGGGTAGCGCTCATGACCATCACATGAGGCCGCTCTCCTTTATTTCCCAAAAGCTCCCTCTGGCCCACCCCAAACCGGTGCTGTTCGTCGGTTATGACCAGAGCCAGATTGTCGTAGACCACCTTTTCCTGGATAAGAGCATGGGTTCCCACGATGATGTCTGCCTGATGGCTGCGGATCCTCTCATAGGCTGTCCTCTTCTCCTTGGCAGTCATGGAGCCTGTCACCAGAACCGGCTCCAGGCGGATATCATGGGCCGCAAACAGCTCCTTCATCCCCTCGTAGTGCTGGCGGGCCAGAACCTCCGTGGGAGCCATCATAGCACCCTGGAAGCCGTTAGAGGCCGCCAGCACAAGGGCCAGAACCGCAAGGATAGTTTTGCCGGAGCCGACGTCCCCCTGAACTAACCGGTTCATCACCAGGCCTTTCGTCATGTCTTCCTCCACCTCGCTCAGAACCTTTTTCTGGGCTTCTGTCAGGTCATAGGGAAGTTCCTCCGCCAACCGCCGTACCTCGGGCCTTCTCTCCATATGAAAAGGACTGGCGCAGTCCTGCCGCTTTTCCCTCAGGCGCCGCACTGCCAGGATAAACAGAAAAAATTCGTCGAATACCAGCCGTTTTCTGGCAAAGAGAAGCTCCTTGTGGTCTTTCGGAAAATGAATGTGCTCTAAGGCATAGTTGTACTCTGCCAGCTCATACTTTTTTCTGATGGAAGCCGGGAGATACTCCCGCTCCATCTGACGGATATCCAGAGCCTGAGCCACCGCTCTCATGATGGCCTTATTGCCCAGGCCTTTGGTCTGTCCGTAGACGGGCTGCATGCTGGTCATCAGGGCATCATATCCCTCTTTCGTGTAGATCTCCGGCTGTTCCATGGTAAGCCGGTTATTCTTTTTTACCACTTTCCCATAAAAAATATGGTAGGTGCCTGCCTGGAGGGTGTTCTTCAAAAACGGCATGTTGAACCAGGTCAGCTGCAGGGTCCCGGTCATATCCTTCAGGGATACCGTGATCACCTGGGTGTGCTGAAATTTGCGGACACTCACCGATTTTTGCAGAACTCCCTCCACCGCACCTGCCACATCTAACTTCAGCTCCCCTATGGGAACCGGAGGCTCATAGGTGTGGTAAGCTCTCGGATAATAGCCCAGCAGATCCGCGATCGTGGATACGCCCAGCTTTCCGAACAGCTTTGCCGTCTTGTCTCCGATTCCCTTTAAGGTGCCAACGGATTCCTGATTTATCATCGCTCTATTCCACAGAGATCAAATAATAGTAAATAGGCTGTCCTCCGCTGTGAAGCTCCATCTCACAGTCAGGGCACAACTCTTTCGCAGCCTCAAAAAGGTTCTCTGCCGTCTCCCGGCTGATATCTGCGCCGTAGTAGATGGTGATCAGCTCCGCATTCTCATCTGCCATAGCCTTTAAGGTATTCAGCGCCGTCTCTTTCACAGACTTTCCCACACACAGGATGCCGTGGTCTCCCAGACCCATGATGTCTCCCTGTCTGATCTCCTTGTCATCGATCACGGTGTCCCGCACCGCATAGGTGATCTGACCCGTCTTCACCCGTCCCATCTCCTCTGTCATCACTTCCAGGTTCTCCTCCGGGGACAGATCCGGGACAAAGTTGATGATGGCTGTGATCCCCTGGGGAACCGTCTTGGACGGCACCACCACGATATGTTTATCCTCCACCAGAGACGCGGCCTGCTGAGCCGCCAGGATGATGTTGCTGTTGTTTGGAAGGATATAAATGGTGTCCCCATGGACATGATCGATGGCGTTGAGCATGTCTTCCGTGCTGGGATTCATGGTCTGTCCGCCCTCGATGAGGTAATCTGCCCCGATGCCGTTAAAGATCTCTCCGAATCCCTCCCCGATGGACACTGCGATGAAGCCGTAGGGCTTTTGCGGCTCCGAAAGTTCCTGTTCTATGGCATCTTCCTCTTTCTTCCGGGCTGCCTTTTTCTCCGCATCCTGGATCAGCCGCTCCTGATGCTCCTCTCTCATGTTATCGATCTTCATCCTGGACAGAGAGCCATAGGTAAGCGCCTTCTGGATGGCAAGTCCCGGGTCGTTGGTATGGACATGGACCTTCACCACGTCGTCGTCAGATACCACCACGATGGAGTCGCCGATGGACTCTAAGTAATCTTTAAAGGCTCTCTCTTCTCTCTCGTCGTAGGTGTTCTCCACATTGATGATAAACTCCGTGCAGTAGCCGAACTTGATATCTGCGGCTTCCACGGCCGCTCCTTCGGAGACGGAAATCTCTGCGGACGGCCCCGCTTCCACGGTCAGATCGATCTCCTTTCCCAAAAGGCCGTCCAGACATCCCTTCATCACCTGCATCAGACCCTGACCGCCGGAGTCCACCACCCCTGCCTGCTTGAGGATGGGCAGCATCTGCGGCGTCTGGCTCAGCACATAATCGCCGTGGGCGATGACCTTGTCGGCGAACTCCAGGATGTCCTCCGTCTCCGTCACCAGCTCCACAGCCTTGTCTGCCATGCCCTTGGCCACGGTTAAGATCGTCCCCTCTTTCGGCTTCATCACTGCCTTGTAGGCTGTCTCTGTGCCGCGCACAAACGCATTGGCCAACGTGGTGGTGGTGATCACATCCAGTTTCTTGATCTCCTTTGTAAATCCGCGAAACAGCTGAGACAAAATCACGCCGGAGTTTCCCCTTGCCCCTCTGAGGGAGCCCGAAGAGATGGCCTTGGCCAGGTTCTCCATGGTAGGGTTCTCTATGGCCGCCACCTCCCGGGCCGCCGACATGATGGTCATCGTCATGTTGGTACCTGTGTCTCCGTCGGGAACAGGAAACACATTCAATTCATTAATCCACTCCTTCTTGGCCTCCAGGTTCTTTGCACCGGCAAGAAAGGCCTTCTGGAGATCCTTTGCATCAATCGTATTCATACCCACGGGCTGCTCCTCCTTAATCAATCACTCTGACGCCTTCGACATAGATATTGATCTTGTCTACTTTCATCCCTGTGAATTCTTCTACTTTGTACTTTACATTTTCGATTAAATTGTCCGCAACCGCCGAGATGCTGATGCCGTAGGCTACGATCACATGGAAATCCAGTGCGATGCGGTTGTCCTCGATCTCCACATTGATCCCGTGAGTAAGACTCTCCTTCTTGAGCAGCTTGACCAGTCCGTCCTTCATGCTGATGGCTGCCATACCGACGATTCCGAAGCACTCCACCGCAGTCATACCGGCATAGGTTGCTATGACTTCCGGGTTGATCCGAATTTCGCCTAATCTGTTGCTGATGCGTCCTTTCATGAGCGAAACCTCCTTCACTTTTTCATTTCTTTTCTATTTTCTCTCTTCTTTCTCATTCTGCCCAGGCTTTTCCCACGGTATGCCTTTTTGTCTGCTAGTGTTCTGTACCGGTCATGCCGCGCAGCCGCTGTCCTGTCCGCTAATTGGGGAAACGGCAAATTTATTTGTCGTTTCCTATTAGTATACCACATACCAGATATAGTGTCCATTACAAGTTCTGTCACAAAGATTTTTTAAATTTCTCTTGCAAAATATGGCACAATCTGATATGATACATATTGTTGTGGTTTCCATATACAGGGACCAAGTAGCGGTTAAGGAGGTGCAATCATGGCGAAATGTGCAATTTGCGAGAGAGCTGCTCACTTTGGTAACGCAGTGAGCCATTCACATAGAAGATCCAACAAGATGTGGAAAGCTAACGTGAAGTCTGTCAAAGTTAAAGTGAACGGCGGTTCCAAAAAGATGTATGTATGTACTTCTTGCTTACGTTCCGGCTTAGTTGAGAGAGCATAATCAAAATCTTCCAAAACTCCAGGGTAGAGGCCCTGGAGTTTTTTGTGCCGCAAAAAACACTCTTATGATACAATAACGATTCACAGCCGCTCCCTTTTTCAGCACCGGCAGAACAGATGATACCCCACTACCAGAAGGCCTACGATAAAGATCAAAAGCCCGAGGGTCGTGGGAATCAAAACCTTTATGGCCATGCCCACTCCGATGCTAAAGAGAACCAGGCCCCACAGTCGTCTCATAGATCACCCCTCACAGTCCTCAGTCCCGCCGTTTTTCGGCGCACTGTCTCTTATGGGTTGTTCCCACAGTTTATCCTATGCAGCCTGGCTCATCCCTATGTCAAAGTTTCTTGTCCTCTTTTGTGTCTTCCGCCATCTCATTGGCGGTCCGAATGGCATCCTGGGAGATCTCCTCCCCCACGCTGACTTTGCCGCCGGTAAAACGGTTCACAAGATCAGGAACCATATCCAGCATCTTGTTGACCGTGTTCTGATTCTTGATATTGACCAGCCGGGTGCTGCCGTTCTGGATCACCAGGATAGCGCTGGGGCTTAACTTGGCGCTCATGCCCCCGGTCCCTCTGGCCTTGGCATTCTCCCCGAATGTTCCGGCGGCCATGCCGCAGGTCACATCCATCAGCGGAAGGATGATGGCATCGTCTACCCGGACCGCCTCTCCCACCACAGTCTTTGTCGCCACCAAATGGTCCATCCCCTCAAACAGAGCTTCCACTGCCGACGAAAACTGGTCTCTTCCTCCTGTTTTGTTGTCTGCCATTTATTTGCCTCTCTTTCCGCGCCAGCGTCTCACCAGCAGCCTGAAATTTTTATTTAACAATACCCGAATCACCAGCACCAGTATGGTCCCCGGCCGCAGGCGCCCTTTTATGGTTCCGTCCACAAGGAGGACAGCCTCGTCAAACACCGGGGTGACCTTCACCGCATCTCCATACCACACATACAGAATACTCAGGGCCGCCAGCGCATTGCCTGTCATCCACGGGTCCTCAAAGCCCAGGGTCAGATTGCCCCGGACTTTTCTCGGCAGAATGTGACAGAGCAGTGCTTTGGTCTGCCTGAGGAGAAGCCTGATGGTCTTCTGGTTTTCCTTGTCCGCGAGAAAGGCCTCGACGGTCTCCTTCTTTTCCCTGAGTCGGGACCACTTTTCTCTCAGGGAATCCGCGGCTTTCCTGAGACTTTCTCTCAGCTTAGGTGAGTCACCGCGCTTCTTATTTGCCCGGTCTTTCTTTTTGCGTTTCTTCTTTCCCTTCCATAGGCCGCGCCTGTTGTCTCCGGTTTCGGATTTCTCTCCCTCTTCCTCATCAAAAAAGCCTTCCTCCTTTTTTTCCCACTGGACTTCCTCCAGAAGCTGCTCTTTTCCCGTCTCCTGCCGGATATCCTCCCGGACTCTTGCTTCCCCGGCTTGTGGCAGACCTGACTCCCGGGGTTCCTCTTCCGGGTCCGGCTTGTGGGGCTTTTTCCTGCCGCCCAGCGGTCTTCCCAGGACCCGCACGGTCACATCCAGCCCTTCCTCATAGATCCCCGTGACAAAGACGGCATGGAGAAACCAAGTGAGAGTCCCCTTCCCTTTCACAGCCCCGTCGTAAGAGCCTGCCAGAGAATATCGGATGGGGACCAGGAGTACCAGGAGCACAGCACCAATCACCAGAGCCAGAAGAACCAGAAGCACAATCCCCATGACTTTTAATACGATCAATGGCCTCCCCTTTCTGCCAGGAACTCGTCAAGGCAAAACCTGCCTGTTCGTTTATACATCTCCCCCACGATAGTACCGGCAAGGCAAAGAGCCTCCTGATATCCTTCCGCGATTCCCAGAATCCTCAGTTCTTTCTTCCTCCACCCTCCTGCCTTGACCATACAGGAGGGATAGATGTCCAGGACATTGTGCTCATCGGAGGGGGGAGCGATCACGTAGACTCCCGAAAGGGGAGACTCTTTTCGTATGCTTTGAATGATAGAAAACCGATGCTTTCTCGCCTTCTCTCCCATGTACAGATGTCTACACCACAGCATCTACCATCAGCTCCTGCTCTAATAATTCCATACATGCCTCTCGCTCTGCATAGTCGCTGCAGCCCTCGAGGCTCATCTGAATGTATTCTCTGATCTCCTGACTGTCCTGAAACACCATAGGAAGCCCGGACAGCACTTTGGCCATGACGGCACGGACCACCGGCTTTTGCATGTCCGCAAACAGCCGGTCCAAGTCCTCGCAGAATGCCTTTCCCCTCTCCTCGATCAACGCCTGGTCTGCCGTCTCGTGAGAGACTTTCTTTTCCTCCAGGGACATAAAGGAACTTCCCGAAAGCAGCTTCTCCAGTTTTTCCAGCACCGGGTCCCCTTCGCTTTTCACACCGGCGCTAAGCCACTGTGACGCCGACTCCTGGACTCCTTCCACCTGCCTTAGCTCCTCCAAAAGGTCCTGTCTCTGACCCCTAAAGGCTTCCATAATCTTTTTTGCTCCCGTCAAAAAGGCCTGCTGCTCCGAGGCATCGATGAGGGCCTCCTTCCCGGTAAGACACAGCACATACAGATCATTGACCAGCTGAACAAGCAGAACATACCGGTCCGTCCGGTCCGTCAGAATCCGAATCCCTCGAGCCAGAGTCCCGGAACACATCCCGAATTTGACTCCGTCCAGCTTCCGGTAATCGGTACGGCGAAACTCTGAGAGAATCTCATAGAGCTCCTTCTCCTCTTCCATGTGCTCCGGCAGCCGCACCGCGGCCGCAGTGCCCAGCATATACAGAAAATCCTCGATCTGGGCCTGTTCTGCCCCTGCAAACACAGAAAGCCTGTCCAGAACAATGCTGTAAAATTTCTGTCTGGTCAGACGGACCGGAAGCTGGGCTACAATCTGTCTTAAGGCCTCATTTTGTTCTGCCCCGTACTCCAGGCCGGCGATGTAGTCCACCAGCCGCTCCGCCATCAAAGACGGCGTGTACTTGGAAGGGGCCGCCGTGACGAATCGCCGCTCCACTCGGTTCAGCACGTACTCATAGATCTGGAAGCAGTCCGTAAAAGCGGTCATGACCTCCACACGGCCGATGATCCCATCCCTGAGGCTGTCCAACTCCCCGGTGATGTCTTCCCTGCCGCCGATAAACAGCTCAAAAAGCCGGCCAAACTCTGCGGCGGCCTCCCTCTCCCACGGGGATGGCTCATATCCTTCCTGGATCTCCTCGCAGTAGAGATAGATATTTAACAGCAGCTTGGCAAAGGAACTGCGGTAGGCTGCCGACATATACTTTTTTTTCTTATGACTTTCCAATTCCTTATCCTCTTACTTTCCCCGCTGTTCCAGGATCATCCTCCGGACCAGGTCCAGAGCTCTGACCACCGACTGTTCCCTGATCTTGTCCCGATTGCCCTTGAACTGGTACTTCTCCGTCATCACATGATCCCCCATACAGCATGCCATGTACACCAGGCCCACTGGTTTCTCCTCAGTGCCTCCGTCCGGGCCGGCCAGTCCGGTTATGGCCACACAGATGTCGGAATCCGTGGCAAACACTCCGCCTACGGCCATCTCCCTGGCCGTCTCCTTGCTGACGGCACCGTACTTTTTGATGGTGCTCTTGCTCACATCCAGATGTTTTCTCTTGGCCTTGTTGGAGTAGGTGACAAATCCCTCCCGGAACACGTCGGAGGCCCCCGGCACATTCACGATCCGACCTGCCACCAGGCCCCCGGTGCAGGACTCCGCCGTGGCCACGGTCAGCTCATGTTTTTTCAGAAGACGGACCACGGTCATCTCCAGAGTCTCCTCCTCTTTTGTGGAGTACACACAGATTCCGAATCGTTTCTTGATCTCCTTCACCACAGGGCGAATCAGCCTGTCCGCCACCTCCTGGTTGGGGGCGCAGGCCGTGACCCGCACATGGACTTCCCCGGTCTTGGCGTAAGTGGCGATGGTGGGATTGGTCTGCCCGTCGATCAGGTCCAAAAGCTCCTTCTCCACCTGACTTTCCCCTTTTCCGCAGATCTTCACCATCCGGGACGCGATCAGTTCCGGCCTCAGCTTTTGAAGATAGGGCTCCACCTGACCTTGAAACAGGGGAATCATCTCTTCGGGAGGCCCGGGGAGAAGGATCAGACGCCTGTGATCCTTCTCGAGAATCAGTCCCGGCGCCGTCCCGTTGTCATTGTCCAGAACCATGGCTCCCTCCGGAATCATGGCCTGCTTCCAGTTGTTGTCAGGGATCTCCTTGAAGATACTGTTCTTAAAATATTCCTCAATCCGCTGCCTCGTATGGCTGTCTTCCACAAGAGGAAGCTCCAGAACCTGAGCGCAGGTCTCCTTGGTCAGATCGTCCTCCGTAGGCCCCAGACCTCCGGTGAGGATCACAAGATCCGCCCGCAAAAGGGCCTCCCTGACTGCCTCGCCGAGGCGCTTAGGGTTATCTCCCACCACTGTCTGGTTGTACATGGACAGTCCGAGGAGCGCACACCGCTGCGCCAAAAAGCAGGCGTTGGTGTTGACGATATTGCCCAGCAAAAGCTCCGTTCCCACAGAAATCACTTCCACAGTCATCTTCTACATACTCCCTTCTGTCAGTACTCTGTGATTTTTCCAAAGGTAATCAATCAAAGAAACAACGGTGAGAATCACGGAAATCCACACGCACAGATTGGTCACCAAGGCAAGACTCTCGAGGCGGACGATCAGCAGAATCACGGCTATCATCTGGAACGTGGTCTTGAATTTCCCCCAGTAGCTGGCGGCGATCACCACTCCGTTGTCCGAAGCCACCAGGCGGAAACCGCTGATGATAAACTCCCGGCTGATGATCACGATCACCATCCAGGCCGGAATCTGTCCCAGCTCAATGAGGCAGATCAGGGCCGAGCACACTAAAAGCTTATCCGCCAGAGGATCCATGAACTTTCCGAAATTGGTGACCAAATTATATTTTCTTGCGATCTTGCCGTCCAAAAGGTCGGTCAGACTGGCCGCGATAAAGATCACCGCAGCCCCATACCGCAGGGTCTGATTCTCCCCGCCCTCCCACAAAAGAGCGGTCACAAAAAAGGGGATCAGCAGCACTCTCAGCACTGTCAGTTTATTGGGCAGATTCATCATACACCTCTCCTATCAAATCATATTCCTGTGCACCGGTGACTTTCACCCGGACAAAATCTCCGGACAGACACTCCTCGTCCGCGTTAAAAAAGATCAGGCCGTCCACACCAGGCGCATCCATGTAGGTTCTCCCCACATAGACCTCCTCGTCGGCCACCTTTCCCTCCACCATAACCTCCAGGATGCGGCCGACCATGGATTGAGACCTTTCGAAGGCGATCTCCTGCTGAAGCTCCATGATCTCGTCCCGCCTCTTCTCCTTGACCTCGTCGGGTACCTGGTCCGCAAAGGCAGCGGCCGGTGTATCCTCCTCCTGAGAATAGGCAAATACTCCCAGCCGCTCAAACTCCATCTCATCCACAAATTCCATCAAAATCTCATGATCCTCTTCGGTCTCTCCCGGAAAGCCGGAGATCAGAGTGGTCCGCAGGGCCATGTCCGGAATCTGACCGCGCAGTTCTCCGATTATCTTCCTCAGCTGGGCCTGACTGGTCCTTCTTCCCATACGCCTTAAGATCCGGTCGCTGGCATGTTGGATAGGGATATCCAGATAGTGGCAGATCTTCTCCTCACCGCGGATGGTATCGATCAGCTCCTGGGTGATCTCCTCCGGATAACAGTACTGGATTCGGATCCACCAGATACCGGGGATCCGGCACAGCTTACGAAGAAGTTGGGGAAGGGCCTTGTGTCCGTACAGATCCACCCCGTAGAGGGTAGTCTCCTGGGCTACCAAAATCAGCTCCCTCACACCTTTTTGGGCAAGTCCCCTGGCCTCCTCCTCCAGCCTCTCCACAGGGACGCTGCGGTAGGGTCCCCGCAGGCTGGGGATGATACAGTAAGTACACCGCTTGTCGCAGCCCTCGGCAATCTTCAAGAAGGCATAGTAGCCTCCTGTGGTCACCACCCGCTCCGTCTCCGCAAGCGGCAGACGGTCAGGACTTTCAAACTTCAGCTGTCTCTGCCCTTTAAGAACCAGGGAAAGCACCTGTGAGACGGCATCGTAGGAAGTAGTCCCGATGCAGCCGTCCACTTCCGGGATCTCCTTCATGATCTCCTCCCGGTATCTCTCTGCCAGGCATCCCGCCACGATCAGGGCCTGACACCTTCCCTCCGTCTTGAGGCGGGCCATCTCCAGGATGGTGTTGATGCTCTCTTCTTTGGCATCATTGATAAAACAGCAGGTGTTGATCACGATCACATCTGCCTCTGACTCATCGTCGGTAAATTCATGGCCGTCACGTCCGAGAAGCCCCAGCATGTATTCTGAGTCCACCAGATTCTTGTCACAGCCAAGGGAAACAAAAAATATCTTCATCGGTTCTCCCATATATCTGTAAGAAAAGCCATCTCTGTGAGAGTGAGACGGCTTGCAGGTTTCCTATTCCTCGCTCGGCAGCTCTTCCTCCAAAAAGGCTTCCCCGGCAGTCACTTCCTGCCCTTCCTCCTCTGAAAGCTCTTCGTCCGAGTTGTCCTCGCTTAGAATCTTGATCTTCGACTCATATAATTCCTCCACTGCCACCGACAGGGGCTTCTTGCCGCTGGAGCGGACTAAAGCATCCTCCCCCGCGATCAGCTGTCTGGCTCTCTTGGCCGTGGCGATGACGATGGAGTAACGGCTCTGTACTACCGGCTCCTCCCCCGGTTCCACCTCGCTGTTCACGGCGTTGATCAAATCTGTGTATGATGGATGTAACATGTGACATTCCTCTCTTTCTATATGGCTTTCAGCTCCGACCTCATCTGCTC
Organism: Hungatella sp.; assembly: GCA_022792815.1. GTDB lineage: Bacteria > Bacillota > Clostridia > Lachnospirales > Lachnospiraceae > UBA3402. Next base: position 15,614 of record JAAWBS010000059.1, read on the forward strand.
GATAAAGTCCAGACTGCTGCTGACTTTCCGATGCTGGGCCTGAATCAGCTGGTGCATGGCCTCCACGCAGGCGTCTATCTCGTCATTGATCAGAATATAATCATAGGAAGTGATGCCCTCCGCCTCATCGGCAGCCCGGTGAAGCCTCTGATGGATCACATCCATGGTCTCGGTTCCTCTCCCCACCAGACGCCGCTTCAGCTCGTCGGCACTGGGAGGCGTGACAAACAGGAGAAGGGCTTCCGGGAACCGCTCCTTGATCTTTAACGCGCCCTGAATCTCGATCTCCAGGATCACGTCCTTCCCGTCGGCCATCTGCTGGAACACATACTGCCTGGGAGTTCCATAATAATTATTCACATATTGGGCATATTCAATCAGCTGCCCCTCCTCTATCATCTGTTCGAATCTTTCCCGGGTGACGAAAAAGTACTCTCTCCCGTCCTCCTCCCCTTCCCTGGGCTTCCTGGTGGTAGCAGATATGGACAGGGCATAATTGTGATGCCTCTCCAACATGGCTTTGATCAGCGTCCCCTTGCCTGCACCGGAAAAACCGGAGATCACTACCAATATTCCCTGATCGTTCATCTTCTCTGGCTCCTATTCAATGTTTTGAATCTGTTCTCTGACCTTTTCGATCTCTGTCTTTAAGGCGATGGCCCGGTCCGACACCTCCAGGTCATTGGCCTTCGAGAGGATGGTGTTGGCCTCCCGGTTCATCTCCTGGGCGATAAAGTCCAGCTTTCTCCCGATGCTTCCCCCCGCGGCCAGCTCAAGTTTGGTGTGCTCGATATGGCTTTTCAGCCGCACGATCTCCTCGTCCACACAGACCTTGTCTGCAAAGAGGGTGACCTCCGTCACGATCCGGTTCTCGTCAAAAGAGGCTCCGCCCAAAAGCTCCTTCACCCGCTCCTCCAGCCTGGCCCTGTACTCGGACACGATCATGGGGGATCGCTCCTCGATGTAGCCCACCAGCCCGGTCATGTAGTCCAGCTTCTCCAAAAGATCGGCCTTTAAGCTCTCTCCCTCCCGGCAGCGGCTCTCCACAAACTCTCCTGCCGCCTGGCGAAGAGCCTCGGACAGAATCTTCCACACCGCGTCCTCATCTTCCGGCACCGGCTCCATGGTCAGCACTTCCGGCATCCCGGCAAGCCCCATGACCGTCAGATCATTCTCAAGACCAAAGTGGGCCTCCATGTCCTTACAGTACCGGACATACTCTGCTGCCAGGGTCTTATTGTACTTCAGACAAAGCTTCTCCTCGGTGTAATCCTCATAATTGATGAAAATATCCACCTTTCCCCGGTTTAAATAGTCCTTGAGCATCCCTCGGATGGCCGCCTCGAAATAGTTAAACCGCTTGGGCATCTTGATGCTCAAATCCAGATAGCGGTGATTCACCGCCTTCATCTCTACCGAGATCTTGTACTGGTCTGTAACCTTTTCACACCTGCCGAAGCCTGTCATGCTCTTTATCATCAATGAACCAGCCTCTCTTTCGTCATAGATACACTTCATTATAAGGCAAATGGAAATACAAGTCAACTTTTCTGGAAAATTTTGCGTCTCACAGTCTGGCATCGATGTTCCTGCTCACAGGACGCTTGAGGACAGGAACCGGCTTCTTTGGATCATCTGGGTTCCCACCTGAAAGCTGAACCGGATAGCTTCCGGCGCCAGATTCTCCGGCATAGCCAGAAGGTAGTGTTGAATCTCATAGGTAAATTCTCCCTGATAGTCCACATCGGCCAGGGCCTGCAGGATGGGATCCCAGTCCGTAAATCCGGTGTAGGGCAGGATATGGACATTGTTTCGGTCGGTCTGGTCGGAGATGTGGGTGCATTTGAGCCGATTCCCCAGCAGGCGGATGGAGTCCGGCTGAGACAATTCCTCGATGGCTCCGTGCTCCGTGTCCCAGCAGGCTCCCACATTGGGCTTCCCGATGCCGTCGATCAGGCTGCAGAGCTCTTCTGCCGTGATTGCATACCGCTTTACCCCCTCCTTCGTCTCCCCCCACATGTTCTCGACGGCGATTCCCACGCCAAAGGTTCCCGCATACTCTGCCAGCCTCTGAAAGTACTCTATGTTCCTGGACCGGGTATCCTGGTGGACTCTGCCGTCCCGCACCAGGGTGGAGGGGTGCATGACCATCCAGGGAGCTTTCAGCATGGCCGTCCCCTCCACGCACCGCTTCACCAGGTCCCACTGCGCTTCCTCCTGGTCATTGCAGAAATCATGGATATGGCCATGGGTCTGGGTAAAACGGATCCCCAACTCTTCTGCCAGGCGCATATGGCGCTCCACAAAAGAGCGCCATCTCTCCGTGGTAAAGGGGGTGGGGTAAAAGATCTGCTCCACAAAGCCGAAATCCATATCCCGATACCCGGCCTGAGCGCACAGCCTCATGGTCCGCTCCGCCGGGATGCGGCTTCCGTCATTTCTCTCAAAAAAAATATTGGTGGATGTCCCGATTCTCTCCATGGTCAGCCCTCCTCCGTCCCCGGACCGGACAGGCAGAAGCGCCGGATGGCCTCCACCACTCCGTCCGTGTTGGCATGTTCACAGACATAGTCCGCACATGCCTTGGCCTCCGAAGTTCCGTTTCCCACTGCCGCCCCAAGGCCGGACACCCGGAGCATCTCCAGATCATTGGCATTGTCCCCCACGGCCATGATCTCCTTCATGGGGATTCCCAAGATCCCTGCCAGCCGCTTTAATCCCTGAGCCTTGCCTCCGCCTTTTGGCGTGATCTCGCAGCCGTACCTCTCGTAGATGACCACCTCATAATCCGACGCAAGCTGTTCCATCAAGGGTCTTATGGCCTCTCCCCCAGGACCTTTGTCTGCCATGACATTGACCTTCTGAGCCTGAGTCTCTTCCCAAAATCTCTCTCCCCGCTCCTCTACAGGGTACCTTCTCCCACGCTTTCTCCGCTCGCTCACCCATTTCGTCAGCCTCATGGCATACTCCTCGCCGTCCCGGTAGTAGAGCACAGTAAATCCCGCCTCGTCCGCCTTCTCCATCAGCGTCCGAAGCCCCTTTAACCCCATCTTCTCTCTGTGCAGGATGCGAAACCCATCCTCCGCCGCTTCCACCACCTCAGCGCCGTTGCAGCAGACCATGGGAGCATTGACCCCGGCCCGCGTCATGTACCCCAGGACTCCCGGCGCCGGTCTTCCTGTGATGAAGGAGAACAGACCTCCTGCTTCTTTCCACTGCCTGATCACCTCCACTGCCTCATCCGAGATCTCCCTCTCAGGGCTCAGCAAGGTTCCGTCCAAATCTGTCACTACCAGTTTCATATGGCTTATCCTCCGCTTTCTTTCATAATAATCCCGATGCAAAAGAGTCCGGGCCAGCCGGACTCTCTCCGCGCCAAAGCGCGGCTGTACAGTCAAATTCTGTCAGTCATTTGCCTCATGCCACTCATCCAGAAGCTGGTTGCAGTCCCCGATGATCTTGTCATGGGCCTCCTGTACGCTGAGGTCACCGGCACAAAACTGGGTCATGATGTCTGTGATGGAACCGTTGATCTCGTTGTAGCACAGATCCATAGGCTCCTGACACAGAAGGTCTCCGTTTGCAATCACCTCCACGGCAGTCTTGTGCTGAGGATGCTCCTCATAAAAGCTCTTCATCTGAGGCAGTTCATAGGCAGCCGGTGTCGTGGGCACATAGCCGGACACCATGGACATGCGGCTCTGAACCTCCGGGGAACTGATGTGCTGCATAAAGTCCCAGGCCGCGTCCACTCTGGCCGCGTCACCCCGGTTCATGAGAACCATACAGCTTCCTCCCACACAGGAGTTGCCGGTGTCCTTCGAGTCCACCTTGGGGATGGGGGCTGTGGTCCACTCAAAGGCGCCGTTCACCAGTCCCTCCACGCTGCCGCACTTGGACGAGGACATCATGGCGATGGCCGCGACGCCGGCAGAGAATTCTTCCGCCACATTGCCTTCCACCCTCTGATACCCATCCTGCTGCACCAGCTTATCCCACTCAGTCAGGAAATTCATCAGACTCTTGTCGTCGCCGCAGGTCAGTTTGGTCATGGCTCCTGCTCTTCCGCCTTCCTCATCACCGAAGAAGAACGCCGGGGACTGGCTGGAGATATAGTTGACCAGCTGATACCGTTTTACCTGGCACTCAAAACCGTAGCGGGTCACGGCGCCGGAACCGTCTTTCACCGTCAGCTTCTCCGTGTACTGGGCCAGTTCATCTAAGGTCTTGGGGGGCTCGGTAAATCCTGCCTCCTTTAAGGCGTCCACATTGTAATACATCACGAGAGTGGAGTTGGCCAGAGGAAGAGCGATGATCTCATCCCGGTAAGACACCGACCGAATCAGAGCCGGGAAGAAATCCTCTCCTTGCATGCCGTCCGGGTGTTTTGCCATCATGTCGGAGACCTTGACGGTCCAGTCCAGCTCCAGCATGCTGGGGATGGTGGAAGTCAGGCCGATGTTGATGTCACAGGCATTGCCCATATCCTTAGTCTGATAGGCCAAAATCAGCTTGTCCGTGCCCTCGTAGCCCTGATACACCGCGTTGACAAAAATATTCTTCTCTTTTCCGGGGCCCTCGTTGTACTCGTCGACGATCTCCTGAACCGTCTCGCCCAATGCGCCGCCGTAGCTGTGCCAGAACACCACCTCCGTGGATCCTGCCGGGGCCGAGGCCTGAGTCTCTCCCGCTGCCCCGCCTGCCGCCGTCGTGGAAGCGGAACCCTCGCTTCCTCCTTTTCCGCAGGCAGTCATAGATACAACCATGGCTGCTGTCAGTAATGCTGCCGTTACATGTGTTCTTTTCATTTTACCCTTCCTCTCTATTCTTTTACTGCGCCGGCCATCATGCCGGCGGTGATCTTCCGCTGGAACAATACGAAGACGATTGCCGACGGAATCAGGATCAGTACTGCCGCGGCCATAACCTGGCCGTACACGGTGTTCAGTTCAGAGGCGTTCAGCTTTGTGATCACCACCTGAACGGTACGCATGCTGTCTACATTGGTGACCATGAGAGGCCACAGATAGGAGTTCCATGAGGTGACAAAGGAGGAGATAAACACCGTGGCGATCACCGGCTTTGATATGGGCATCAGGATGCCGACGAAAAATCTCCAGTTGCTGCAGCCGTCCACCTTGGCTGCCTCCCAGACAGACCGGGATGTGCTCAAGTAGTGCTGTCTGATGAGGAAGATGTTGGCTGCGGACACCATAAAGATGATGGTCATGCCTATGTAGGTGTTGATCAGCCCCAGCTCGGCGGTGGTGAAATAGTTCTGCACCATCAGCATCTCCGGCGGAATGATCATGCTGCCCACCACCAGGGCGAAGAGCACATGCTTGCCCCGGTACTCGAAAAAGGCGAAGGAGTAGGCAGCCAGACACCCGATGATCACTCGGGAAAAGCTGGAGATCATGGCCACTACCAGAGAGTTGAACATGTACCGCAGCAGGTTCTGACTCTCGATAACCGCCTCATAGTTGGCCATGGACCAATGCTTGGGGATCAGATGTAAGTCCCTGGACACGATCTCTGTCTCCTGCATAAAGGAGATGAGCACCGCGTATACCAGAGGCAGGCACAGCACCAGTCCCACTGCCAGGCAGAATACCTGAAACAAACCGCTCTTTACCTTGCTCTTTTTAAAAACGCTCTGTGTATTCATCAGTTATAGTGCACCTTCCTTTTCTCGAGTATCATGCTGAACATAATAAGCACCGCCGATATGAAGAATCCCACCATAGTCGCCGCAAAGGCATAGTTGTAGTTGGTACTGGTGATGGCCTTGGAGTAAATGTAAGTGATAATGGTCTGAGTGGCGTTGTTGGGGCCGCCTCCTGTCAGGATCAAGGTGTAACTGGATACGGTCATACCGTAGGCGATATCCTTGATGAGCAGGAAAAACAGCATAGGCGACACCAGCGGGATGATTACTTTTAAGTGCAGCTTCCATCCGGTCACCCCGTCCAATCTGGCCGCCTCAAGCACATCATCCGACAGATTCCGAAGGGCCGACAGCATGAACAGGAAATTGTACCCGATATTTTTCCAGATCTGAATGAACATCAGACTCATGAGGGCGTATCGGCTGTCATGGAGCCAGTCGATGTTGGTCCCCAGCACCTTGTTGATGATGCCCAACTGAGAGTTATAGGCCAGCTGAAAGATCATGGCGATGACCGCGTCCGACGCTGCCATGGAGATGGCGAACAGGACCTCATAGGCCACCGAAAGCTTTCTGGTCTTCCTGGCCATCATGGCCAGAAGGTAGGCGATCAGCAGGGAGGCCGGCACAGTGACCAGCACGTAGATGAAGGTGTTGCCGATGGACTGGATAAATGCCTCATCTCCCAGCACCTTTGCGTAATTTTTCAGCCCTGCGAAGGACTTGACAAGCCGAAACTGGTTGACTGTGTGGAAGCTGAGCCAGGCATTCTTGATAAACGGATAATATACAAACACGAGCAAAAACGCAAATGCCGGCAGGAGATACAGATATGGCTCTACATGTTGGAACAGACTTTTTCTTTTCTTCATAAGTGCCCCCTTATATCCGCGCCAGCTTGCCGAAGAGGTCATCCAGAATCAGGTCCCTCTTAATATAGTAGACATAGCGCATCATCGGTCTTCTCGGATCACTGCTGTAATACCTGGTGTACTCGATGGTAGGTCTGAATTCTATGCGGTCCAGCACAAATTGCTCGTCGACCAGCCAAGACACCGGCACCACGTCGGTGAGAGGCCTGCTCCACACCTGGGTCTTCGCAAACAGCTCTGCCTCCCGGATGGTCTTGTCGACGATGTAATCACAAAACCTGTTTTTCCCTCTCAGCCAATACTCCAGCTCCGGGCCGGTAGTCAGGAGGTGATCCCCCACAGACCTTCCGGGGGTGAGGACTAAGGGAACGCCGCTCTCTAAAAGCACCCGGCTGGAGGCAATGTTCTGACCGCCGTTAAAGCACTGACAGTCCGGCCATCCCAGGCCTACGCCGCCGCTCCACAGCACCACGATTCTCTCCCTTAGAGACGGATCCATGAGGAGAGCGCTGGCGATGTTGACCGGAGCCGCGATACAGACCACGTATAAAGGATGCTCCCCGGTGTACTCTTTCGACAGAGTGATCAGCTTTTCGGCAGCCTCAGACGGCACCGGTTCAGACTCACTCTCCAGAAAACGGTCTGCCCCTCGATACACCTGACCGTTCACATCCTCTCTTCCCATCAGAGACAGCACACGAAAGATCTCCTCATAGCTTCGCTCCATGCCGTCCTTAGGACTCTCGGAATGGTGGTTTAAAAACGGGGCAGCCGTCAGGGCACGCACTCGGAGGCGATCTGAGGACTGCAAGAGATAGGCGATGGCAAACTGATCGTCGATCTCATTGTACGTGTCCGTATCAAGGACCACATCCACCATACCCTCAGGCCGGCCAAGCCGTCTGACTGTGTCGGCAAATCGGTCAAAGTCCACAGACTCCGGGTAGGTGAACTGGTTTTTTGCACTCATGGCTCTTTCCTCTCCTTTCTGTAAAATACTTGCAGGCATTTGCGAAACTCCAAACTTGTCAGATATCTCCTCGATTTCGGCTTTCCCAGCCGCCTGAAATTTTTGTTTTTTCCAATTTATAAATTTGTTTTTTCCAATTTCTATTCTCATTCTAATGCCTTTGTGCAAGATTGTCAATGACATTTCCTTAATATTTTTCGTTTTATTGACTTTTCACAAAATAAAAAGTTTTCTTTATGCAATTTTTGCTTGCAGCGGTTGGGATATGGCATTTTTCTCCCTGTCGTGCAAGCATCATCGGCCATGGCACGAAAGAGCCCCTTCAGGCCTTCACCAGCAAAACCCCGCTGTCTCTTATGCTCTCAAGCTGTTCCTTGGGAAAACTGATATCAGACACCAGGCAGGAAAATTCCTTCACTAAAGCCACGGCCAACACTCCGGAGGCCGGGTATTTTGTGCTGTCCAAAAGAAGGATCGTCTCATCCGCGTGCTCAAGAGCTTTCTGCTGAAACAGCATATCCCGCTCATAAAAAGCGGTCAGCTCCAGCTTCCTGTTCAGTGCGGCCCCGCTCAGGAACGCCTTGTTGACCCGCACCAACTGCATCATATCCGTGGTGATGGTTCCCAATGTGGAGGCTTCGGTTTCGGACACCCAGCCGCCCAGAAACAGAAGCCTCATGCACAGCTGTCCGCTTTTGAGACACTGGGCGATATAAAAAGAATTGGTGACCACGGTCAGGGTCTTTAGAAGCTCGGGCCTCTCTAAGAGGGCATGACACAGAGCCGCCGTGGTGGTACTGTTCTCCAGAAGGATGCTGTCCTTCTCCCGGATTAGCTCCACCGCCTTCTCCGCCACTTTCTGCTTTCCTCTGCTGTTTAAGTTCTTGCGGATGCTGTAGGGGAAGAATCCTCCCTCATCGTTGGCCAGCGCCGCCCCTCCGTGGATCCGGACGATCTTACCCGCGTGCTCCAGACAGAGAAGATCCTTTCGGATCGTCTCTGTGGTCACCTCCAGCTGTTCCGACAGCTCCGCCACGGTGGTGAGCTGCTTCTTCTCCAAAATTCTTAAAATCTGTTCCCGTCTGCTGTTGAGTTTTCCCATGCTTCTGCCTCCGATTCTGCCAGTCTGCGGTCCGGCTCTGGATAGGCCGGATGGTTTCTTTGTTTTTTCCAATTTTTCTTGCTATATCGTACCATATCTGCAGCATAATTGCTATATTCCAATTGTTTAATTTGGAAGGAAAGACCGAAGTCAGAAAAGCCCTGGTCTAAATGTTGCAAATACGTCCTAAATCCGATATAATCTCCATGACGAGTGATGATTGCCCCTCTCTATCGGCAGTCATATGACGAAAAGAATCCGGCTGCCCGATCCGGACAGGCAGCAGACAAAGGAGTATCTATCATGGCATTTGACGGAATTGTAATCGCAAATCTGACAAGGGATTTGAAGGAAAAGCTGGAAGGCGGCAAGATCAACAAGATCGCACAGCCGGAAAAGGACGAACTTTTATTTACCATAAAAAACAACAGAGAAACTCTGCGCCTCCTTATGTCCGCCAGCGCAAGCCTTCCCCTGGTCTATTTCACAGAGACCAACAAACCCGGCCCCCTGACGGCGCCCAACTTCTGTATGCTGCTGCGAAAGCACATCGGAACCGGCCGAATCTTACGGGTAAGCCAGCCTGGACTGGAGCGGATCATCCAGCTGGAGATCGAACACCTGGATGATCTGGGGGATCTGTGCAGAAAGAGGCTCATCGTAGAGCTGATGGGAAAACACAGCAACATCATCTTCTGCAAGGAGGACGGGACCATCTTAGACAGCATCAAGCATATCTCCTCTCAGGTCAGTTCTGTCCGGGAGGTGCTTCCCGGACGCACCTGGTTTATCCCTCAGACCACGGAGAAAGGAGATCCCCTACAGGTCTCCTTAGAAGAATTCTCCCGGCTCATGAGAGAGACTCCGGCCCCGGTCCAGAAGGCCCTCTATCTGAAGCTTACCGGGATCAGCCCCATCATCGGCCAGGAACTATGTCACCTGGCAGCCATCGACGGGGATCACTCGGCCAATAAATTGTCTGAGACAGAGCTGATCCACCTTCACCGCACCCTCACCCTGATGATGGAGGATGTACTTGCCGGGAATTTTTCACCCAACATCGTCTACCGCCGCGGGGAACCGGTGGAGTTTGCCGCCCTGCCGCTGACCTGTCTTGCCGGTGCTGACTATGAGGTCCGACCCTTTGACAGCGTAAGCCTTCTGCTGGAAAACTATTACGCCGAGAAGGACACACTGACCAGGATCCGCCAGAAGTCGGTGGACTTACGGAAAATCGTCCAGACCGCCCTGGAACGCAATTATAAGAAATACGACCTTCAGCTCAAGCAGCTGAGAGACACAGAGAAGCGGGAGAAATACAAAGTATACGGAGAACTCCTGAACACCTACGGCTACGAGCTGTCCGGAGGGGAGAAAGAACTGAAGTGTCTGAACTATTACACCGGGGAAGAGATCCGCATCCCCTTAGATCCCCAGCTTTCCGCCATAGCGAACTCTCAGAAGTTTTTCGACAAATACAACAAGCTGAAGCGCACCTTTGAGGCCTTAAGTCAGCTGACCGTGGAGACCAAAAAGGAGATCGACCACTTAGAATCCATCAGCACTGCCCTGGACATCGCCTTAAAGGAGGATGATCTGGTACAGATCAAGGAGGAGCTGACGGAATACGGCTATATCAAGCGCCACTATGGGAAGGGAAAGAAGCCGAAGATCACCAGCCGTCCCTTCCACTACCTGTCCTCCGACGGTTTCCACATCTATGTGGGCAAGAACAATTACCAGAACGAGGAGCTGACCTTCAAGGTTGCCACGGGAAATGACTGGTGGTTCCACGCCAAAGGTATCCCCGGCTCTCATGTCATCGTCAAGGCGGAGGGCCAGGAGCTTCCCGACCGGGTCTTCGAGGAGGCCGGCGCCCTGGCCGCCTACTACTCCAAAGGCCGTGGAAACGACAAGGTGGAGATCGACTATATCCAGAAAAAGCACGTCAAAAAAGCCGCAGGCTCGGCCCCCGGCTTTGTCATCTATCACACCAACTACTCCCTGGTGGCATCTCCGCAGATCTTGGTGGAAGAAATTTGAACAGAAAGGCTGCAGGACGAGGAGCCCTATCTTACGGGGCTCCTCGTCCTGGATGTCTGACATTCAACTGCTTTTAGATCATATTCTCAAGTAATCCATAGGTTTCTCACCCCCGTCTGCAAGGCATCCCGGGATCCCCCTCAGCCCCGGGGAGCACTTTCTCACCGCGGATCCACGCCTCATCCACACAGACATATTTCATACAGCTGCGGCTGCCGAAGCTGTAGGCCGCGTGGATCTTCCCGTCCTTTGACTGCATCATAACCGGGTATTCATACCTGCGGTTATTAATATCATTAAACTCTCCGACAAAACCCTCTCCCGGCTCTATGATCCGCTTAAAGGGCCATGTCTTCCCCCCGTCGTCTGAAATCGCAAAGGTAACTGGACAGCGCTGTTCCGGCCATACGGTCTTTGATGTGTCGCTGTTAAAGCTCACGGAGTTGTAGATCACCGCCAGGCTGCCGCTTGACAGCTTTATGGCAGATATGGAAGAATTGTTGTTGGGGAGACAGGTGGGAACCGGGCTGGTCCAGGTCTCTCCGTTATCTTCACTGTATGCAATATAGATAGAATCCGCAAATCTGCTTCGGAACAACGCGGTCAGCTTGCCGGGCTCCGTCTCGATCAGGTTGGCATGTACCCGCCCTGCGCTGTCGGGAACCTCTGCCTCACGCCAGGTCTTTCCCTCATCGTCGGAGATCTGCACCACCGTGATGTCGCTTCCGTTTCTCGTCTCGTCGGGGAAGCAGATCCAGTTTCCGAACACCCATCTTCCGCTGGACAGAATCTGGATCTTCTGCCGGCAGAAGGAACCGGGCCTAGAGAACATCGTCTCCGTGGGGCCCCAGGTGTAGCCGTTGTCTTTTGAGATTTTCCTGCGTATCTGGGCAGTGTACTGCAGATTAAAATGAGGGTTGTTCTCCGGGGTCCGGGAAACCTGGGCCGTGTACATCAGCCAGATCTCCCCGCCCGGCGCAAGGAAAAGCGAGGGGTTCTGCTCGGAGCGGGAGGGATCGTCGGAGACGATCTCCTCTCTGGTCCAGGTGCTCTCCCCGGCTTTTAATCGGGAGACCGCGATGCTGATGTCCGCGTTCCCCTCATTGCTCCCCGCAAACCAACACGCCAGCAGGTCCCCGTTATCAAGCTCCAGCAGATCCACTGCGTGGACACTGTCAAACTGGTTGGGAAGCAGGGCTTCTATGGTGTCCAGTACATTGTTGTGACACAGTCTGCCGTCCGCTTTCATCGCATTCAGCTCCACATATTCTCTCATTATTTTATCCTCACTTTCAAAACCTAGCCCTTCACCGCTCCGACCATGATACCCTTTTTAAAATATTTCTGCACAAAGGGATATACCAGTACGATCGGCAGCATGGAGATGAAGATGGCGGCTGACTTTAAGTTCTGCTGATTCAGGGTGATGCCGTTGATCATCACATTTTTAAAGGCCGTGCTGGTCCCTGCATCTGCGATAACCACATCCTTTAGCACCTGCTGGATTACCTTGAGGGAATCCGTCTTGAGATAGATCTGAGGGATCAGGTACTGATTCCAGACGGACACTGCATAAAAGGTTCCGATGGTTGCCATGATGGTCTTGGACAGCGGGAAATACAGTTTGGTCAGGATGGTCCAGTCGTTGGCCCCGTCCACCACCGCCGCTTCATCCAGCTCTTTGGGGATTCCTTCCACAAAGGTCTTGGTGATAATTAAAAACTGGGTGTTGATGGCACCCGGGATGATCATAACCCACGGATTGTCGATAAATCCCAGCTTATTGTAGATAATGTACTGAGGGATAATACCGGCGTCAAAGATCCAGGTGAGAATGAACGCACCCATGAGGAAATACCTGCCTTTCAGCCGTTCTCTGGAAAGGGCGTATGCGGTCACATAGGTGACAAGCACTGCCACGATGGTACCGCCGGCCGTGTACAGGAAAGAATTCCTCAGTCCGGACCATACATGAAACTTGGTGCTGCCGATGATGTATTTGAAGGCTTCTAAGTTAAATCCCTTGGGGAAGAAGCTGACTTCTCCCCTCTGGAGGTAGGTTCCGTTGCTGCAGGCCACAAAGAAGACGTACAGGAAAGGGTAGATACACAGAAGCGCTACCAGCAACAGGATTGTATTGTTGACAATATCAAACACCTGCACTCTATTTCTTTTCATATGTCATGGCTCCTTTCCTAGAACAATCTTGTCTCGGAGAATTTGTCCGCCGCTTTATTGACCGCGGTGACCAAGACAAAAGCGATGACTGATTTCAATATGTTCACTGCGGTTCCGTAGCTGTAATCCGGGAAGCCCTTGGATTCAAAGGCCATCCGATATACATAGGTCTGGATCACGTCAGCCGTGTCATAGATACTGCTGTTGTACATCAGAAGGATACGGTCCAGGTTGACAGTGAAGATATTTCCCACACTGATGATCAGCATGACGATGATGGAGGTGGAGATGCAGGGCAATGTGATCCGCAGGATCTTATCCCACCGGTTTGCGCCGTCCACTTCCGCCGCCTCGTAGAGAGACGGGTCGATATTCATCATTGCGGCAATGTAGATGACCGCCGAATACCCAAAGGTCTGCCAGATCTCCAGAATCACATACAGGGGGCGGAACCAGCCGGGCTTTGCCATGAAGTTGATGGGTTCCCCTCCCAAGCTCCGGATGAGATTGTTCACCATGCCGGAACTGGGAGAAAGAATGGTGTAAAGGATACTGACCATAACTGCCGCAGAGATAAAGTAGGGAAGAAAGCTTAAGGACTGCACCGTTGACCGAACCCATTTCAGCCTCACTTCATTCAAAAACAGAGAAAAGATAATGGGAATCGGAAACACTACAACGACAGTAAGTATCGCCAGTATGATGGTATTGATCACCACTTTGGGAATGTAGGGGTCGGAAAAAATCTTCTTGAAATTGTCAAACCACACCCACTCACTTCCAAACACCCCCTGGAAGGCGCTGAATTTTTCGAAAGCAATGATCATGCCTCCCACAGGGCCTATCTTAAACAGGATAAGACTCAGAAGGCCGGGAAGCAGCAGCAGATATAAAATCCAGTCCCTCTTGATATCCTTAATCAATCTCTGTGACGCGCTCTTCTTGTTCTGTCCGGACGCCAAAGCCGCTCCGGCCTTTTCCTTTCCAGCCATTCCGATCTCCTTTCAAGGTTTATTTTGCGTAAGTCGCCTGATAAGCCTCCAGCTGAATCTCCTCAATCCTGGACAGGCCAAGGCTGTTCATCTCGTCCTGGAAGGCTTTCCATGTATCGGCGTTAAACTCCTTGTTCCCTGTCACAAAAGCTACGATGCCTGCGATCTCGGCGTCAAAAACCGTGGCCACCAGGTTGGACAGCTCTTCTGTCTGCTCCACTGTATATTTCACATTATAAGCCTTCATCAAGTTTTCTTCTGTATTGATCCTCTCGGCTGCCTCTGCGATCAGGGGGGAGTTCCATGCGAAGAACGCCTCGTTGTCCACAGGCTTGCACACGGTAAACCGATCGCTTAAGAAGGACCATCTCTTCTCTCCCTCGGGAGTGGCTTCCTCTGTGGCGTAATCCACGATAAAGGTCTTAGAACCGTCGCTTTCTGTCTTGAAGCTCTCGCCTTCCACTCCATAGTTAGCTAAAATTTTGCCTTCCTCGGTGTAGAAATAGTCGATAAAAGTAAGGATTGTCTTGATCTTCTCCTCGCTGCACTGCGCATTGACGGCAGTCACACACTCTTCCACATATTTGCAGCCGGTGGTCCCTTTCATGACATTGCCGTTCTCATCCTGGAACATATTCATGACGCCCATCTGGAAATCCGGGTCCGCATCCTTGCCGCCGTTTGCCATAAACCACTCTGCCCTGTTGTAGAAGTCGTACTCAAAGGTTCCGTTTCCGTTGATCATAGCTGCTTCCCAGTCGCCTTCCGTGCGGGTGTTGGCGGCGAATTCCGGGTTGATTAATCCCTCGTCATACCAGGTCTTCATGGTCTCCACCATGGTGTAGGCCTTCTCGTCCATGATGTCCAGAGAGCCGTCTTTCTGGTGCCCCACATAGATTCCGTTAGATTCTTCTGCGGAGATATTGCTGGGGCAGCCAAACCATGCCGCGAAGCGGATAGGATTCTCTCTTCCCTCCAACGGATAGTAGTTGGGGTTGTCTTTTCCGTAAAATGCCTTCAGAGTGCGCATGGCCTCCGTAAAATCGTTGACCGTCTTGATGGAATCCACGTCAACGCCTGCTTTCTCCAGGTGATCCACACGATAACCCAGGTAATCGGTGAAAACAGGAGCTTCCTTTACCAGGCCGTAGATGGCACCCTTGTCGTCGGTGACCAGAGTCGCATAGTCCGGATTGTCATCGATGTATTTCTGCAGATTGGGGGCGTATTTCTTGATGTAGGGAGCCAGATCCACAAAGGCGCCCTGAGGACCGTAGACATTGGTCTGGGTCAGCTTGGTCATCACCGCATCAGGAAGGGTCTTGGAGATAATTCTCTGGTCCACCTCCGCATACACATCGCTGAAAGCGTCCGGTCCTTCTACATACTCTACATGGATCCCGGTGTTGGCCTCTGCCACGTCATACCACTTCAGCTCTTTGATCCAGCCTACATAGGTGCTTCTCATAAACATAGTAAAGCTGTTGTCGCCAGCCTCCGTCTGACCGGCTGAGCCGGACCCGCCCTGGGGAGCTGCTTTGCTCCCGCAGCCGGATACCATGGTTCCCACCACAGCAGCAGTCAAAATCACAGATAACATTTTCTTTCTCATCTTTGTTCCTCCTTTATTTTATGATGTTAATTATTGCTGTTTTCCGGATGCAAAGTTTATGGCGTATTCTATGGCGTTTAACAAGCTCAGCTCGTTGGCTTTGCCGCTTCCTGCCTGGTCAAAAGCAGTTCCGTGGTCCACGCTGGTGCGGATGATGGGCAGTCCCAGAGTGATGTTCACCCCTTCTACCGCATCCCACTTCTGTGCTTCCTGATTATACACAAATCCGACTACTTTCAGAGGGATATGGCCCTGATCGTGGTACATGGTCACCACCATATCGTACCAGCCTCCCCGGGCCTTGGAAAACACGGTGTCTGCCGGGATGGGCCCGTCTGCATGGATCCCCTCCGCCTTGGCCGTTTCCACGGCCGGAATGATCTCCTCGATCTCTTCTCTTCCGAATAATCCGTTTTCTCCGCAGTGGGGATTTAACCCGGCCACTCCGATGGAGGGATTGAGGATCCCCATGTCCCTGCAAGCCTTGTCTGCGATCCGGATGACTTCCAGAATCCGGTCTTTTTTTACCCGGTCGCAGGCCTCTCTCAGGGACACATGGGTGGAGACGTGAACCACTCTCAGATTCTTGTGGGCCAGCATCATGGTGTACTTGTCTGTCCCTGTAAACTCCGCGTAGATCTCCGTGTGTCCGGAATAATGGCGGCCAGCCAGGTTGATGGCTTCCTTGTTGAGGGCGTTTGTCACAGTCCCGTCCACCTCTCCAGCCATAGCCAGCTCAATGACTTTTTTCACATACTGAAAGGCAGCCTCTCCAGCCATGGCGGATACCTTGCCGATCTGAAGCTTCTCCTGATCCACGACGTTTAGGTCGATGACGTCGATGCACCCCGGAACATAGGTTCCCTCAGAGGGCTTTTCGATGACATGGATTTGGATATCCGGCCTGCCTACGATGGCGGCCGCGGCTTTCAGGACACTGGCATCCCCGATCACTAAAGGGCGGCATCTCTCATAGAGTGAATGACTTGCCAGCGCTTTCACGGTGATCTCCGGCCCGATGCCGGCCGGATCTCCCAGTGTAATGCCGATCAAAGGTCTCATGTTTCTCCTCCTGTCTACTTCATTCCCAGTTCTTGATTCTCCTTAAGCACCTGCCTGATGGCCTCGATTCCCTTGGGAGGAATCTGATCAAAGGGCGCCCGGCATTTTCCTACCGGATATCCCAGCATAGCCACGGCGGTTTTCACGATGGTGTTGGGATTTCCGTATTTGAAACAGTCCCGGAAGGAACGGATAGAGTCCTGAGCTTTTCTCGCCCCCTCCAGATCCCCCTTGACAAACCGCTCATAGATGGCTGTCATGGTCTCCGGATACACGTTGGCGCATCCGGCGATGCCTCCCGCGCCTCCTGCCAGCAGATTCCAGTAGATCAGGGAATCATTGCCCGAGAGAACGATAAATCCTTCCCGCTCCCTGGTTTTCTCCATATACTGAAGCATGTTGTCAAAATTTCCGCCGGAATCCTTGACTCCCACGATGTTTTCCACCCTGGACAGCCTCGCCACCAGCGCCGGAGACAGGCTGTTGCCGGTTCTGGCCGGGATGTTGTAGAGAATCACCGGGATCTTCACCGCCCCTGCCACCGCGCAGTAATGGTCATACAACTCCTCGTCGGATGCCTTGGCAAACCAGGGAGTGATCACGGACAGGACGTCTGCCCCCAGGGACTGAGCCATCTGGGACATGCGTATGGTATCCTTCGTCCCGACGCAGCCGCTTCCCGCGTAGACAGGAACTCTTCCCCTGTTTTCCTCGACGACTACAGACAGAACCTGCTCTTTCTCCTTCTCGCTCAATATGTAGCTCTCCCCGTTGGTTCCAAAAGGAAACAGTCCGTGTACTCCCGCTTCCACCAGACGGTTTACCTGATTCCTCAGCTCCTGCTCATTGACGGATTCGTCCTCATTCATCGGAGTGATGATGGGAGGAATAATACCTCTTAAGACAGTCATTGATGTTCTCCTTCCTGTAGTCATCCCATAATTTCCAGATACAAGGCCCTCGCCTCTTCCCGGGTGATCTCTTTCTTGTTGTTATTTAACAGCCGCTTTACATCCAGACCTGCGCTGACCAGATCTTCTAAGTCCTCTCTTGGGACTCCGAATGCGGAGAGGGATGAAGGGATCTCCAGCCGCCGGATGATCTCCTCCATGCGGTTCAGCAGCCCCTGCGCCTTCTCTTCCTCTGTCAGCTGCCAATCCGACGGCTCTGCCACTGCCGCGTCAAAGAGCTCTGCAAATTCCTTTAAGCAGGCGGACTTGTTAAAGCGCATCACCGGGAGAAGCAGCATGGCGTTGGAGACACCGTGGGGAATGTGGTATTTGCCCCCCAAAGGATAGGACAGGGCGTGGACCGCCGTGGTTCCCGACGAGGAGATGGCCACACCGGCGTAAAACGCGGCCATGAGCATATTGGTCTTGGCCTCCTCCCCGTCGGGGTCCTCGCAGGCCGTCTCGATGTTGCGGAAAATCAGCTTTGCCGCTTCCTTGGCATACAGATTGCTGAAGGGATTGGCCTTGTTGGATGTAAAACACTCCACCGCGTGGGCCATGGCGTCGATCCCTGTGGAGGCCCCGATCTTCTTGGGCAGATTCTTTAAAAGACTGCCGTCCAGAATCACGTAGTCAGGAATCATGTCCGGGTTCACGATGCCCACCTTCAACTGCCTCTCCGGCACTGCCACGATGCTGTTCATCGTAGCCTCGGAACCGGTTCCGGCTGTGGTGGGAACCATAAGGGTGGGAACCTCTTTTTTCCCCAGTGTCGGGTCGTCCAGAAGAGCCCGCACAGTCACGGAATCGCCTGCCCCGATGGAAGCCAGCTTAGCCACATCCATGACACTTCCGCCGCCTACGGCGACGATCAAATCTGCGCCGGTCTCCCGAAATCGATCTATGATATCCTGAGCCTCGTCGCAGCTTGGTTCCGCGGGAAGATCGGTGATCACAACCGTCTCCGCCCCGGCCGCCCTCAGCTGTTCCATGGGAACCGCCAGGAGCCCCGCCTGTTCCACTCCTCTGTCGGTGAACACCGCGGCTTTCTTAAATCTCCCCTCCGCGATCTCCCTGATCCTCTCTAAAGCCCCTCTGCCGCTGTATACGGCTCCCGGCATGGAAAGAGAATATTGTTCCAGCATAGTTCTTCCTCCTCATCCTTTACTCAAACCGCCAGAGCGGAAAAATGGTGTTTTACCAGCTGTTCCACCTCCATCAGAAGCTCCGGTTCCCCGAATCCTCCGGACTTCGAGATGATCCACTGTTCTTTTCCCTCTGTCTTGATGGACGAAAGTACCGTCCCCTGCTCCAGCTCTCTGTAGATGGTGATCTCACCGCAGCGCATCTCTGTGATAAAACCTGCCAGAGTATCGCCCCCGATGATCATGAATGTGGCCTCCAGCCCCATCTCTAAAAGCTGCTTCAGCACCTCTCCCAGAGTCTTGGAGATGGTCACCCTGGCCTCCTCCAGCGGGATCCGGTTCTGTTCCCGGTATCTGGCAGCCTTTTCCATGTCAGAGATCCCTGTCTCGATGACGCAGGTGATCCCTGCTTCACAGTCCTGCTTGAGTTCTCTCAGCCAGCTCCTGCCGTCCTCCGAATCCAGATACCCCATGGTGAACTGCTGGGCCGGTGTCATGGTGATCCGTTTCATCCCATTCTTCTCCGCATATTCCACCTGTTCTCTTGTGATCTCGCTTACGCTCCCGCAGATGATGATCAGCCTGTCCTTGACGGCGGGAACCTCCACCCTCTGTCTCTCCAGTCTCAGGCAGTCTCCCAGCACAGAGGCAAACCCCGCGCATCCGGCCATAACGCCTAACTTTTTCTGTCTCATCAAATCTTCTGTAATTGTTTTTATCTGCCTCTCGCTGGCCGCGTCAAAGATGCCGATCTCCGGCTCTTTCCCTCTCTCGTAGTGGCTGCTTTCTCCGTACAGTACGGTTTTCACCGACACATCCCGGAACAGATCTTCCACATGGGCCGACATAACCGGTTCGAAAGGATCCCTCCCAAAAGCGCTCTCATGGATCGGTATTCCTTCCACATAGTGAACTCCCCCCACCGTGATTCGGTCCATGGCCGGCAGTGCCGGAATGAAGGTCAGGTACTGTTCCCCGCTGGCTGTGAGGGCGGCATCCAGCTCTTTTCCGATGTTTCCCCTCAGACCGGAATCCGTCTTCTTGTAGATATAGGGGATTCCCGCATCTTTTGCGCTCTTTACCAGCTCCAAAACCTTCCTGTATGCCTCGCCGCCATCCAGATGTCTTGTCTGCGCATCGATCACCAGGACTTGTGCCTGAAACTGCTGCAGCGCCTCGCCGTCTTCAGGAAGATAACTCAGAACCTTGGTTGTCATCCCTTTGCCCGCAAACTGCACTCCTGTGTCAAGAGCTCCTGTAAAATCGTCCGCAATCACAAGAAGTTTGATCATATCTTCCTACCACCTCCATATTGTTTCATTTTTAAACGATTGGTTCCAAACTTTTTCTCTTGGTTACTTTTGTTTGTTTAATAATACCAATTTAATCTAGATATTTCAAGAATTATCCTGCTATTTTTCTTTGTTATATGTTCTTATTTGAAACATATTCATTTATTTCTTGCTTTTAATCGTCTTATATGATATATTTGTTCTAAATAGAAACACTTTTATAAAAGGGAAAGGATTCTTTATGGATAAGAAAGTCAAGATTCTTGGAATTGCGCCTTATGACGGCATGAAGACATTGATGATGCGTCTGACAGGGCAGAGGGATGATATTGATCTGACTGTCTATGTAGGCGATCTGGAGACCGGAGCCGAAATCGCTTCCAGACATACGTTTCAGGACTATGACGTGATCTTGTCCCGAGGAGGCACCGCTGAGATGATCTCCCGCATCTCTCCCATCCCTGTGGTGGAGATCCAGCTGTCCGCCTATGATATCCTCCGGTCTATCAAACTGGCCGAACATTATAATGACCGCTACGCGATCGTCGGCTTCCCCGGAATCACGAAAAATGCTCATTTTCTCTGCGATCTTCTGGGATATGAGATCGATATCTATACGATCCACAACCCGGAGGAAGTGGGAAGCACACTCTCCCGGCTGACTGCAGACGGATACCGTATGGTATTGTGTGATGTGGTTACAAACTCCCAGGCCCAGCAGTTAGGGATGCGCTCGATCCTCTTTACCTCCGGCTCGGAGAGCATCGAAGCCGCCTTTGACCAGGCTGTCAAGACGGCAGGAACCTACGAGGCACTGATCTCGAAAGCCGAATTCTTCCGGACGCTTTTGGAAGATTATCCCTACTATGTATTTGTGTATACGGAAAAGGAAGAGTTGATCTACACGTCCAAAGAGCACCATTTCTCTCAGGCACTGATGGCCTCCATGAAGCATTACGTGCCGGAGATCCTTGCAGAAGATACCAAGAAGTTCTATCGGGATGAAGGGAATCTTCTGGTGGCAGTAAACGGGGTTCGAAAGCTGACTTACCGGCAGACCTATGTGGTGTATTATGTCAATGCCAAGAAAGTCCCTCTGTCTCTCATCAAAAACGGGGTCCGATATATCGATAAAAATCAGGCGCTGGAACAGTTCTACTCAAGCTTTTATGGTCTTACCAACCCCTTCGGCGTCCACACTTCCTCTCTGGAATTGATGAATCAGACCGGTGCACCGGTTATGATACTGGGGGAAGACGGAACCGGGAAGGAGGACCTGGCCGCTTTCCTCTATTCCCAGGGACAATTTCAGAGCAAGCCGCTGGCAATCATCGACTGCTCCCGGATCACGGACAAGAGCTGGCAGTTCCTCACGGAACACACCAACTCCCCTTTCAGCGACACGGATACCACCATCTACATCCGGGAGATCGAGTTTCTGTCTGACCGACAGTTTAAGGAGCTGTTTTCCGTCATCCGGGATCTGAATCTGCACCGGCGCAACCATATGATTTTTTCCTGTACCACCCTGGAAGATGAGGAGATCAACCAGAATGCCCGTCTCCTCATGAACCACTTTAACTGTCTGTCCCTGCCCCTTCCACCGCTCAGAGCCAGCAAAGGGGATATCCCGAATCTGGCCAACCTTTATATCAGCAACCTGAACATGCAGCTGGCGCGGGAAATCATAGGGTTGGAGCCTGAAGCCGTCGCGCTCTTGAAGGAATACCGCTGGCCCGGCAATTTCAATCAGTTTAAGCGCATCTTGACGGAGCTGTTTGCCGTAACCGACACGCCCTACATCAAGGCGGACTCTGTCTCCAAGCTGCTTATGCGGGAACAGCCGGCCGTCTTATCGGAGGAAGGGATTCCCTTCGATCTGAGCCGGACGCTGGAAGAGATCAATCTGGATATCGTGCGCCACGTCCTGGCCGAGGAAAAGGGCAACCAGAGCCGAGCGGCCAAACGGCTTGGCATCGGCCGTACCACCTTATGGAGAATGCTGCAGAGCGGAGGGTGACTGTCCGGAGAGCAAAGTCGGGCAGGGGACACAGATGTGCCCCTGCCCGACAAATGGCTGTATCATCGTCAAACTACCGTAGCCCCAAAAGGCATCAGCGCCAGTTTGGCCATCTTCAGATGCTGCAGGCCAAAGGGAATCCCGATGATCGTGATGCACAAAAGAATCGCCAGCACCAGATGCTCTAATGCCAATGCCAGTCCCGACACCAGCAGCCAGATTATATTCAGAAGAAACGACCCGAAACCGCCGCCGTAACACACCTCTCTCCCGAAAGGAAACAGCGCCAGTCCCGCAATCTTAAAGCACTGAACGCCAACGGGAATCCCGATAACAGTGATACACCACAGACAACCTGCCAGACACCAGCTCAGTGCACTGATCCAT
Organism: Hungatella sp.; assembly: GCA_022792815.1. Lineage (GTDB taxonomy): Bacteria > Bacillota > Clostridia > Lachnospirales > Lachnospiraceae > UBA3402. Next base: position 37,907 of record JAAWBS010000059.1, read on the forward strand.
CCTCCAAAAACAAACCACAACATATTTCCAAGACATCCCATCTTCTTACTCTCCTCTCATTGTTTCTCTGCCGTGATTTCCTCAGAAAAGACAAATCGGTTGGCGTCTGTTTCGCTGTCCCGAATCATGGCCTTAATCTCATCTAATTCTCTTCCATCCGGCATAAATCTCTCCCATGCCTGATATCCTTCTTTACCCATGACCTCCTTTGGATCAATCTTGAAACCAGCACAGTAATCCGCATAAATACGGGCATAGAATAATCCCATGGACTCCGCGGTCTCCTCCGGAATCTGGCCGATTTGTCCCGTGATCTGTCCTTTGATCAGATCGGAGAGATATCGGTTCTGATACTCGGAAAAATTCAGAAGATTCTCGTCTTCCACCTGGTTTCTCTGAGCCCAGCCGTCCACATCCGTAAGCCTGGTCTCATATGAGACAGCTCCCTCCTCCTGCCAGGACAGGACTCCATACCTGCACGGGGGAATGCTGAAGGCATCCGTTACGATCTCATGGATCCCGTAGCCTGTGGCGCCCGGCTCCTTTTTATGCTTTTTCAGCCTCTGGAGGTGGAGATGGCCGCTTAAGTACAGAGGAACCCGGTAGCGCTCCAGAAGTTCCGTGACCTCTTCGCTGCGGTCCATGACACACTGGGATGTGTACATACGGCTCTCCTGCAGCAGGTTGTGATGTCCCAGAACCAGAACCTGGATCCCCTGTTTTCTCGCCGCCTCCAGATTCTCCTCCAGCCACAAAAGGGTCTCCGGCCTCACTTCCCCCTCTACGAGGTTTACCGGATCATACCGGGCTGTGTCCAAAAGGATGAGCCAGACCTTGTCCCGCAGGGCGTAGACATAGCTGAAGGAGGCCTGATCCCGGTCTATGGCTTGGAAAAGCCCCAGCTCACCATAGAATTCCAAGTACTCTTCCGGAGAAATGGCCTCCGTCTCCCGTGCCTCCCCGCCAAAATAGACACTGGCTTCTGGGTTGTTGATGTCATGGTTGCCCGGGATCACCAGCACCTGGATTCCGGCATCCTGAACCCGGGCCAGCTTCCCGGCCAGCTCCGTATGGTTGATCTTCTCCCCGTTCATGGTGATATCTCCTGTGAGAATCAGGGCATCCGGCCTTTGGGCCATGGCCTCCTCACAGAGAGCATCCAGGATCTCCGGCAGATACCTCACCGCCTTGCCGTCACATTTGCTCACGAATTCCTCAAAAGCACTTCCATAGTCCGTGGCCGACGAGGACATATAATGGAGATCCGATATGATCCAGACCGTGGGACACGTCTCTTCCCGCGACGGCGCCGGAGGAAGGCCGACAGACTCCAAAGGCTTCTGTCCGCTCTTCCCGTCTGTATCGCCTTCATCTCTTTCTGTCCTGCTGCCTTCTATGGCCTCTGACTCCTGGCCGCCCAGCCCTTCTTCTCCCCAAGAGTCCCCTCGCTCTCCGTCACAGGTGTCCTCTTTTCCGTCTGCCGTCCCGTCTTCTGTCTCCTCCTCCACGACTGATATGACAATGCCGTTTTGATTCGGTTCTCTGTGAAAAAACTGTCTCACAACAGACAGGAGCATGACCGCTGCTGCCACGGCACACAGCAGAAGGATGGCCGCCAAAACCCATTTGAATCTGTCTTTCATCTGCACATTTCCTCATCTGTCCATCTGCCAAACGCAGATAGAACCATTATACGCAGAATCCGACTGGCGGTCAAATTAAGAATCACTTAAGGCTTTCTGTGTTTTTACCGCTCCATTCCGTCTTATTGTTTAAATCTCTTCCTCCTCCAAAGCACTCTGCAAAAAGGTACTGCCCAACCGCCGGAACCGACGATCAGACAGTACCTCTTCTCGCATTCGACCCTATTTCCCCGATGCAGATAGGATGATGCCGCCCCTTTTTACGCCTCGTCAATCGCCTTCCCAATGTCCCGGCGCATATACTTGTTGTCAAATCGGACCCACTGTGCGGCCTCGTAGGCGTTGGCTCTGGCCTTTTTCAGATCCTCTCCCAGGGCGGTCACTCCCAGCACTCTCCCGCCGTTGGTCACGATCCGGCCCCTGTCATCGAACTTGCTGCCTGCGTGGAACGCATAGTATCCCTCCCTGCCTTCAAACTCCTCAAGACCGGATATGGGCAGTCCCTTCTCATAGTGCTCCGGGTATCCGTCGGAGGCCAGCACCACGCACACTGCCGCGTTGTCCTCAAAGTCCAGCTCCACCTGATCCAGGGTGCCGTCGATACAGGCCTCAAACACGTCCACGATGTCGTTCTTCATCCTGGGAAGCACCACCTGAGTCTCCGGGTCCCCGAATCTGGCGTTGTACTCCAGGACCTTCGGCCCCTTCTCCGTCAGCATCAGGCCGAAGAAGATGATTCCCTTAAACGTTCTCCCCTCCGCCCTCATGGCATCCACCGTGGGCTGGAAGATCTTCTCTCTGCAGAACGCGTCGACTTCCTCCGTGTAGAAAGGACTCGGGGAGAAGGTTCCCATTCCTCCGGTGTTCAGGCCTTCGTCCCCGTCCCTGGCCCGCTTGTGGTCCTGGGCGGAGGTCATGACCCTGACGGTCTTTCCGTCCACAAAGGACAGCACCGACACCTCCCGCCCGGTCATGAATTCCTCCACCACGATCCGGTCTCCCGCGGTTCCGAACTGCCTGTCCATCATCAGGCTCCTGACGCCCTCTCTGGCTTCCTCCCTGGTCCTGCAGATCAGAACCCCTTTTCCCAGGGCCAGACCGTCGGCCTTCAGCACGATGGGCAGAGCCGCCGTCTCCACATAGGCAAGAGCCGCCTCCGGTGAGTCAAAGGTCTCATAGGCCGCCGTGGGGATGTGATACTTTTTCATCAGATCCTTGGAAAATGCCTTGGATGCCTCCAGGATCGCGGCATCCTTTCCGGGTCCGAACACCTTAAGCCCCGCCGCCTGGAAGGCATCCGCCGCTCCGGCCGCCAGAGGATCGTCAGGGCCGATGATGGTCAGGTCAATGTCCTGTTCTTTCGCGAACGCGGTCAGCTTCTCAAAGTCCATGACGCCGATGTTCACACACTCCGCCACCTGGGCGATGCCGGCGTTGCCGGGGGCGCAGTACAGCTTGTCCACCCTTTTGCTCCGGGCCACCTTCCACGCGATGGCATGCTCCCTTCCTCCGCCTCCTACAATCAATACTTTCATGTTCTGCCTCCTCTTTTCTCTATCTTTCTGCTTTTATACCATGATGCCCTGTATTGCTCCGCACCGCCTTCCTTCAGCCCGATCTTGCACTCCTCCACAGGCCTCACACGGCTCCTGCACGCTGCCGTGCACTGCTGACAGTTATGGTCATGTGGGGCGGTTTCGGTGTTAAAGCGTATCGCGGGACAGATGGCAGCAACCGGGGTATTTGAGGACAGAAACGGTTTTATCTAATTTACAATCTGTCATTGGCGATCCTGTCGATGGCCTCCGGCAGAATCTGCCACTCCGCCTCCTCCATGACCCGCCTCTGCAAGCGCTCCGGCGTATCCCCCGGCAGCACTTCCACCGCTCTCTGAAGGATAATGGGACCGGAATCCATGCCCTCGTCCACAAAATGCACCGTGGCGCCGGTCAGCTTCACCCCTCTCTTCAAGGCGGCCTCGTGGACCTTCAGCCCGTAAAATCCCACCCCGCAGAAGGAGGGGATCAGGGACGGGTGGATGTTGATGATCCTGTTTCTGTATTTCCGGATCATGGCTGCGGGAATGGTCACCAGAAATCCCGCCAGCACAATCAGGTCCAGGTCGTACTCATCCACCTTTTTGAGCAACGCCTCGTGAAAGGCTTCTCTGTTCTCAAAGGTCTTCGGGGACAGACACACTGCCTGGATCCCGCGGTTTCTGGCACGCTCCAGAGCGTAGGCCCCCGGGTTGTTGCTGATGACCACCTCCACCCCGGCGTTGGTGACGGCTCCGCTGTCTATGGCATCCAGGATGGCCTGAAGGTTGGTCCCGCCTCCCGATGCCATCACTCCCACTCTCAGCATAAGGTCACTCCCTTTTCCCCTTCCTCGACAGAGCCGATGACATAGGGAGTCTCCCCGGATGCCCGGATCAGTTCCATAGTCTTGTCCCCGTCGGCCGGATCCACTGCCAGCACCATGCCGATTCCCATGTTGAAGGTGTTGTACATCATCTCCGGAGCGATGTCGCCCTTTGCCGCCAGAAGCCGGAATATGGCCGGGACCTCATAGCTGTCCTTTTTGATCACTGCCCGGGTGCCCTCTCTCAGCATCCGGGGAACATTCTCGTAGAAGCCTCCGCCTGTGATATGGCAGCAGGCCTTCACCTTCACGCCTCCGTTTTTCACGCTCTTTAAGGCCTTCACATAGATCCTCGTGGGGGCCAGAAGAGTCTCCCCCAGGGTCCTCCCGCCCAGTTCCTCGTAGCAGGTCTCCAGCCCCTCCCTGGTCAGCTCCTTCTCAAATACCTTCCGCACCAGAGAAAAGCCGTTGGAATGGACGCCGGAGGAGGCCATGCCGATGAGCACGTCCCCGTCCTTTAAGGTCTCGCCGGTGATCATATCCTTCCTGTCGCAGACCCCTACGGCAAATCCGGCCAGATCATAGTCCTCCTCCGGCATAAGCCCCGGGTGCTCCGCAGTCTCGCCCCCGATCAGCGCCGCCTCGGACTGGACGCAGCCCTGGGCCACTCCCCTGACGATGTCGGCGATCTTCTCTGGAACGTTCTTGCCGCAGGCGATATAATCCAGGAAAAACAGGGGTTCGCCCCCGGCGCAGGCGATGTCGTTGACGCACATGGCCACCGCGTCGATGCCGATGGTGTCATGCCTGTCCATGATGACAGCCAGCTTTACCTTGGTGCCGCAGCCGTCGGTGCCGGACAAGAGCACCGGGTCCTCCATCTCCTTGATCTTCGCCAGGGAGAAGGTGCCGGAAAATCCGCCAAGGCCTCCTAAGACCTCCGGTCTCATGGTCGCCGCCACATGCTTCTTCATCAGTTCCACCGACTTGTAACCAGCCTCAATATCCACTCCGGCTTTCTTGTAATCCATGTTTTCACCCTCCAGACTATTTTTTCATCTGTGCCAGATACGCTTTATATCCTATCTCATCAAGTTTTTCCGCCTTCTTCACCACGTCCTCCTTCATGGACCGGGAGTACTCCTTCAGCCGTTCGAGCAGCTCCTCATCGGAGGTGGCCAGAATCTTGGCCGCCAGAATCCCCGCGTTGGTTCCGCCGCCTATAGCCACTGTGGCCACCGGGATGCCGGATGGCATCTGGACGATGGAGTAGAGGGAGTCCACCCCTCCCAGGTCGGAGGTCTTCATGGGGACGCCGATGACCGGCATGGGAAACAGTGCCGCGCACATGCCGGGCAGGTGGGCCGCCTTTCCCGCTCCCGCGATCACTACCTTCACGCCTTTTTCTTCCAAAGATTTTGCATACTGAAAAAAGATGTCCGGCTCCCTGTGGGCGGAGATCACGGTCATCTCAAAATCAACGCCCAGCTTTTCCAGAATATCCGCCGCCTGGGCCATAACAGGCATGTCCGAGTCACTGCCCATCACGATTCCAACTTTTGCCATATCTGTTCTCCTTCTCTTCTTATCTGGTATCTTTTTATTATAATCGGTAATGCCATTAATAAGTTATACTTATATTTTCTCTATATCAATAAAGTATTACTTATGAAACATCATACAGGTTTTTTAGGGGGACGTCAATATATTTTGCGTAAAATTTCATCGAGTGCTTTCATCGAGGCAGCCCCGATTCCTCACTGACAGCTTCCGCCGTTCCCCATACAACCGTTCTTGTGCTCCCCGCAGGAATGGCCCTCTCCGTGATGCCCATGGTGATCACAGTGAACCTGCGGATTAAACGAAAGCGCTCCCGCAAGCAGGGCCTCTACCGCCTCATCGGCACTGCCGGCCACGCCGCCGTAAAGCCGAATTCCGGCCTGGGCCAGGGCAGCCTGGGCGCCTGCGCCGATTCCGCCGCAGATCAGCGTGTCCACATTCATAGCAGAAAGCACGCCTGCTAAGGCACCGTGACCGCTTCCCTCCGTGCTCACCAACCGGGAATTCTCCACCTTTCCGTCCTTGATCTCATAAACCTTAAAGTATTCCGTATGGCCAAAATGCTGGAATATCATTCCGTCTTCATAAGTGACTGCAATCTTCATCATTCCCTCTTCCTTTCTGTCTGCGGCCTTACACTCGGCCTCATCGTTTTTTTGATCCATGGTTTCCCACGGCACTTCCATGTCAATCTGTCAGCATAATCCGGCCTATGAGATTGACATTATATTTCCTCCGCCCCTTATCCTTCTCTCTCATCCAGGAGACAGCGGCCATTGCCGGCGGGCCGACCGCCTAAAGCCCGGGCTGACGGTGCAGCACCACTGCCTCGTAAGCCCGAAGCACTCCCTTCTCAGGCCTGTCTCTGTAATTGCTTATGAGGCAGGTTCCTAAGACGAACTCCCCTGGCACTTGAAACTCCGTCTCATGATCCGCAAAACTACAGACAACCAAAAGCTTCTCCTCCCCAAGAATCCGCTCATAGACAAACAGCTCCTCGCTGTCCGGCAACAAAAGCCGGTAAGTCCCGTGAACAATGACAGGATATTGTTTTCTCAGGGCGATGAGCTTTTGATAGTGATAAAAGACGGAATCCGGGTCTGCCAGTTCTGCCCTGGCATTGATCTCTTTATAGTTGGGATTCACCGGCATCCAGGGAGTTCCTTTGGTGAATCCGGCCTGGTCCGTTTCGTCCCACTGCATGGGCGTTCTGGCATTGTCCCGGCTGACGGCGGCGATGCAGGGCCAGAATCTTTCATGGGAAACCCGCCCGCTCTCACACCACTCTTCATAGGCATGGAGGCTCTCGATGTCCTGGAAATCCTCCGGCCCCCTGAAGGGATAGTTGGTCATACCCAGTTCCTCTCCCTGATAGATGTAGGGAGTCCCCTGCATCATGTGGAGACAGGTGGCAAGAGCCTTGGCCGACAGCACCCGGTAAGGGGCTCTGTCGTCGCCGAACCGGGACACGGCTCTCGGCTGGTCATGATTGTCCCAGAACAGGCTGTTCCAGGCCTTTCCGGAAAGCTCTGTCTGCCATCTGGAAAGGATCTCCTTCAGCTGAGGAAGAGGCATCCTCTTCTCGTTCCATTTTCCATAAGCGCCATGGACGTCCACATGTTCAAACTGAAACACCATGTTCAGCTCTCCCCTGTCAGCTCCCGCATACAGACAGGCATCCTTCGGCGTCACCCCAGCCGTCTCCCCCACGGTCATCAGATCGTATTTGGACAGCACTTTCCGGTTCATCTCCCGCAGATAGTCGTGGACCTTGGGACCGTGGACACAGTAGGGGGAATAGTCCCCGTAGAGGCCTTTGACCTCCCCGTCGGGCATATCTTTTGTCTTGGAGATCATACTGATCACATCCATGCGGAAACCGTCGATGCCCTTCTCGCACCACCAGTTCATCATGTCGAACACATCGTCTCTCACCGCCGGATGATCCCAGTTTAAATCCGGCTGTTTTTTGGAGAAGAGATGAAGGTAATACTGGCCGCGCTCCTGGTCAAACTGCCACGCCGGACCGCCAAAGCAGGCCCCCCAGTTGTTGGGCAGTCCTCCGTCCTCCTTCCCGTCCCTCCAGATGTAATAGTCTCTGTAAGGACCCTCTCCCCCCTTCCGGCTCTCCGCAAACCAGCGGTGTTCATCTGAGGTGTGATTCACCACCAGATCCATGACGATCTTAAGGCCCTTTTCATGGGCCTTTGCCAGAAGTTCGTCAAAATCCTCCATGGTTCCGAATTCTGTCATAATAGCCCGGTAATCACTGATGTCGTAACCGTTGTCATCATTGGGCGACTGATAGATCGGGGAAAGCCAGATCACATCAATGCCTAATTTTTTCAGGTAATCCAAACGGCTGGTGATCCCCCTAAGATCCCCGATTCCGTCTCCGTTGCTGTCCATAAAGCTTCTGGGATAAATCTGATAAACCACTGCCTGCTTCCACCATGGAGTGTTCATAGTATGCCTCCTTATTTTTCTTACATGTAATCCTTCCAGATCACAAGCCTTCTCTATAAACGATGAATCTGATCCAAAATCGTAGGATCCTTGATCTTCTTATCCTCAGAGAGCAGCACAATCTTGGACATGATCTCCGCAGTCTTAGGATCCTCGTCCACAAAGGGAAGGAAGAGCTTCCCTCTCTTCTGGCTGTGTACCGGAAGAATATGCAGCATGGCGCCGCCCTCCTGGTGCACCACGCCGCTGCCCAAATGAACCGAATAATGAGCCCGGCTTCCGGCAATCAGGGCATGGCTGTCCTTTAAGGTCACATTCTTAAGTCCAAACAATGGCAGGTTAAACTCCACAATGGCTCTTCGCATCTCGATGGTAGAATGGCTGGTCTCCGGGTCCACGCCTCCCGCGTGAGCCAC
>JAAWBS010000060.1 GCA_022792815.1 Hungatella sp.
CCGGCGAAAGCCCGTGATTCGTGCCGTAGGTGTCGTAGACCGTATCAAACTCACCTTCCGGAGCCAGGGCGATGAAGCAGCGGCCCTCTCCCCAGGTTCCATACAGTCTCATGATCTGGGCCATCTGTTCTCTGGGAATGGCGACACAGCCGGATGAGGACATCCAGTAGTCCCCCTCGCAGTGGAGAAACAGGGCGCTTCCCTGACCGGGGATGGCTTCCGGGTTAAAGCCCATATCCAGAACATAGTCATAGTAGTCCAGATACTGGGAGGTGCCGACTGCCTCGCCGGAAGCCAGGGGGTCTTTGACCAGGCTGTTGGTATCATCGCTCCAGACGTAAGAATCATCCACCCGGATATAGTCCTTCGGGAACCCTTTCTGAGGATAGGCCTGGCCGAAGGGCGTGTTGAGCCGGAAGACCCCGACAGGGGTGGTTTTGTCGCCGACCTGGCGGCGGCGGTTCATACCGTTCATGCCGAGGCGGCCGGGGACGGCGATTCGCTGCTGCCAGCCGTCATCGGTCTTCTCATAGGCATAGACATCACAGGAACAGTCCTCTGTCCCCTCCACGATCAATAAAAGAGCGGCTTCCTGAGGAAGGGCAAACCGGTTGACGTCAAAGGTGAGGACCGGGAGGGTCCTGGCGGCTTCCTCCAGAAATGCCTGATAATCGGGAGTCTGTCTCCTGGCCTCCTCCCTCTTGACGCGCTCGGCGTCCGCAAAAGCCTCGGCGGGGCCATAGGAGGAACTTTGGGCTAAAACCGTCTGAGGTGTCAAAACCGACAGTGCAAGTGACAAGAATACCGCCGGTCCGGCGGGGTGATGGAAACGTGTCATAAAAAATTCCTTTCTAAAGTTAAACCGAGATATCCACGGACATTCCGTCGGCTCCTGAAAAATCAGCCGCCCCGCCGCCAAACAGGGCTGCGGCACCTTCTGACCCGACGAGGGAAGAGAGATCTGATGGAGAGGAGCCCGTCATGGAACCGGTCACGGAAGAGACCAGCTCACCGGTTTCCGTCTTTTGATCCTCCGACAGCTCTTTTAAGGCATAGCGCAGTTCGTCTCTCCTGCGTTTTCTGCGTCTGCTGCGCAGTTCTTCCCGAAGCTGTTTCTCTTTTTCTGCCTCTGCTTTCTTCTCCGCTCTTTTTCTCTGATCTTCTATGCGCTGCTCTTTGCCCAGATGTTTTAATTTCTTCTGGATACGCTTGATGAGCTTTTCCATCCGTTTGATCTGCTGGGCATATTTTTTCGCGTCTTTGCCCTCACTGCACATGGCGCACATCTTCAGCTGTGCAAGAGCCCTCATAGCTTTGCCTAGAACCTGCTGGACATCCATGACGGTTTCGGCTCTGGCCAGCATGGACGCAAGCTCTCCCACGGAGTTGTCCGGCCCGGAAGCCTTCATCTTGACGCCGGAGCCTGGTTTGTCTGCGGCGGAGGAGCGGGAGTTTTGGGCAGAGGCAGATTCCAAAAGACCACGGTCTTCTTCGGAGTCTCCGGCCGCAAGGCCGGTTCGCTCCCCACTTTTTGACTCTGGGGTGCGGGAAGCCTGATATGGGTTAACGGCAGATGACTGCCAGTTGGATGCGGAAACTTTCATCATTTGCAACCTCCTTTCTGATATATCGGCATAGGCATTTGCGAAACTCAAAACTTGTCAGAATATTCTCTCAGCTTTGACTTTCCCAATTACCTAATATATCGGCAAAGTGATGAAAAAGAAAACCTTTTGCGGTGAAAATGTGAAAAAACTGTGAACTGTCAGGAAAATTTTCCCTTTTCAAATAGTTCAAAACAGGGTATAATGGACAGATAAAGCTATAAAATGAAGGGAGAAGAAAAGACATGCTGCATAAGACATTAAAACCATTTCCCAAAGAGTTTTTGTGGGGGGCCAGCACATCCGCGTATCAGGTAGAAGGGGCCAATTTGGAAGACGGCAAGGGACCGTCCTGTCAGGACGTGAAGAAGGTGCCGGAGGGGACTTCTGATTTGACCGTGTGCGCGGATCAGTATCACAGATATAAAGAGGACATTGCACTGATGGCTGAGATGGGATTTAAGACTTACCGTTTTTCCATCGCCTGGTCCAGGATCATTCCCGAGGGAACCGGAGCCGTGAACCCCAAAGGGATCGAATACTATAACAGCGTGATCGACGAATGCCTGAAATACGGCATTGAGCCGCTGGTGACCATGTTCCATTTTGATATGCCCGCAGCGCTGGACAAGCGCGGTTCCTGGTCCAACAGGGAGTCTGTGGACTGGTTCTTAAATTTCGCGAAGGTGATGTTTGAGAACTTCGGTGATCGTGTGAAATACTGGTTGACTATCAATGAGCAGAATATGCTGACCCTGGTGGGACCGGTGATCGGGACACTGACCATCCCCGAGGGCTGTACCAATATCTTGAAGGAGACGTATCAGCAGAACCATCACATGCTGGTTGCCCAGGCCAAAGCCATGGCGCTGTGTCATGAGATGCTGCCCGGAGCCAAGATCGGCCCGGCGCCCAATATTTCTCTGGTCTATCCGGCCAGCTGCAAGCCGGAGGACAACCTGGCTGCTCAGAACTATAACGCCATCCGCAACTGGCTGTATCTGGATATGGCCGTGTATGGTGTGTACAATAATCTGGTATGGGCTTACTTGGAGGAGCATGACGCCACACCCGAATTTGCACCGGGAGATGCAGAGGCATTAAAGAACGGCCATCCGGATTTTATCGGATTTAACTACTATAACACCGCTACCGTGGAGGCCAGTGACGGTTCAGAGGCCGTGGACCCGGGCGCAGACCAGCAGACCGCCAGAGGCGAAGCAGGCTTTTACAAAGGCTTCCGCAACCCTCATCTTCCCACCACAGAGTTTGGCTGGGAGATCGATCCCATGGGCTTTCGGGCTACGATCCGGGAGATGTATTCCAGATACCGCCTTCCCATGATCGTGACCGAGAACGGTCTGGGAGCTTACGACAAGCTGACAGAGGACGGCAAGGTCCATGATCCCTACCGCATCGAGTATCTGCGCAAGCACATCGAGCAGGTGCGTCTGGCTATCTCCGACGGCTGTGAGATGATGGGGTATTGTCCTTGGTCCGCAGTGGACCTGATCTCTACCCATGAGGGCATGGTAAAGCGCTATGGCTTTATCTATGTGGACAGAGAGGAATTCGATTTAAAGACCCTGGATCGCTACCGCAAAGACTCGTTCTTCTGGTATAAGAAGGTCATCGAGAGCAACGGTGAAGATCTGTCATAGGCAGGGGTTCCGGAGAGGCTGCAGGCGATGACTGCAGCCTCCTGCTATGTGATGAGAATGGAACCGAAAAAAGAACTGACAAAAAAATCCAAAAATTTCAAAAAAAGTGTTGACAAACAGAAAAAGCCGTGGTAGACTGATTGAGCTGTCGGTGAGAACCACAGCGCAGAACCTTGAAAATCAAAGATCGAACAGTATGCAAGACCCTGAAAATTCCAAATAAAAAGGCATGAAAGAGAAGTTTGGAATGCCTTGAATTTGAGAAAATTCAGAACGAATACGAGAGTAAACGAACCAAACAACAGTA
>JAAWBS010000061.1 GCA_022792815.1 Hungatella sp.
ATTCCGCTGAGCCCAGTAGGACAAAAAACACTCGGGCAGAGGGCCCTCCTGTTTTTTATGGTCTCAGCTCCATGGTGTAATGGCTTTTCCTGGAATATATTATCAGAATATTCAGCCAAGTTTTGAGTTTCGCAAATGCCTGATATACAAAAAGGTGCGAAAACTGAACCATCGGGTTCAGCTTCACACCACTTCTATGCGGATAACAGGACTTGAACCTGCACGTCAGGGACACCAGAACCTAAATCTGGCGCGTCTGCCAATTCCGCCATATCCGCTGACAAAAAGCTGTCGAGTACTGCACAGATATCTTATCACAAAATGATAGAGGAAGCAAGATGAATTTCTGGATCTGGAAAATTCCCCAAACTGATCTACGGAATCCTGTCTCCATCCATCTCGGCCATGGACAACCTTGGATTTATCGTGATTATCACCCTGCTGGTTTATGTGTTCTGGTTCTTCGGAATCCATGACGCGGCCCTCTCCGGCGTGCTGGGGCCCATCCGGGATGGCAATCTGTCCATCAACGCGGTGGCCCATGCGGCAGGCGAGGCCCTGCCCGCCATCTTCACCACGCCTTTCTGGGTATATTTCGTGATCATTGGAGGGGGCGGTACCTGCCTTCTTCGGGATCTCGGAGCCGGTGATCTTTGGCCTGCCACTGATGTTGAACCCGGTGTTCTCTGTGCCCTTTATGACGGCCTCCGTCTTAAACGGGACCATCGCCTACCTGGCCATGAGCCTTGGGATCGTGGGGAAGACCTGTGCCATGCTTTCCTGGCAGATGCCTTCCGTCATAACGGAGCATTTTTCTCCACCATGGACTGGAAGGCACCGGTTCTGATCGTGATCCTCACAGTCATAGACGGGCTGATCTATTTCCCCTTCTTTAAGATGTATGAGAAAACCATGGTGAAGATGGACAACGGAGAAGAGAATCAGGATTGATAGAAACATAACAGACAGATCGAAAGAGAGAAGCTTTCGGTCTGTCTGTTTTGCTCTATGGGAAAGGGGGTCCTATAGAACAAAAAGCCTTCCGGGGCCGTATCCAGAAAAATACAAAAAAATAGGTTCAAAATATATTGATAATAATATCACAATATGAGATAATCTAAGACAGCAGTGAGCGATATGATACATCAATACATAAAAGCGGAGGGATAAGTCATGAAAGTAACAATCTGTATCGGAAGTGCATGTCATTTGAAGGGTTCCAGGGAGATCATCAAGGAGATGCAGGAACTGGTCGCTGCCAACGGCGTCAAGGATAAGGTGGACTTAAACGGCGCGTTCTGCAGCGGCAACTGTGTCAACGGAGTGTGTGTGACCGTAGATGGAGTCCTGCATTCCTTACAGCCGGAGAACACGAAAGCGTTCTTTGAGAAAGAGATCATGGGGAGGCTGTAAACATGGCGATCATTGATTTCAAGGCTACGAAGTGTAAGCATTGCTACAAATGCGTCCGCAACTGCGAAGTCAAAGCGATCATGATCAAAGACGGCAAGGCGGAGATCATGCCGGAGAAATGTATTCTCTGCGGCACCTGCCTTCAGATCTGTCCTCAGTCGGCCAAGAAGCTGGTCAGCGATCTGGGTCTGGTAAAGGGATGGATTATGAGCGGACAGAATGTGGTGGTATCCATAGCCCCATCCTATATGGGTCTGTTAACATACAAAACTATCGGCCAGGTGAAAGCTGCCCTGAAAAAGCTGGGCTTTGCCGATGTCCGGGAGACTTCTGAGGGCGCCGTTTTGGTGACCGAGGAATATACAAGGCTTTTGCAGGAGGGCAAGATGGAGAACATCATCACCACCTGCTGTCCCAGTGTCAATGACTTGATCGAGCTCTATTATCCACAGCTGGTTCCCTATCTGGCACCTGTGGTATCCCCTATGATCGCCCACGGCAGGCTTCTGAAAAAGGAGTATGGCCAGGACACCAAGGTGGTATTCTTAGGGCCCTGTATTGCCAAGAAGAAGGAGTCTCAGGATCCGCGGCATGAGGGCTGCATCGATGCGGTGCTGAACTTTGAAGAACTGAAAGGCTGGCTTGCTGACAAGGCCATCGCGGTGGAGGAGTGCGAGGATGAGCCCTTTGACCAGATTGATCCCAAGGTGAACCGCCTCTACCCCGTGACCAACGGTGTGGTCAACTCGGTTCTGGCCACGGAGGGAAGAGTGGATTCCTACCGGAAATTCTATGTCCACGGGACCAAAGGGTGCATCGACTTCTGTGAAAGTATGTCCAGAGGAGAGATCAAGGGCTGCTTTATCGAGATGAACAACTGCTCCGGCGGCTGTATCAAAGGGCCTACGGTGAATGATGAGACCATCTCCCGGTTCAAGGTGAAACTGGATATGGAAGATGCGGTGAAGAAGGATCCGGTGGATTCCAGAACCGTAGGAGAGATGATGGCGGACATCGATATGGAGAAGATTTTTGAGAACCGGTCGGCAAAAGATCCCATGCCCACCGAGGAGGAGATCCAGGCCATCCTCCGGGAAACCGGAAAGAACTGCAGAGAGGACGAGTTAAACTGCGGCGCCTGCGGATATCCGACCTGTCGGGAGAAGGCCATCGCCGTGTTCCAGAAGAAGGCGGAGCTCAACATGTGTATTCCTTTCATGCACGACAAGGCCGAATCCCTGTCCAACCTGGTGATGGAGACTTCACCCAACATCGTTATCATCGTGGATAAGGACATGAAGATTATGGAGTACTCGGCAGTGGGAGAGAAGTATTTCGGCAAGACCCGGTCCGAGGCTCTCCACATGTATCTGTATGAATTCATCGATCCTGTGGATTTCCAGTGGGTCTACGACAAGCATCAGAATATCCACGGTAAGAAGGTGAAGTATGAGGAGTATAATCTGTCCACTCTTCAGAACATTGTATACATAGAGAAAGAGGATGTAGTTCTGGCCACATTCATCGACATCACAAGAGAGGAAGAACTGGCCAAGGCAGAATACGACAAGAAGTTGGAGACCATCGATCTGGCCCAGAGAGTCATCCACAAGCAGATGATGGTGGCTCAGGAGATCGCGGGCCTTCTGGGAGAGACGACGGCTGACACCAAGACTACGCTTACTCAGCTGTGCAAGTCCATGCTGGAAGAGGGCAGTGAAAGCGAGGTTCGATAGATGGGAGTTACAGTTGATGTTGCGTACAAGAGCCTGAATAAATTTACGGAGATCCTCTGCGGCGACCGAGTGGAGATCTTAAAGACCGCAGACTCCGACATCATGATCCTGGCAGACGGCATGGGCAGCGGAGTGAAGGCCAACATTTTGTCTACGCTGACTTCCAAGATTCTGGGAACCATGTTTTTAAACGGTGCTACGCTGGAGGAGTGTGTGGAGACCATCGCAGAGACCCTTCCGGTGTGTCAGGTCCGCCAGGTAGCCTACGCCACCTTCAGTATCCTTCAGGTGTACCACAGCGGGGAAGCGTATCTGGTGGAGTTTGACAACCCGGGATGTATCTTCATCCGGGACGGCAAACTGATGACGATCCCACAGAATATCCGGGAGATCGACGGAAAGAAGATCAACGAGTTCCGCTTCCAGGTAAAAAGAGGGGATGCCCTGATTCTCATGAGTGACGGGACCATCCACGCGGGAGTGGGGCAGCTCTTAAACTTTGGCTGGCTGTGGGATGACATCGCCGCTTACGCGGTGAAGGAGTACGCAAAGACCATATCTGCCGTCCGTCTGGCCAACGCCATCTGCCAGGCCTGCGACGAGCTCTACATGTTCCGGCCCGGCGACGATACCACCGTGGCCTGCATGCGGATCATCGACAGCAAGCCTCTCCATCTGATGACCGGTCCGGCCCAGAATCCGGAGGATGACCAGCGGATGGTGGCAGACTTTGTGTCCGACCCCGGGGCTAAGACTATCGTGTGCGGCGGAACCAGCAGCACTGTGGTCTCCAGAGTGCTGAACAGGCCTCTCGACGTGTCTTTGGACTATTTTGACCCGGATATTCCGCCTATCGCCTACATAGAGGGCATCGATCTGGTGACCGAGGGTGTGCTGACCTTAAACAGGGTGATCAAGCTTCTGCGGCGCTATGTGAAGAAGGAGAGTGTGGCGGAAGGCTTCTTCGAGGAACTGGATAAGCCCAACGGCGCTTCCATGGTGGCCAAGATGATCATCGAGGACTGCACGGAGATCCATCTCTATGTGGGGAAGGCGGTGAACAGCGCCTACCAGAACCCCGGGATTCCTTTTGATTTAGGGATCCGGCAGAATATGGTGGATCAGCTTACGGCCGTTCTGGAAGACCTGGGAAAACCGGTGACAGTGACATACTACTAGAGGGAAAAGGAGGATGAAAGATTATGGTAACAAATGACGCGACCATACTGCGGATCAAACATGACGTGCTGTATGAGGTGGCTCGGATGGCGTGGGAAGGGAACCTGGAGGAGGGACGGGAGGAACTTCCCTACAAGATGATCCCGGGGCCTCAGGCCCAGTTCCGCTGCTGTATCTATAAAGAGCGGGAGATCATCAAACAGAGGGTGCGCCTGGCAGAGGGCAAATGCCCGGTGGGAAAGGACTCCATCAATGTGGTACAGGTGATCAATGCCGCCTGTGAGGAGTGTCCCATCGCCTCCTATGTGGTGACGGACAACTGCCGCAAATGCATGGGCAAGGCATGCCAGAATTCCTGTAATTTCGGGGCTATCTCCATGGATGACACCCGCGCCCACATCGACCCCGGCAAGTGCAAGGAGTGCGGCAAGTGTGCCCAGGCATGTCCCTACAGCGCCATCGCCCACTTAGAGCGCCCCTGCAAGAAGGTGTGCCCGGTGGATGCCATCACTTACGACGAGAACGGAATCTGCGTCATCGATGAGAAAAAGTGTATCCAGTGCGGGGCCTGTATCCACAGCTGTCCCTTTGGAGCCATCGGAACCAAGACCTTTATGGTGGATGTGATCCGTCTGATCAACGCGGGCAAGAGGGTGGTCGCCATGGTGGCTCCGGCCACGGAAGGTCAGTTCGGACCGGACATCACCATGGCCAGCTGGAAGACCGCGTTAAAGAAGATCGGTTTTGCGGACATGGTGGAAGTGGGGCTGGGCGGCGACATGACCGCCGCTGCGGAGGCTGAGGAATGGGCAGAGGCTTACAAGGAAGGCAAAAAGATGACCACATCCTGCTGTCCCGCCTTTGTCAATATGATCAAACAGCATTTCCCCATGCTTCTTGACAACATGTCCACCACGGTGTCGCCTATGTGCGCCGTGTCCAGATTCTTAAAGCAGCAGGATCCGGATACCACCACCGTGTTCATCGGGCCCTGTATCGCCAAGAAGAGCGAGACTCTGGACTTAAATATCCAGGACAACGCCGACTATGCCATGACCTTCGGCGAGATCCGCGCCATGATGCGGGCCAAGGGCGTGGAGCTTGAGCCGGAGGAAAACCATTATCAGGCGAGCTCCGTGTTCGGCAAGCGTTTCGGCAACGGAGGCGGCGTGACGGCTGCGGTGGAGCAGTGCTTTGAGGAGATGGGCGAGGACATCAAGGCCAATGTGATGAAGTGCAACGGCGCGGCGGAGTGCAAGAAAGCCCTTCTGCTGCTGAAAGTCGGCAAGCTGCCGGCGGACTTTGTGGAAGGCATGGCCTGTGTGGGAGGCTGCGTGGGAGGTCCCAGCAAGCACAAGACCGAGATGGAGGCCAAGAAGGCAAGGGATACCCTGATCGCGGAGGCCGACAAGCGCAGTGTCCACGAGAATTTAAAGAAACTTGGAGCCGACAAGGTGCACATGCATCGTCAATAGACAGGACAGAAGAAGTCCCTTCTGGTAGAAAGCCGGAAGGGACTTTCCCGATTACCTATAAATTACCTGGTGACGGAAAGGAGCGGGGAATCCAGATGTTTATTGCAACAAATATCCATAAGTGTTATCATAGAAAAGAGATCCTGAGGGGAGTGGATCTTTCCGCTGCTCCGGGAGAATGTGTGGGGATCATCGGAGGCAACGGGTGCGGGAAGACGACTCTCCTGTCTATCCTGGCGGGAGCCTTAAAAGCCGATGAGGGAACCATCTGCCTGGACGGCCAGGACCTGCGCAGGTCCCCGGCACTCTGTGCAAAAAGGGTGGCCTATGTGCCCCAGGAGAATCCTCTGATCGAAGAACTGACGGTGATGGATAACCTGCTTTTGTGGTACGGAGGCAGCAGGAAGGCCTTGGAGCGGGATCTGGAGTCGGGCCCCGCCGCGTTCTTAGGACTCCGGCCTGTGATCCGGCAGACTGCGGGAAAGCTGTCGGGAGGCATGAAAAAGAGGCTCTCCATCGCCTGTGCACTCTCGGGCCATGGTTCTGTCCTGATCCTGGATGAGCCGGGGGCTGCCCTGGATCTGGAGTGCAAGGCTCAGATCCGCCGTTATGTGAAGGCCTATACGGCAGGCGGGGGCACGGTGATTCTCACGTCCCATGAGACGGGGGAGCTGTCGATGTGCACCCGGATGTGGGCGCTGAAAGACGGGAAGCTGCTTCCGGTGGAGAAGAATCTGTCGGAGGAGGCGCTGATCAGATATCTGTAGCATGTCCCACTGCAGTCTGTGGGGGAACCAGCGAAAGAAGGAGGAAATGAATATGAAGTGTAGTGTGTGCGGAGCGGAATTAGGCGGAAACGAGATGGTCTGCGGAAGCTGCGGCGCCCCGGTGGGGGATGGACGGCAGGGAGGCGAGGGGGACCGGGAGGTGACAGAACAGTTTGCCAGACCGCTTCCCGGCGTGGAGGATGTGCCAGACAATCTGTCTTTTGCCGCGCCGCCGATTTCGGAGCCGGAAAAACCGAAGAAAAAGACAGGGCTTATCATCGGCATCGTGGCTGCTGCTGCGGTGGTGACCGCCTTGGCCGGCGTGTTTGCCTTTACCCGTCTCTTCGCCAAGGACCCCAAGGAAGTGGTGATCGCCGCGTTTGAGAACATCTATACGGAGGAACAGCGAAATCCCATGGAAGAGCTGTTCGGGCTGTCCCAGTTTCGGGATAAGGCTATGACTTCTGATGTGGAAGTCGCCTATACCATCATTTTGGACGATTGTTCTGAGGCGGAGATCAAGGAGTTTGCAGGAAGCGGACTCCGGGTAGTGGGAAAAAGCGACAGAACCAACAAGGCCGGATTTGCCAACATAGGTGTGATCTATAAGGACATGGATCTGGCCAATCTGGACATGTATTATGGGGACAGCACCCTGATGGTGGCAGTGCCGGAGCTTTCCACCAGAGTGTTTACCCTGGATTTGAGTGAAGGTCTGGCAGAGCGGATCAAGAATTCTCCTGTCTTGGGATTCATCATACAGGAGTCGGGAGTAGACATAGACGAAATCTCCGATTATCTGGATGAGATAGTCGATCAGGCAGAGTCCGGAGAGATGGCCTCCTTTGATTTTGACGCGCTGATGACCCGCTATCGGGAGGGAAGCAAGGCCAAGGAGAAGTTTAAGGAGGCCCTGTCCGTGGAGAAAGGCGAGAAGGGAATCTTTACCGTGGACGGAAAGGAACAGAAGTGCAGAGGCTACCAGGTGGTGGTCAGCAAGGATTCCATGGTGGATTTTCTTAAGGATACCACGGATTTCTTTTTAAATGATCAGGAGCTTCAGGATCAGTACTTATACCAGTTGGAACAGGCCGTGAAGATGATCGAGATCTTAAACGGCGACTATTATTACGGTATGACTGCCCAGGACATATTCTCGGACAGCATGGAGGATATGGAACAGGCAGTGGCGGAGATGATCGATTTCCTGGACGAGACCTTGAGCGATGTGGAGATGACGGTCTATGTGGACAAGAAGGGCCGGCTGGCGGCGGTGGACGGCACCACGGTTCTTGAGACAGGCGATGAAGAGATCGAGGGAGAGTTTGCGTTCCGGTTTTTGGGCGGCACCTATCTGACGGAAAATATGACCGCAGACATAAGCCTTGCTGATGACGGCCAGCAGATAGAGATTGCTATGGAGAGGCAGGGCAGCTATGACGGAAAAGAACTCACCGGCGATATGGATATCGATGTCAAGATGAGAGGCAGAGAGAAGATGGATGCAGGCATCAGCCTGACCGGCACCTATGACTGCGACGGCGGTGATTACCATATGGGGCTGACCGTGACCGCGGACAAGTCTAAGGTGGCAGATCTGTCTGTGACAGGAGTGGTGGATGAGCTGGTGAAGGGAGAGACCATCCGCTTGGATATCGACGAGTTGGAGGTAAGCCTGATGGACGGCATGGGAGACATCAGCTTTCGGGGCGAGTTTGCCTGTGAACCTTTAGGGGAAGCGGTGACGGCCCTCGAGGGCGATGCCTTTGACGTGGTGGCGGCAGATGAGAGCGACTGGCAGAGTGTCATCATGGAGATCTACATGGGAGCCATGGGACTGATGACTCAGATTGATTTCTAAGAGGAGATTCGAGGTTGAGGCGGATGAGTCTGATTTATCTGAGACTGGAATTAAAAAGAGCATGGAGACGCCTTCCACACCTCCTTGCAGGGGCAATCATGCTGCTGTTTCTGGCAGGCATGGTTGCCCTTCTGGCTTCCCGTATGCTTTACGGCGATCAGGCCGTGGGAAGAGTGGCTGTGGGAGTGTCGGTTCCGAGAGACGATAGACTGGCAAAACAGGTGATTAAGATGATAAGTTCCCTGGACAGTGTGGAAAGCATCTGTGATTTTCAGTATATGGAGCGGGAAACCTGTCTTGAAAAGCTGGAGGATGGCAGTCTGTACGCGGTGCTGGATGTGCCGGAGGGATTTGTGGAGAGCATCATGAACGGCACCAATATGCCGGTGAAAGTATGGCTGGCCGAGAACACAGGCCCCGAGGGAAAACTGTTTGAGGAGCTGGCGGATGCGGGGGCGCTGACCTTAAGTGCCAGTCAGGCGGGAATCTATGCGGGCAATGAACTGTACCAGGGCCTGGGGCTGTCCGAGGCCATAGGCCAGCTGGAGTGGGACCTGAACAGACGGTATCTGGATTACAGCCTGGAACGGACCGGATATTTCCGGCATCAGAAGGTCTCTGCCACCGGCGACGTGAGCACGGCGGAGTTTTATATGGTCAGCATGTATGTGCTGTTTCTCTTTCTGTCGGCCATCCCGGTGTCCGGATACTTAAAGCCTGTAGCCAAAGTCACCGGGCAGAAGCTGAAGATGGCAGGGGTAGGTCCGGGCAGCCGGACCGGAGCCCGGATTCTGGGTATGACGTTCCTCATGGCCGCTGTCACCCTGCCGGTGACGGCAGCGGCGGCAGCGGCAGGACTGACAGAGTGGAGTCTGTTTCTGGCAGTCTCCTGGTGCCTGTCCTGTCTGACGGCCTCTGCGGCGGTGGTTGTGGTCTATCAGATGGCGGGAGGCCTGTTAGGCGGAATCATGGTGCTGTTTCTGGTGATCACCGGACAGCATTTTCTGGCAGGCGGATTCTGGCCTCTGGTATTTTTGCCGGAGTCGATACAGAGGGCGGCGCTCTGGCTCCCCTCCGGGATTCTGATGAATACGATGAAGATGGCCGTAACTCAGGAGTGGGACTTTAAGTCCGTGACAGCTTGTCTGGTACTTTTGGCGGGCTCCTGGATGCTGGGGACGGTTGCGGAGGTGAGGAGACAGTGAGACAGGCGGCAGTGTGGTTTTTTCTGTGTTGTAAACGCTATCTGAAAAAATGGTCATTCCTGGTGATCCTCTTGGCGCTTCCTGCGGCGGCAGGCGTGCTCCATGGGGTGGAGGAAGAGGAAGGCCAGGAGATCCGGATCGCGGTGTATGCGGAGGGGATGGACCGGGAAGAAGACGGTCAGAGGCCGTTGGAATGGCAGCTTGTACAGAACCTGACAGAACGGGACCTCAGGGAGGGAGGACTGTTTCGGTTCTACCTGTGCGCCGACGAGGAGGAAGTGAAGGAACAGGTGGCCTCAAGGCGTGCAGAGTGCGGCTATGGGGTGTCCGGGGATCTGAGGAAGAAACTGGATGAGAGAGATTACAGGCGCTGCATCCGGGTGTACTCCGCGCCGTCTACGGTGTTGGCCCAGCTGTCCACCGAGGTGGTGTTCGCCTCCCTGATGGAGCTCTATGACAGGGAGATCTTTCTCGACTATATCCTGGAATCGGAGATGGTGGAACAGGCGGTATCGGCTCTTGCAGAGTCCGGAGGCGGCATGGCTTTCGGAGCGGACCAGGATGGGATTTTGGAAGAACAGGCAGGAGCGCTCTATGACAAATGGATGAACAACGGCAGTACCTTCCGGTTTGAATACGGCTACAGAGACCGAAGGGGAGAGGCAGAGGCGAGAGAAACCGGAGGGACCGTATTTCCCATCCGGGGGATCGTGGCGGTGTATGTGTTTCTCACCGGGCTTTACAGTGGGGTGATGTCCGGGTATGACAGGGAGCGGGGGATGTTTCTCCGACTTTCCCCCGGGAGACGAAGCCTGTGTGCCATGGCTGTGCTCTCGGCCCCAGTGTTCCTGGCGGCGGTATCCGGCTTTGGGGCTTTGGCCCTAAGCGGATCTCTCGAAAAGATCGGAAGGGAGACGGCGGTGATGGCGTTCTATGTGCTGTCGGTCTGCGGATTCTCCGGCATACTTAAGGCGATCCTTCGAAAGCCGGGAGCGCTTGCGGTGACCATCCCCTTCTTTCTGGCGGGAAGTCTCGTGTTCACCCCGGTGTTTGTGGACATCGGCCGGTTTTTCCCGGAACTGGCATGGATCGAAAGGCTGTTTTTGCCCTCCTGGTATCTCAGGGCTTTCTAACTTCCGGCGGCTTACACTAGTAGCCGAAATCCGCCAGATCCAGCCGGAGACATTGGACTGCCAGCTCGATGTCCTGACATTCCAGGGCTGCCAGCAGTTTTTCGTGGGACTTCATGTCTGCCGAGATGACGGTGCTGTTCCACTTATCCCAATAGAACTGGGCGTAGGCCCGGTTCAGGATCTCCATGGACCGGGCCAGCTCCTTGGAGGCATAGGCGTTGTTGGCGTAGGAGATCAGCTGGAGATGAAAATCCTGGTTGTGTTTCCAGTGGGTCCACATATCGTCGTGGGACTGAGGGTCACAGCACAGGGAGTTCAGCTCCTTTAACCGCGCCAGCTGAGAGGGACCTATGCGCTGACAGGACTCTCTCAGGCAGCCGGATTCCAGGATCAGGCGAAAGCGGAGGATGTCCTGGATATCCTCCCTGGTAAGGCGGACCACCTCATATCCGTATCTGGGGATATTCCGCAGGACTCCGGCGCCGCAGAGGGAGATTAAGGCCTCACGGACCGGAGACTTGCTGACTTTATATTTTTCCGTCAATTCTTTTTCGTTCAAAATCTGTCCGGGCTTGTATTCATCCTGGATAATCCCGTTGAGAATCGAGTCGTAGATCATGGTTTTTAAGGATTCTGTCTGTTTCATGTAGAGGACTCCTGCACAGTTACCCACCGCGGACAGGGGCATAGCTTCTGTAGAGCGTGTCTGAAAATTCCGTTTGGCCCAATGACGCACAGGTAATTGCGAAAGTCAAAGCTGAGAGAATATTCTGACAATATATTCCATACAAAGCCTTCGTACGCCGGGCATTTCACTGAGCCCAGTAGGACAAAAAACACTCGGGCAGAGGGTCATCCTGTTTTTTATGGTCTCAGCTCCATGGCGTAATGGCTTTTCCTGGAATATATTGTCAGAATATTCAGCCAAGTTTTGGGTTTCACAAATGCCTACAATGACGCAGAATAAATTTTCGGTCTGCAAGGCGGAGGGTGATTTCTGCCGTTATCATACATGATGAACCGGCGGCTGTCAACCGAAAAAGGACTGGACAATTGATCATATTACTGATATGATTAAAAATATGAACAGAAGATTCCAAGGAGAAGGAGAGGATACCATGGATAAGACATTATACGACAATTACTGTCAGATTTTAGAGACAGAGCTGGTGCCGGCTTTAGGCTGTACGGAGCCTATCGCCATCGCCTATGCGGCGGCTAAGGCCAGGGAGGTGCTGGGCTGCTTCCCGGAGCACATCGAGATGAACTTGAGCGGCAACATCATCAAGAATGTAAAGGGAGTGACCGTACCCAACTCCGGAGGCATGAAGGGGATCGACGTGGCGGCTACCTTGGGGGTGGTAGGAGGAGATGCCGAGAGTCAGCTGGAAGTGTTGGAGAACGTGACGGAGGAGGAGATCTGCAGGACAGAGGAGTTGGTAAAACAGGGCTTCTGTAGCTGCAGCCTGGCGGAGGATGTGGAGAATCTCTACATCGTGGCCCGGGTGGAGGCTCAGGGTCACAGCGCAGAGGTGACCATCATCAACCGCCACACCTATATCACCAGAATCTTAAAGGACGATCAGGTGCTCTTCGAGCGCACCCCCGGGATGGAGGGGGCGCTGGAGACGGCAGACCGGTCCAAGCTGAATGTCAGGGATATCCTGGAGTTTGCGGATCGGGTGAAGATCGAGGATGTGGAAAAGGTGCTGGAGAGACAGATTCAGTACAACACGGCCATCGCCGAGGCGGGATTAAGCAAGAGTTACGGCGCCCAGGTGGGGAGAACCCTTCTGCAGTATTACGGCTCGGACGTGAAGGTGAGGGCCAGAGCCAAGGCGGCGGCAGGGTCCGATGCCAGGATGTCCGGCTGCTCCCTGCCGGTGGTGATCAACTCCGGCAGCGGCAATCAGGGGATGACCGTGTCTTTGCCGGTCATCGAGTTTGCCAGGGACTTAAACCTAAACAGGGAGGCCCTCTACCGGGCCCTGGTGGTCAGCAACCTGATTGCCATCCATCAGAAGAAATACATAGGCAGCCTGTCCGCCTACTGCGGAGCCGTCAGCGCTGCCTGCGGAGCCGGGGCTGCCATCACCTACATGACCGGGGGAAGCTATGAGGAGGTATCCAACACCATCGTCAACACCATCGCCAATGTAGGCGGGATCGTCTGTGACGGAGCCAAGTCCTCCTGTGCGGCCAAGATCGCTTCCGCCGTGGATGCGGCGATTCTGGCCCATTATATGGGGATGGTGAACCGCTGCTTCAAGCCCGGGGAGGGCATCGTCAATGAGGATGTGGAGAAGACCATCAAGAACATGGGATACATCGGCCGCGTGGGGATGAAGCGCACCGACACGGAGATCCTGAATATTATGATCGACAAAGTCAATGTGGATCAATAGGACGATAATTATAACTATATAGATATAAATAACGTCTATATAGGGGCAGCAGGGGATCTATCCCCCCAGAGTGACGTCCTGCTTTTCATACCAGGCCAGGGCCTCATGGACATGCTGAGGGGAGAAATCGGGCCAATAGTCCCGGATCACATAGATATCCGAGTAGACTGACTGGATGGGGAGAAATCCCGACAGCCTCATTCTTCCGCCCCACCGGATGATCAGATCTACCCGGGACACGTCCGCCGAGGCCATCCGAGGTCCCAGGGTTCCCCGGTGAAAGCCCAGATCCCACTCAAAACTGTAATTGACCAGAAAGTTAATCTTCATTCCGCCTGTTCCGAAGGTCTGTCTCTCAGTGTAGGGGATCAGCTCCTTTGGAAACATGGCGGATTTTGTGTTGCCCAGGACAAGGAGGGAGGCATCCTCTCCGGAGAGAGCCTCCACCGCCTTCACACAGGCTCGGGAGAAGGCCAGGCGCTGTCCGGTCGGCCGTTTGGTGTTGTCTGCGGTGAAGCCGTAGAAGGTCAGCTCCTCCACCCCCAAGTCTTTCAAGATGCGGTACAAGTCCATGCCGGGGGAGATTCCGTGGTCATAGCCGTCCTCCTTGTTCAGACCCTGGGAAAGGGCCCATCTGCGGTTGCCGTCTGGGATGATTCCGATGTGTCTGGGGATTCTCGTCATGTCGTTTCGGTTCCTTTCTCGCTCTCCGCAGGCCGTGTCCCGTTTCTCCCGGAGAATTGATGTAAGGAGAGTATTGACGGATAGGGGGATTTTATACTTAAAAAGGGAGAAGTGGTGCAAAAAATCTTAAGATCGTATAGGAATATAAAAATAGTACAAATAAATTCGAATATAACATGAAGAAATTGTAAAAAATCGATAATAAACTTATTTACTTTCCGATCCTCACTTCCTATAATCAAACTAACCATAATAACGGGGAATAATGCCGGGAGATCGGGGAGCAGGCAGAGTGTCTGCCGTCTGTGCTCCGGCGAAGATGAAGGAGGCGTTATGAGAAAAAGCTGGAAAAGAGGATTGGCGTTCTACCTGTCACTTGCCATGGCAGCAGGTAATTTCGGCAGCGGATTGTCTTACGGCTTTGCTGCTGTAGACAGCATGGGAGGCAGTGTGAGAAAGGCGACTGCGTCTAACGCGGATTCCGGAAGCACGGGAGGGAGATCGGATAAAAAGGCGACTGCGTCCAATGCGACCATGTCCGATGCCGTGAAACCTATGCAGATGCCCCGGGCGGGGGAGCGATATTCGCTGTCAGATGATTTCAGCGGTACACAGGGGCCGGTGTGGTACTATAAGTACGAAGATAAAGACACGAAGGAAATCGCCGTACTGGAAACATATGATGCGGCTACGCCGAGATGGAAAAATGATACTAAGTGGATAAGGGTTTTTAAGGACGGCATGATGCCGGGGAATGAAGGCAGCGATGTCATCCTGGAATGGGTAGCGCCTTTAGACGGACTGATTCAGATTTCTGAGGATGACGGCCGTATCTATATGGAAACAGACAGGATCGACAGAGACGGAGTCCTGATGTGGATCCAGCATGAGGGCGAACTGGTCTGGCCGGATACAGGGACGATCTCAACAGAATGCAATATGAAGGATGTGAGCTTCCAGCCCTTTTATCTGCAGGTGAGTCAGGGAGATTCCATCTATTTCAGAGCTAACGGAAACAAGGAGTACAACAATGACCGCGTTATGTGGTGTCCGGTCATCGAGTATCAGGAAGACGAGGCCGTGGCCATGATCTCTGACGTGACCATGACAGGAAGCGGTTCCCTGGAGTTTACCGTGGAGTCGGGTGAGAGCCTGTCCGGCGACGTCACAGGCCGTGTGTCCTTGAGCGCGATCGTAAGCGGGAAGAAGGAGCAGGAAGTAATTGTCGATTCTGCCCAGGTGAAAGACGGTGCGGTCCAGGTTGCCTTTGAGGCCGTTGCTGCAGAGGACACGGATCAGATCCAGCTGCTGGTAGGCTTTGATGAAGATCATCGGTTTGTCACCTACAGTCCTCAGGACTTCGGAGCGGACCCTGGAAAGACTTATTCCCTGACGAAAGACTTCAGCACAGCGACACCTCAGGCGGGGCCGGTCTGGTATTATAAGTACGAAGACAGCGACGGGAATATCGTCGAACTTCCCTACTGTGATACCACATCCAGCTATGCACCGAGATGGATGCTGGACAAAAACGGCAGCGGAAGCCTGAGAATCTTTAACAACGGCATGATGCCGGGAGACAGTGATGTCATCCTGGAATGGAGAGCGCCGGAAACCGGTCTCATTCAGATCACCGAGGATGATCGAAAGATACATATGGAAGTAGACAGGAATGACAGAGACGGAGTGCTGCTGTCCATCCAGCGGGGGGAAGAACTGATCTGGCCGGATACCGGGACTGTGTCGACACAGTTCAACAAGACGGATCTGAGCTTCCAGCCCTTTTACCTGGAGGTCAGTGAAGGGGAGAGCATCTATTTCAGAGTCAACAAAAACGGAGATTACAACAATGACCGCGTCATGTGGAACCCCATGATCAAGTATCCGGACAACGTGAATGTCCCGATGATATCGGATCTTAAGATGACAGGCAAAGATTCTCTGGAGTTTACCGTAGAGTCGACAGACAGCCTGTCTGGTGACGTCAAAAGCCGTGTCTCCTTAAGCGCGATCGTAAATGGGGAGAAGGATAAGGCGGTGGCCGTCCGCTCCGCGGTGATGGAAGGTAGCGTAGTCAAGGTCCATTTCGACGCTTTCGGGGCTGGCAACAGCGATCAGGTCCAGCTTCTGGTAGGCTTCGGTCAGGATCATCGGTTTGTCACCTACAGCCCTCAGGAATTTGTGGTGGTTTCCAATCAGACCTATTATGTGGATGGAGTAAACGGAAACGACAGCAATGACGGGCGTTCCGAAGGGACAGCCTGGAAGAGCCTTGATAAGGTCAACAGCACCACATTCCTTCCCGGTGACTCTATCCTGTTAAAGGCCGGCTGTATCTGGAACGGATATCTGTATCCGAAGGGAGAGGGAATCGAGGATGCTCCCATCACTCTGGGATCTTATGGCGGCGGCGGATATCCCATCATCAACGGCGACGGATCGGTTCCCTACGATCCCCAGCACAGGGCCAGCAAAGACCATATCTACAGTCCGGCCGTACTGCTCAGCGACCAGAGCAACTGGGTGATCGACGGGATTGAGGTCACCAACAGCGCAGATGACAGTTTCAACCATGTGGGAATCCTGGTATTTACCACCGGGCAGGCCGGCGTGGTGTCCAATGTGACCGTGCGGAATTGTTATGTTCACGATGTGACGGCCCAGGTATCCAACGCCAAGATGACCGGCGGAATCCTGGTCATCGGCGCCAACCTCTGGATCGACGGTCAGAAGCCGGGAGGAGAGATGGCTTCCAATATCGGATTCGACCAGGTCCTGATTGAAAACAACTATGTAAAGAACGTGGCCAAGGAGGGAATCCGTACCAGCGGCCAGAGCACAGAAGGGGAGGGTGTCGGCTTCCGCAATACCAAGACCTTCCGCAACATCACCTTCCGGGGAAACTATATTGAAGAGATCTTCGGCGACGGCATAGTGCTCGCAGAGGTAGGCGAGAACGGACTGGTGGAGAACAATGTGGTGAAGAACCACTGCAACTACAACACGGCCAACTATGCGGGCGCATGGCTGTGGCAGTGTGACGATTCCGTGTTCCGCTACAATGAGGTGTTCGGCGGAGAGTACGGATATAATGACGGCGAGGCCTTTGACTATGACATCGGCTGCAGGGACATCATCTATGAATACAATTACAGCCATCACAACAAGGGCGGCCTGCTTCTGACCATGTACGACAATGCAACCTATCATTTCCGCTACAATATCAGCGCCAATGACGGGAAGCCCAGCCAGGAGCTGTTCCACTGCCAGACCGGCAAGACGAAGATCTACAATAATACCATGTACATTGGAAAAGGAGTCACCACCTCCATCTTCCACGAGGGGTCTGTGGGATACTTTAAAAATAATATTATCATGGCCCACGGCAGTGTCCCCAAGTTCGGCACCAGCGCCATCAGCGTGGAGAGGGGAGCCATGACCAACAATATCATCTATCCCGCCTCCATCACCAGCGTCAACGGTCCGTCCGACGCGGTTCTGGACGACAACCTGTTTGTGAACCCCAGGCTTTCTTCTCCTCAGGCGAGCACCAACTACAGCAGCGAGGAGTATGACCTCACTTACGAGAACATGGGGCAGGGAGATGAATTTATCGCCGGTCTCAGGGAACGTATGGCGATCTTCAAACTGCAGGACAATTCACCGGCTGTGGATGCCGGAGTGGCTATACCGGAATCCACAGTCACAGAGGACATCTTCGGCAATCCCATCGTTGATTTGCCGGATATCGGTGCTCATGAGTTTCACAATGACCCGGGTCCGGTGGAAGAGGACGGGACCAAGGTAGAGAAAGTGACGTTGGACAGGACCGAGCTTTATCTGGTGACAGAGGACAGTGTCCAGTTAAAGGCCACAGTGCAGCCCATCGACGTTTTAGACGACAGCATCTCCTGGTCAGCGGCAGATCCGTCTGTGGTAAAAGTGTCGGCGGCGGGCAAGGTTACCGCGCTGGCCCAGGGCGAGACGGTGATAACTGCGGTCAGCCTTAATAACCCGGAGGCAAAGGCCGAGTGTATCGTCCATGTATACGAGAAAGATGCCAAGTCTGTCATCGCAGATCAGGATGCCAGAGTCCGCGATAACGGGGATCACAGCGGAACGGAAGAGTCCATGACCGTGAAGCTGGATGCCAGCGGGTACAGCAGAAATGTGCTGATGTCATTTGATCTGTCCTCTGTGCCGGAAGACTATAAGCGGATTTCTCTGAAATTCCACATAGACAGCACGGATGCAGACAATGTTCCCTTTGCTGTTTCCCGAATCGGAGACCAATGGGATGAGGAGAATGTAACCTGGAGTACCATGCCGGACAAGATTGAGAAGATCCTTGATTTCACCTCCAGCAAGGCTGACGGAGGCACATGGAAGGAGCTGGATATCACAGAGTATGTGGAGACGCTGCTGGGTAGCGGAGAGAAACGGCTCTCCATCATTTTTGAGGGTATGGTCGTAGGTTCAAAGAATATGACCAATATTCATTCCAAAGAATCGGAGTATAAACCGCAGCTCGTATTCAGCAATGAGACGATAAAGTCCGCAGAAGATCTCTTTATCAAGGTTTCGGTGGGAACGGCTCCGGTGCTGCCGGGGACCGTGACGGTAACCTACAGTGACGATTCGACTGCCCAGGTGCCGGTGGCGTGGGATGAAGTTTTGCCCGAACAGTACGAGAGAGAGAACCAGTTTACCGTACGCGGCTATATTGAGGGAAGAAAACTGCCGGTTATCGCATATGTGACGGTTTCTGACTTCATCATCGTGTCCGTCGAGGCGGAGGCTGTGACGACCCAGGCCGGAGTTGCGCCGGTGCTGCCTGAGACCGTAACTGTAACCTATGCCAATGGTAATAAGGAACAGGTTTCCGTAGTGTGGGATCCTGTGGGCGAGAACCAGTATGCAAAACCCGGAACATTTACCGTGAAAGGAAGAATAAGCGGCTATGAGGAGGGGTGCACCGTTACGGTTACCGTCACCGGAGCCGGACTGGTGTCTGCCGAGGAGGCCGACGTCATCGGATATGCAGGATTTATGCCGGTGCTTCCCGAGACCGTTACCGTCACTTACACAGACGGAAGCAGAGGAACTGCCGAGGTGGAGTGGGATGAGATCGAGAAAGAAAAATACCAGAAGGCCGGAACCTTCACGCTTTCCGGGACCTGCGGGGGATTGAAGACTACTGCCCATGTGACAATCATCGAGGCTGCCGCAGAACCGGCCCGGATGGAGAGTCCCATAGGAAAATATCCGGCACTTCCGGATACGATCGCCCTGGCCTCCGCCGGAAGCCGCAGCCGCACAGCCGGCACCACAGAGGTTCCGGTGGTGTGGGGAGCGGTCAGAAAAGAGCTGTATCAAGGCAGTGATCCCTATGAAGTAAAGGGCTATATCGCAGGGACTACCATCCCGGCTTCCATCACGATTACGCCGGCAGACCCGCTGGAATATATGGATGGAGAGGCGGTGACCAACGGTGATACCTACGTCCAGGTAAGCCCGTCAGACAAGAATTTCGATGATCAGAATAAGATACGAGTCAAAAACTATACGGGTGAGTATAAACGGATCGGAGTGGTACAGTTTGATCTGGGTTCCATGGATACTTCAGACCTGACGGAGATGACTCTGAGGCTGTATTTTGACAGCATGGATAATAAGGAGGGAGTCACAGAATCCTACTTAAATATCTATACCAATACCCCGGGCTGGGACGAAAAGAAAGCCTCCTATGACAATATTACCCAGGCCAGCGGATATAAGGCAAAACAGGTGAGAGAGCGTGTGGTAATCCGGCGCGATCAGGTGGGAACCTACCTTGCCATCGACGTGTCCGACGGGATTGACTCGATAGAAGACGGAAAGATTTCCTTTGTCCTTGACATCGAGGAGAATCCGGAGGCGGATCCCAATGGCTCCAATTCCGGTCTGACATTTGCCAGCAAAGAGGCCGGAGCGGAAAGGGCACCGAAGCTTTTTGTATCAAACCAGTATGTGACAGAGCTGGAAGAGGTGAACTGCGAGGCCTCGGTGGGAGAGGGACTGGATCTTCCGGAAACCATCACGATTTATTATGCGGACGGAACACAGAGAGAGGTTCCCGTCGTGTGGGAAGCCGTCAGCCCGACTCTCCTCACCAGAGGCGGAACATTCCTGGTGAGAGGTCGTGTGGAAGGGTTGTACTGCAATGTGTCCGCAGAGGTCACCATGAGAGCAGAAGACCCGGATAATCCGGATAATCCAGACAACCCGGACAATCCGGATAACCCGGATAATCCAGACAACCCGGACAATCCGGATAACCCAGACAATCCAGACAACCCGGACAATCCAGACAATCCGAGCCCGGAGAAGCCGAATAGACCTCACAGAGATTCGTCCTCTGAGCGGGAGTCCGTGACGAACAGCTGGGTTCAGGGAAAGGGTTATACCAGATGTATTCTGCCCAATGGCGATTATGCGAAAAACGATTGGTATTACCTGGCCTACAACGGGGTCATGAACTGGTATCGTTTCGATGAGAACGGATATCTGCTCACCGGATTTTTCACGGATCGGGACGGCAACATCTATTATCTTGACAAAGACGGGGTTATGCTGACCGGATGGCAGTTGATCGAGGGAAAATGGTACTATTTTAAAACAGTATCAGACGGAACGAAAGGTTCCCTGTACCGTAATACGACGACTCCCGACGGTTACCGGGTGGGACCGGATGGAGTGTGGAAAAATTAACAAGAGGTGAACCATGAGGAAGAACACAGCAGTAATGCTTTTAACATGGTTCCTGATTCTGGAATGTCTTGCCGGGTGCGCCCGGCAGGACTATTCCTGCTTTATGGAAGTAGGGGACTATGAGATATCAAAGGAGGAGTACGCTATCCTGGCTTACGACAACCTTGCCAGGACAGCCAGAGAGTACGGGGCTATGGAGGGAGTCGATGTCAATGCTCCCGGCTTCTGGGAGAAGAAGACAGATGGCGTCTCTCCCATGGACCGAGTCCGGGAGCTTACGGACGAGGAGGCTGTCCGGCAGAAGGGGATTCAGATTCTGGCCAGGGACAACGGTATCATCGACGAGATCGAATACGAAGGATTTTTAGAGCAGTATCAGGAAGAGACGAGACAGCGAAAGCAGATGAAGGAGGAGGGAAAGGTGGTGTACGGGCCGATTGAGCTGTCCGTCAGCCAGTACTATTCCTACCGCCAGAGCCAGCTCTACCAGTCCCTGGAGGAACTGGTGGAGCAGAAGATCGTCACCGTCGAGGAGGAGGAGCTGAGAGAATATTACCAGACCGTGAAGGAGACGGAGGAGAAGAAGAATTTCCGGGCTGCACTTAGCCTGGCAGTCTTTGAGGACCTTGGCCGGGATCAGGCCGCCGCGGTGGAGCAGTGGGTTCGGGACCAGGGGATCACGGAGGAGCTGCCAAGGCTTCTGGCCGAAGAAACCGGGATTTCGGCGAGAGTGGAACACATGACCGTGGACACTCTGAACCTGGGCAAGGAGAATCTGGTTTTAGACCGGGTGGTGGAGGCTGTCCGGGAGCTGGAAGCGGGGGAGACTGCGCCGGCCATCGAGTACGTCGACGACATGAGCGCGGTGATCCTGGTGGAATCCAAGGAATATGGAGTCTTCGGCAGTTACGATGAGGAGCGGGAGTATGTAGAATACCTGCTGCGGGAGAAGAAAGCCAGGGAATATATTGCAGGCGAGATCGATCGGATGGAGGTGAAACGAGGGAAAGAATGGGAAGATCTGACCTATGAGGACGTGATAACCCCATAAAGGGATGTCCGCGGGACAGACCTCCAGGGTCCCGGTGTCTGCCTCCGGTTTACAGGGGCAGACACCGGGGTTCTCTCTGATGGTATACGGTGTAGTGGGTGAAGCCGCAGGATTTCAGCAGGGTTCGGGCGCGGTCGAAGTCAAACCCCAGGCGGTCGGGGGTGTGAGCGTCGGAACCTATGGTGATCAGGCTGCCGCCCAGACTGCGGTAGCGGCAGAGGATTTCCTCGCAGGGGTTGGGATGGCCCAAGCCGTAGTGAAATCCGCCGGTATTGCACTCCAGAGCTTTTCCCTTTTGAATCAGAGTCTCTAAGATCGGATCGATCAGGTCCTGGTAATCGGCGAAGCGGTATGCCCGGTTTTGGTTAGGGCCATAACGGACCACATAGTCCAGATGGCCGAGGGAGTCAAAACAGTCCAGGTTCCGAACCCGCTCCAGGGTGACCTCGAAGAACCGGCGGTAGGCCTCTTTCTCCACTTTCCCCTCAAAAAATACGGGAAAATACGGGTCCATCCCGTCGATATAGTGACAGGAGCCGATGATGAAATCGAAGGGATACCGGGCGGCAATTAGGGAGAGCTTGTCCGAGATATGATTTTGCAGACCCAGCTCGATGCCGATTTCGATCCGGATCCTGTCACTATACCGGGCCCTCAGCGCTTCCATGGCAGGAAAATACTTCTCCAGATCCAGGTTGAAATCACAGTCCGACACCACGTCCGGGTCGTGGTGATCCGTGATACAGATACAGGGCATATGCAGGGCGATGGCCCGCAGCACCTGTTCCTCGGCCGCTGTCTCACTGTCCCCGGAAAACTCCGTGTGAAGATGAAAATCACAAAGCATGGCAAAATTCCTCCTAGATGTACTTAGGCATTTGCGAAACTCAGAACTTGTCAGAATGTTCTCTTAATTTCACCTTTCACAATTGCCTGCTTATTTTTAGTGAGAGAGGGAGCGGACACGCCTCCCATTCATCCCCAAAAACACGTTTCAAAGGTTGTCTTTATGGTCTGATATCCGAATCTCTTCCTTGCCCGGTCCATCTGCCCTCCCAGCAGATCTGCCTGCTGCTCAAAATACTCCGCGGCCTCCGGGAAGGTCCGCTCTCTGCCTTCCCCGGGGATGTCATCAGATTCCAGTCTTACCTTGCCCGATCCCCTGGCATCCAGCATTCGAAAGCAGCAATACCAGCACAGCATCTGATACAGGGAATTCAGAGGGGGCACCTTTTGTTCCCGCCGATTCCGGTCATCCAGCGCTGCCTGCTGCAGGCCCTCTTTGTCCCAGGACCAGTCTCCTGCCAGGCCGTGAAACAGCATCAGCCATACATCTTTCTCCGTCTCTTCCCCGGGTTCGCCAAAGATCTGCCCCCATCTCCTAAAAATCCTCTCAAACAACCGGCTTCGTCCCAGTTTCAGGCAGCGCAGAAGGGCGGCGCCCACCAGGTCCTTTTCTTCCGACACCACGCAACGGTCGAAATACTTTCTGTAGTTTATGGGGATGGATTTCTCACAAAGCAGCCGGATTATCTCCTCAACTCCCTCAAAATCCTCGTGCAGCACATAATATCCAATCATAGGCCTCCCATAAAAACAGGCGTAACAGCAATATTCATAGTCTCCATGTTCCAACTTCCTTCTGGCAGTTTCAGCCATCGGTACATCCCGGTTGAACAGTGCCAGATCCATAACTGCATGATAATTATTATTCTTCCGGCGGTCATAGCCGCATCTGTGCTCCTGTTCCTGAAAGAGCAGCAGCATCCGTTCCATGTTCTTGTCGTCAATCTGGGGATATCTGAGATAAAATAACAGGATATTTGACGCAAGAACAAACTTCCAGTAGCTTCCTTCTCCCTCGAAGGCACTGAGATGGCCTGCCATGTCCTGATGGAAGAGGTTAGCAACCCAAAAGGCTGTCTGCGTCCAGGCTTCCGGATTTCGCTTGCTGACATAAAACAGCTGGTTCATAACAAAAAAGTAGAACTTCCATTCCTGTTCCTCTTTCAAAATTGCCAAGATGCGTTTCAGCAGGGGGATCAGAGCAGGCGCATTGCTGTCCCAGCTTGAAACGGTCTCATCCGTCAGCTCATTGGCCCGGCAGATCAGTTTCCAGAGCTTTTCATCAGCCACTAATTCCCGCGGAATTCCGCCCAGTATCATATCTGCCCTCCCAGTCCATACTCTACCAGCCTCATCAGCCCGGTATTCAAGATCTCCGTCTCCCTCTCTCCCAAAGGATAATGCCCCGCCAGCATGGCCTGGACATACAAGATCTGGATCATGGTTTCCATCATGGCTCCATCCTGCACCTGTGCCAGCCGCCGCACCAGAGGGTTCCTGACATTTAGGTACAGCTTTGCCGAATACCCGCCAAAAGAATCCCCGAAAAGATCTTCAAAATCAAAGCCTTCCAGAAATTCCGAAAATCCGCCTTCCGGGGAAGTACCGTCCCCAAACCCATCTGTCCCTGTCACATACAGCGCCGGGACCTTCGGGGGATCAAACTGTTTGAGCACTGCGCTGCACCGGTTTAGCGCCCGCTCTGCGGCGGCATGGAGGGAGGTCATTTCCTTTTTCGTCTCCTCGGAGGGCTCCTCCAGAATATCCCCGTAGGAAGCCTCATCAAAGACGGCAATCCGGATTCCCCTGTGATACTGCCTTAAAAGCTGCAAAAGCTTTGCATCGTAAATATACCCGGCGTTAACCAGTACGCTGCTGCCGTTTCCGGCCAGCGGGCAGGCCCTGCGGTAGTCATCTACCTCCACGCAGTAATACACTGCCTCCGTCTTCGCCGCCTCCACAAGCTGGAAGCCGGTCAGATGTCCCTTGTTGGTAGAAAAGGTCAGAAAGGGGAAAAACAGCTTGTAAATCTGCTCATTCTCCACAGCCAGAGACTTGACGGCCGTATTGTGGATCATGGTAAGGTGCTTCAGCTTGTTCACGTCATACTGGGCCAGGGCCTTAAAATAATCAAACATACATTTCTCGATCATATGGCGGGCTTTCAAAAGCCTGTGGTCCGACACAAAGCCCTCCCTGGAAGCCATGGGCGTCAGATTTTCTGCATTGAGAATACACCGGGTAAAGAACGCCCACTTCGGCACCAGGCCCCGGCCGTTTTCCGTGACCAGCATATCTTTCAGAAAAATCTTGTGCCGCCCTTCCGCGGCTGCGCTGGTCTGCCTCTCGGAGATGAAGACATACCCCTTAAGCCCTTCTTGGGAGATGGGAACCATGCCGAAAAAGCTTTCATGGAACATCAGCTCTCCAAACTCCATGATCTGCTCGTGGGAACAAGAGGGATGCCTCCAGGGGATGAAACCGTCGTTGATCCGCCTCTTCCCCCAGTCCCCTGAAAATTCCACCGGGGTCCGGATCAAAAAGCCATAGTTTTTCAGCAGTTGGATGACCCTTTCCTCCCCATACCGGGACGCCGTATTTCCCCTAAGCCGTATCATCACCTGGGTTCCCGGTTCCGGGAGTTGTGCCTCCTCTGTGACCTGGTAAGTGCCGTCGCTTTTTCCGATCCACCGATATCCCTGCTCCTCACGGACGGAACGGCTTTTGACTGCAATCTCATCCGTCACCAGAAAGCAGGAGAGCAGCCCGATTCCAAACTGTCCTATAAAGCTGCTGCGCCTTACCTCCTCCCGCTTGGAGGACTGTCCGATCACCGACAAAAAGGAATGGATTTCCTCTCTGCTAAGGCCGATCCCGTTGTCCCGGAACATAAGCTCTGCCTGCTGATCTTTTTCCTGCCGATACTCGATCGAAATCCTTCCCTCCCCAAATGCCGGCTCCATCTCTCGTCTGGCCTCAATGGCATCCACGGCATTTTGTAAAAGTTCCCTCACAAACACGTCACTGCTGGAATACAGATTCTCACTTAAAAGGCGGATCATCCCTTTTAAATCCACCTGAAAACTGAAATCCACAGACTCCATCCCATTTTCTGTCTTCCCTCTTTTGCTGTTCATAACAATATCCTGTTCCCTTCCCGTTCCTCATATATGGCTGCCTTCTATTATAACTGAATAGAAATCGATTTGCCAGAGAAAAATATTTGTGGGATATTCAACAAATTTTAACGAAATCTTAAAAAATCATAGCGTTGGACTATGGGGATATGATATGATGAATCCTGACACGTCCGCAGTCAAAAGGCTGCGGAAAGGCCTGCGCCCTTTAGGGGAGGGTGCAAAAGGCAGGTCTGCCAAGGGGAGCGGCTGTGCCTTTTCTGATACATAACAGGAGGAAATTATGACTATTACTGGCAACATATCAAATGTATTCGGCTTTCTGGGCGGCCTGGGCATGTTTTTGTACGGCATGAACATCATGGCAGACGGCATGCAGAAGACGGCCGGAGGAAAGATGAGTCAGTTTCTGGGGATGCTGACCAACAACCGGTTTATGGCCGTATGCCTGGGAGCCCTGATCACGGCTATCATCCAGAGCAGCGGCGCCACCACGGTCATGGTGGTGGGATTCGTCAGCGCCGGGATCTTAAACCTGTCTCAGGCTGTGGGAGTCATCATGGGCGCCAACATCGGTACCACCATCACGGCGTGGATCGTGTCCTTGAGCCAGTTAGGCAGCGCCATGGAGGTGATGAAACCGGTGTTCTACGCGCCGCTTCTCATCGGCATCGGCGCGCTGATGATCCTGTTCAGCAAGAAGCAGAAGTATCACACCGTCGGCGAGATCCTGGTGGGCCTTGGACTTTTGTTTATGGGCCTGGAATTTATGTCCGACTCCATATCGCCCTACACGGATGCACCCGTCTTCTCCAAGGCTTTTGAGATCCTGGGCAGCAATCCCTTCCTGGGCATGCTCATCGGCGCTCTTGTGACCGCGCTGCTGCAGAGTTCATCTGCCTCCGTAGGTATTCTGCAGACACTGGCCTTAAACGGGGTGGTGACCACCAATGCGGCCATCTACATCACTCTGGGACAGAACATCGGTTCCTGTGTCACGGCCATGATCTCCAGTATGGGGGGCTCCAGGACCGCCAAGAGGGCAGCGGTGATGCACCTGAGTTTCAATGTCATCGGCTCGCTGCTGTTCGGAATCATCGGATTTGTGTTGTTCATGGCGTATCCGGCTATGGCGGCCAGTGAAATCACCGCCGTGGAGATCTCCATGTTCCACACAGTGTTTAACCTGGTCAATACGGCCCTTCTGTTCCCCTTTGCGGATCAGCTGGTGAAGCTGTCGGGAGTTCTGGTGAAGGAGAAGGAGGAGGAAGAACCGGAGGAGGACACCGAGGAGGCTGTGGCATTAAAGCATCTGGACGAGCGTATCTTTGAGTCTCCGGCATTTGCCGTGGAGACGGCGGCCCTGGAGGTCATCCACATGGGACTCATCACCCTGGCCAATGTAAAGCGGGGAATCCAGGCCATTATAAGCGGCAATCTGGAGGAGGTGGAAGAGGTCTACCGTGTGAAGAAAACCGTTGACAGGATGGAGAGGATGCTGACGGAATATCTGATCAAGATCAACAACCTGTCCCTGACCGAGTACCAGATTCAGGTGGTCAACGACTTGTTCTACAGCATCAGCGACATCAAGCGCGTGGCAGCCCATGGGGAAAACCTGGCGGAGGCGGCTCAGTACATGGTGGAACACAAATTAAAATTTTCCGACACCGGAGTGGAAGATCTGCGGGAGATCAGCAGGGAGGTGTTTAAGTCCTTTGAGTATGCCATCGAGGCCCGCCGCACCTGCAATATGGAGATGGTGCGCAAGGTCAGTCAGTATGAGGATCAGGTGGACAGTCTGGAAGAAGATCTGAGAGAGAAGCATATCGGACGGCTGTCAAGCGGCGTGTGCGTCCCCTCTGCCGGAGTGGTGTTCTTAGACGTCATCAGCAACCTGGAACGAATTTCCGACCATGCCTACAACCTGGCAGGGTATATTAAAAATGAATTGTAAATTCTCCAAAAACTACTTGCTATTTCTGGCAAAATTATGTAGAATTAGTTATGGGGTTGATTAGATTTTAACAATCGCAATTCAATTTATTCTTTAGGAGGAATGAGAGTTATGGCAGTAAAAGTAGCAATCAATGGTTTTGGACGTATTGGACGTCTGGCTTTCCGTCAGATGTTCGGGGCAGAGGGTTATGAGATCGTTGCAATCAACGACCTGACGGATCCCAAGATGCTGGCTCATTTGTTAAAGTATGACACCGCTCAGGGCGGATACGCCGGACGTATCGGCGACAATCTGCACACTGTTGAGGCCGGTGAGGATTCCATTACCGTAGACGGCAAGACAATCAAGATTTATGCAGAGAAGAATGCTGCTGACCTTCCTTGGGGTGAGATTGGTGTTGACGTAGTTCTGGAGTGTACTGGATTCTACTGCTCCAAGGCAAAATCCCAGGCTCATATCGATGCAGGCGCTAAGAAGGTGGTTATCTCCGCACCGGCCGGCAACGATCTGCCCACAGTTGTTTTCAGCGTAAATGAAGGCACACTGACTAAAGATGATACAATTATTTCCGCGGCTTCCTGTACCACCAACTGCCTGGCTCCCATGGCTAAGGCACTGAATGACTATGCTCCCATCCAGTCCGGTATCATGAGCACCATCCATGCTTACACAGGCGATCAGATGATCCTTGACGGACCCCACAGAAAAGGCGATTTGAGAAGAGCAAGAGCAGGCGCTGCCAACATCGTTCCCAACTCCACAGGTGCTGCCAAGGCCATCGGTCTGGTTATTCCCGAACTGAACGGCAAGCTGATCGGTTCCGCACAGCGTGTTCCGGTACCGACCGGTTCCACCACCATCCTGACCGCAGTCGTCAAGGGTACGGACGTGACCAAAGAGGGCATCAACGCAGCCATGAAGGCAGCCTCTTCCGCTTCCTACGGCTACAACGAGGATCCCATCGTTTCCTCCGACGTAATCGGTATGAAGTACGGTTCCCTGTTCGATGCAACCCAGACTATGGTAGCCAAGATTGCCGACGATCTGTACGAGGTTCAGGTAGTTTCCTGGTATGACAACGAGAACTCCTACACCAGCCAGATGGTTCGGACGATCAAATACTTCGCTGAACTGTAATCATTTACAGGACAAGTTTTATCAGTGATCCACATAAGGGTCCGGTCTCAGGACCGGACCCTTTTATGATGCGCGGGGGCACACGGCAGAATCTGCAGTCAAGCCAGCCTGTGCCCCCTTAATCCCATGATGACGCCGGGGTGGAAGTCAGAGATCCGGTGCAGGCCTGCAGGATGTCTTTTGACTTTAAGACCCGGCGACATCATGATCCAGACCGAATGAAAGGGGTAACATACCATGTTAAATAAAAAGACAGTAGATGATTTGAAAGATCTTCAGGGCAAGAAGGTTCTTGTCCGCTGCGACTTTAACGTGCCGTTGAAGGAGGGCGTGATCCAGAATTACAACCGGATCGACGGCGCCATCCCCACCATCAAGAAATTGTTGGATCAGGGCGCGCGAGTGATCCTCTGCTCCCATCTGGGCAAACCCAAGGGCGAGCCGGTTCCGGAGATGTCCCTGGCTCCCGTCGCTCCCGCACTGAGCGAGAGACTGGGCGTGGAAGTGAAGTTTGTCAATGATCCCAAGGTCACGGGCGAGGAGACTCAGAAGGTGGCTGCAGAGCTGAAGGACGGCGAGGTGCTGCTGCTTCAGAACACCCGCTACAGAGTGGAGGAGACCAAGTACGGCAAGGACGAGAAGGCAGACGCTTACGCAAAAGAGCTGGCTGACCTGTGTGAGGGCGGCGTGTTTGTAAACGACGCCTTCGGTACTGCCCACAGGGCGCACTGCTCCAACGTAGGCGTGACCAAGCACACCAAGGAGAACGTGGTGGGCTATTTGATGGAGAAGGAGATCAAGTTCTTAGGACAGGCTGTGGAGAACCCGGTTCGTCCCTTCGTGGCCATCCTGGGCGGCGCCAAAGTATCCGATAAGATCAACGTGATCAACAACCTTCTGGACAAGGTGGACACCCTGATCATCGGCGGCGGCATGGCTTATACCTTTGCCAAGGCTCAGGGCCAGGAGATCGGCAATTCCCTGTGCGAGGAGGATAAGCTGGACTACGCTCTGGAGATGGTGAAGAAGGCTGCCGACAAGGGCGTGAAGCTGCTTCTGCCCGTGGACCATGTAGAGGGCAAGGAGTTCTCCAATGATACGGAGCGCAAGGTCGTGGATGTCATCGACGCAGGATGGTCCGGATTCGACATCGGACCCAAGACCATCGAGGCGTACAAGGAAGCCCTGAAGGGCGCCAAGACCGTAGTGTGGAACGGACCCATGGGCGTCTTTGAGTTCGCCAACTTTGCAGAGGGTACTCTGGAAGTCTGCCGCGCAGTGGCAGAGCTGTCCGACGCCACGACGGTCATCGGCGGCGGCGATTCCGTCAACGCAGTGAAGAGAC
The DNA here is from genome assembly GCA_022792815.1 of Hungatella sp. GTDB lineage: Bacteria > Bacillota > Clostridia > Lachnospirales > Lachnospiraceae > UBA3402. The sequence goes on from JAAWBS010000061.1 coordinate 30,085, forward strand.
TGGGCTTCGCGGACAAGATGACCCACATCTCCACCGGCGGCGGCGCTTCCCTGGAGTTCCTGGAGGGCAAGGAGCTTCCCGGCGTGGCGGCAGCTGACAACAAAGCGTAAGCAGCAGAGCAGTTTACGGGCTGCCCGGACGCGGCACGGTTTGGGCAGTCCGAAGAATAGACAGGAGGAACTCTATCAATGAGCAGAAAGAAAGTAATCGCCGGCAACTGGAAGATGAACATGACTCCCACGGAGGCAGTTGCCCTGGTGGAGGAGTTAAAGCCCCTGGTGGGCAACGACGAGGTGGACGTAGTCTTCTGTGTACCGGCTATTGATATTATCCCGGTTGCGGCGGCCGTCAAGGGCACCAACATCCATGTAGGCGCGGAGAACCTGTATTATGAGGAGAAAGGAGCCTACACAGGCGAGATTTCCCCCAACATGCTGACCGACGCAGGCGTGGAGTATGTCATCATCGGACACTCCGAGAGAAGAGAGTACTTCAAGGAGACCGACGAGATCGTCAACAAGAAGGTGTTAAAGGCCCTTGAGCACGGTCTGACCCCGATCCTCTGCTGCGGTGAGTCTCTGACTCAGAGAGAGCAGGGCATCACCATCGACTGGATCCGCCAGCAGATCAAGATCGCATTCCAGAATGTGGCTGCGGATCAGGCGAAGAAGGTAGTCATCGCCTACGAGCCCATCTGGGCCATCGGAACCGGCAAGGTGGCCACCACGGAGCAGGCGCAGGAAGTATGTGCGGCTATCCGCGTGTGCATCGGCGAGATCTACGACGAGGCTACGGCAGCAGCCATCCGCATCCAGTACGGCGGCTCCGTGTCCGGCGCCAGCGCTCCGGAACTGTTCGCACAGCCCGACATCGACGGCGGCCTGGTGGGCGGCGCTTCCCTGAAACCGGATTTTGGGAAGATTGTGAATTATAATAAGTAATCGAGACAATGGACAGAAAGCTGTGCTCAGTCATTTCTTCGGAGGGAGAGATGGCTGGGCACAGCTTTTTATATCAACAGAAATTGCCAAAGCCATGAAAAAATGATAGGATGGAGACAAGCAAATTTAAGGAGGCACCTAGATGAAAACAACCATGATCTTTGACCTGGACGGACTGCTGATCGACAGCGAGATCATCTCCTACCGTCTGTACCAGGATCTGCTTAACGAGCACGGACATCCCTTTACCGTGGAGGAGTACGCCCGCAATTACAGCGGCAAGACGGGAGTGGGCAACATGGAGACCATGATCCGCATCTATGATCTTCCCATCACCTTGGAGGAGGGCCTTGATTTTGCAGAGAAGAGAGAGGCCGCGTATTTTGAGAAGGGAGTGGACTTAAAGCCCGGCGCCGAAAGTCTGCTGCAGTACTTGAAGGACAAGTCGTACAAGATTATCCTGGCCACGTCCAGCACAAGAGACCGGGCTTTGGGGGTTCTGGACCAGAACGGGATCAGGGCGTATTTTGACGAGATGGTCTTCGGCACGGAGGTGAAGCGGGGAAAGCCCAACCCGGACATCTTCTTAAAGGCCTGTGAGAAAGCAGGGGAGATCCCGGAAAACTGCCTGGTGCTGGAGGACAGCGAGGCGGGAGTCCAGGCGGGACATGCAGCCGGCATGGACGTGATCTGTGTGCCGGATATGAAGATGCCCGGGGAAGAGTTTCAGAAGATGGCGGCAGAGATTCTGGATTCTCTGGAACAGGTGATCCCCTGGCTGGAGGGACGTGAGATGGAAGGAAGGGATTAAGAGAGAAGAGAGAGGGCAGAAGCAGCAGAAACCTGCTGAGATCAAAAGTCTGTATGACCTGATCTCGGCAGGTTTTTTTGAAAAAGATCTATTTGAGAGACTGGGCGATATGCTCCACTGCGTAGGAGCCGCTGTTGGCGGCAAAGGAGATGCCGATTCCCACGCCGGGATACTGGCGGGTGAAGGCATTGCCTGCAACCAGTTCACCGGAAGCGTAGAGGCCTTCTACGACATTGCCGTCCCCATCCAGCACCTGGCAGTTGTTGTTGACCTCGATTCCGGGGATGGTACCGAAATAGCGCAGGGTGACTTTCTCGAGATAGAAGGGAGCGGTTTCGATGACCGTCGCCTTGTCGGCCGGGAGCGAGTACTCGTCAGCCGGGATGGGCTCTCCGGCGGCAGCGGCGGTGTTGTAGGCATCGATGGTGGCCTGGAGAGCCTGGACATCAATCCCGTTGTCTGCGGCCAGTTCTTCTATGGTGTCATACTGTTTCAGATATCCCTTTTCCGTCTTTTCCTTGATCACATCTGCATCTTCATAGCTGGAGTCCATGATCAGGAAAGTCTCGTGGTCGGTCTGCTGAGAACATGCACGCTGGATGACATACTTGGGCTCTGCCTCACCTACGAAGCGTTTGCCCTCCTTATTTACCAGGAAGTTGGAGGGGATCAGGTTGGAACCGTCAGGAGCCACGATGGAGCCCATGGATCCGTCGCCTACTACTTTGGTGTTAAACTGGCGGGTCATAAGGATGCCGTCGCCGGTGGCTCCCGGGTTGGCGGAGGAGAATCCGTCGGCAAATAAGGGAAGGTATTCCTCCATCAGTTCCGGATTATTACCGAATCCTCCTGTTGCCAGCAGCACAGCTTTGGCGCGGATCTCGTAGCGTTTCTCATTGTCTGCGACTATGATGCCTTTTACGGCTCCGTCTTCCACGATCAGCTCCTCGGCAGCAGTGCCCATACGCAGATCATATTTGCCTTCCACATAGGTGTTTAAGAACTGGCTGAAGCTGGAACCGCGGTTCTCGGTGCGGATGGCATAGACGGCATCCGAGTATTTGCTGGTGGCCTCCGTCTCTGTGGTAAAGGGAGTTCCATAAGAGATCAGGCGTTCCAGGAGAACGTCAGATTTCTCGAACACGGCCTTGACGAAATCTTCATTGACCTCTGTTCCTGAGGTATAGGTAAACAGGTCGACAACGTCCTGAGTGGTAAAGGATACGTTGTCCCGCTCATGATACTGAGAGCTGATACCCGCGATGGCGCCGCCGGAGCCGGGGACAGAGCCGGTGACATAGTCCAGTTTTTCTACCTGGATAAACTGGATGTCAGGGTAGTCTTCCTGAAGCTCGAAGGCTGCCATAATCCCTGAGATGCCTGCTCCTACGATGACCACATCGGTCTCTTCGGCCTCACCCTGGACCAACTGGGCCTTCTCAGGAGCTGCCTTAAAGGGCTCTACATCGATGCCCGCGTCAGCGAGGGCGCTTTCTACGGCTGTTAAGATGGCATTGCTGGTAACGGTGGCTCCGGAGATCGTGTCTACAGCAAGACTCTGAGCTTCGACAATGCGGCCGGGCATGTCCGATATGGCATGATCGGAGATCCCTGCGGTCTCGCTGTGGCTGACCACTTCTATGGCAGTGATGGATCCGTCAGCATATGTAACCTCAACGGTCACCTCTCCGTTGTTGCCCTGTGCGGTTCCTGTGTAGACTGCGTCCTCAGCAATTTCTGCTGTGGTTTCCGGGGCCGCGGTGGTCGAAGCCGCAGTGGTGGCTGCCGGAGTGGTCTCTGCCGGCGGAGTGCTTGAAGAACAGCCTGACAGCAGGCCCCCTGTCAGGGAAAGAACCGCAAGCGCTGCAAAAAATTTCTGGTGTCTCATACTTCTTTCTCCTCCTGAGATGATTTTATGCTGCTCTGCTTTGGATAAAGTGACCAAATGAAAGGTCAGGCAGCAAAAAAATTATATCAGAGGAGTCGGAGGGTGTCAATGGACTGGAAAAAGATGGAAGGTTATAGGAGATTTATGGAGATTGTCAGCAGAACACAATAAAGAATCCCTGCTGAAAATCAAAGGCTGCCTCAGCTTGATTTCAGCAGGGATGTTTATCTGATTTATACTACCTGATATTTGGCTACATAGACCGGGAAGGTATCGGTGCCCTTCACCTCTTTGCCTGAGGAAACGGTCACGTTCTTGTCAGTGATCAGGTATTCCACGCTGGCACCCTCGCCGATTACGGTGTCCTGCATGAGTACGCAGTTCTTCACCTTGGCGCCTTTGGCAACTTTCACGCCGCGGAACAGGACACTGTTCTCCACTTCGCCTTCGATGACACAGCCGTCGGCAGCCATAACGTTTTTAACCACTGCGCCCTGGATATAGCGGGTCGGGTTGTCGTCGCGGATCTTGGTGTAGACAGGGTTGGGGCTGAACAGGGCATCCAGATTGTCATCATCCAAGAGTTTCATATTCTCGTCAAAGTAGGATTTCATGTCGCTGATGCGGACCAGATAACCCTCATGAAGATATCCGTGAACCTTCAGAGTATCCAGCTGAGGAGCAACGATGTCCCGCTCAAAATAGGAATACCCGCGGACAAAAGCATCATGGATCTGCTGGATCAGGAATTCTCTGCCCACCACATAGATATTCATGGAGAAGTTATGGATCCCTTCGTCCTTGGGATTGATGTAGATCTCTTTTACATCGCCGTCTTCCACCTTCAGAGTGTAGTACAGTCCATGGTTGGGATTGGTGGTCTGGCGGGCACTTGCAGGGATCACCTCTTTTGCGTAGGCGATGGAGACATCGGCGCCGCTCTGGATGTGCTCATTGATCATGGCCTTAAAATTAAAGTTTGTCGCGATGTTGGTGTCAGCCATAACCACATACTGCTGTTTCTGGTCTCTCAAAAAGTCCAAAATGCTGGACAGGGCCTCCACGCGTCCGTTGTACACCTTCACGGTCTTCTCGGCGAAAGGAGGAACGATGTTGAGACCGCCGTTTTTGCGGGTTAAGTCCCACTCACGTCCGGAGCCTAAATGATCCATCAGGGAATGATAATTCTTGCGGACGATGAGAGAGACATTGTCGATGCCGCAGTTTACCATGCTGGACAGCATGAAATCTACCATACGATAACGGCCGGCGAAGGGAATGGAGGCCATCAGACGCTCGCCTACCAGTTCAGGAACCAGGGAATCATAACTGTTTGGGAAAAGGATGCCCAGAGCATTTGCGTTAGAATTTACCATTGTTCTTCACCGCCTTTTACATTATTATTGACCATGGCGTTGGGGCCGATCTTGGCGCCGTCGCCGATATAGATACCGGAACCGATGGTTGCCACGCCTTTCTCGCTGTCTGTAGGCATGGCTCCTACCACTGCGTTCTCACCGATGACCACGTTCTCCGCCACAATACAGTGCTTCACCACAGCGCCCGCCTTGATCACGGTACCGCCCATAATCACAGCATCTTCCACTTCGGCGCCTGCCTCTACCTGAACGCCGGCGAAGAGAATGGAGTGCTCTACATGACCGTGGATGCGGCAGCCGTCGGTGATCATGGAGTTCTCCACCACCGCGTCGGAACCGATCTTGTGTCCGGTCATACCGCTGTTGCGGCTGTAGATCTTCCAGTTCTCGTCAAAGAGATTGATGCCGCTGTGCTCCGGATCCAGGACTTCCATGTTGGCTTCCCACAGGGAGGAGATGGTTCCTACATCCTTCCAGTATCCGTCGAAATGATAGGCATACATGCTGCGTCCGTCTCTCAAGAGATTGGGGATGATGTTGTTGCCGAAATCGTTCTCGGAGTTGGGGTCTGCCTCGTCCTCAACCAGATATTTCTTTAAGATGTCCCAGTTGAATATGTAGATGCCCATGGAAGCCAAGTTGGACTTGGGATTCTTCGGCTTCTCCTGGAATTCGGTGATCTTGTCGTTCTCGTCGGCTACCATCAGGCCGAAGCGGGAAGCCTCGTCCCAGGGAACTTCCATGACGGCCACGCTGAATTCGGCACCCTTCTCCTTGTGGAATCTGAGGAAGTCGCTGTAGTCCTGCTTGCAGATCTGGTCTCCGGAGAGAATGATCACATACTGCGGGTTGTAGCGCTCGATAAACGAGATGTTCTGATAGATGGCGTTGGCAGTGCCTTTGTACCAGTCAGAGCCGGAGGCCTGCTGATAAGGGGGCAGTACATGGACTCCGCCGTAGAGACGGTCCAGATCCCATGGCTGTCCGTTGCCGATGTACTCGTTGAGAACCAGAGGCTGATACTGAGTGAGAATCCCTACGGTATCGATGCCGGAATTGACGCAGTTTGACAGCGGAAAATCGATGATCCGATACTTGCCGCCGAAAGGAACTGCAGGTTTTGCCAGTTTCTGGGTCAGCGCGTATAAACGGGAACCCTGTCCGCCGGCAAGAAGCATTGCAATCATTTCTTTTGCCATAATATATCCCCCTGAATTATGAATAGTTGCTAACAATCAAATTGTACCACATTATGGAAGAAAACGGTAGTTTTTTTTATGTATTTCCTGAAATCCGGGCTTTACGAGGCAGAAAACTTGGGTTATAATAGAAAATACATAAATGAAAAGCCAGATGGAGGGAAAGAATATGGTAAAGATTAATAGTGCTATGAAGGCAAAAGAGATTCAGGAGATGTTTGATGGAAAGGAATATGGCGGGGTTACTTTCCATTACACGAAAAAGGTGGGGATGTCACTGGTTTTTGACATCGATAATCCTGACGGGAAGAGCGCAGATGATGTAAAGGGCATCGTGAAGGCCGCTTTGAAGACGGATCCGGTGATCAAGGCACTTTTGATTACCGTGGAGGTGAATCTGTAACAACAGTCAGATACATACAGGAAACGACGACTCAGTCTGCCGTTTTCTTAAGAAGCACAGAGGAGACGGGAAAGGAACCTATCTCCTCTGTTTTTGATACACGCATTTTATGTCAGGGTGCTGTGGACGTCCCCGGCACAGGTCTCGGCCAGGCCCGGACAAAGCGGAGCAGTTCCTCCACACCTTCCTGTGTCGTGGCCCAGGAGGTCACCAGGCGGATGCAGCAGTGGGTCTCGTCGATTCTCCGATTCATCTCAAAGGTGATGTGCTCTCTGAGTTCCCGGATCATGTCGTCGGAGAAGATGGGGAACAGCTGGTTGGTCCTGGAGTCTGAGGCAAAGGCATAGCCCAGATCCGTCAGGGCGGTCCGGATGGTTTCTGCCATGGCGTTGGCATGGCCGGCCATCTCATAGAACAGGTTGTCCCGGAACAGCTCCTCGAACTGGATCCCCAGAAGCCAGCCCTTGGCCAGCATGGCGCCCCGCTGTTTGATGAGGAACCGGAAGTCGGGCTTTAGATCCTCGTGGAGGATTACCAGGGCTTCCCCGAAGAGGGCGCCGTTTTTGGTGCCGCCGATGTAGAAGAGATCGGTGAGACGGGCGATATCTGCCAGGGTTAAGTCGTTGACCGGGCTTGTGAGAGCAGCTCCCATGCGGGCGCCGTCCATAAACAGCCAGAGGCCCTCCAGACGGCAGAGATGGGATAAGGCCTCCAGTTCTGCCTTGGAGTACTGGGTTCCTACCTCTGTGGAGTTGGAGATATAGACCATCTTCGGCTGGACCATGTGCTCGTCGGTATGACACTCAAGGGCCTGGCGGACCAGTTGGGGAGTCAGCTTGCCGTCGGGTGTGTCCATGGCCAGAACCTTGTGGCCGGTGGCCTCGATGGCGCCGGTCTCGTGGACATTGATATGGCCTGTGGAGGCAGAGATCACTGCCTGGTAGGGCTTAAGGGCTGCTGAGATGGCGATGAGATTGGTCTGGGTACCGCCCGGGATGATGTGGACATCCGCGGTTTCACATCGGATCTCCTGCCGGATCAGACTGATGGCATGGCTGGTGTGAGTATCCAGGCTGTAGCCGGTGTTCTGGACCAGATTGGCCTCCATTATAGCCTGGAGGATGCGGGGATGGGCCCCTTCGCTGTAGTCGTTGGTAAAGCTGTACATGATCTGCCTCCTGATCGTAGTGATATTTTCTGGTCCCAGTATATAGGAAAAACAGAAAATAGGCAAGTCCCTAATGGCTGAACCGGAGTACGGCAAAAACGGATATTTTCTTTACTTGGGGCTGGCCGCAGGACCGGTTGGCTGGTATAATAAATTCAGAAGACAGAAGGAGGAATGCATATGCTGAATATTTTATTTGCCACGGATTTTGTGTGCCCTTACTGCCTGGTGGCCAAGGAGGCCCTAAAGCAGTGTCTTGAGGAGCTGGGGCTTGAGGCTTCCATTACCCTGCAGCCACTGGAGCTGACGCCGGAGCCGGAACCACAGGTGGATACCTGTCATGACGAGAAGAGGAAAGCTCGCTATCAGGTGTTGGTGGAGCCCTGCAGACAGATGGGGCTGGACATGAAGCTGCCGCCTATGGTCTGTCCGCGGCCTTACACCAGACTGGCCTTTGAGGGCTATCTGTACGCGAAGGAACAGGGCAAGGGGGAGGTGTACGGGGATAAGGTATACCGTGCTTACTTTATCCATGAGAAAGACATCGGAGACATGGAGGTCCTGACCGAGCTGGCGGCTCAGTCCGGCCTGGAGCCGGAGGATTTCAGACAGGCCCTCATAGACGGGATCTACACAAAAGAGGAAAAGGAAGCGGCGCGGTATTCCAGACAGGAGCTTAAGGTGAAGTCGGTTCCCACCATCTATATCAATGGGCAGCAGGTGAAGCTGGAGACCTATACTAAGGAAGAGATGATGGGGATTTTAAGACAGTTTGTATAGACAGAAAGCAGGATTATGTTGTATCGAATTCAGGACGGCACCGTGTCTCTGGGAGGCAATCAGGTGCTGTCCCATATTGATTTTGAGATAAAGGGGACAGAGAAGATCGCGGTGGCAGGCATAAACGGCGCCGGCAAGACCACATTGCTGCGCCTCATCGCAGGGGAGCTCTCTCTGGACCGGGACGATAAGCGCATAGGGCCGGGGATCTTTTGTTCCAGAAAGCTTTCCGTCGGCATGCTGGGTCAGCAGGCATTTGCCGACGTGACCAGGACCGTGGAGGAGGAGCTTCTGGCGGCGTGTCCCGCGGAGGATTTCTTTGACCGGGAACGGTTTTTGTATGAGCAGGAGTATGACCGGCTGTTTACCGGTTTGGGGTTTGAGCGCCGGGATAAGAAAAAGAAGCTGTCAGAGTTTTCAGGAGGAGAACAGACCAAGATCGCCCTGATCCGGCTGCTTTTAGAAAAGCCGGACATCCTTTTGCTGGATGAACCTACCAACCATCTGGATCTGGAGACGGTCCAGTGGCTGGAGGCCTATCTGAGGGGATATGATCGGGCTGTGGTGACGGTGTCCCACGACCGGTTTTTCCTGGACCAAACGGCGGAGGTGGTGTATGAGCTGTCAGACAGAAGGTTGACCCGCTATCCCGGCAATTACACCCACTACCGGCAGGAGAAGCGAAAACGGATCCGGCTTCAGGAAAAGGCATATGACAGGCAGCAGGAGGAGATCGGACGGCTGAGCCAAGTGATTGAGAGGTTTAAGCACAAGCCTGCCAAGGCGGCATTTGCCCGCTCCAAGAAAAAGGCCATCGAGAGGATGGAGAAAGTCCAAAAGCCGAGGGAAGATGAGGCCCATATCTTTACAAGGGAGATCAATCCCGAGATAACAGGGAGCAAGCGGGTGCTGGACACAAAGGACTTAAAGGTGGGCTATAAAGAACCTCTGTTTGAGATGACCATGAGTATCAAAAGGGGCCAGAAGATCGGGATCCTGGGGCCAAACGGAGTCGGGAAGACTACGCTGTTGAAGACCGTCGCAGGCCTAGTCCCGTCTCTCGGAGGCAGGTGCTGTTTGGGAAACCAGATAACCATGGGTTATTTTGACCAGCATTCGGCACAGATCACCTCGGACAAGACGGTGTTTGAACATTTTCATGATCTGTTTCCGGCTCTTTCACAGAAGGAGACGAGAGGGATTCTGGGCAGCTATCTCTTCGGCGGCAGGGAGGCGGCAAAGCAGGTGAAAAGCCTGTCAGGCGGAGAGAAGGCAAGGCTTATGCTGGCAGAGCTTCTTCAGAGCCGGCCTAATTTTCTTGTTCTCGACGAGCCAACCAACCATATGGATATCCACGCCAAAGAGACCCTGGAGTCCGCGTTCAGGGCATATACGGGTACTATTCTTTTTGTGTCCCATGACCGGTATTTTATCAAGCAGGTGGCTGATGCTGTGATGATTCTGGAGAGGGATAAGGTGATGTACTATCCCTTTGGCTATGACCACTATCTGGAGAGGAAACAAAAGGAGAGAGCGGGAGTCAGTTTGGCGGCTCAGGTCAGGGCAGAAGATCAGGCTCTGATTGCGGGAATGAGAGCCGTGCCAAAGGCAGAACGCCACCGGCTTCGGGAGATCCCGGAGCAGGATGTTTATGAGGAGTGGAAGCTGAGTCTGGCCGCAGAACCTCTGAATATGGCGAGGGAGAGAGTGGAATCGATCTGCAGGACCATGGAGGAGATGCTTGGAAGTTGGCACAAGTCGGAAGACTTCTGGAATGGGCGGGCGTGGGAGAATGAGAAAGCTTATAGGGCTCTGGAGAGAGAGTATGATACCTGGGTGGAGGAGTGGACACAGAGCTGCTTGGAGTGGGCCGAGGCGGCAGAGGTCTGCGATCTATGAAAGGCTGATCAGGAGAGAGGCGGAAAAGCGGGAATCTCCGGGAAAGAGATTCCCGCTTTTCCGCCGCGTGTGTTTTATCACCGCCCATCGTCTGCATAGACTAGTTGGATGTTGTGGGCGGCGATCTGCTCCAGAATAGACTCCGGAGGTTCTGGGTGGGTGGTGATGATACAGTCGATCTGGGAGGCATCGCAGAAGATAAACATGCGGTTTCTACAGAAGCCCTCGTGGGAGGTGACCAGAATCACCTGGCTGGCCACCTGGATCATGGCTCGCTTTACGCCGGCCTCATTGCTGAGAGAGGCGGTCAGACTCAAATCTCCGGAGATCCCTGTAGTACCTACGAAAACTTTGTTTGGCCTTAAGGAATAGAAAAGCTTTTCCGCCTCAGGCCCTACGGTGCACAGACTGCGCCCCAACATCTGCCCGCCGGCTAAGAATACGGCATGTTGGCTTTGTTCCAGAGCCATAGCTGCCCGGATGGAATTAGTCACGATACTGACAGGGGGGAGGGACTTGATCTCTTCCGCGATCATGGCAGTCGTGGTGCCGGAATCCAGGGCGATGGCATCTCCCGGCTGGACCAGCCTGGCAGCCGCTTTGGCGATGAGTCTTTTCTCCGGTTCGTTTACGACTTCCCGCAGTCCGAAGGGAATCTGACTGCTCTCATATTGAAAGGGAAGAGAAACCTTTCCGTGTTGTCTTGCTACCAGTTCCTGGCCTTCCAGATGAGAGACATCTTTTCGGATAGTTACTAGGGAGACTCCCAGGGTATTGGACAATTCGGCCAGAGAGACGGAACCTCTCTGCTGAAGAATCTGTAAGATATATTTTTCTCTGCTGTTCATATTTTTTCGTACCTTTCTGTAAAGTAGAATAAATCCTTTCTTTTATTTCTTTTCTTGCTTAATAGTACATGATTTCCCCGAAAAATACAAGAGATATCTTGGAAATAAAATTAAAATTCCCTGGGAATATCGCCTCTTTTGGTGAAAACGCCGGAAAATTTCGGAGAAATTATGAAAACAGAAAGAAAAAAGACATGAATTGGAATCTTTCTGGAGATATTTTGTAAGAAAAAGAAAGAAACGAAACAAGTAATTTTGCATTATGTGGAAATAACCAAAAACAAACACAAGACAAGTTTGGTAATTGACAAAAAAGCATAAAAGCGTTAAACTTATATCATAAAGAAAAACAAAAACGAAACTTTTTATAACAATATCGAAAGAAAAGAAAAATTATGAAAGACCTGAGATTTCGCTTTTTGCTGCCTGTGGAGATTCTTATGGTGGATGAGGGAGAGTTGGATTTGTCAGAAGAGATCAGTGGAGATTCCGTTGTCATTGTGACAGACCCATTCCTTTATGATTCCGGCCAGGCTCACGCTTTAGGCCGGTCCATCACCACAGCCCGGGTAAATTATTTCCATCAGATTGAACCCAATCCGTCTACAGATACCGTCGATGCCTGTGGGGCCGCCATACGGGAGGCAGGGGCTTCTGCGGTCATCGGATTTGGAGGCGGGAGCTGTCTTGATACGGCAAAGGCGGCGGCGTGTATGGCGGCTTCTGACCGAAAGTTTGTGGAGTGTCTGGAGGGGGGAGCCGATCTTCCCAAACGGCAGCCCCGCCTTATCCTGATTCCCACTACGGCCGGCACCGGAAGTGAGGTTACCAATGTGGGAGTCTACACAAGTTCAGAGACAGGAGCCAAGATTCCCATGGTCCGTCCTGATTTTTACGCAGATACGGCGGTTTTGTATCCACAGGCTACCTATACCATGCCTCCTCAGGTGACCGCCAATACAGGCATGGATGCGTTCTGCCATGCCATAGAGGCCTACTGGAACCAGAACAGCCAGCCCTTGTGCGATGCCTGCGCCATAGAGGCGCTGAAGCTGATTAAGGATAACCTCCTTACTGCCTTCCAAAAACGGGATGATACAGAGGCCAGAAAAAACATGTCCACAGCCAGTCTGCTGGCGGGAGTTGCTTTCAGTCAGACGAGAACCACAGGTCCTCATGCACTCAGCTATCCCCTGACAGCAAGATATCATGTGGCACACGGTGTGGGCTGTGCCGTCTCTCTTCCGGCCTTCATAAGAATGAGTTCCCAGAAGGCGGCATCCAAGATGAAGCGGCTGGCGGGGAATCTGGGATATGCCGATGTGGAAAGCCTGGCTGACGGGGTGGAAGAACTGTTGAAAAGCCTTCACATGCCTACGAGGCTCAGGGAAATCGGAGCCGGGGAGCAGGAACTGGAGGACATTGCCAGGGAAGCCATGAATTATTATCCACAGCTTGCGCTGACTCCGGCGGTTATAACACTGGAATCGCTGTCAGACATGCTGCATTCGATTTACTGAGAAGGAGCAAAGCTATGAAACAGTCGGAATATAAAGAGCTGCACAGAAAAGCAGTGGAGATACGGAAGCTGACCTTGCGGAGTATTGCCAATGTGGGAAAAGGGCACATTGGCGGTACCATGTCACTGTGTGAGGTCATGAGTGTCCTGTATTTTAAGTATATGAATGTGCGCAGGGAAGACCCTCTATGGGAAGACCGGGATCGGTTCGTCTTATCAAAGGGCCATGCAGGACCGGTGGTATATGCCGCCCTGGTGCTGAAGGGTTTTTTACCCCCCGAGGAACTAAAGACCATGAACCGGTTTGGCAGCCGATTGCCCAGCCACTGTGACAGGAAGCTGACAAGGGGAATCGATATGTCCACGGGAAGCCTGGGACAGGGGATCTCCACGGCAGTGGGGATGGCGTTGGGGGCAAAGCTGGATAAAAGGCCCTGCTTTATCTACACGATCATCGGAGACGGGGAAAGCCAGGAAGGACAGGTCTGGGAGGCGGCTATGCTGGCCGGAAGCCGCAGGCTGGACAACCTGATCGCATTTACGGATTACAACAAGCTGCAGATTGACGGATACATAGGAGATGTCAATGACTTAGAGCCTTTAAACAAAAAATGGGAGGCATTCGGGTGGCATGTGCAGAGCATTGACGGACACGATATCCGGGCAATCGACTATGCCGTCGACATGGCCAGGAAGACAAAGGGGAAACCATCTATGATTCTTTTGAACACTTCCAAAGGAAAAGGCGTGGAGTTTGCCGAGAACAAGGCGGAAAGCCACAGCATGAATATCACAGAGGACATGTGTGCACAGGCACTGGCCAAAATCGAGGCAGGGGAGGAATCATAAATGACACTGGAGAGAGAAAACATTGCGTTAAAAGAGGTCTATTCTGATCTGCTTGTGGAGTACGGCGCAAAGGATCCCAGGATCGTGATCGTGGAGGCTGATCTGATGCGCAGCGGTTCCACGGACAAGTTTCAGAAAGCGTTTCCTGACAAGACCTTTGACGTAGGAATTGCGGAGAGCAATATGATGTGTGTTGCGGCAGGCCTGTCTCTTATGGGAAAAATTCCGTTTACTCATACCTTTGCCGTGTTCGCTTCCAGGCGCTGCTGCGATCAGATTAATCAGAGTGTGGCCTATGCAGGATGTAATGTGAAAATGTGCGGTTCAGATCCGGGGATCACCACAGAGCTTAACGGGGGAACCCACATGTCCATGGATGACATCGGCATCCTGCGGGGAATTCCTACGATGACGGTTTTTGAACCGGTTGACAGCTGCCAGCTTAAGGCTTTATTCCCCCAGATTCTGGCCCTTGAGACGCCTGCCTATACACGTCTTTTCCGCCCCAACGCCTATAAGATCTTTTCGGAAGAGACGGATTTTCAGCTGGGAAAGGGAGTTGTCCTGAGAGAGGGAACGGATGTGACCCTGATTGCCAGCGGAATCATGGTTTTTGAGGCATTAAAAGCGGCTGAGCTGCTGGCACAGGAGGGAATTGGGGCCGAAGTCATCAATATTCATACCATAAAGCCACTGGATACGGAATTGATTCTGGCCAGTGCGGCCAAGACGGGATGTGTGGTGACGGCGGAGGCCGGACGCAGTTTGGTATGCCGGCACGAAGGAGAGAGGAGATCGTTATGTTTGTATCAATGAAAGAAATGCTGACCCACGCCCACGAAAACGGCTATGCGGTTATGGCTGTCAACTGTGTGAATATGGAGCAGGTGAAAGCCTGCATAGAGAGTGCCCAGGAGGAATGTTCCCCTATTATTCTGAACATATCCCCCAGGCAGATGCGGGAGCATGGCCACAGCTATGCCCTTCCTCCTGTGGTAAAATCCATGGCTGAGAGAGCCGGAGTGCCGGTGGCATTCAACTTAGACCACGGAGCTGCCTATGAGGATTTTATAACGGCACTTCAGGCAGGGTTCTCCAGTGTGATGATCGATGCATCTTCCTGTGATTTTGAGGAAAATGTACGGCGGACCCAGATGATCGCCTCTCTTGCCCACGGATGCGGAAAGTCCTGTGAGGCGGAGCTGGGGCATGTGGGCAATGCGGACGCAGGGGATGAGGCCAATACGGATTACTATACCAATCCGGAGCAGGCAAAGGAGTTTGTGGACCGCACTCACTGCGACTGTCTGGCTGTCGCCATAGGGACGGCTCACGGAAGTTACCCCAAGGGCATGGTTCCCAAACTGGATTTTGAACGCCTGACTCTTCTGAAAAAGACTTTGAATATGCCTTTGGTTCTTCACGGGGGAAGCGGAGCCGGTGAGGAGAACATCCGCAGGGCAGTGGCCTGCGGCATCAACAAGATCAATGTAAACACGGACGTCATGGTCCATGCGGTGGAGGAGATGAAGGCTGCCCTTAAGGAAAATCCGGCTTACAATTACATGGATCTTTGTATGAGGACGGAAGACGCCATGAAAGATTTTATCCGCCGTTATATGCGCATGATCGGTTCCAGCATGCGTTATACCTTCAGCCGCCCTGCGGGACCGGAGCTTGACTAGAGGAGGGGAGAAAACATGAGGATTGCACTTGTCAGCGAGAGCAGCCAGGTTTCGAAAAATCAGTTGGTTTTTGATGTTTTAAAAGACACGGTTCTTCCGTTAAACCATCAGGTGTTTAATTACGGAATGAGTGAAGACGACCTGGATTACAAGATCAGTTATGTGGAGGCAGGACTTTTAAGCGCGGTTCTTCTCAACAGCCGTGCGGTGGACTTTGTCATAACCGGTTGCGGAACAGGGGAGGGCGCCTGCCTGGCCGCCAATATTTATCCCAATGTATACTGCGGCTATGTGAAGGACCCCTCCGATGCCTTTCTCTTTACTCAGATTAACAGCGGCAACGCGGTCTCTCTTCCCCTGGCCAAAGAATTCGGCTGGTGTGCGGAGCTGAATCTGAGATATGTGTTCAGAGAATTGTTTTCCTGTGAACACGGGTTGGGATATCCGCCCGAGAGGGGGCCTGTTCAGAAGGAATTCCGGGATATTTTTTATAAGGTGAAGGGGCAGGTCTCCAAGGATATGGGAAAGATATTGGAAGATTTGGACAGAGATATTCTTAAAAGAACCTTTGGAGAAGAGAATTTCAGGAGTCAGTATTTCCGGTATGCCTCGGATTCGCCTTTAAAGGATTACATGGCAGGGCTTTTATGACATAAAAAGAGGTGGGCTTATGAGACATGTTTTGATCGCAACCCATGGCAGGATTGCCGGCGGATTTCAATCTGCGTTAAAGTTATTTTTAAACTCGGCAGATAAAATTGCAACCATAGACGCATATGTAGGAGATGCTTCGGAAAACTATGAAGACGACCTGCATGAATTTTTTAAGGAAATCAGGGAAGGAGATGAGGCCTACATTTTTACGGATATCAAGGCGGGAAGCGTGAACCAGCGGGTTATGGCTGCTCTTTCGGAACGGGAATATCCGGTAACGCTGGTTACCAACGTAAATCTTCCTCTTTTAGTGGGACTGCTGATTGGGGAGGGAGTAAAGACGCCGGAGGAAATTCAGGCTATGATACAGGAAACAAAAGCCGAGGTTGTTTCCCTTAAGGAACTTATGGACAAGCAAACCGATCAATCGGACAATGACTTTTGGGGGTAAATGTTATGATACCATCACTTAGAATAGACGACCGTCTGATCCATGGACAAATCGCTCTCGTGTGGAGCAAGGCATTCGGAACCAACCGAATCGTTGTCGCCAATGACAAGGCTGTCACGGATGAGGTGACCAATGTTTCGCTGAAAATGGCTGTTCCCACAGGCATCAAGCTTTTGATCAAATCTGTAAACGATGCCGTCACCCTGTTCCATGACCCGAGAGCTGTGGATGCCAGCATGTTCGTTCTCACCAACTGCGTCTGTGATGCACTGCGGATCGTAAAAGAGTGCCCGGGCATGGTGCAGTCCGTGAATGTGGCCAATGTAGGGCGTTTCGATACATCACCTACGGTCGAAAAGAAAATTCTTTCCAGTACGATTATTGTAAATCCCAGAGAACTGGCAGCACTGAAGGAACTGGCAGAGATGGATCTTCCCGTATATCAGCAGGTGATTCCCAGCGATGTGAAGAAACTGGTGAAAGATATTCTGAAGGGACATTAAGCACCGCACCATTTTAAACGAAGGAGGATATGTATCTTATGGTAGTACAAGCTTTTTTGGCTTCCCTGGCGTATTTTATCGGTTATGGCGGAAACTGGCTCTTTGCCCAGTCCATGACAGAGCGGCCCATCGTTGTGGGATTTGTCACAGGCCTGCTTTTAGGGGATATGAAGACAGGGATTATCGTAGGGGCCGCTGTGGAAGCGATCTTTATGGGTTCCGTCAATATCGGCGGCAATATCTCTGCAGAACCTGCGGCGGCGGCAACCTTTGCGGTGGTGATGGCGACGACACAGAACATTGCGGCAGATGCCGCTCTGGCCCTGTCCGTGCCTGTGGGAGTGTTCTCTGCATTCCTGTTTATGATCATCAACAATGTGCTTTACAACTTTACGGCTCCGATTATTGACCGTCTGGCAGAAAAGAGTGATGACAGAGGTCTGATCATTCTAAATTATACCATGTGGTTCATCCGGTTTTTCATCGTGGCGCTGTGTATGTTTGTAGGCCTTCTGGCAGGAGGAACGGCGATTGAGGCAGCCATCAACAGCATCCCAGCAGTGGTATTGACAGGACTTAACACTGCAGGCAAATTCCTTCCGGCAGTCGGATTGTCCATCCTTATGAAGATGCTGTGGAACAAGCAGCTGGCCATCTATTTCTTTTTGGGATTTATCATGGTTGTGTACCTTGGGCTTCCCCAGGTGGCCATCGCCGCACTGGCCATTATCATCGTAATCGCGGTGGCTATGCGGGATATGGAACTAAATAAACTTTCACGGACCAGAGAGGCAGCCGCACCAATTGATGTAGAGGAGGATTTCTTCGCATGAAACAGACTACCATGACGAAAGAAGATAAAAAAATGTTAGATTCCATTTTCTGGAGATCTATGTTCCTGTCTTCCGGAAGATGCGGCGGGCAGGTGCGCATGCATGCAGTGGGATTTATTAACAGTATCCTGCCTGCACTGCGCCGCTACTATAAAGATGACCCGGAAGGGTACCGGCAGGCGCTGATGCGCCACACCACCTATTTTAATATGACGCAGCATGTGTCCACCTTTTGTATGGGACTTGTGGCCTCTATGGAAAAAGAGGCGTCTGAGGATGAGACCTTTGACACCAGCTCCATCGCAGCCGTAAAGACGTCTCTCATGGGACCTATGTCAGGCATCGGAGACTCCATCTTCTGGGGTGTGCTGAGACTGCTGGCAGCAAGTATCGCCATTACCTTTGCCGCAAGCGGCTCCATCCTGGCTCCTGTTTCATTTTTGCTGATCTTCAATGTTCCCGCCTTTATCTGCCGTTATTATCTGACTTATAAAGGGTTCAGCCTGGGAACCACCTTCTTGTCGGACATGCAGAAGACGGGAACCATCCAGATCCTTACAAAGGCTGCCAGTATCTTAGGCCTGGTGATGATCGGGGCGATGGTGGCATCCACGGTCACGTTCAATTGTGCATTGACCATCCCTGTGGAGAACACGGATCCGATTTCCATACAGACTTACCTGGATTCCATTTTTAAAGGGCTTGTACCGCTGGGGTTGACTTTGGGGTGCCTGTATGCCTAGATGAAGAAGATCAATATCAATGTGATTATGCTTATGGTTTTGGCCCTGGCCATGGTTCTGGCTTTGTTGGGAGTTGTATAAAAAACGGACGGAAACAAAGATCTGCAAAGGAAGAACTGGGTAAAAGAGAAAGAAGCAGAGCTGATATCAGTCAGAGAGCTGAAATGAGTTCAGTCTGTGGAATATTCTTTTCATTCTGACAGACATGTGGTATCTGGTCATTCCTGCTTTGGGCGGGACCCAACCATTACTGGGGCCCATCAGGGCCCCGGTTGGAATTGATGCGGGAACTTTCATGGATATACAGATTCTGATCAAAAACAGTCTAAGGGGATCAGTCAACCGGCGAAAGCCCGTGATTCGTGCCGTAGGTGTCGTAGACCGTATCAAACTCACCTTCCGGAGCCAGGGCGATGAAGCAGCGGCCCTCTCCCCAGGTTCCATACAGTCTCATGATCTGGGCCATCTGTTCTCTGGGAATGG
>JAAWBS010000012.1 GCA_022792815.1 Hungatella sp.
GGCACAGAAGGCTTTGGGAGGCATAGCCGGCTGCAATCAGGAGTCCGGAGTGATCCGGGACTGTGAGAATCGGGCCGTTATGACGGGCAACTTGAGGACCGGCGGCATCGCGGGTGTCAATGAAGGTCTGATCGAGAGCTGTGTCAACCAGGGGGAGGTCAACGGGACGGACCAGAAGGTTGCCGAGGAGTCCGGCGGTCAGTTTTCTGTGGGTTTGGAGGACAGCATCCGGGTGGAGCGGGTCAATGACGCCGGGGGGATCGCCGGCCTGTCCACAGGAACGGTAAAGGACTGTGTAAACCGCGGAGTCGTAGGATATCCCCATACAGGGTATAATCTGGGCGGAATCACCGGGCGGCAGAGCGGTCTGGTAGAGGGCTGTGTCAATTACGGGGCCGTCCAGGGAAGAAAGGATGTGGGCGGGATCACCGGACAGTTTGAGCCCTTCCTGACGGTGAAGTATGAGAAAGATATGTTTGACCATCTGGAAGATCAGATGGAGGAGCTGTCCGACATGGGGGATTCCATGTCCGGTCTCATCGAGAATGCGGGAGATACGGCCACAGAGAACCTGGACAGAATCGACGATCAGCTGGGCAAGATCCGGGAGGTCGGGAGATTTTACAAAGATCGCTACCGGGAGGGCGGGGACGACTTTAGCAGGGAGGCAGGGGAGTCGCTGGACCAGATTCAGAACCGGCTGGACCGGCTGGACCTGGAGATGGCCGATGCCCAGTCCCAGTCCCATTTCCTGTCTGCCAAGGAAGCTCTGGCTCAGATGGAGAGGCTGAGGGAGGAGATGAAGAACGGATATGACGGGGACATCGAGGACGGAGAAGCCCTAAGACAGTGGCTGGAACATCGCAGACAGCAGCTGGAGCAGTTTGTCCGGTATGGGGAACAGCTGAAAGAGGATCTGGCCTACCTGGCGGTCCACGTTCCGGGAGGGGCAGTGGAGGGAGCGGAGAATTTTCAGGATGACGTGCAGGATCTGGGGATCGAGATCAACACGCTGATCGATGTGATGCGCTCTCACGGGGATCAGCTGACAGATGATTTGGACACTATGGATCAGGAACTGACCACGGAAGTTGACGTGCTCTCCGGCAGCGTGGACACTCTGACAGATGATTTGAAGGACAGCAGGAATCAGATACGGAATCAAAAGAACCAGATCAAAGACCAGATCAGCGAGATTCGGAATACCATCTCCGACGGCGTGGGACGGGCGAAGGAGGAGAGAGATCTCTTTGAGGACATCTCCGACTTGGAGGGCCAGGAGCCATCCCAGGGCATGATTGTAGATTGTACCAATGAGGGGAAGGTCCGGGCGGACTTCCAGGCAGGCGGAATCGCGGGAATCATCGGGGCGGAGGCCACATTGGACCCGGAGCGGGATTTCGAGGCAGAGGAGGAGAGAACCTTCCATGTGACCCGCAATATCAAAGCCATCGTCACCGGCTGCATCAATCGGCAGCAGGTGGAGGTGAAAAACGATTATGTGGGAGGCATCGTGGGGAAAGCCAACTTAGGGGCCCTGATTGAAAACCAGAATTACGGGGACATCGTCTCCACAGACGGCAGCTATGCGGGAGGGATCACAGGCAGCAGTGCCTATATCCTCCGGGACAATTACAGCATGTGCAGCGTATCCGGCAGCAGCTGGCTGGGGGGGATCGCAGGCTGGGGCACCGATGTTCTGGGCAATTATTCCATGGTCTCCTTCGAGAATCTGGGCGGGGAGAGAATCGGCGCCGTGGCAGGAGAGACCGACGAGGAGGGAATCATAGAGGGAAATTACTATGTCAGCCAGGGACCGGGCGCTGTGGACGGCATTACCTATGAAGGCCAGGCAGAAGGTCTTGACTACGAGACCTTTCAGGCGCTTCCCCAGATGCCGGAGGAATTCGGCAGGCTGAAGGTGGAATTTCTGGTGGAGGATCAGGTGCTGAGGACCGTTTACTGCCGGTACGGGGAGGGCATCGACGAGGCCCGGATTCCCATGGTTCCCAAAAAGGATGGATATTATTATGTGTGGGAGGAGAAGGATCTGTCCAATATAAGGGGCAATGAAAAGGTCCGCGCCATCTACCGGGCCTGGAACACCACCATCGCCTCCTCCGAGGATAAGAAACCCACCCTGCTGGCAGAGGCAGATTTCTATCCGGGAACATCCCTTGTCCTGGAGGAGAAGAGGAAAGAGGATCTGGAAGCCCTGACCGTGGACGGATATCGGGTCACAAAGGGGTATTCCTACACCATCCGCCAGCCGGAAGGCGCGGATATGCCGGAACATATGAGACTTCATGTGCTGTCGGACGGGCGGAGAAGGAATGAGGTCATAGGTCTCTTAGACAACGGCCAGGTGCGTATGGCGGAGAGCAGAAGAGACGGGGAATATCTGGTGTTTGAATCGGATCAAATCAGTGAGATCCTGCTCCTGGAGCCGGAGCGCTCCGGGGCCGTGTGGCTGTGGCCTGCAGGCCCGGCAGTTCTTCTCCTGGGGGCCGTGTGGCTGGCGGCAAGGAAAAGGAGACAGAGCAGCCCGGCAGCTCACCGGGAAGAGACAAAAGACGGGAACACAGAGGAAGGATCAGAAGAGACAGGCGGAAAAGCAGGGGAAGAGCCGGGAGGAGGAAAGGCAGAGAGAGACCGGGAAGAGCCGGGAGGAGGAAAGGCAGAGAAGGACCGGGAAGAGCCGGGAGGAGGAAAGGCAGAGAAGGACCGGGAGGGGTCGGGAGCCGGAAAGGCAGAGGAAGGCCGGGATGAGACCGGGGCCGGAAAGACAGGGGAAAGCCGGAAGGAGACCGGAGACTGAAAGCCGGATGAAAGCTCCAAAAGGCGGGGATGAAAAATGGAGAGGAGCCGAAAAGGTGTGGACGGCGAAGGGCCGGAGACGGTCCTTCGCAAGACAGAAGGGAAAAGGCCGGAGAAAGGAACCAGGTGAAGAGATGGAGAAAGCTGACAGTCAGTGGAAGGAAGTAGATGAGAGAAAGCTGACCACGGCGGAGAGATGTGTGTATAGAAACAGAAGAAAAGCGATAGAGCTGTACAAAAAAGGATATGCTGCCATGGAGATCTTCCGTCTCACAGGACTGAACGGGGCAGCGGTTGTGCGTCTGTGGAACCGCTGCTGCGAGAAAGACCCCGAGACAGGGCAGTGCTGCGGATACGAGGCCCTGGTGCCGCGGTCCAGGATCAAGAGATTTATTCGGTAGACACCGCTGCCGAAGGCAACATGAAGAAGGGGTTCAAAAGGCCCTTATGATACAGGCGCACCGTGGAGTCAATCACCACGGTGCGCCTGTATGTGGGCCTAAAATAGAGCAGGAGGGAGGACTGATCTGATCAGGGAATCCATCGTCCCTTCTCATCTACCCGGAAACCGTCAGAGGTTTGGCCTGATACATACAGCTTTCCCCTGGTGCCGTCGGAGACGGGATTGAAATAGTACCAACTGCCGTCGATCAGCTGCCATCCGGTCTTCATACCGGAATTGATATCGATATAGAACCAGCCTCCCAGGTCATGATCAAAGATCAGGCCGGATTGTGCAAAGCCGTCTGTCCCGAAGGCATACCATGCACCGTTAATCAGTTCCCACGCAGGCTGTTCATAAGAATTTCCCCTGGAATCAGTCTTCATAGTACCGGCGGCAAAGGTTCCGTCCGCGTACTGCAATTTCCAACGGTCCTGGGTACCTGGCTCAGGAATCCACTGGCTGTATCCTTCACCCCTTCCGGTTATGATTCCGGACAAGGTGTTTACCACACCCTTTTTGCTGTCTGTTGTGGTATAACCAGAGGAAGGAGGAACGCTGCCGTCGTCATCACCGTCAGAGCCGTCGCTGTCATCGCCCGGAACCGGGTTAGGGTTCGGAGTCGGGTCGGGATCTGGTGTCGGAGCCGGGTCAGGATTTGGAGTCGGGTCAGGGTTCGGAGTCGGATCGGGATTTGGAGTCGGATCGGGATTTGGAGTCGGATCGGGATCCGGCGTCGGTGAAGGATCCGGCTTTGCCTTCTCTGTTACGGTTATCACAGAGGACCTGCTTTCATCCCCTGCGGATACGGTGATGGCGGCTGTGCCCTCGGCAAGGCCGGTCACCAGTCCGAAACTGTCCACTGCAGCGATGTTCTCGTCAGAGCTCTTCCATGTGAGAGGCGTACCTTCGGGGGTTACGGTGGCATGAAGCTGAACAGTGCCTCCGATTTCCACGGATGCCTTCTCGGGAGAGAGTGAGAGAAGAATTTCTTCTTTCGACCAATGTGTCTGAGGGCCGCTGAACGTCCAGTGGAACGGGCCGGTTCCGTTTAAAGCCTTCCACCAGTTGTCTGCCGCCTCGACCCGGAATGTGTGGGCAGTTTCCAGGTCGGCTCCTGTCACGGTCCAGGTGGTGTCTTTTGTGGTATAGTCCCCGTTTACATGGTTAAAGTAATCGCCTTCCTGCCGGTAAATCGGCTCATCGTCCATATAGACCCGATATCCGTAGATTCCGGATTCGTCGTAAGGTTCCTGCCAGCGGAGGACGAGATTTCCGTCGGATTCTTCCACAGTCAGGGAATCGCTCCACTCGGGAGCTTTAAAGTCGTATTTTTGAGAGAGCGTGACCTTGGCTTCCGTGTAGGAAATTTCACTTCCGTCATCGGCAAAGGCCGTAAGCCGGACGGCGTTGTCCACCTCCATCATGCGTCCGACGGTGACGCTGAGTTCAGCGGCGGCCGCATCTTTAAATTCGTAGTTGTAGATGGTTTTTACCAGTTCGTCGTTGACATAGGCGCGATAGCCTCTCACCCTGGGATCGGCATTGCGGGCATTGGCAAACTTGGCTGTGGCCCAGGTATAGCCCTCACCGGAAAAGCTGACCTTCAGGTCAGAGGGAGCTTTCAGTTGGTCGGAGGAGGTGCCGGTAAGCTCAAAATCAGAAGACGGCCCTTCTGTCTTATTGCCTGTGGCATCGGCGGCGTAAACCTTAAACGTGTAATTCACGCCTTTGCACAATCCTTCTATGGTGCGGGTGAGCGCCGTGCCGGGGAGGGAGATATCCACCAGCTGACCGTCGGCATAGGTCTCAACGATATATCCGGTGACTTTGGTATCATCCGAGGCGGCAGGCCAGGAGAGTTCAGCCCCATTGGCGGAACCCGCTTTCTCAGTGACGGTCAGTGCCGCGTCTTGGGCCCATTTCGGAGCCACCATGGCATCGGATGCCTTCGAGGAGCTAGTAGTTTCCCCTGAAAACGACAGGCCTTCACATGCGGAGACCTTGGCCCAGGCATTTGTCTTTTCGGCAGAGGTAGTATCCATGAGCGTCACGTGATAGAACTGTGAATTGTGAATTCCTCTCAGCTCTTCGCCCTTTGCCGCATTGGTAAAGGTAATGTCCTGGAAATACAGGTCATGGTGGGCATGCTGAGGCTTGTAAAGTTCATTATAATTAACATCGGCTACAAGGGTAAAAGTATTTTTTGTAACCTTATCTACGGTGATGTTGTAGGCCGAGATGTTGTAGAACTCCGCCGGCTTGTCGGACGGTTCCACGGACACCGTCTGATTGGCATCGCTGTAGGCGGTGCTCATGACAAAGGTCTGGCTGGAGTCGCCTACCGCGCAGTCCCGGATGAGCACATCCCATACGCCGCCGCCGTTGACCGGGGCTGACTTAAACCGGAAAGGCATGTCACTGTGATTCAGCACATTGTCCTCCACCAGCATATTGCAGATCCCGGCTCCGGTGTGGCTTCCGGCTGCAATGGCGCCTCCGTGACCTTCCCGGAGGAAGTTGTTGAATGTCCAGATGTTTTCCGAGGGCTTCTGCTCGCAGTCCTGGACGCCTTTGCCCATACCGGTGGCAAAGTTGATGGAATCGTCGCCGGTATCAAAGAAATTGTTGAAGACAATGGCGTTCTGTGTGTTGCCCAGCTCGATTCCGTCTGCATTGTTGGAATCATAGGTGGTGTACTTGACATTTTGTGAGGTTACATTCTGGCTGTCCAGGATGGCTATGGTGTGGAAGGCCGGGTTTTTGACGGTGATTCCGCCCACATACACGTTTTCCGTCCCCCGGATTACAATCAGATTGGGGCGGGTGCTGTAGGCCAGCTTTTCACTGAGGCCATTTGCCATGCCCTTATTTGTGGCATCCGCCGCCAGGATTCCATAGGTTTTTACTTTCGAAGAACTTCCTGACACCCACTGAGGAAGCCGATAGTTTTCATCTGCCGGATCTCCGGTTTGACTCTTCTGGTACTGGGGAGAGTAGCCGTCTCCGTTGATGTTGTCTTTGGCTCCGTACTTCCATCCGTTTCCGTCGATGGTTCCCTGACCTGTGATTCTTATATTTTCAAGCATACCGTTCTCGTCGCTGCTGTAAGCGTTGATGAGGGCCCAGGAACGGGTGTCGGTGGAATAGGGGTAGAGCAGGTAATTGCTGTCATAGTGGTCCGCGTTAGGAGAGCCGAAGAGGACGGCTCCTTCTGAGAGCTCCAGGGTCATGTTGCTTTTTAAGTAGAGAGCTCCGGACATAAAGATTCCTTCCGGAATTACCACCTTGCCGCCCTCCGAGCAGGCATCGATGGCAGCCTGGATGGCTTTTGTATTTTTTTCGATGAATTGGTTTTTCCCATCGTCATAAGTCCGGTAGGGTTCCTCCACAGACTCGGCGCCGTAATCAAGGATATTGAATACTTCCGGGGTGGGAGCGGTCTCCCATGAGAGTGTGGCGGCTTCTCCCAGTTCTGTGCCGCTCTCGTCGACTGCTGCCACCGAAAACTCGTAAGAAGTCTCCGGTTTCAGACCGGTGGCGGTGAAGGAACGGATATCGACCTTGACCATGTCGATGCCCTGGCTGTCGTAATACTCATAAAACGCCTTCATGTAAGTGTCGGCCCAGTCGGCGTGTTCTGCAAAGTTTTCTCTCGCCGTGCCGATTTTGACCCCGTCCTGATATACGACATAGTCGGCAATATCGTCATACCCCTCCGGTTTCTCCCAGACCAGGGTGATGGAGGTATCGTCGTAGGCCAGGGTGGGGACTTTCAGCTCCGTCACGTCACGGCTGCCCACGGTCCGGTCGAATCTGGGGTCGATCTCGGCCAGCGCCATCCGTGCGTCGGCAGGAGTGGCAGGTGATACCTTGACTTCCTCGCTCTCCGGTGCTTTGGACGGATCCCGGTCTCCGTTGGAGGGAGTAGCCGGAATGTCAGAAGGGATCCCGGTATCAGCAAACGTTTGCAAACCGGGGTTAAAAAAGACCGATCCGACAGTCAGGACACCGGCAAGCACAACCGAAGTACATCGGTACAATCGTGGATACGTCTTGTTTTTCATAATCATACTCTCCTTAACTTGCATTGTCGTGACAGGTATTTACCTAGTCGTCGCAAAAGTGTAAGCGCTTACTTGAACTTTTTTTCAGTATAACAGCAAAGAGAACGTTTGCAAATGGGAAAAATAGACATATTATTTTATAAAATTTTATAAAAAATAGATAAAAATTTATGACAATTACCGTGGAATTTTTAAGCGCTTGTGAGGGCTTCTTATCTCTATGTTTGCCGGTCAGAGGAGGGGAAGGAGAAGTATTTTGACGGCCTCACCCCGGTCACCTTGAAAAAGGCGTTGGAAAAGTGGTTGGGATTGGCAAAGCCCAGTTCCCTGGCGATCTGGGTGACGGTCATGGTCTGTTCTTTGAGAAGCTGGATGGCATATTCCATCTTGCAGTTTAAGATATACTCTTTGGGCGACAGGCCGAGGCTGGAGGAGAAGATCCGGTACAGACAGCTGTCGCTGATACCGCAGGTGCGGCTGATCTCCGAGATGCGCAGAGGTTCCCGCAGGTTGGCGGCGATATAGCTGGTGGCTTTGTTTAAAAGCAGGTTTGTGTCAGAGGAGACGGCCGGGGAGGGGGAGGCCTGGCGGGGGCCTTTCTGGCGCAGCAGTTCCATGATTACCAGCATCAGATAACTGTGGATCTTCTGATAATATCCGGGTCTCAGGCTCTCATACTCCTCCATGATGGTGTGAAAATAGAACTCCACAGGGGAGCGCAGGGCGTGAAAGACCCGGATTTTTCCCGAGGTCTCCATCATATGGATAAAGTCCTGCTCTCTGTGGTGAGGGAGTACATGGAAATACAGATAGAGAAATTCCGGGGCAGTCTTCTCCTTCATTCCGCAGGCGCTGTAAATGGTATTGGGGGGCGTGTACAGCACGTCTCCCCTGTCAAGCACCAGGGTGACGTCGTGGATCGTGTAGCGGATGGGACCTGTCAGAATATAGATGATGCGGTGGCAGGGCAGGGAGGTGTTGGTGATCCCGTGATTTCCCTTTGGCAGGAAATGCCCCACGGACAGCAGAGAGAGCTGATAGGATTTTAATTCCAGGGACAGAGAGTCCTCCTTGAGAGGCGCCAGCCGTTTGAAATTGGTATTGTTGATCATAACACAGGTTCCTTTCACGATTTTGATAGAAATAATACAGAAAAGTGTATGACTTTATATTACAATAATTATATAATAAAATCAACATTGAAAACGAGGGAGGATATGATTTTATGAGGAAACGCAGTGTGGCACTTATTCTCGCGGCGTCTATGGTTCTCGGCGGTTGTTCGTCAGGCAAGGAGACTGTCAGTCAGACGACCCAGGCTCCGACTACGGCAGCCCCCGCCACCGAGACTCCGACGACCGCCCCGGAGACCGAGGCTCAGAAAGAGACCGAGGCGGCCCAAGGGTCCCAAGTGTCCTGGGATGAGGAGAAACAGGCGGACGTGATCATCGTGGGAGCCGGAGGAGCCGGACTGGCGGCAGCCATCGCGGCGGCAGATGAAGGTGCAGAGAGCATCATCATCGTGGAGAAGCTGGGCAAGACGGGAGGTTCCCTGAACTTTACCAGCGGTTCCATGTCAGGAGCAGAGACCATTATTCAGGAGCTGGACGGGATCGAGGACACCAAGGAGTCCTATATCGAGGATATCCTGTCAAACGGCGCTCAGTTGGGAGATCGGGAGCTGATCGAGATCTTCGTGGACGAGGACGTGGATGCCATCCAGTGGCTGTGGGATCACGGCCTTTCCGAGTACACATTTTCCGAGCAGAACGGCAAAAAGAGCGTCTTTGCCCCGGAGCACCAGTTGTACTCCATCCAGAGGACCTACAAGCCCAAGGCCATGGACCCGGCCAACTATAAGTCGGCGGTTCACGAGATCCTGGACAAGGAGATCGCCGGGTATGACAACATCACCATCGACTACTACACAGAGATCACCGAACTGGTGGGCAATGAGAAAGGCCAGGTGCTGACTGCCGTGGGCTACAACAGCGACACCAAAAAGACGGTGGCCTACAAGGCTGACAAGGGTATCGTCATGGCCACCGGCGGTTACTCCGGCAATCCAAAGATGATGGGCAAGTACGCCGAGTACGGCGAGAACTATCTGGTAGGCGGCGCGGACAGCGCCGACGGCAAGGGCATCCGGATCATGCAGAATGCAGGCGCGGCAGTGGATGAGGAGAAACTGGCCTACATCCCCACCTTCCCCATGGGACTGGAGTACAGCGAGGGGAAAGGCGCCATCGGTGATGTCTATATGTGGAAAGCCGGCGGCATCTATGTGAACCAGGAAGGAAAACGCTTTATCAACGAGACCCTGGACGAGGTGGTTCCCAGAGAGACTGCCCTGGAGGAACAGACCGGAGCGGTTCAGTACAACATTTTCACCGATAAGATCGTGGAGGATCTGAAGGCGGCCAAGGCTGCGTTTATGTGGGAGTACTACTATGAGCCGGAGCAGGGCATCGGCCACAAGCTGATTCAGTCCGCAGATACCCTGGAGGAGCTGGCCGGAATCATCGGAGTCCCCGCAGATACTCTGGCGGAGACCGTAAAGGCTTACAATGAGGCTGTGGAGGCCGGGGGAACCGACGAGTTCGGCCGTGATTTCAGCGGGACTCCCACTGCCTACAGCGTGGCGGTAAACAAGATCGAGGGGGACAAGTACTATGCGGTTCCCATCAAGGCCCTGGTGGTCATGACCTTAGGCGGCGTCACGGTGAACCATGACATGCAGGTGGTGGACGAGAGCGGCAATCCGATCCCCGGCCTGTACGCGGCGGGAGAGGTCGTAGGCGGAATCTGGGGAAGATTCGTGTCCGGCGGTACCGGCGTCATGGGACCGGTGGTATTTGGACGGATCACAGGCCGCAATGTGGTGAACCTGGAACTGAAGGAGGGAGAGCCGGTAAAAGCAGCTTCCTTTGTCCTGGAGGAATCTCTGTTTGAGAAGGAAGAGGTTCAGACAGAAGGCTACGACATGAGCGGATTAAAGGACGGCACCTACGAGGCTACGGTGGACGGCCAGAACGGCCCCATGACCGTCAGCGTGACCGTGGCGGACGGGAAACTCTCCCAGGTGACCGTGGTCAGCAATCAGGAGACGGAGAACATCGCGGGGCCGGCTCTTGAGAAGATTCCGGCGGCCATGGTGGAGGCCAACAGCCCGGACGTGGACGGCGTCACCGGAGCCACTCTCACCAGCGGGCGTATCCGGGATGGGGTGAAGGCATGTCTGGATCAGGCAAAATAGAGACAGTCAGGTAAGTGAAAGAGAAGAGAGGAAAGAGGATGTCGGAAGATGTCCTCTTTTTTTGGACTCACAGGAAAGTACTCTTAAAAGTAAGAAAAAATGTTGTGGTAAAGTGAGCCATTAAGCAATATAATATAGTTAGGACTTTGTTCGGGGGAAGTAAACGGTTTCATATTCCGATATGGGGGAGGGAAGATATTTGACAATCAGAGAATCCATGGAACAGCTGGAGGAGCAGTACTTAAGCCCCTTCGCTGCGCTGAGCAAAAATACTTTGGGGAGAGATACGCCGGAACCGCTGTGCGATATCCGGTCGGAATACCAGAGGGACCGGGACCGGATTCTGCACTGCAAGGCTTTTCGGAGGCTGAAGCACAAGACTCAGGTGTTTCTTGCGCCGGAGGGGGACCACTACCGGACCAGGCTGACCCACACGCTGGAGGTGTCCCAGATCGCCAGGACCATCGCCAGATCTCTGCGTCTCAACGAAAGTCTGGCGGAGGCCATCGCCCTGGGCCATGACTTAGGCCATACGCCTTTCGGCCATTCGGGGGAGGCTATTTTAGATAAGCTGTGTGAGGACGGATTTGCCCACTACCGGCAGAGTGTGCGGGTGGTGGAGGTGCTGGAAAAGGGCGGGAAAGGCCTGAATCTGACCAGAGAGGTCCGGGACGGCATCTTAAACCACCGCACCAGCGGCCATCCGTCCACCCTGGAGGGGTGTATCGTGCGGCTTTCCGACAAGATTGCCTACATCAATCACGATATCGACGACGCCATTCGGGCAAGGATCTTTCGGGAGGAGGACCTGCCGGGAGAGTACACCGATGTGCTGGGGCACAGTGTGAGGGAGCGGTTAAACACCATGATCCATGACATCATCGAGAGCAGCCAGGAGAAACCGGAGATCCTCATGTCTGAGGGCATGGAGAAGGCCATGAAGGATCTGAGGGCATGGATGTTTGCCCATGTGTACAGCAAGAGCGTGGCCAAGGAGGAAGAGGGAAAGGCCCAGAGGATGCTGGAATTTCTCTACGACTACTATATGGCCCACGTGGAGATGCTTCCCGGAGAATTCCTGGAGCTGATGGAACTTCGGGGAGAGAAGAAAGAGCGGATCGTCTGTGACTATATCGCCGGCATGAGCGATCGATACGCCATCGATATGTTTGAGCAGCTGTTTGTGCCCAAGGCGTGGAAGGCACTGTAGGTCCGGACGGAGGAGACCGTAAGAGAAGGAGGAATCTGTGTTTTATCCAGAAGAGATCGTAGAAGAGGTGAGGACGAAAAATGACATCGTGGATGTGGTTTCCGGGTATGTGAAGCTGCAGAAGAAGGGCAGCAACTACTTTGGGCTCTGTCCTTTTCACAATGAGAAATCACCGTCGTTTTCCGTGTCTCCGGGCAAGCAGATGTACTACTGCTTCGGCTGCGGTGCAGGGGGCAATGCCATCACCTTTCTCATGGAGTATGAGAATTATTCCTTTCCCGAGGCGCTGAAGGTACTGGCGGATCGGGCGGGGGTGGAGCTTCCCAAGGAGGAGATGAGCGGGGAGGCGAGGGCCCAGGCAGATCTAAGATCCGCCCTTCTCGAGATCAACAAGCTGGCAGCCAACTACTTTTACTACCAGCTAAAGCATCCTCAGGGAAAGACAGGGTATGAGTATCTGAGGAACCGGAAGCTCAGTGACGATACCATCCGAAGGTTCGGCCTGGGATTTGCCAACAAGACCGGCGATGATCTGTATCGATTTTTAAAGGACAAAGGGTACAAGGATTCGATTCTCAAGGAGACGGGTCTGGTGACCATCGAGGAGAGAGGCGCCCATGACAAGTTCTGGAACCGGGTGATGTTCCCCATCATGGATGTCAACAACCGGGTCATCGGTTTCGGAGGCCGCGTCATGGGGGACGGGAGCCCGAAGTATCTCAACTCCCCGGAGACCAGACTTTTTGACAAGAGCCGGAATCTGTATGGCCTCAATTATGCCAGAACCTCCAGGGAAAAATATCTGCTGATCTGTGAGGGCTACATGGATGTGATCGCCATGCACCAGGCAGGCTTCACCAATGCGGTGGCTTCCCTGGGCACGGCATTTACCATACAGCACGCCTCCCTGCTCAAGAGGTACACCGACCAGGTGGTGCTGACCTATGACAGCGACGGGGCAGGAGTGAAGGCGGCTCTCCGGGCGATTCCCATCTTGAAGGAGGCGGGAATCTCAGCCAAGGTGCTGAACATGGAACCCTACAAGGACCCGGATGAATTTATCAAGAATCTGGGACCGGAGGCGTTTCGGGAGCGGATCGAGAAGGCAGGAAACAGCTTTCTCTTTGAGATCGATGTGCTGAAGAGGGACTTTAATCTGGAGGACCCGGAGCAGAAGACCCGGTTCTACAACGCCGCGGCCAGGAAGCTTCTGGAGTTTCGCGAGACCCTGGAGAGGGACAACTATATCCAGGCCGTGGCCAGGGCACAGGGCATCAGTTATCAGGATCTGAGACAGCTGGTACATAACCTGGGAAGCCGGATCGGCCCGGTATCCGGGGAGGAGGGAAAGAAGGACAGAGCTCCTTACCGGGATAAAAGGAAGGAGCGGGAGGACGGACCCTTAAAGTCCCAGCGTCTCCTTCTCACCTGGCTGATCGAGAACCCGAAACTGTTCGACAAGATCGAGGGAATCATCACTCCCGATGATTTCAGGGAGGAGCTGTACCACAAGGTGGCTGTGGAGGTATTTGAGGGCCACCAGAAAGGGGATGTGAACCCGGCGGGAATCCTAAACCATTTTATCGATGACGAGGAACAGTATAAAACCGTAGCCTCCCTGTTTCACGCAAGCCTGAAAGAATCGTTGACCAATGAGGAACAGAAGAAAGCATTTTCAGAGACAGTACTTAAGGTGAAAAAGAACAGCCTGGACGAGGCCAGCAGAAGAGCCACGGATATCAGGGAACTGCAGGAGATCATCAGAGCACAGAGCGCCTTGAAAACTCTGAATATTTCCATCGATTAGGGCAACACTATAGGCAGACTGCGGAAAGGTTGGACCATATGGACGATAAGATATTGGAATTTGAAGATAAATTGGCACTGCTTTTGGCGGAGGCGAAGAAAAAGAAAAATGTACTGGAAAACAGGGAAGTACTGGAGCTTTTTTCGGAGGACATTCTGGACGCTGACAAGCTGGATAAGATCTATGACTTTTTGGAGGCCAATAAGGTAGACGTCCTGCGGTTAGGGGAAGACACGGAGATTGACGGAGACCTTTTCGCGGAAGATGAGATGGATCTGGACCAGGAGGAGGAGATCGATCTGGAGAAAATCGATCTGTCGGTGCCGGAGGGTGTGGGCATCGAGGACCCGGTCCGCATGTATCTGAAGGAGATCGGAAAGATCCCCCTCCTGTCACTGGAGGATGAGACCCGTCTGGCCAGACGGATTGAGCTGGGGGACGAGGAGGCCAAAAGAGCGCTGGCCGAGGCCAACCTTCGTCTGGTAGTCAGCATCGCCAAACGGTATGTGGGCCGCGGGATGCAGTTTTTAGACCTGATCCAGGAGGGGAATTTAGGACTTATCAAGGCAGTGGAGAAATTTGATTACACCAAGGGATACAAGTTCAGCACCTACGCCACCTGGTGGATCCGCCAGGCCATCACCAGAGCCATCGCCGATCAGGCCAGAACCATCCGCATCCCGGTTCACATGGTGGAGACCATCAACCGCCTGATCCGTGTGTCAAGACAGCTTCTCCAGGAACTGGGGAGAGAACCGACACCGGAGGAGATAGCAAAGACCGTGGAGATGCCCGTGGAGCGGGTCAGGGAGGCGCTTAAGATCTCCCAGGAGCCGGTGTCCTTAGAGACCCCCATCGGTGAAGAGGAGGACAGCCATCTGGGCGATTTCATCCAGGACGAGAGGGTGATGGTGCCGGCGGAGGCCGCGGCCTTTACCCTGCTCCACGAGCAGCTGATGGAGGTCCTCAAGACCCTGACAGAGCGGGAACAGAAGGTCCTGAAGCTTCGGTTTGGCTTAGAGGACAGCCGGCCCAGAACCCTGGAAGAGGTAGGGCGGGAGTTCAACGTGACCCGGGAGCGGATCCGTCAGATCGAGGCCAAGGCCCTGCGGAAGCTGCGTCATCCCAGCAGGAGCAAGAAGTTAAAAGACTACCTGGACGAATAGCGCAGATTCTTACCCATAAAAGAGGAACGAGAGATGAAATTATCCAAAAGACTTGAGAGGGTGGCCGCTTTCGCCGCAGGGCGATCCCAGATCCCGGCCGAGAAGACAAAAGAGCTGCCCGCCCATGACACTGTCTGTCCCTTGCGCATCGCCGACATCGGCACGGACCACGGCTACGTGCCCATCGCCCTGGCCTTAGAGAATCCCGATTTACAGGCCCTGGCCTTGGATGTCCGCCCAGGTCCCTTAAAGAGAGCCGAGGAACACATCGCCAGATACGGCCTTCAGGCCCGGATTCGGACCCGTCTCTCCGACGGAGCGTCCGCCTTAAGACCCGGTGAAGCCGATGTCATCATCATCGCCGGAATGGGCGGAGAGCTGATCCTTCACATCCTGGAAGGCGGCCGCCACCTGTGGCCTTTTACAGACCGCTGGATCCTATCCCCCCAATCCGAGTTATCCAAGGTCCGCAGATACCTGAAAGCCCAAAATTTCACCATCACCCGGGAAGACCTGGTAGAAGAAGACGACAAATACTACCCCATTATAGAGGCGGTACACGGCAGAGTTCCCGGCATACCCGAGGACCTTCCTGTCCCTGACGAAGCATTTGAAGAAGTCCGCTGTCTCTACGGCCCCCGGCTTATAGAGCAAAAACACCCGGTCCTTCTCCGGCTTCTCAGACGCGAGGAGACTAAACTTACTGCCATCCTAAACCAGCTTAAGACCCGGTCCACCGAAAAAGCCCGCACGCGGAGCCAGGAACTAAACCGACAGCTCGCCTACATCACCCGGGCCATAAAAGAAATCACCTTGCCCGACAAAGATAGTAAGTGACGCCTTACCTTGACATAGCTGCAGATTTACCTAAAAACACTTTCCCCAGAAAGGAGCAATCCCCCATGTATCTACCAGACATCATCACCTGCCTGGAAACCCTGGCCCCGTTATCCTGTGCCTGTGCCTGGGACAACCCAGGCCTTCTGGCAGGCCGTTTATCCAGAGAGGTCTCCAAAATCCTCATCGCCCTGGATGCCACGGACCAGGTAGTGGATTTGGCTGTGAAGGAAGGCTGTGATCTTCTTCTCACGCACCATCCCCTGATCTTTCAGCCGCTGAAAAGGATCAATGATCAGGATTTTATCGGCAGAAGGCTGCTGAGCCTGATCCGGGCAGACATCAGCTGTTACAGTATGCACACTAATTTTGATGCGGCTCCCGGGTGTATGGCAGACCTGGCAGCAGAGAGACTGGGACTGAGAAATCCGGTTCCCTTAGATGTGATAGGAGAGTGGCCGGACACGAAGAGACCCTACGGCATCGGAGCCTGCGGCAGCCTGGAGAGGCCTGTCAGCATAAAGGAGCTGGCACTCCTGGTGAAAGAACGATTCGGCCTGCCCTTTGTCAATGTCTACGGGGCAGAGGGGGAGAAACCGGTAAGCCGGGCAGCCGTCTGTCCCGGATCCGGAAAAGGGATGGGGCCTTTGGCCCTGGCGGCAGGTGCTGACGTGCTGATCACCGGGGACATCGGCCACCACGAGGGCATCGACTCCGTGGCTATGGGGCTTCCGATCATCGATGGGGGCCACTATGGGCTGGAATATGGTTTCATGGATTTTATGGAACATTACATAAAAGAGAAAATAACTACTAATTTAACGATCATAAAGGCTCCGGTGTCCTATCCGGTGACAGCCTGGTAAGGAGGAACATGTGAGGTACGTAACCATAGGAGGAACACAAAGACAGTATGCCATCGGGACGACCTATTTACAGATCGCCCAGGAGTATCAGCCCCGGTATGACAATGACATTATCCTGGTCTCTGTGGACGGAAAGCTGAGAGAGCTTTACAAGACCGTGGACCGGGATTGTACCGTGGAGTTCGTCACTGCTGCCCAGAAGCCGGGGATGCAGGCTTATCAGAGAAGCGCCAAACTGATTATGCTGAAGGCATTTTTTGACATCGTGGGAAAAGACCAGATCCAGGAGATCGCCGTGGAGTTCTCTGTGGGGAAAGGTCTGTTTGTGGAAGCCAGGGGCAATTTTGTCCTGAACCAGGAGCTTTTGGATCGGGTGAAGAAAAAGATGAGGGAGTATGTGGAACAGGAGCTCCCCATCAGGAAGCGCAGTGTCAACACGGACGAGGCGGTGTCTCTCTTCGAGCGCCACGGCATGTATGACAAGGCCAGCCTCTTTAAGTACCGCATGGCTTCCAGAGTAAACTTATACAGCATCGGCGGCTTTGAGGACTATTTTTACGGTTACATGGTGCAGAATACCGGCTATATCCGGTATTTTGACCTGGTTCTGTATGAGCATGGGTTTGTGCTGATGCTGCCCACCATGGCAAATCCGAGAGAGGTTCCGGAGTTTAAGCCCAGCAGGCAGCTGTTCGGAGTGCTGAGAGAGTCCTGTAAATGGGGAGAGAAGCTGGGAGTGTCCAATGTAGGCGCCTTAAACGACGAGATCGCAAAGGGCAATGCCAATGATCTGATTTTGATCCAGGAGGCCCTTCAGGAGAAGAAGATCGGCCAGATCGCCGAGAGGATCGCAGAGCGTCCCGGGATGAAGTTTGTCATGATCGCGGGGCCTTCTTCCTCGGGAAAGACCACATTTTCTCACCGCCTGAGCATTCAGCTGAGGGCCCTGGGGATGAAGCCTCACCCCATCGGAGTGGATGACTATTTCGTCAATCGGGTAGACAGCCCAAGGGATGCCCAGGGCAACTACAACTATGAGATCTTAGAGTGCCTGGACATCAAGCAGTTCAATAAAGATATGACGGAGCTTCTGGAGGGCAAGACGGTGGAGCTGCCCCACTATAATTTCATCACCGGGATGAGGGAGTACAAGGGGGATAAGCTGAGGCTGGGTGAGGATGATATTCTGGTCATCGAGGGGATCCACTGCCTCAACGACAGGCTGTCCTACTCTCTTCCCAGGGAGAGCAAATTTAAGATCTACATAAGCGCTCTGACGCAGCTGAATATCGACGAGCACAACCGGATTCCCACCACAGACGGCCGCCTGATCCGGAGGATGGTGCGGGATGCCAGGACCAGAGGGGCTTCGGCCAGCGACACCATCCGCAGGTGGCCCTCTGTGCGCCGGGGGGAGGAGGAGAACATCTTCCCCTACCAGGAGGATGCGGACATCATGTTCAATTCTGCCCTGGTCTATGAGCTGGCAGTGCTGAAACAGTACGCCCAGCCTCTGCTGTTCCAGATCCCAAAGGATGCGCCGGAATACGTGGAAGCTAAGCGTCTCCTGAAGTTTTTGGATTATTTCCTGGGGATCAGCAGCGAGGACATCCCCCACAATTCCATCGTCAGGGAGTTTATCGGGGGAAGCTGTTTTAAGGTGTAGAGGGGGTTTGACAGAACCGCGGTTTTGTGTTAAGCTTCATGCATAAAATAAAATTACACGCATGGAGATATTGGTGAAATGAATAACCAGACAGTGTCAGGGATGATCTGTGCTTCCTATGAACAATTTTTCGAGGCGGAGAAAAAGATCGCCGACTACATCATGGAGCACAAAAAAGAGGTGATGGACATGACTGTGGCGGAGCTGGCCAGGGCAAGCGCCACCAGCGATGCCACGGTGTCCAGATTCTGCCGCAGATGTGGATTTAAGGGATTTCAGAGCCTTCGGATGGATCTGGCCAAGGAAGTGCTGGAGGAGGAGCGGGACAGCCTTCAGGTGTCCAATGAGATCAACAGGGCCAATCTTCCCCAGTCCTTCCAGAATATTCTCGCCAACAAGATGGCGGAGATGACAGGTACCATGGCTATGATGGATCCCGATCAGCTGGAGACCATCTTAAAAGTCTTGGAGAATGCCCGCATCATCCAGTTTGCGGCGGTGGGCAATACTATCCCGGTGGCCATGGACGGGGCCTTTAAGTTCAATCAGCTGGGTCTGTGTTCCGTGTCCGGAACTATCTGGGAGGGGCAGATCGCCCAGACTTTTAATCTGTGTCCCAGGGATGTGGTGGTGATCATCTCCAACTCCGGCACATCCAAGCGTCTTTTGGCCCTGGCAAAGGGAGCCCGTGACAATGGGGCCCGGATCCTTGTGATCACAAACAATGAGTCGTCACCGCTGGCTCAGATCGGCGATTATCGGATCATCACCGCTACCAGAGAGAAGCTTCTGACCGGGGAGTTCTGGTTTTCCAGGATTCCGGCCATGCTGGTGATCGAGACCCTGTATCTTCTTCTGTTTGTGAGCAAGCAGGATGCGGCGGTCCATATCAGGAGATATGAGGAGTCCATCCGGGCGGATAAGGCAGAGTGAAAAACGATAGAAAGGTGAAGACAGAGGACTGCTATCAGAGTATGATGGCGGGCCTTTGTTTTTTTGTTCCCACATTGGGTGAGAGGAGTGAACTGCGGATATAATGGGACAGAAGTGTATAAAATAAAATTTCTCGAAAATATATATTGACGAAATTAAATAATCATGATATGATACAGATACGATAAGAAATAAAATTTCACAATATAAAGAAGAGGTGATAGAAATGATTTACACAGTGACATTCAATCCGGCTCTGGACTATGTGGTGAGCGTGGATCATTTCAGGCTGGGGGAGGTGAACCGGACTGTGAGAGAGGCGATCTTCTATGGCGGGAAGGGGATTAATGTGTCGGCAGTGCTGGCGAATCTGGGGCAGGAGAGCAGGGCTTTGGGGTTCGTGGCCGGATTTACGGGAGATGAGATCGAGAGGGGAGTCAGGGAGTTGGGATTCATTTCCGACTTTATCCATGTAAAGCAGGGCATGTCCAGGATCAATGTAAAGTTAAAGTCCGATGAGGAGAGCGAGATCAACGGCATGGGGCCGGAGATCACCGGGGAGGATGTGGAGTGTCTCTTCGAGAAGCTGGAGGGACTGGGGGAGGGAGACGTACTGATTCTCTCCGGAAGTATCCCCTCTTCCATCGACAAGAGGATCTATGAGAGGATTCTGGAGAGACTGGCCGGGAGAGGGATCCTGTCTGTGGTAGACGGGGAGCAGGAGCTTCTTCTCAACG
Source organism: Hungatella sp. (assembly GCA_022792815.1). Taxonomy (GTDB): domain Bacteria; phylum Bacillota; class Clostridia; order Lachnospirales; family Lachnospiraceae; genus UBA3402. The sequence goes on from JAAWBS010000012.1 coordinate 19,805, forward strand.
TGCTGCCCTATGGTCCGTTTTTGATTAAACCCAATCATTTTGAGTTGGGAGATATGTTTGGGACAGTGCTTCAGGATGAGGATGAGATCGCGGAGTACGCGGGGAAGCTTCAGGCTATGGGAGCCCGCAACGTGCTGGTGTCCATGGCAGGAGACGGCGCATTGCTGGTGACAGAAGACGGGAACATCCACAGGATGGGGGCCGCCCGTGGGACGGTGAGAAATTCTGTGGGGGCAGGGGATTCCATGGTAGCCGGATTCGTGGCCGGATTTCTGGAGAACAGGGATTTCGCCCACGCCTTGAGGCTGGGCACGGCGGCAGGAGGAGCCACGGCTTTTTCTGACGGTCTGGGAAGCAGGGACAAGATCATGGAACTGTACGGGCAGCTGAAAGAGGCCGAGGCGGGCAGAGCAGGAGGGAGATAAGATGAGGATCACGGAACTGTTGAAAGAGGAGAGCATAGAACTGGCAGTAAGCCTGGATTCTAAGGAGGAGGCTATCGACCGGCTGACCGGTCTCATGGAGAAGGGCGGACGGCTTTTGGACCGGGCCGGCTATAAGGAAGGGATCCTGGCCCGTGAGGCCCAGGGGAGCACGGCAGTGGGAGACGGAATCGCCATCCCTCATGCCAAGGTAGGGGCAGTGAAGGAGCCTGGGCTGGCAGCTGTGACAGTGCCTCAGGGAGTGGATTATGACGCCTATGACGGGTCTCTGGCCAACCTGATCTTTATGATCGCGGCGCCGGCAGGAGGGGCGGATCTTCACCTGGAGGCCCTGGCCAGACTGTCCACACTTCTCATGGTGCCGGGCTTTAAGGAGGATCTTCTGAAGGCCTCGGACAAACGGGAATTTTTAAAGGTCATCGACGAGGCGGAGACGGCCAAGTACGGGCAGGCCGAGTCGAAAAGCCCGAAAGAGGGGGAGGAAGAGAGACAGGCGGCGAAAGACCGTGGAGAAAGGACATATCAGCTCCTGGCGGTGACAGCCTGCCCTACGGGGATCGCCCACACCTACATGGCAGCGGAGAATCTGGAGAGCACGGCCAGACAGATGGGGATCGCCCTGAAGGCAGAGACGGACGGTTCCGGCGGGGCCCAGAATGTGCTTACCAGGGAGGAGATCGCCCTGGCGGACGCCATCATCGTGGCGGCGGACAGGGAGATCGAGATGGCCCGGTTTGACGGAAGGCCTGTGATCCAGGCCCCGGTGTCCGACGGCATCCACAAGGCCAGGGAGCTGATCGAAAAGGCCGTGTCAGGGCAGGTTCCCGTCTATCGCCATGTCGGCGGAGGAGAAGGGATATCTGCTGACGGAGGCGGTGACGGTCTGGGAAGAAAGATCTACAAGCATCTGATGAACGGGGTGTCCCACATGCTGCCCTTTGTCATCGGCGGGGGAATCCTCATCGCACTGGCGTTTCTGTTGGACGACTATTCCATCGACCCTTCCAATTTCGGAAAGAATACGCCTCTGGCAGCCTATTTAAAGACCATAGGAGAGCAGGCCTTTGGTCTGATGCTCCCGGTTCTGGCAGGATACATTGCCATGAGCATCGCAGACAGACCAGGCCTGGCGGTGGGATTTGCGTCAGGGACCGTGGCCAAGATGGGCATCACCTTTGCCAATCCTGCCGGAGGCGATGTGAACGCCGGGTTTTTAGGGGCTCTGTTTGCCGGCTTTGCAGGCGGATATCTGGTTCTCGGCTTAAAGAAGCTGTTCTCCAAGCTGCCCAAATCCCTGGAGGGCATCAAGCCGGTGCTTTTGTACCCGGTGTGCGGGATCCTTCTGGGTGCTGCGGTCACCACTCTGATCAACCCCTACATGGGGATGGTCAATGACGGGCTCACCGGCTTTTTAAACAGCATGGGCGGCGCCAGCCGGGTGATCCTGGGGATGGTCCTGGGAGCCATGATGTCCATTGATATGGGTGGTCCCTTCAACAAGGCCGCCTACGTATTCGGCACGGCCCAGTTGGCGGAGGGTAACTTCGAGGTCATGGCTGCGGTCATGGCGGGAGGCATGGTTCCTCCCATGGCCATCGCCCTGTGCACCATGTTTTTCAAGAAGAAATTTACTCAAAAGGAGCGTCAGTCGGGGATCGTCAATATCATCATGGGGCTGTCCTTTATCACGGAGGGAGCAATCCCCTTTGCGGCCTCGGACCCGTTGAGGATCATCCCGTCCTGCGGGGCAGGCGCGGCGGTGGCAGGCGGCCTCTCCATGCTCTTCGGATGTACCCTGAGAGCGCCCCACGGCGGACTGTTCGTTCTTCCCACAGTGGGGAACCCCATAGGATATCTTCTGGCTGTGGTCATCGGGGCTGCCGTTGGCTGCCTGATTTTGGGGCTTTTGAAGAAAAACCTGGAGTGACCGTTTAGGAGGCAGGGAATCCGGCCGTTATCCGACCAGAACTTTCGGCTTGTTTCCCGAAAGAATCGTTGGACAATGGGAGCATTTTGTGATAAAATTTTTTCGGAGTAAGACAGATGGTCGCTGCTGCGATACCGAAAGGCCGCAGGAGAGGAAAGTCCGGGCTTCACAGGGCAGGATGCCAGATAGCGTCTGGCGGAGGCGACTCCCGGGACAGTGCAACAGAAATATACCGCCGGCAGACTGCCGGTAAGGGTGGAATGGCAGTGTAAGAGACTACCGCCTGGCTGGTAACAGCCAGGGCACATGTAAACCCCATCTGAAGCAAGGCCAAACAGAGAGCATAAGGCGGCCCGTCTGCTTTCGGGTAGGCCGCTTGAGCCTGGCGGTGACGTCAGGCCTAGATAGATGACCATCCACGACATAACCCGGCTTATCGTCTTACTCCCATGAGAGAGATCAGGGCTTCTGACGCCTAAACCACAAGAAGAGCAGCGTTTTCGCTGCTCTTCTTAGGTTTAGAGGGAATGGTATCTATTTCCCATACTTTTCCTCACAGTAGAGACACCGATAAGTCTCCGCCGCCGCGTCGGACAGATAGAACACATGGGGCAGTTCCTGTTCGATGGAGGTGATGCATCTGGGGTTCTTGCAGTGGATCACATTGGTGATCTTCTTGGGAAGCTTTAAGGTCTTCTTCTCCACGATCTGGTCGTCCTTTATGATGTTGACCGTGATGTTGTGGTCAATGTATCCCAATACCTTCAGATCCAGAGTGTCTAAGGCACCCTCGATCTTGATGATGTCCTTGCGTCCCATCTTGCTGCTCTTGGCATTCTTGATGATGGCTACCTGGCATTCCAGCTTGTCCAGACCCAGGTGATAGTAGATGTCAAGGCTTTTGCCTGCCTGGATGTGATCCAGTACGATACCTTCTTTTAATCCGCTGATATTTAACATGATTTTTCCACCTCCAAAAGCGTCATAATCAGGGCCATGCGCACATACACTCCGTATTGTACCTGACGAAAGTAGGCGGCTCTGGGGTCGTCATCCACCTCCACGGAGATCTCGTTGACTCTGGGAAGAGGGTGGAGGACAAACATGTTCTCCTTGGCCAGTTTCATCTTGGCCTTGTCCAGGATATAGCAGTCCTTTAACCGGATATAGTCCTCCTCGTTGAAGAAGCGCTCTCTCTGGACACGGGTCATATACAGGATATCCAGATCCGGCATGGCCTCGTCCAGGTTATCCACCTCCTCAAATTCCACATGGTTTGCCAGGAGAACATCCTCCCGGATGTACTCGGGGATCCGAAGCTCCGGAGGGGAGATGAGGACAAATTTTACATCCCCATACCGGACCAGGGCATTGATCAGGGAGTGGACGGTGCGCCCGAATTTCAGATCGCCGCAGAGTCCCACGGTCATGTGATTCAGCCGTCCGAGGAGGGAGCGGATGGTCATCAGATCCGTGAGTGTCTGAGTGGGGTGCTGGTGGCCGCCGTCGCCGGCGTTGATCACCGGGATGGAGGAGTGAAGGGAAGCCACTAAGGGAGCGCCCTCCTTGGGATGGCGCATGGCGCAGATGTCGGCATAGCAGGAGATCATGCGGATGGTGTCAGCCACGCTCTCTCCTTTGGCTGCGGAGCTGGAAGCGGCAGAAGAAAAGCCAAGAACACTGCCGCCTAAGTTTAACATAGCGGCTTCAAAACTCAGACGAGTTCGAGTGCTTGGCTCATAAAATAAGGTTGCAATCTTTTTTCCGTCACAGACATGAGCATATTCGGGGAGATGATGCTCGATATCCACAGCCAGGTCCAAAAGCCGGCCGGTCTCTTCCACGGAAAAGTCTAAAGGATTTAAAAGATGTCTCATGGGGGTCTCCTTTTCTCTATGATTTTACACGCTTCTCCAATTATAACGAATTTGCCAATAGATTTCCACTCTTTTTTTCGAAAAGTGTGATATACTTATAGGCAATTGCGAAAGTCAAAGTTGAGAGAATATTCTGACAATATATTCCATACAAAGCCTTCGTACACCAAGCATTCCACTGAGCCCAGTAGGACAAAAAACACTCGGGCAGAGGGCCCTCCTGTTTTTTATGGTCTCAGCTCCATGGTGTAATGGCTTTTCCTGGAATATATTGTCAGAATATTCAGCCAAGTTTTGAGTTTCGGAAACGCCTAAAAAAGAATGAAAAAAGAAAGGATAGAATGAGATATGAGAGTGGTGCTGCAGAGAGTGAGTGAGGCCAAGGTCCAGGTGGATGGAGAGACGGCGGGGGAGATCGGGAAGGGGTTTTTGCTCCTTGTGGGGGCCGAGGAAGGGGATACCCGGCAGATCGCGGATAAGATGGTGGACAAGATCTGTAAGCTCAGAATATTCCAGGATGGCAACGGTAAGACCAATCTGTCTTTGGCCGATGTAGGCGGGGAGATTCTGGTGGTGAGCCAGTTTACCTTGTATGCAGACTGCCGCAAAGGGAACCGGCCAAGCTTTATAAGGGCAGGGGCACCGGATATGGCAAATAGTCTCTATGAGCATGTGATCGAAAGGTGCCGACTTTATGTAGAGAAAGTGGAGCACGGCGTCTTCGGAGCCGATATGAAAGTTTCCCTGATAAATGATGGTCCCTTTACCTTGGTCCTTGACAGCCAGGAGATGAAATTTTTGTGAATTTGCCTGAAACTCTTTTTTTTAAGGAATGAATGTGCTATACTCAGACCTAGGCCTTTGCGGGCCCGGTCCGAAATGGGCGAGGAGACGTACATTTATAGAAAGAAAAGGGAAGTAAGATGAAAAAAATTTTTAAAATCGGTATATGCGGCCTTGCGGCTGTGATGATGGTATCAGGGTGTTCCAAAAAGGCGGATTCCACAGGGGATACGACACAGGCCGTCAGTGAGGCAGAAAGTCAAACTCAGGCGGGGGCCGATTCTTCAAACACTCCGGCAGGTTCCATTGACCCGGGGGTGGTGACCAAATTAGGAAGCTATAAGGGAGTGGCCTATACCCCTCTGGCTGTGGAGGTGTCGGAGGAAGATGTAGAAGAGGAGATCAAAGCCTTACAGAATGCCTATGAGGAGTTAAAAGAAGTGGACCGGGCGGCTAAAGAAGGCGATACGGTGAATATTGATTATGTAGGCATGAAGGATGGCGTAGCTTTTGATGGCGGAACCGACAGCGGTTTTGACCTTACCCTGGGTTCGGGACAGTTTATCGATGGGTTTGAGGACGGCCTTATCGGAGCTGTAAAGGGTCAGGAGGTAAGTTTAAATCTCACATTCCCTGCCAATTACGGCAACCAGGAGCTGGCAGGCCAGGCCGTGGTCTTTGACGTGACCGTGAATCTTGTGCAGGAGTCGGTGATACCGGAGCTGACCGATGGATTTGTGGCCGAGCATACGGATTCTGCCACAGTGGATGAACTGAAGAAAACCATCAGGGAGAGCCTTGAGGAGGCAGCTCAGGCAGAAGCTTTGGAGCAGAAGAAGGCAGATGTGTTTTTAAAGGTAGTGGATGACAGCGAGGTAACTACTTCACAGGAATCCATTCAGGCCATGTATGAGCAGCAGAAGGCTTCCTATGAGCAGCAGGCCGATATGTTCGGCCTGGATCTGGCCACGCTGGTAAGCTACTATGGTATGGATATGGAGACCTTTGAGGCAGAGCTTATGGAGGTTGCTAAGGAAGGCTGCAAACAGAATGCCGTTGTCAAAGCCATTGCCCAGGCGGAGATGATTGTGGTGGAAGAGGATGACTTAGCAGAGCTTGCAGAGAATTTCGGATACGAGGATACGGCATCCATGATCGAGAATGCAGGCGAGGACGTGGTGAACAACTATGCCCTTATGGAAAAAGTAGTCATGTTTCTTGCAGACAATGCAGTAGAGGAATAGGATGAGCAGAAAAGCTTTGTTTTTTGATGTGGACGGCACATTGTTAAGCGAGACCCTTCACATTGTGCCGGAGAGCGCAAAGAGGGCCCTGCTTCAGACCAGGGAAAAGGGGAATCTGGTATTCATCAATTCGGGACGCACTATATGCCTTTTAAGGAAGATTAAGGAGGAAGTAGCCTGTGATGGATGTCTGTGCGGCTGCGGCACTTATATAGAAGTCGCCGGGCAGGTACTCTATTCCCGCCAGATTCCCCGCCACCAGGGCCAGGCCATAAAAAAGGCCATTGTTGATTTTGGCCTGGACGGGGTTCTGGAGGGAACCTTAAAGTGTTATTTTCAGAAACAAGAATCCCGGTTTGAGGGATTGAGAAACATCAAAAAGTCTGCAGTGGACAGCGGTCAGTGCAGCCCCTTTACCTGGGACGACAACTGCTATGAGTTTGATAAGTTCTGCGTATTTGCCGATGAGAACAGCGACAGAGAAGGTTTTTTTGCCTTTCTTGAGCCTGAGATTCAGGTTATTGACAGGGGCAATGATTTTTATGAATGTGTGCCTGCAGGACACAGCAAGGCTACGGCCATTGACATGGTACTGGAGAAATTCGGAATCGGCCTGGAGGATGCCTATGTGTTCGGGGACAGCAGCAATGACCTGGATATGTTCCGCCATGTTCCCAACGGAGTCCTTATGGGAAAGCATGATGACGTGTTAAAGCCCTATGCTTCTTTTGTGACAAAGGAAGTGGAGGATGACGGAATTGAATATGCCATGAAGAACCTGGGACTTTTATAGGCCCCGGGTTTTTTGTACAAGGAGGAGTGAGCAAATGGGTTTTTCATTAGATGTGAGCGTACCGGCAGTTACCGTATTTTTTCAGGGGCTTTTAAGCTTTTTTTCTCCCTGTGTCCTTCCGATTCTGCCGCTGTATATCGGTTATCTCTCAGGAGGAACCGGAGTAAGAGGAGAGGATGGGAGAATCTACTATAAGAGGAGTAAGGTGCTGTTTCATACCCTGTGTTTTGTAGCCGGCGTCAGTTTTGCTTTTTTTGCCCTGGGCATGGGTGTTTCCGCTTTGGGAACCTTTTTCCATTCCAATCAGATGATGTTTGCCAGAATCGGCGGAATCCTGGTGGTAATGTTCGGTCTGTATCAGCTGGGAGTGTTTGGGCAGACGGGAATTTTGGGGAAGGAGAGAAGGCTTCCTTTGCAGATTGACAAGGTCGCCATGTCGCCGGGAATTGCCTTTGTCATGGGATTTACTTTCAGCTTTGCCTGGACTCCCTGTGTAGGTCCGGCGCTTGCCAGCGTTCTTCTCATGGCTGCTTCCGCCAGCACAAAGACAGCAGGCTTTGTCCTTATCGGAGTCTATACGGCTGGCTTTGTCATTCCTTTTCTGGCTGCCGGATTCTTTACCACAACGGTGCTGGATCTCTTTAAAAAGCATATGAATGTGGTGAAATATACGGTAAAGGCAGGAGGCGTCCTTCTGGTGGTACTGGGACTTATGATGGTGACGGGAAAAATGAACGGTCTCACCGGGTATTTGTCACAGTTTCAGCAGGTGACAGAGGAATCCGGATCCGGGCCGGAGGGCAGCCAGGCTCCGGCTGAGAAGGAAAGCCAGGAACCGTCCGGGGGCCGGAGTGACGATGGAAAGTCTTCGGAGGAGGCTTCCTCTGAGGCAGACCAGGAGGAACAGGCTCCGGAACAAAAGATACCGGCGTTGGACTTTGAGCTGGAGGATCAGTACGGAAGCGTACACAAGCTCTCGGACTATGAGGGCAAGACCATATTTTTAAACTTCTGGGCCACCTGGTGCCCGCCGTGCCGGGCAGAGATGCCGGATATCCAGCAGCTGTATGAGGAGTACGACACGGAGGGGGAGAACGCCCTGATTATTCTGGGAGTGGCGGGCCCCGGCATGGGCAATGAGAAGTCTAAGGAGGAGATCGCCGGATTCTTGGAGGATAACGGGTACACCTATCCCGTCCTTATGGATACGGACTGGGAGCTCTTTGAAGGCTACGGAGTCTATGCATACCCTACCACCTTTATGATTGACAGGGAGGGAAATGTGTTCGGCTACGCTTCCGGGCAGCTGACCTATGATATGATGAAGGACATTATCAATCAGACAATCCAGGGAAAGAGAAGGCAGTAATGTTGAAGGAAGGAAAAAAGGCGGCCAAGGGCAGGAAAGAGGGCGGGAGCTGCCGATGCTTGATCCCGGCTGTTCTGCTAGGCGCGGCCTTCCTGTCAGGGGGCTGCAGGGGAAGGTATGAGGTTCGGGAGCAGGCCAGAAAGGATCAAACCTTGAAGGTGGCCGCCACCTTATTTCCATACTATGATTTTACGAGACAGATCGCCGGAGATATGGTAGACTTGGAATTGATCGTCCCGGCAGGGATGGACAGCCACTCTTTTGAGCCGACTCCCGCAGACATGAGAAAGATTCAGGAGGCCGATGTGCTGATCTGCAACGGAGGAGTCATGGAGCACTGGGTGGAACAGGTCCTTGAGGCGGTGGACGCACCTGATCTGAAGATAGTAGTCATGATGGACTATGTGGATGTGGTAAAGGAGGAGCTGGTGGAAGGCATGGAGGAGGAAGCCCATGGCCACAGCCACGGCGAGGATGGGGAAGAGTATGACGAGCATATCTGGACTTCTCCCGTACATGCCATGACATTTACCCAGGTTATCACAGAGGCGCTCTGCCAGGCAGACCCGGACCGGCAGAAGGAATATGAGGCGGGAAGGGACCGGTATGTAAAGGAGCTTCTAAAGCTTCACCAGGGATTTCTTCAGGTGGCCGGTGAGAAAAAAAGGAATACCATTATCATAGGAGACAAGTTTCCCTTCCGCTATCTGGCAGAGGAATACGGGTTTGAATACAGGGCTGCTTTCTCGGGGTGCAGCACGGACACGGAGCCCGGCGCCAGAACCATAGCCTATCTGATTGACAAGGTGAGGGAGGAGGAACTGCCGGCAGTCTATTACCTGGAGCTGAGCAGCCATCGGGTGGCGGAGATCATCGGTGAGGAGACAGGGGCGAAGCCTCTCCTCCTACACTCCTGCCACAATGTTACCAGAAGAGAACTGGAAAGCGGAGTTACCTATGTGGAACTTATGTGGAATAATATAGAGAATCTGAGAAAAGGATTAGGGGAATGAGCGCACTGATTACATGCAGCCATGTGGATTTTGGCTATGAGAACCATGACGCGGTCATTGATCTGACCATGGACGTGGAGGAGGGGGATTATTTCTGCGTGGTAGGGGTGAACGGTTCCGGAAAAAGTACTTTGGTGAAAGGGCTTCTGGGGCTGTTAAAGCCTACGGCAGGAACTCTTAGGGTGTGTGAGGAATTAAAAAAGACGGGAATCGGATATCTGCCCCAGCAGACGGCGGCCCAGAAGGATTTTCCGGCGTCAGTCTATGAGGTGGTACTCTCAGGGGCCTTAAATCAAAGGGGAAGCCGGCCTTTTTACTCCCGTAAGGAGAAGGACATGGCTCTAAAGGCCATGGAGAAATTGGGAATCAAGTCTTTAAAGAGGCATTGCTACCGGGAACTGTCAGGAGGGCAGCAGCAGCGGGTCCTCATTGCCAGGGCTCTATGCGCCGCAAGAAGGATGCTGATTCTGGATGAGCCTGTAACAGGCCTGGATCCCCGGGCCATACAGGATTTTTACGGTCTTATCAGAAGGCTTAACAGAGAGGAGCATGTGACCATCCTCATGGTGACCCATGATGTAGCCAATGTGACAGGGCAGGCTAACAAGATCCTTCATCTCCAGCAGAGAGCCCTGTTTTACGGAAGCCCTTCGGATTATGAGAAGAGTCTCCAGGGGCGAAGCTTTCTGGGAGGTGAGGAGGTATGAGCCTGATTGCAGAGATGCTGTCCTATCCCTTTTTGGTAAGGGCCTTTGCAGGAGGAATCCTGGTGTCTGTGTGCGCCGCCCTTCTGGGAGTCAGCCTGGTGCTGAAACGATATTCCATGATCGGAGATGGCCTGTCCCATGTATCCTTCGGAGCTCTGTCAGTGGCAGTGGCAGCAGGGTGGGCGCCTCTTCCTGTGTCGGTGGCAGTGGTGGTCCTGGCGGCATTTTTTCTTCTCAGAATTGCGGAAGACGGAAAGGTGAGAAGTGATGGGGCCATCGCTATGATCTCCGCAAGCGCCCTTGCTGCAGGGATTGTGGTCACATCCTTAAGCACAGGCATGACCACGGATGTGAGCAGCTACATGTTCGGAAGTATTCTGGCCATGAGCCCGAAGGACGTGATGCTTGCAGCCGGCCTCTCCCTGGCGGTGCTCATACTGTTTGTGTTCTGCTACCATAAAATATTTGCAGTGACCTTTGACGAGAGCTTTGCCAGGGCCGCCGGGGTAAAGGTGTCTGCCTACAATGTACTGATTGCTGTTCTCACGGCAGTGACCATTGTCCTGGGCATGCGGATGATGGGGGCCATGTTGATTTCCAGCCTTATGATCTTTCCGGCCCTGACTTCCATGAGGATCTTTAAAAGCTTTCGGGGCGTGGTGGTGTCGTCAGGAATTGTGGCAGGCCTGTGCTTTTGTGTGGGGCTTACATTGTCCTACGGCTTTTCCACTCCGGCAGGAGCCACGGTGGTGCTGGTAAACCTGGCGGCTTATGGCGGATTCTGGCTGGCAGGGCGGCTGTTATAGAATTTATGAAGGAGGGCGGGTATGAAATGGAATCTGAATGAGAGAAAAAAGAGATCTCTGACCCAGACACAGTTTATTGCATTTGGTTTTTTTGTTCTGATTATGGCCGGAACACTGCTTCTCATGATGCCTTTTTCCAGCAGAGACGGAAAAAGCATGGATTTTCTGGGGGCCTTGTTTACTGCCACCAGTGCTTCCTGCGTGACAGGGCTGGTGGTAGCGGATACCTGGAGTCAATGGACCATTTTCGGTCAGCTGGTGATCATCACCTTAATTCAGATCGGCGGCCTGGGATTCATCACCATTGGTGTGTATGTGTCCATTCTGCTGCGGCGCAGAATCGGGTTAAAGGAGAGAGGGCTGATGCAGGAGAGCACCAGTGCCCTGCAGATCGGGGGAATCGTAAGGCTTACCAAGAAGATTATTGTGGGAACCGCCTTTTTTGAGGGGGCGGGAGCGCTTCTTCTGGCAATCCGCTTCGTTCCCCAGTATGGATTCTTCCGAGGAATCTTTTACAGCGTGTTTCACTCGGTGTCAGCCTTCTGCAACGCGGGCTTTGACCTTATGGGGTGGCAGCAGCCTTACAATTCCCTGTCCGCCTACTATGACGACTGGCTGGTGAATCTGGTGATCATGTCCCTGATTATAATTGGCGGAATCGGTTTTATTGTGTGGGACGACATCAGCAGGAACAGGCTTCACGTGCGGAAATACCTTCTGCAGACCAAGATCGTGTTGATTACCACAAGCGTGCTGGTCTTTGGAGGCGCGGCTTTCTTCTATTATCTGGAGAAGGATCTCCTCATGGCGGATATGAGTATCAGCGGAAAAATCCTTTCTTCCCTGTTCAGCTCCGTCACTGCCAGGACTGCCGGCTTTAATTCCATTGACACCGGGGCATTGTCCGATGGAAGCAAACTTCTCACCATCATATTAATGTTTATCGGAGGCAGCCCCGGCTCCACGGCAGGAGGCGTTAAGACTACCACCATAGTGGTGCTGCTTTTATATGTACATGCCAGCATTCAGAGGACTTACGGAGTCAATGTCCTTGGCAGAAGACTGGAGGAGGAGGCCATCAAACAGGCCAGCTCCGTATTTACCATTAATCTCTTTCTGGCTCTGGGAGCCTCCCTGGTGATTATGGCGGTTCAGCCTCTGTCCTTGTCGGACACTCTGTTTGAGACTTTTTCCGCCATGGGCACAGCAGGTATGACTACGGGAATCACAAGAGAGCTGGTTCCGTTGTCCAGGGTACTGGTTATTCTTCTCATGTACTGCGGGAGAATCGGCAGCATGTCCTTTGCCCTTGCCTTTACCCAGCAGAAACGAATCACCCGGGTGCAGAACCCGTTGGAGCGAATCAATGTAGGTTAAAACAGGAGGATAAGACAAATGAAATCAATTCTGATCATCGGAATGGGGCGGTTCGGCCGTCATCTCTGCAAGAATCTGGCTGATCTGGGAAACCAGATCATGATTGTGGATCAGGTGGAGGAGAACTTAGAGGAGATGCTTCCCTATGTGGTCAGCGCCAAAATCGGCGACTGCACCAATGAAAATGTGCTGAAAAGCCTGGGTATCGACAATTTTGATATCTGTTTTATCTGTATCGGGACTAATTTTCAGAGCAGCCTGGAGATCACCAGCCTGGTGAAGGAGCTTGGAGGCCGCTATGTGGTCAGCAAGGCCAACCGGGACATTCACGCCAAGTTTCTTCTAAGAAACGGCGCCGACGAGGTGATCTATCCGGACCGGGATATTGCGGAGAAGATGGCAGTGCGCTACAGCGCCCACCATGTGTTTGACTATATTGAACTCACGGATGAGTACTCTATCTATGAGACGCCTCCCCTTCCCCAGTGGGTGGGAAAGAGCCTGAAGGAATCGGATATCCGCAACCGTCATCATATCAATGTCCTGGGAACAAAGAGAGATGGCCAGGCCAACTTAATGCCTCCCGCAGACTATATTATCCGCTCCGACGACCATATGATGATTATAGGGAAGAAGACGGATATTGATAAGCTGCTGGAGGATATGAAGTAGTTTACAGGCTCTTGCAATCATGGTAAAATAACCTTGTCAGCCGCATAACCTTGCGGCTGATGCACAGGTTTCTTATCAGATGATAGAGAGACATAAAAGAATCTGTCATCACACCTATCCAATATTGAAAGGGAAGCTGTTCCCATGCCCTTCGGCAAAAATATCTGAATATCCGCCTGAGATCAGGCAGCAATCCATGTAAAAACGGTATAAAAACATTGTCCGGTAAGAGAAAAGACGATATAATAAAGACAGTTCTTGTATGTCTCCTGCAAGGGAGGCTTTGTGAAAAGACGAAACAATGACAAAAGACTCTGGAGGTAAAGGACTATCTGGCGGACTTTAACTACGAGATGAGTGACGGAACCTGGAAGCATCTGGAGTTTGAAAGCGACAGTATTTCTGAGGAAGACCTGAGGAGGTTTCGTGCCTATTCGGACAATTTGCGAATTGGTTTTAAATTCTTTAGGTTAGAATCGATGATGGGGTAAACGAAAAAGCAGTTTTGGCATTCCAGTGAACTGCCCCTTCGTTTAC
>JAAWBS010000062.1 GCA_022792815.1 Hungatella sp.
ATTCGTTCTGAATTTTCTCAAATTCAAGGCATTCCAAACTTCTCTTTCATGCCTTTTTATTTGGAATTTTCAGGGTCTTGCATACTGTTCGATCTTTGATTTTCAAGGTTCTCTTTGTTGTTGGCTTTTCAGCGGCAACTCGTTTACTATATCACATCTGTTTCGCTTTGTCAACAACTTTTTTATTTTTTTTAAACCGTTTTTTCGGTTTTCTTTGCCATCTGGAAAAGAGCGGAGAAAGAGGGATTTGAACCCTCGCGCCGGTTGCCCGACCTACACCCTTAGCAGGGGCGCCTCTTCGGCCTCTTGAGTATTTCTCCGTTTTTGTGTCCTTCTTTTTCAGAGGCATTTGCAATTATACAAGAGATTTATATGCTTGTCAACCCATTTTTTACATATTTTTTTCAACTTTTTTTCGGGTATTATTTTCAATCTCTTCTTTTATCTTATCATGCACAAGTTCTGCTATCTCAATCGTTTTTAACCCCATATATTGTTCCGGGTAGATCCCTTTCAGAAAATGTACCTGAACTCTTTCTTTCTTTATAGAAGGGATATCGAAGGGACGAAAGCTGTCAATCAGGGCTACCGGGATAATGGGGCAGCCTGCCTTTACGGCACTCTTAAAGGTTCCTGCCTTGAAGTCCAGGATCTCATTTCCCTTTCTGCTCCTGGTTCCCTCCGGAAAGATCACAAAATTTCTGCCCTTTTTCACCTGAGCCGCCATCTCCTTGATGATCTCCATGGAGGAACGGATATCGGAGCGGTCCATGGGGATCCCGTCCAACAGGCGGATCACCTGCTTTACCAGAAACCACTCGGATGCCTCTTTTTTGATTACCACACCAAGCGGTTTCGGACAGCTCTCAATGAGGGCCAGCATGTCAAATAGTCCCTGGTGATTGGGAAAAAGGATAAATCCGTTGGTCTTAGGAAGATTTTCCACCCCATAGACCTCCACTTTCACCCGCCCTCTCCGATTGATTCTCCTCAAACGCTTTCTCAGATAATGATATCTCTCCTCCTCGCTGTATTGATCCGGATTCTTTCCCATCTTATCGATCTGCAGAAACCACCATGGCACATGCAGAAGATTGGTTATGACCATTAAGAGAATTCTCTTCATTATGTTTACGACCTTTTTATTTTTGATATTGGATGATTGCTGTCTCGTACAGATTATTTCCCTCGGAATCTATCACTACAATAACCGGGAAATTTTTTACTTCCAGACGGCGAATGGCTTCCGGTCCTAAGTCTTCGTAAGCCACTACCTGGCTGGAGGTGATGCATTTGGACAAAAGTGCTCCGGCTCCGCCGACTGCCGCAAAATAGACACAGCCGTTTCTTACAACACCGTCGATCACAGACTGACTTCTCTTTCCTTTTCCGATCATGGCTCCGAGGCCCAGATCCATAAGGGCCGGGGCATATCGATCCATACGGCTGGCAGTGGTAGGTCCTGCGGAGCCTATAGGGCGGCCTTCTCTGGCGGGAGAGGGACCCATATAGTAGATCATGGTTCCTTCTATGGGAAAAGGCAGAGACTCTCCTCTCTCTATGGCTTCCTGCATCCGCTTGTGAGCCGCATCTCTGGCGGTGTAGATGGTTCCTGTGAGATAGACATAATCTCCGGCGTGAAGCCTCCCGGCCTCCTCACGGCTTATGGGGGCATTGATGTGTTGTTCCATAGCTTCCTCCTTTAGATGGTGCGGTGAATATGACGGTTTACATGACAGCAGATGTTGACTGCCACGGGGAGACCGGCAATATGAGTGGGATAGGTCTCTATATTAACTGCAAATGCCGTGACTCTTCCTCCCAGACCTCCCGGTCCGATTCCCAAGCAGTTGATCTTTTCAACCATCTCTTTTTCCAGTTCTCTCACATAGGGGACAGCAGACTCTTCCTTCAAGTTTCTGGTCAGGGCATGCTTGGCCATGAGTGCACATTTTTCGAAGGTTCCTCCGATTCCCACTCCCACTACCATAGGGGGACAGGCATTGGGACCTGCTTCTTTTACGGCAGTCAATATAGCTTCTTTCACTCCCTCGATTCCGTCTGCAGGCTTCAGCATAAAGATCCGGCTCATATTCTCACTTCCAAATCCTTTTGGAGCCACCGTGATCTCGACCTGATCCCCGTCCACGATCTCGCAGTGAATGACAGCCGGAGTGTTGTCCATGGTGTTCACTCTCTCGATGGGGTCTGCCACCACGGATTTTCTCAGATAGCCTTCCTGGTAGCCTTCTCTAACTCCCTGGTTCACCGCTTCCTTTAAGGATCCTCCCTCTATATGCACATCCTGACCGATCTTTAAAAACACCACTGCCATGCCTGTGTCCTGACAGATGGGAATCTGATCCTCTCTGGCTATCTTTAGATTTTCCTTCAGCTGATTTAAAATCTGTCTTCCAAGCGGAGATTCTTCCTTTTTTTCCGCTTCATCAAACACGTTTTTCATGTCAGCTGACAGGACATGGTTGGCTTCTATGCACATCTCTCTGACGGCTTTTGAGATTTCTTCTGTCTTTATGGTCCTCAAATCAACATTCCTCCTGTCCAACATCATTTTTATTTGCTGAATTTATCATACCTTGTTCATACCGTGAAATCAAGCAAAAAAATATCTTATTTTCGGTTGACAATCTAAGATCACTGCTGTATATTTGTACTAAGTAATTAATACAATTATACAGGGGGTTTTTTATGGCATGGCAGTTTAACAGTGAAAGACCCATCTACACACAACTTCTGGAGAAGATTCTGTTTCTCATTATCTCGGGAAGGTATCCAGCGGGAAGCAAGCTTCCTTCGGTCCGTGATCTGGCATCCGAGGCCTCGGTGAATCCCAACACCATGCAGCGGGCCATGGCGGAGTTGGAGAGAAGCGGGCTGATCTACAGCCAGAGGACAGCCGGGAGATTTGTGACTGATGATGGGGTTCTGATTCAAAAGATGAAAGAATCTATTGCAAGGGAAAAGATCCTTGTTTTCTTTCAGGAGATGGAACAACTGGGATACAGCCCCTCACAATCCGTATCCCTGGTCCACAAAATTCAAGACAGTAAGGAGGTATCCCTTTGAATATCACTTTAGAGTATTCTCATGTTACCAAGACATTTGGATCCAAGTATGCCCTTCATGATGTAAACCTGACAATCGAACCCGGACACATCATCGGTCTTTTAGGGCCCAACGGAAGCGGCAAGACCACTCTGCTCAAGCTGGCCTGCGGGCTCCTGGTTCCCACATCCGGCACGGTTTCTGTCTGTCAGGGCCCCATAGGACCTCACTCCAAGGCACGGATCTCCTATCTTCCCGACAAAGATTATCTGTCCGACTGGATGAATGTCTCCCGAGTCATCGATCTGTTCCATGACTTTTATGAAGATTTCGACAGAAACAAGGCCTATGAGATGTTAAACAGGCTGGACATCTATCCCAAACAGAAACTCAGAACACTGTCCAAGGGCACCAAGGAGAAGGTACAGCTGATTTTGGTCATGAGCCGGAACGCGGATCTTTATCTTCTCGATGAACCCATCGGAGGGGTGGACCCTGCTGCCAGAGACTATATTCTTCAGACCATTCTAACCAATTATAATGAACAGGGTTCTATCCTCATCTCCACCCATCTGATCGCCGATGTGGAGCAGGTGCTGGATCAGGTGATCTTTTTGAAAAACGGAGTTGTCACCCTTCAGTCTTCTGTAGACGAGATTCGGGAACAGCACCAAAAATCCGTAGACGAATTATTCAGGGAGGTGTTCCAATGTTAGGTAAATTATTGAAAAAAGACTTTACAGCCACCGGCCGGTTTTTTCTTCCGCTTTTAGGCGGATATGCCATAGCCGCTGTGGTTGCTAAATTGTTAATTGAGATGGTTTTTCGCTCCACAGATCTCTTCTCTTATGACAATCCCATCAGCAGCGGACTGACGATATTCAGCATCATCTATTTTACGATGTGTGTGATTTATCTCATAGCCTGTTATCTGATGACCACTGTGTTTGTGGTTTATGATTTTTATAAGACCATGGTCAGCAGCCACGGATATTTAACACACACCCTGCCTGTCACCACCGGCATGCTCCTGTGGTCCAAAGTTCTGGTTGCGGTGATCTGGTCTCTGGCAGTAAATCTGCTCATCGGGCTCTCCCTACTCCTACTGTTTGCCGGTCATTTTCCGGAAAGCGGCATGTTTCAGACCCTTCGAGATCTGTTCCGCTTTTTAGATGTGAATTTCGGCACTTATATTTTCTATATGCTTTTCAATATGATTATGGGGCTTTTCCACACTCCTCTCATGTTTTTTTCCTGCATCGCCATCGGGCAGCTGTGGAGGGAGCATCGGATCATGGGAGCCATCTTGTCTTATATTGGCATCCATACGGGGACACAGATTTTCGGCACCGTCATGCTGATCGTCACGGGCAACGGCCTGTTTAGCAGCCCCTACTCTGGCTCCTACCACGGTTATCTCCTGGTCACCACCATCTTCGGAATCCTGATGACGGTGCTCTTCTTTCTCGTCACCTGGTATATTCTCTCTAAAAAATTGAATTTGGAGTAGAAATTTGTGCACAAAAACCCGGCTGGATCTCAGCCGGGTTTTTGTTATGATTCTGTCTGATCTGTTTCTGTCTCTTCCACTGTACCTTCCTGGGGTTCTGTCTCCCCATTGTCCTTATTACCGTCCTCTCTCACCTTGGCGATGCTGGCGATGTAGGTGTTGGAACCCGGGTCAATGTTCATCAGTTTGACTCCGGAAGTATTGCGCCCGATGATGGAGATGTCCTTAACGCTGATCCTGATAATGATTCCCTCATTGGTGATCATCATCACATCGTGATCTTCTTTCACCAACTTGGCTCCCACCAGATCTCCGGTCTTCTCCACAATCTTATAACAGCGAACTCCTTTCCCGCTCCTCTTCTGTACGGGGAACTCACTGATATTGGTCCTCTTTCCGATGCCGTTTTCTGACACCACCAGAAGGGTCTCTCCCTGGGAATCCATCTGCATGCCGACGACTTCATCGTCCTCATCTAATTTCATGCCGATGACACCCATAGACACACGGCCTGTGACGCGGACGTCGGATTCCTGGAAGCGGATGCACTGGCCTTTCTTGGTCACCATAAAGATATCTTTGGTGTTGTCTGTTGCTTTCACTTCGATCAGCTCATCGCCCTCTCTGAGCACGATAGCCTGAAGGCCATTTTTGCGCACGTTGGAGTATTCTCCCATGGGAGTCTTCTTGGCCATACCATACTTGGTGGCCATGAACAGGTAGTGATCGTCATTGTACTCCTTCATGGATACAATAGCCGTGATCTTCTCTCCCGGCAGCATCTGGAGTAGGTTGACGATGGCCGTCCCCCGAGCAGTTCTGCCAGCCTCCGGGATAGCGTAGGCCTTCAGACGGTACACTCTTCCCGTGTTGGTGAAGAACATGATATCATTGTGGTTCTTGGTCATGATCAGGTCTTCGATGTAGTCCTCGTCGATGGTCTGCATCCCCTTGATGCCCTTGCCGCCCCTATTCTGGCTCTTAAAGTTGTCGGGAGACATCCTCTTGATGTAGCCCAGACGGGTCATGGCCACCACGGTGTCGTCATTGGGAATCAGGTCTTCCATGGACATGTCAAACTCATCAAATCCGATGGAGGTTCTCCTGTCGTCTCCGTATTTGTTGGAGATCAGCTGGATCTCCTCCCGGATCACCCCTAACAGTCTCTTCTCGTCTGCCAAAATTGCCTTCAACTCCGCGATTCTTGCCTGCAGCTCCTTGTATTCTGCCTCCAACTTGTCTCTCTCCAGACCGGTGAGAGCTCTCAGGCGCATGTCTACGATAGCCTGAGACTGAGCATCACTTAAACCAAACCGCTCCATCAACTGCTGCTTGGCGATCTGGACCGTCTGGGAAGCTCTGATAATTCGGATCACTTCATCGATATTGTCCAGGGCGATCAGCAGGCCTTCCAATATGTGGGCTCTCTCCTCCGCCTTGTTCAGATCATACTTTGTCCGGCGTGTCACCACATCTTTCTGGTGATCCAGATATAGATTGAGCATCTGAAGGATATTTAACACCTTGGGCTGATTGTTGACCAGGGCCAGCATAATCACCCCGAAGGTATCCTGAAGCTGTGTATGTTTATATAACTGGTTTAAGATCACATTGGCATTGGCATCCCGTCGGATCTCAATGACGATGCGCATCCCCTCACGGTCCGACTCATCCCGAAGGTCTGTGATGCCGTCTACCTTCTTTTCTTTTACCAGCTCCGCGATCTTCTCGATGAGACGGGCCTTGTTGACTAAATAGGGGATCTCCGTGACGATGATCCGGCTCTTTCCGTTAGGCAGTGTCTCGATGTCAGACACTGCCCGGACCCGAATCTTGCCCCGACCGGTGCGGTAGGCCTCCTCCACTCCCCTTTTTCCCAAAATGGTGGCTCCTGTGGGGAAATCCGGACCCTTAATCACCTCCATGATCTCCTCCATGGCGGTGGCCCGGTCCTCCTCGATCAGATTGTCGATAATCTTCACCACGGCTGCAATGACTTCCCGAAGATTATGAGGAGGGATGTTGGTGGCCATGCCCACGGCGATTCCGGAGGTTCCGTTGACCAAAAGATTGGGGTAACGTGAGGGCAGGACCACTGGTTCCTTCTCGGTCTCGTCAAAGTTGGGCACAAAGTCTACCGTGTCTTTGCCGATATCTGACAGAAGTTCCATGGAGATTTTGCTGAGTCTGGCCTCCGTATAACGCATGGCAGCGGCGCCGTCACCGTCCACGGATCCAAAGTTGCCGTGACCGTCCACCAGGGGATACCGGGTAGACCACTCCTGAGCCATATTGACCAGTGCCCCATAGATGGAGCTGTCTCCGTGGGGATGATATTTACCCATGGTATCACCTACGATACGGGCACATTTTCTGTGAGGTTTATCGGGGCCGTTGTTCAGCTCGATCATGGAGTACAGGACTCTTCTCTGAACCGGTTTCAGACCGTCTCTCACATCAGGCAGAGCCCTGGAAGCGATTACGCTCATGGCATAGTCAATATAAGACTTTTCCATCGTTTTCTTCAGATCTATGTCATGAATCTTATCAAATACATTAGGTTCCATAAGTCTCCTCCATTAAATATCCAGGTTCTGTACATACTTTGCGTTGGCTTCGATAAATTCCCTTCTCGGTTCTACCTGGTCCCCCATAAGGGTGGTGAAGGTCAAATCCAGTTCGGAAGCTACGTCATCGTCCATATTGACACGAAGAAGGATCCGGCGCTCCGGGTCCATGGTGGTCTCCCACAGCTGTTCTGCATCCATCTCTCCCAATCCTTTGTACCGCTGAATCTTGTTGTTGTTATCCCTTCCGATATCGACCAGGATAGAATTCAGCTCCCCGTCGCTGTAAGCGTACCACACTTTTTTATTTTTCTCCACTTTATACAGAGGGGGCTGTGCCAGATACACATGGCCCTGTCTGATCAGCTCCGGCATAAACCGGTACAAAAATGTGAGAAGCAGTGTGCTGATATGGGCTCCGTCCACATCGGCATCAGTCATGATGATGATCTTGTTGTAGCGCAGCTTGGTGATGTCAAAGTCTTCGTGAATCCCGGTTCCAAAAGCAGTGATCATGGCTTTGATCTCTGCGTTGCCGTAGATTTTATCCAGTCTGGCTTTCTCCACGTTGAGAATCTTTCCTCTCAGAGGCAGAATAGCCTGGGTATCCCTGGATCGGGCGGTTTTGGCAGAACCTCCGGCGGAGTCTCCCTCCACGATGTAGATCTCGCATTTTTCAGGATCCTTGTTGGAACAGTCTGCAAGCTTGCCCGGGAGAGCCATCCCCTCCAGAGCAGTCTTTCGCCTGGTCAGATCTCTGGCCTTCCTGGCAGCCGCCCTGGCCCGCTGGGCCAGAATCGATTTTTCGCACATGGCTTTTGCCACTGCAGGGTTCTGCTCCAGAAAATAGGTAAGTTGTTCGCTGACGACAGAATCCACCGCCAGCCTGGCCTCACTGTTGCCCAGCTTCTGCTTGGTCTGTCCCTCGAACTGAGGCTCCTCGATCTTAACGCTGATGATGGCTGTAAGCCCCTCCCGGATGTCTTCTCCGCTCAAAGAGGGCTCACTCTCTTTTAAAAGTTTATTCTTCTTTGCATAATCGTTGAAAGTCTTGGTCAGTGCATTTCGAAATCCGGTCAGATGGGTTCCGCCTTCCGGGGTGTTGATGTTGTTGACAAAAGTATAGATATTCTCTGTGTAGGAATCATTGTGCTGCATGGATACCTCCACGTACACTTTGTCTCTCTCCCCCTCACAGTAGATCACCTGGTCATAGAGCGGAGATTTTCCCCTGTTTAAATAGGTGGCAAATTCTTTGATCCCTCCCTCATAGTGGAACGTCTTCTCCCTCTTTTCCTCCCTGTCGTCCCGAAGGATGATCTTCAAGGCTTTGGTCAGAAATGCAGTCTCCTGAAGGCGGATCCGGAGGGTATCATAATCAAATACGGTCTCTTCAAAGATCTCATCGTCAGGCATAAATCGAACTTGCGTTCCATGCCGTTCCGGGTCGCAGGTACCGATAATCTCAAGGGAACTGATCGCTTTTCCTCTCTCATACCTCTGATGATAAATCTGGCCTTCTTTATAGATGTCTACCTCCAGCCACTGAGACAGCGCGTTGACCACGGATGCTCCTACGCCGTGAAGCCCGCCGGACACCTTGTAGCCTCCGCCGCCGAATTTACCGCCGGCGTGAAGGACGGTAAACACCACCTCCACGGCCGGAAGCCCGGCTTTTTTCTGGATGTCCACAGGGATTCCCCGCCCGTTGTCTATGACTGTGATGGAATTATCCTGATTGATCTGTACATCGATCTGCGTACAGAAGCCTGCCAGGGCCTCATCTACAGAATTGTCTACGATCTCATATACCAGATGATGAAGTCCTCTGGCGGAAGTACTTCCTATATACATGCCGGGCCGCTTTCTCACGGCTTCCAGTCCCTCTAAGATTTGAATCTGATCTGCTCCGTACTCCGTACCCATTCACTTCCTCCTTCTTTCTGCATTCTATCTGCTAATTCTCGGCTATAACCGCCCCATGAACCACCTTATAGATCTTATCGATGGGAAACCGGTGGTTTACAAAATCCTCCAATCCGGTACAGGTGATCATGGTCTGAATATGTTGAATCCCTGCCAAAAGCTGCTGCTGCCTTCCCCCGTCCAGTTCTGACAGCACATCATCCAGCAAAAGGATGGGATAATCCTTGACGATCTCCTTCACCAGCTCGATCTCCGACAGCTTTAAGGACAAAGCTGCCGTCCTCTGCTGGCCCTGAGAGCCGTATTTTCTGATATCGATGCCGTCGACCATAAAACTGACATCGTCTCTGTGCGGGCCTGTGTTGGTGGTCTTGAGCTTTAAGTCCATATTTCGATTCTGGCTCAGTCTCTGTTCAAGCCACTGAGCATCCACATTGGGCTCATAGGCCAAAATCAGTTCCTCTTTTCCCCCGGAGATCTTCCGGTGAGTCTCTCTCACCGTCTTGTTAAGCTGTTCCACAAAATTCTTCCTGCATCCGATCAGCTCTCTTCCGTACTGTACCAGCTGCACATCCCACACATCCAGCGTCTCCTCATACTCCGGGCGGAAATTAAGCTCCTTCAAAAGTTTGTTCCTCTGAAGCAGAACCTTATTGTATTGAACCAGATTGTGTACATACAGTTTATTTAGTTGACATAACTCTAAATCAAGGAACCGCCTTCTCTCAGAGGGACCATTTTTAATAATATTTAAGTCCTCCGGAGAAAAAAACACCATATTTACGATACCGAAAAGTTCGCTGGCTTTACGGATGGGAATCCCGTTGATGGCAATACCCTTGGCCTTATTCTTCTTCAGATGCATATCGATGCGATATGGAACACCGGCTTTTCTCACATTCAGTTTGATATGAGATTCCTCTTCCTCAAACCGGATGATCTCCCGGTCCTTGCTGCCGCGGTGAGATTTGGTAGTGCTGCACACATAGAGAGCTTCCAGCACATTGGTCTTCCCCTGAGCGTTGTCTCCATAGAGAATGTTGGTGCCGGGGCTAAAATCCATATGTAACTCTTCATAATTTCTGTAATTTTTTAATTCTATGGATTCTACAATCATCTCTCAGGCTTCTATCCTTACCGTCTCTCCGTCATAGCTCACCACATCTCCGGCCCGAAGCTTCTTTCCTCTCTGAAGCTCCGTCTGGCCGTTGACCTTCACTTTTCCGTCCAGGATGGCATATTTTGCATCCACGCCGGATTCGGCCAGACCCGAGACTTTCAGGGCCTGGCTCAGTTTAATATAGTCATCTTTTAACTTGACTGTCTCCATAGTTCTCCTTTTCATGATTTGGAAGGGTCTCAAAGTTATGGACTGACATAGCATGTCCATACTCTTTTGACCCCGGATCATCAAATGCTGGATGCGTTAAAGTTTACCGGCAGTATCAGGTAGATATAGCTTTCCTCCTGGTCCTTGATAAAACAGGGGGACTTGGGGTTCATCATGTAGAGATCCACTTCCTCCTGATCGATGATACGCAGGGCGTCCATCAAAAACTTGGGGTTGAATCCGATCATGATGTCTTTTCCGGCCTTGCGGATGGAAATCTCCGACTTCATGGATCCGAAACTGGAGTTCATCTTCATCTCCATCTGTTCATCGGTGATATTGAGGATAATCGGCTTTTTGTCATTCTCCCGAATCAGGATACTGGCTCGGTCGATATTATCCAAAAATTCCTTTTTGTTTACAGTCACCTTGGTCTCATAATCACTGGAAAGCATCTGCTCGATTCTGAAATACTCGCCGTCAATGAGACGGGAGACGACCACAGTAGCATCAAATTCAAACAGGATATGATTTTTTCCGAAATAAATCAGGACCTCGCTGTCATTGTCACCATTTAAGATCTTGCTGATCTCACTGAGAGTCTTGCCAGGAACTATGACTTTTATAGCCTCATACTTTTCTTTTAAGGCAATTTTTCTGATGGACATCCTGTGTCCGTCCAGAGAAACCACTTTCAGAATATAGTCTTCGACCTGGAACAGCTCTCCTGTCATCATCTTGTTGCTGTCATTGACAGAGATGGAGAAGAGAGTCTGGCGGATCACTTCTTTTAAGGTAAACTGAGAGAGGCTGATATAGCTGTCTTTCTCTATATAAGGAAGGTAGGAAAATTCTTCCCCGTCTTTCCCCTGGATATGGAATACAGAAGATTCACAGGAGATGGTCGTCGTATATTTCTCGTCGGACTCAATGATAATGGGGGATTCGCCACCTGATAGTTTTCGCACGATCTCCGAGAGCAGCTTAGCCTCCAAAGCGATCTTACCGCGTTCTTCGATGGTTCCCTCCACCGTAGTCTCGATGCCAAGCTCCATATCGTTGGCAGTCAGTTTGATGATATCAGTGGAGGCATCGATGAGGATGCACTCCAGGATTGGCATGGTAGTCTTGGAGGAAACCGCTTTCAGTACAATGTTGATGCCATTGAGCAGGTCATCTTTTTTAAATGTCAGCTTCATAAATGTTGATAACTCCTTTACTGGTTGGTGGTGCTGTATAGAAAGATATAAATAGTTCTTTTTCGTAGCATTCGTAGTAGGGGCTGTGGATTTGTGTAAACCTTAAGAATTGTTCTCAAGATGCGGGAAAATCCGTGTGAAAAACCATGTGGAAAAGGTTCAGAATCATCCTCAGGTTTCTAACCGTTATCCACAATGTGGAAATGGGTCGAAATCGGAGGAGAAGTATCCACATGAGATGCACAGGTTGTCCACAGCTTATTGTGGGTTAATTTTCTTCATCAGGGTCTCGATGGCGTAGGCAGTCTGTTCGTTGGTCTTAATGTCGGCAGCGATCTTGTCTCTGCCGTGCATGATGGTGGTGTGATCTCTTCCGCCAAGGATCCTGCCGATCTCCTGGAGTGGGAGGCCCAGGATCTCCTGACATAGATACATGGAGATCTGTCTGGGATACGCGATATTTTTGCTCCTCTTTTGGGAGACGATATCTAAGGAGGTCAGGCCGAAATGATCCGCTACCACCTGGATGATGGACTCTGCGGTGATTTTCCTCTTGGCATTGGGGGATATGATGTCCTTTAAAGCCTCCTCAGCCAAGGCGATGTTGATCTCCTTATTGTGGTCTAACTTGGACAGGGCTACGATCTTGGTCAGGGCCCCCTCCAGTTCGCGGATGTTGGATTTGATGTTGGTGGCGATGTATTGGATCACCCCATTGTCTATATTATAGCCTTCCAGCTCCTCCTTCTTGCGCAGGATCGCCATGCGGGTCTCATAGTCAGGGGACTGGATGTCCACGGTCAGACCCCACTCGAATCTGGAGCGGAGACGTTCCTCCAGAGTTTCGATGTCCTTGGGCGGCTTATCGGAGGATATGATGATCTGCTTCTTGGATTCATACAGGGTATTAAAGGTATGGAAAAATTCTTCCTGGGTACTCTCTTTACCGATAATAAACTGGATATCATCGATGAGAAGCACATCGTTGTTCCGATATTTTTCGCGAAATTCCGTGGTGGTGATGTTGTTCTTATTGCGGATGGCATCGATCAGCTCATTGGTGAATTTCTCAGAGGTGACATAGAGAATCTTGGCCTCCTTGTTGTTTTTTAAGATAAAATGAGCGATGGAATGCATCAGGTGGGTCTTTCCGAGCCCCACACCCCCATAGATAAAGAGAGGGTTGTATACTTCTCCGGGTGATTCGGATACAGCCAGAGCAGCCGCGTGGGCCAGGTTATTGTTGGCTCCCACCACGAAGGTGTCGAAGGTATAACGCGGGTTTAAGTTGGCGGTCTGCAGGGCAGTTTGGCTCACATCAGCGGAAGCGGTCTGGATCAGCTGCTTCTCCTTCTTGTTTTTTTCAGCCGTGTCCTTGATGGAATCTTCGGTGATAAAGTCCACTTCACACTCAAAACCAGTCAACTCCTCGATGGAGACCTGGAGAAGAAGTCCGTACTTTTTCCGGATGTAAGTGATAAAATTGGCATCCGGAGCCAGGATACTGACCACGCTGCCCTCTACGGAATAGACCTGAAGGGGCGCAAGCCAGGTCTTGTAAGAAACGTCTAAAAGTTCATGTTCTTCTTTTAGATGAAGCAGGATTTCCTCCCATTTGTTTTTTAATTCTTCAAGCATAATTTGTCTCCTAACGTGTAATAAAGGCAAATCCGCGCACTTGCCCAATCTAATACTATTCTACAATAGGAAGATCATTTTTTCAATGAAAATAGAAAATTTATGTGGATAAGTTAAAAATTTATGTGTAAACATTGTGAAAATCGTGTGGATGCATCAATTTATCCACAACCTGGGGATAAGGATAAGTCAAGTTATAAACATGTGGATAAGCTTGAAAAATCAGGTAAAAATACCATAGAATGTGAAAAATCCCGAAAGTATCCAAAGACTTATCCACAAGTTATCAACATTGTGTGGATAACTTTGAAGATTATTCTGGAAAATGGGGAAAAATAGTATTGACGGCAGTGTCTGTACTTTTATATAATGCTAGGTGCATTGTATCTTACTATGAAAGTGTTGACCGGCAGCTATGTGGACTGCATGCTTGCATGCAAGGACACATAGATATCGGTCAACCAAGCCGGTATGAGCAAGTAGGCCGACAGGCCGTATTGCGAATACCGGCGGCGATTGTGGGAGCGCCAAAGGCGCGGAACAATCGACTTTCATAGGGCGGTCGAAGCAGTATGAAAGCAGCCCGGACGCTCCTATGAAGAATTGTTGTCAGCCTATATGCTCAAAACAGGCGGAGATTGTGAGACCGCCCGAGGGCGCAGACCAATCGACTTTCATAGAGCGGCCAAGCGGCATGAAAAGCAGCTCGGACGCTAGTTAAAAAGAACAGTAGCAGGAGGAAAAAAATGAATAGTAAAATGAAAGACACCCGTTATCTGACCAGTGTCGCACTTATGGCAGCCGTGGTCATTCTGCTGGCGAATACGCCTCTGGGAATGATCCAGCTTCCTATTATTAAGGCGACAACTGTCCACATCCCGGTTATTTTGGGAGCCATTCTTCTGGGGCCGGGGGCCGGAGCCATCTTGGGAGCGGTCTTTGGCCTGTGTTCTATGGTGAGCAATACCATGGCGCCTACCCTGTTATCCTTTGCATTCTCACCGTTTATGAGTATGACAGGGATCAGCGGGGCTTTGAAGGCCCTGTGGATCTCCATAGGGTGCCGGATACTGATCGGCGTCATATCCGGCTGGCTCTGGATCTTGCTTAAGAGACTGAGAGTCGATCCCATGGCGGCTCTCCCTGTCACTGGGTTTGCGGGATCCATGGTGAACACGGTGTTTGTCATGGGGAGTATCTATCTGCTTCTCGCAAGGGAGTACGCACAGGTGAAGAGTGTGGCTGTGGATGCGGTGTGGGGGCTGATTATGGCTACCGTGACAGGTTCCGGGGTTCCGGAGGCCATCGCCGCCGCGATTTTGGTTGCGGCTCTGGGAAAAGTACTGCTTAAGAGTGTGTCCTATTTTGTGAAAAATGCTTGACTTTACGGGATTCCTTCTATATAATTGAGAAGATGTTTAATTTTGAAAAGTCTTAATGCGCTTATCAGGAATTTGGTTAAAGAGGAGGTGCTGCGATATGAAGATGACATTTCAGCCGAAGAGGAGACAGAGATCAAAAGTTCATGGCTTCAGAGCCAGAATGAGTACTCCTGGCGGAAGAAAAGTGTTGGCTGCCAGAAGAGCAAAAGGAAGAGCGAGATTATCTGCTTAATCCGACGGGACGTGCACAGACACGCTTTCGGATACTTCGTAATGAATCAGGCCGCAAGTAATTGTGGCCTTTTCTTTTCTGAATTGTTTTTGAGAGGGCAGAGGCGGTTTCATGAGAAGATTTCCTTCCATAAAGAAAAACAGTGATTTTCAGATCGTTTATAAGAAAGGAAGATCCTATGCCAATAAGCTGCTGGTCATGTATGTCTACGAGGCGGGCGGCGATCAGATCAGGATTGGAATCTCGGTCAGTAAGAAGGTTGGGAACAGCGTGGTGAGGCACCGCGTGACCCGTTTATTGAGAGAAAGTTTTCGATTACACAGAGAGCAGACAGACTCCGGATTAGACATCGTTGTAGTTGCCCGGGCGGCAGCTAAGGATTCGGATTACAAAAAAATTGAGAGTGCATACAGGCACTTGTGCGGACTGCATAACATTTTGAGAGAATCGAAGTGATATCGGGATGATAAAAAAAGTATTGATCGGCTGTATCAGGGGATATCAGATTTTTTTATCACCTTTGAAGGTAAGGTATCACTGTATCTACACACCTACGTGTTCTCAGTATGCCATTGAGGCTCTGGAAAAATATGGTGTGTTGAAAGGCTTATGGTTGTCCTTAAGGAGGATACTTCGGTGTCATCCCTGGGCAGAAGGCGGTTATGACCCAGTTCCGTAATGACGAGGAGGTAGTTCATTGGATTTATTAGTTCTGACAAAGGCAGGCGGTATATTAGGTCCTGTCGCCCAGATTCTGGGATGGATTATGGAGGCTCTGTTCCGGTTTACCAGCATATTTGGAATCATGAATATCGGTTTGTGTATTATCCTGTTTACGGTGGTAAGCAAACTTCTGATGCTGCCTCTGACCATCAAGCAGCAGAAATCCAGTAAGCTGATGGCGGTGATGCAGCCGGAACTGCAGGCGATTCAGAAGAAGTATAAGGGGAAAAATGATAATGATTCCATGATGCGGATGAACGTGGAGACCAAGGCAGTCTATGAAAAGTACGGCACCTCCATGACAGGCGGCTGTCTGCCGCTGTTGATTCAGCTTCCCATCATGTTTGCACTTTACCGGGTGATGTATAATATCCCGGCCTATGCCAGTTCTGTAAGAAAGTATTTCGACTTAATCATTGAAAAACTGCCTGCAGGGTACACGACATCAGAGGCATTTACCAGTTTGGCTCAGACCCATAATATGGCCAGTATGGACTTTTCCAACACGGATAAAGTGGTGGACCTGCTTTATAAGCTGACCGATAAACAGTGGGGAGATTTGGCCGCTGCATTTCCTGATATTGCGGATGTGGTGACTTCCGCAGGGGAAAATGTCATCTCTGCCATCAATGGTATGCAGCAGTTTCTCACTATGAATATCGCTTATACCCCATTTAATGTTCTCAAAGAGTTTATCAACGGAAGTTCCGAGGTTTCGATCATAACGGCATTTATCGCCCTGATGATCCCGATTCTCTC
>JAAWBS010000063.1 GCA_022792815.1 Hungatella sp.
GGAGTTCGTCAAGTGCCTTGCCCATGTTAAAAGCAAGCGGCTTGAACATTTCCGGGAAGTCTGCCCCGTCCATGACCTGTGCAGTATGCTCCGGGTTCACATACAGGCTGCCCGCCCCGCCGACAACCAGAAGCCTTGTCTCTTTGCCGCTTACAAGGTCGCAAAGATGTTTCAGAGTTTTATTTCTCCTGTTTTCTTTTTTGGTTTTGTTTGCGGCTTGTTTTTTCTCGCCTGCAAGATTATAATATATCTGTAGGGCGAAAACGTAAAGTAAGCACTTTATTGTGCCGTAGTTACCTAAAAGAAACTATTGTGAAGAAATGGGGGATTTTCATGGAAAAAAATCTACCTGCCTGCCCGGTAGAAACCACTTTAATGCTTATCAGTGACCGCTGGAAAGTTCTTATTATCCGTGATTTATTAGACGGTACAAAACGATTTGGAGAACTAAAAAAATCTGTCGGAAATATATCTCAAAAGGTTTTAACTGCTAATCTGCGCTCAATGGAAGATAGCGGGTTACTCACCCGGAAAGTATATCCAGAAGTACCGCCACGGGTAGAATATACTTTAACGAAAACGGGGTATAGCCTAAAACCTATTTTAGACGCTATGGTAGAGTGGGGAATGGAATATAAAAAGAAAAATAGTTAGTATGTAGTGTGGAACTTTATCATTTATAATGATGGGAATGAGTGGGATCCTGTAATAGCCGGCATTGCGCCGTAATGTGCATAACGGAATAGCCTGTTATGCACATATATTTTTCGATTATCCACTTTCGCCATTTTGATAATCGCTTCAATTTTACTATTTGATAGAAGTCACCCTACGCTGAGTACGACCTGGCTTTTGGAAAAATTTACTATATCCTTCTTGGGCCAAAAACAGACACACTCCACCTCAAAATTTAGAATTTTCGTAATTGTACGGAATGCTTGTTCCTACAATAACATCTTCAATCTTTTCTAAAATAAGCCAATCGTCCATATTCCCCTGATGCTCAAACGCAAGGGGGGATATTTCCCTGACAGCCTCAAATTCCACCAAGCATAGACACTTTTTATGCCACCGCACTTTTTGCTTATCGGATAAGTTTAATTTGCTCTGATTGTCCGCAAGAGTTTTTGTGATCTCTTCATCAGACAGTTTCACAAAATTCTGCACTTCTTTTACAACAGCGGTTGCCGTTACCTCCCCGCTTCCTTTTTCCATGAAATAAAGCTTCTCGCCCTCAAAAACCCTGCTGTGAGGAATTTTTCTTCCCGCTGCTCCGCGCACAATCATGGTCTTCGTTCCTGCTAAAATTTTATCTAATACTTTCTCGCCTTTTTTGCCTGCATTATCGCAATAAACTAAATGTACCATTTTTTATTCCTCCTCTATGATTGGTATCCATATTTGGCTTAAATAGTCGCTTTCATATACATTTCCATTGCTATACCATTCCACTTCCGGGCACTGTGCGTGCTGAAACGGATATTTCACAAGCCATTCTTCATTAAGATATTGCCAGCCCTTCTGTATTGCCTGGGGAAGGGAACCTCTGCAGTCAAAAATTGCCCATGTGGCATTTGGAATATTGATTTCAGTAAACCCCTGCGGAGGTTCCTGATCAGATATAGCCATAATCGAATATTCCATTTCATTTAATTGTTCATCATAAGTGCCGAATACACCAAAGAGCCCTTTTGGGTCAGCAGTATCTATGGAAATTAGTTTTGCAAAAATACCGCTGCGTTGACATTCATTCCAAAATTCCGGTATTTCCCTGAAATGAAGATTATTTTCGCAGGACACACGGATGCTCTTGCCCACTAACCGAAAACTGTCTTTTTGTTCCAGTCTCCAGGAATAATCATGGCGTTCTAATATCTGCATTTTCGGAACAACCTTTAAAACAGCGTTCCGATTCCGCGCTTCTCTTGGCGATACTCCGTGAAAAAGTTGAAATGCTTTTGCAAATGATGTAGGAGAATCATAGCCATATTTGTAGCTAATATCAATGACCTTTAAATCAGTGCTTTTCAAATCATAGCCGGCTAGAGTTAATTTTCTTGAGCGAACATATTCAGCAAAGCTAATACCGTTCATGTATGAAAATACCTTTTGAAAAAAGCCAAAAGAACATTCTGCAATTTTTGAGATTTCTGCACTGTCAATCGATTCTTCTTCCCGCTGCAAATGATTTTCGACATAGTCGATAATTATTTGTAGTTTTTCATTCCACTCCATGTTGACTTCCTTTCGCTTTAACTCATATTATTTTAGCAAAATTCTTCCGGCACTTCCTCTTATTTTGGGTTCTGTATGGATAGTATGATACACTTAATGGGGTAAATAAACATATAGAAACTTGCAGACAGGGCAAATACTCGGTGGATGGCTCCCGACAAAAACAGGCGCAGAGATTAAAACATATCGGTGAGCGATTAGACCAATGGATTAAATTTAATCATTTGCGCCAGTTTCCTCTTATAAAGTAATATGATGATTATCGGGACTGTCGAATATGAGCCGGAAGGCAGCCTGCCTGGACTGCTCTAAGTGGAAGGTTAGACTCTGGGATGCTTCCTCCCACTTCTTCTCCAGACATGCATCAATGACAGCCAGATGCTCCTGGAGAGTATCTTTTAAGCGCTGGGGAGACAGATTTCCGGTCATAAACCGGAAGCGCTCATTGTGGGTTTGAATCAGTTCATAATTCTGACAAAGGTATATATTCTGGCAGGCATTGACGATCATCTGGTGAAAAGCAGTGTCCAGACTGTAAAATACCTGATTATCCTTGAACCATTCACTACTTTTATTTGTGAGAGAAAAGTCCTTATAAAATTTGTGAAGAGCTTCCTCATCAAGTGCACTTCCGTAGTTTTTTATAATATAAGGTTCGTACAGTTTGCGGATTTCAAAAATCATAGTGACATCTTTAATGGACAGAGGAGTCACAATGATCCCTTTTTTGGGCCGAATCTCTAAAAGTCCCTCCTGTTCCAGCCGTCCCAAAGCATCGCGGATAGGAGTTCTGCTGATCTTTAATTCTTCAACCAGTAATTCCTCGCTTAAAAAAGTCCCAGGAGCATATTCACAAGTAGCGATTTTCTGCTTAATGGTGATATATGCCTGGGTTTTTAAGTTGATCTTCTTCATCATATTAGAAAATCCCTTCTTTGTAAAATGCAGTCAAAGGTGCAAATCCCACTAACGTGCTGATACCGTTACTTTCAGCCAAACGACGCAGAATGAAATATGGCTCTATTCTAGCATAGAAAAAACATAGTTTCAATGTAAAAAGCAAAGTCAAAAAGGGCAGTTGACATTTAGAATATATCGATATATACTTTAATGTATACAACAATGTATTTAAAAGCACAATGGAGGGTAAAGCAATGAAATGTATGTACATTATGGAACCAGGGAAAGTAGAGTTTCGTAAGGGGGAGATGCCGGTTCGAAAGAAGGGCCAGGTGCTTTTGAAGCTTCTGTATGGCGGAATCTGCGGAAGTGATCTAGGTTCTTACAAGGGCACATTTGCTTACTTTGATTATCCCAGGATTCCGGGACATGAATTTTCCGCAGAAATTATAGAAGTGGATGAAGACAATGAACAGGGGCTTAAGCCGGGAATGATTGTTACATGTAATCCTTACTTTAATTGCGGCCATTGCTATTCCTGTGATCATGGTCTGGTCAATGCCTGTATGGATAATCAGACCATGGGATGCCAGAGGGACGGGGCGTTTCAGGAGTATATTACAATGCCTGCCGAACGTGTATATGATGGAAAGGGTCTGGATCCGAAACTTTTGGCCGCTATAGAACCCTTCTGCATCAGCTATCATGGAGTGAGCAGGGCTGATGTAAAACAGGGCGAGAAGGTTCTGATCCTGGGAGCGGGCACCATAGGCGTGCTGGCAGCCGTAGCTGCTGTTGCCAGAGGAGCGGAAGTTTACATATCTGACGTATCGGAGGGGAAACTTGAGATGGCCAGAGAATTCGGTGTACATGGTACGATTCTCAATGATACTCCGGAGCATTTTGAGGAGAAGGTAAAAACCATTACAGGCGGAAACGGATTTGATGTTACAATTGAGGCAGTGGGACTTCCGTCTACGTTCCAAAACTGCATAGATGGGGCCTGTTTTGGGGGCCGGGTGGTTCTTATCGGCGTGGGAAAGAAGAATCTGGATTTTAATTTTACCATGATTCAGAAAAAAGAGCTTCACGTACTTGGCTCCAGAAATGCTTTAAAGAAAGATTTTCTGGAACTGATTGATCTTGTAAAAGAGGGGAGAGTGCCGCTTGAAAAAATAATCACCAATATGTATTCTTTTGATGAGGGAGACAAAGCTTTCTATGATTTTGCCCACAATCAGGGGATTATGCTGAAAGTGATGTTAAAATTCTAAATAAATAGGAGGAAAGGATCATGAAAGATGCAGTTGACAAATTTTTAGAGGAACTGAAAAACAGTGACCTTGATCTGCACAGTATGGCGCTTATTTATGATGGAGAAGTGGTGGACAAACGGTATTTTGAACCGTTCAGAGAGGACACGCTTCAGCGCATGTATTCTGTCAGCAAAAGTTTTGTTTCCATAGCCATAGGTTTTTTACAGGAGGAGGGAAAGCTGCGTCTCTCTGATCCGATCCTTTCGTTTTTCGAAGAGTATTCTCCTGAGATTGTCTGCCCTGAACTGGCACGTATGACCATTGAAGACATGTTAAGGATGGAGACCTGCCATGCAGGGACTACCTATAAGAGCAATCCAAGAGAACCTTGGGTTCCCAGCTTTTTTTCCAAGAAACCTCATCATGAGCCGGGGATGATTTTTATGTATGATACGTCATCTTCTGACACCTTGTGCGCTCTGGCAGAAAGATTGTCGGGAAAGGAGATACTTACGTATTTAAGGGAAAAATGTCTTGATGAAATTGGCTTTTCCAGGGAAGCATATGTTATGAGGAATCGTTTTGATGAGGCCATGGGGGGAAGCGGTCTCATGACTACCACAGATGACCTGGTGAAGTTTGCCATACTGCTTATGAGTGGGGGGAAATTCCGCGGCCGACAGCTCCTTCCAAAAGGCTATATAAAGCAGGCCACCTCGTTTCAGACAGCTACCAGAATGAGGGATGGAGTCAGGGAAGAGCGACAGGGCTATGGCTATCAGTTCTGGCGCCTGACTCACAATGGCTTTGGATGCTATGGAAAAGGCGGGCAGTTCATCCTGTGCTATCCCGATAAAAAACTTGCCCTTGTGACTACGGCAGATACAACGGATTCCAGAGAGGGAAATCAGGTAATCTTTAACAGCCTTTACCGAAATATCTTCCCCGCTGTTACAGATGAAAAGAGGATATGCGGAGAGGAAAACGAAAGCTGTGCAGACAGGACAGGGATTTTCCTGCCAGGAGAAGGAAAAAGGTATGAGTGTCAGGGAGGAGCGTTCTGGGACTGGCTGGAGTTTAGGGAGGAAAAAGTGATATTTGGCAG
Organism: Hungatella sp.; assembly: GCA_022792815.1. Classification (GTDB taxonomy): domain Bacteria; phylum Bacillota; class Clostridia; order Lachnospirales; family Lachnospiraceae; genus UBA3402. The sequence goes on from JAAWBS010000063.1 coordinate 5,497, forward strand.
AAAAGAAGAGAGATACGAATTGGCTGTAGGATGGGAAGAGGCAGTAAAAGGAAGGTTCCCGCTCTATGGCCATGAGTGTATGACAAAGGCAGTAGGGTTGGATCATAAATCTATTTATCTTCAGACAAAGTTTTTGGGAGAATATATGGCCTCCTTTGAGATGCAGGCTTCTTTTCGGGATGACCGGCTGCTGTGTTACATGAAGAATACCCAGGATTTTGACTATGAGGAATTCAAGGGCTGGATTCAGGCCAGGAGGTGAAAGGATGTCAGGAATCGCTATTTTTCTTCCCAATGAAACTATGAGACGGCAGGCAGAGGCCATATTGAAAAAGAAAAAGCACCATGTAATCGTCAACGAGGCCACCACCATCGACACAGTGGTGGAGGAAGCAAGAAAGGCGATTGAATTGGGGGCCAATATTGTTGTGGCAAGAGGGCATCAGGCAGCGGATGTAAGGGAATATACAAGCATCACTACCATAGAAGTGGTCATGACGGCTCAGGAATTGGGGCTTTTGATTGTAAAGGCCAAGAAAATGCTGAATAAACCTATGCCTAAGATCGGGATTTTCTGTTGGAAGGGGATGCTCTGCGATACCACGTATTTTGAGGAACTCTATGATGTGAAACTGGCCATTTACTGGATGGGCGTGGGAGAAGATTACTTTGAAAAGGTGGAGGCCGGTATTTTAGACGGAATTGATGTGGTGATCGGAGGGGAAAAATGTGTTCAGTATGCAACTCAGAAAAATTTTCCGGTTTTGTTTATGGGCACCACAGGAGAATCCATAGAATTTGCCATTAACCAGGCAGAGACCATGTATGCCATGGTAGAAAAGGAGATGCACAATTATGCCCAGTTCAGTACAGTCCTGGACAGTTCCAACAATGGCATTATCAAAATCGGAGCTGACGGGCTGGTGCAGACCATGAACCGGGTGATGGAGGAGATCTTAAAGGTTTCGGGTGAGTCCGCAATCGGAAGGCATATCACAGAACTGTTTCCAACCATAGATAAAGAGGCAGTGGAACGGATTCTTGAGGGGGAGGAGGAGATTTATTCCACATTTGTCAGCAACGGCGCTAAAGTAGAGGTGGTCACCATGGAGCCAATCATGGTGGAGCAGGTGATCTGGGGAGCAATCATCTCCTGCAGCCGCACCAGGAGGCTGAGCTGGTCTGAGGACAAGATGAAGGAAAAACTTTTGTCCGGATTTGTGGCCTATGAGAACCTGAATAATCTGTTGTTAAAAAGACCGGGTCTTAAAGAAGTGATTGATCTGGCAAAAGTATATGCCCAGTCCAATACCCCCATCCTCATTGAAGGGTCTTCAGGGGATGAGCTGGAACAGCTTTGTCAGGGAATTCACAATTACAGTCTGAGAAAAAATGGTCCCTTTGTGATTGTCAACATGGAGACCATTCCTGTGGAACAGCAGATGCAGGCTTTGTTCGGCATTTCCGAAAACAGCTTTAGTCAGAAGAGGAAAAGTGCATTTGTGAAGGCCAGCGATGGAACCATTGTGATTCGGGAAATCAGCAGAATGAGTCTTCCTGCCCAGTATTGTCTTCTCAATGTGATTCGAAAAAGGTGGATTGGGCAGCAGGATGTGGAAAACGAAAGCATACAGCGTCTGAATTCACGAATCATAGCCCTTTCATCAAGGGGTTTAAAGGAATTGGTGCTTCAGGGGAAGTTTCGAAAAGATTTATATCATGTGTTAAAGGCTTTTTATATCGCCCTTCCCGGAGTGTCGGAACGGAGGGAGGAGCTTGCAATTCTGTTAGACCAATATTATCGTCACTATCTGGACAAATACTCCCGATACCATGTTCTTACACAGGAAGCCCGAGAGAGGATTTTGAATTTTCCCTGGGACAATAATGACATTCAATTGGAATCCTTTTGTGAGAGAATGATCTTAACAGCCAAAAAAAGGAGAATCACGGAAGAGTATGTGGAACACCTGCTTGGGGAGGTATATGACCTGGCAGATGAAGAACCTCAGACAAGGGAAAACCACAGGGGCAAGGGGATTCTGGAGGAAAGAAGAATACATGATATAGAAACATGCCTGTTAAAATATAACGGAAACAGAACTCTTGCGGCGGAAGAACTGAATATCAGCAAATCCACTCTTTGGAGATATATGAAAAAATATGACATAAAATAAAATTATTTGAAAAAAAATAACACAAAAAGTTTTCAAAAACAGAGAAATGGGAGAAATGATAAAAAATAGAGGTTATCTTATTTAATTTGTCAATTGAAAGGGCAAGAGAATTCTGACAAAATAGTCAGCAGGAATAAGGGGTTGCATAACCGTTTTGTGAGGAGGGGAATTGATGAAAAAAAACAAGAAAAGAGAACGCTATCTATATTACAAACGCCAGGCAACACCATATATTTTGCTGGCCCCTATTTTACTGTTTGTATCCCTGTTTTTATTATGGCCTATGGTTAACGTATTTCTTATGAGTATTCAGGAATACCAGCTCTTAAAACCTGATTCCAGAAAGTTTATCGGATTTAAGAACTTTGTTGAGGTATTCACAAAAGATAAGTTTTTCATGAAAGCCATTAAAAACTCGGTTGTGTGGGTATTTGTCAGTGTGGCAGTTCAGACCGTGTTGGGATTCTGGGTGGCATATCTGCTCAATCAGAAATTTAAAGGCAGAGGGTTATACAGAGCACTGGTACTGTCACCTTGGGCGGTAGCCGGTGTCATGGTTGCCATTATCTGGTCATTGATTTATGGAGAGACTTTTGGAGTTCTCAATGACCTGCTTTTAAAGCTTGGAATCATTAAGAGAAATATTTCCTGGTTCTCCAACAGCAGCCGGGCCATGGCAGCTGTAATCATAGCCAATGTGTGGAGAGGAGTTCCCTTTTTTACCATCAGCTATCTGTCTGCCCTGGCAGGAATTTCCGATGATATCTACGAGTCAGCTAAGATTGACGGAGCTAAGACATGGGTAACCTTATTTAAGATCACCCTGCCAATGATAAAAGACACCATTGTCATCACCACTCTTCTTCGCTCCATATGGACATTCAATGCAGTAGATCTGATTAACACACTGACAGGAGGCGGACCCAACAATGCAACCATAACCATGCCTCTATACATTATGCAGAAATTTAAACTGGAGTATAATTATGGCTACGCATCAGCCCTGGCAGCCATTGCAAGCTGCATTATGATGGTTGTTGCATTTATCTATATCAATCTGGGAAAACTGGGCAAGGAGGAGATGTATTAATGAGTATAAAGACAAAAAGAGGACTCAAAAGATTTTTCTTTCTTATCGTGCCCCTGGCAATCTTCCTTGTAATCACTCTTGCGCCGTTTTACTGGATTGTTGTCACCTCTTTAAAGACAAGTACAGAAGTATTTGCCAAGCCCATTACTTACTGGCCCAGGCACCTGACGCTTGAGAATTATGTAAATCTGTTTAAGAACCTTCACTTTGAACAATATTTTCTTAACAGTTTTATTGTGTCCATAAGCGTTACTGTTATGGTCAGCATTATGGCTCTGGTAGGCGGCTATGCCATGTCGCGATATAAATTTAAAGGCAAAGCTTTTGTCTATGTACTGCTTTTGTGTACACAGATGTTTCCGGCAGTGGTGCTCATGATTCCTCTGTTTGAAACCATGAACAGCTTAAAGCTGATTAATGACTTAAAATCCTTGATTATCGTATGTTCGTGTACGAATCTGCCTTATTGTATGTTTATGATGATGGGATATTACAATGCGATTCCGAGAACCCTTGAGGAAGCGGCTCAGGTAGACGGCTGCAGTCTGCTTCAGGCGGTATTTAAGATTCTGCTTCCCTCCATGAAGCCCAGTATTGTGGCCACAGGTTCCTATGCATTTATCAATTCATGGAATGTTTATGTTTACGCTACCGCGTTTATTACAAGAAAAGAAAAGTACACCATTCCTCTGGCTCTCAGTATTTTCCAGGGAGAGGCAAATACCAATTATGGCGGAATCGCAGCGGCCTGTGTGGTTGCACTGATTCCTGCGCTGGTTTTGTTTGGCATCATCCAAAAGCACCTGACAGGCGGAGCTACAAGCGGAGCCGTTAAGGGATAGAAACACATATTATATGAGGAGGAGAAATACATGAAAAAGACACTTGCAGTAATCTTAGCCACAGCTATGACCATGGGAAGTCTTGCAGGATGTGGCGGGTCCGGCGACAGCCAGACAACAACAGCAGCGCAGCCGGGCCGGGAGTCGGCGGCAGCGTCACAACCATCGGAAGGGCAGAAGCAGGCTGCTGAATCTACAGGAGAAAAGCAGAAGATTGAATTCTGGTATCATGCGGCGGACGAGCAGTCCACTGCTATGTTTGAGAAGATTTTTGAGGAGCTCAATGCTTCCCAGAGTAATTATGAGTTTGTTTATACAGGATTTGCCAACAAGGACTTTCCTGATGCGTTTGCCACGGCGATTGCTACAGGAACTATGCCGGATGTAGTAAGCCTTGGATTTTCCAATGTAATGACCTATGTAGCTATGGATGCCCTTCATCCCATGCAGGCAGAGTTTGAAGGCTGGTCTGATTCCGGCAAGATCGTTCCCTCGCTGGTATCAACCCTTAAGAACCTGGCAGGAGGGGAAGACCTTTATGGCGTTCCCTATGGATATAATCAGGACTTGTCCTGGTACAATGCAGCTGCATTTACCGAAAAAGGAATTGAGGTTCCTCAGACCCAGAACGATTTCCTTGCTCTCTGCCAACAGTATGCGGACAGCGCAAATGGAAACTATTTCTTTAGCTTAAGAGGCAACAAACCATATGACAATCTGTTGGGATGGCTCTTTACCTACACAGACGGACTGGGATATGAGGGTTCCTATTTTGATGAGAATGGAACATGTATTATCAATGCTCCCGAATTTGTAGAGGCTATGGATGCTTACGTGAATATCTACAAAAATGGATGGGTGTCCGGTGACTGCGTAAACAATGGATTCAACGAGATGGTTGCAGAGTTTGGTGCCGGAACCGCACTGTATATTATGCATAACTCTTCTTCTGAGAAGAACCATCTGTCCAATTTGGGTGAGGGCAATTATGGAATTACCAAAGCTCTTACCAATGACAAGGGAAGATATCTGACCTCTTCCATGCAGCCCAATATTTTTTCTATCTGCAACAAAGGAGAAGGTGCGGATTACAGCGGTGCTATGGAACTGATTGGGGCTCTCTGCTCTGCAGATACCATGAATACCATGTGTGAAACGATGGCGAAGGTTCCCACCAACACAGACTGCTATGAGACTGACTGGTTCAAGAATGACACCACAATGAAGACCTGTATGGAAATTGTTGAGGATAAGAACTTTGTTCAGATTCAGAATCCATACTGGCTGACTTCCTATTTTACCTTTATCAACGGGGATATGACAACGGATTTCCAGGCAGTACTTTTGGGAGAAATGACCTCTCAGGAATGTCTGGACAAATGGGCAGAGTTTCTGACTCAGGAACAGGCGGCTTATCTGGCACAGTAGTAAAACAGAGGTGCAGCCATAGGAACATGGCTGCACTTTTTATGCACAGAAAGGAGACTGCTTATGATGGACCACATATTGCTGCAGGATAATTTTCAATCATTTCCAATCGGGTCTTTTCCTTTTGACCATGCACACTCTGCTATGGGGGAATATCATTATTATCCCGTAACAGGTTACACGGGCCAGTGGTATGATCCCATTGTAAATGCCGATTACCGGGGGCCGAGCTGGCTTATAACCGAAATGAACGGGACAAAGTACATAGAACAGATGCGGGTGCGCAATCCCCTTACACGCAATGTAAGCCCCCTCCTGGTGGCTGGAGATGTGAGATGGCGGGACTACAGGGTTCAGGTACTGGTAAGAGCTCTGAGTACACAGGAGGAGGCAGGGATTGTTTTCCGATATCAGACATCACTGATGAATTATGCCTTCTGCTTAAATAACGGAAAGGTCCAGTTCTGGAAGATCTGCAAGAAGAACCGTATCCTCATGGGGGAGAAGGAGTATCCCTATAACTGTGATGATTACTATTTGCTGGAGGTAGACTGCCGGGGAAACCATTTTTCAGGGAAGGTTAACGGAGCAGAGATTCTCACCGCACAAGATGGGGATTATGAATATGGCAAGATTGCTCTTTTCAGCTATATGCCGGCCCAGTTCACCAATGTGTGTGTCACTGCAGATGAAGAGGCTTATAACCGTCTGATTCAGGAAAAGGCGGAGGAGGAGAAGCGGGTTGCGCAGAAGAGACTTCAATATGCTCAGCCAAAACTCCACAAAGTAATTGACCTGAAAAATTACGGAGCGGCAAGGCAGATTCGTTTTGGTCATCTTATGGGCGGCAATGACTGGTATTTTGTTATGGCTCAGCATCAGAAGCGGGTTCACAAAGACCGGTATTCCAATATCAGCTGTCTGACGGCAGTGAATATGGAGACAGGGGAGATTTTGTGGCAGATAGGTAAACCGTCAGACATGAGGGAGAATCAGAATGTGACTGCCGATCTTCCTTTCCAGATATATGATATTAACGGAGACGGTTATGATGAGGTCATTATGGCCAGGGATTTTAAGCTGATGATTCTGGATGGGCGGACCGGTGAGGTGATGAGATGGATTCATACCCCTATGAACGACATACCAGGAGATCAGCTGCTGGGGATCGAGTTTAAAAAACATGGATTTGATCGCCTGAATGTAGATGCCATTCGAATTGTCAATGTGTCCGGAAATGAGCGTCCTTCTGATATTCTGATCAAAGACAGATATGCCCGTCTGTGGGTGTATAACAGTAACTTAGAGCTGTTATGGAAATTTCAATATAAAAATACAGGCCATTTCCCCTATGGATATGACTTTAACAAAGACGGAAAAGACGAGATCTTCAGCTGTTATAATATGATAGGAAGCGATGGAACACTTATGTGGACCCTTCCCATAGAAGTGGATCATACGGATGAGATAATCGTAGGTCCCTTTGACCCGGACGAGGACGAGATGATTGCCATGGTTTCTGGCTGGGAAGGCTTTATGATCGTGGATAAACAGGGAAATATCCGTCACAGGGACTTAAATGGCCATGGCCAGAGAATCAGCGCTGCAAACTATTGCCCGGAGCGGAAAGGGCTTGAGATATGTACTACCACTTACTGGGAGTATCAGGGAATCATATACCTTCATGACTGTACAGGAAAGGAACTTTGGCATATGGAACCCGGCTCCAACGGCAATATGATAGCGCCTGTCAACTGGCAGGGAGACGGAACGGAGCTGATTCTGTTAAACGGCAATATTACCTATGGAGGCATGGTGGACGGAGAAGGGGATGTGGTGGTGACGTTCCCGGATGACAGACACTCGGACTTGTGTGCAGAAGTCATCAACATGACTGGTGATGCCAGAGACGAGATTGTCCTGTGGGATGCCAGCCGTATGTTCATCTATACTCAGGACCGTCCATGTGAGATAAAGGATAAAGAATATGTTCCGGAAAAATACCCCCACTATAATGGTTCCAATTATCGGGGGGAATACTCATTTGCAAAATGGGTTTCCAGGGAATAATAAGTAAGGAAATAAAGGAGGAAGAAAAGCTGTGTGGTTGGAATATTTTTCTCAATATATGGAGACGATTTTACCCGGTTCCCTAAAAAAAGAGGCATGGAATTATAAAATTGATCTCTGTATGCTGGGAATGTCATATCTTGCGGAAGCAACGGGAGATAAAAAGTGGAGCTGCTACGCAAAGGACAATGGAACATGGCTGGTGAAGGAGGACGGCTCTGTTGCCAACTGGGAGGGAGCCGAACATAATATTGACAAAATAAGCTTCGGAAAATCCCTGCGGATTTTAAGAGATTTGACAGGGGATGAACGCTATGGGGAAGGGGTGAAAAAGGCATACCGTTTCTTGGACAGCTACCCCCGTACGGAGACCGGCAATTTCTGGCATAAAAATATTTATCCCAACCAGGTGTGGTTAGACGGACTTTATATGGCTATGCCTTTTTATGCCAAGTGCCTGGTGGAGACAGGGGATGACAAATGGGATGACATTATAGATCAGTTTCTGAGTGCACACCGTCTGTTATGGGATGAGGGAAAAGGACTGTACATCCACGGCTGTGATGTGAGCCGCAAGGCGGATTGGGCGGATCCTGAGACAGGGCGGAGTCCGGCAGTGTGGCTGCGGGCGGAAGCCTGGTTTCTGATGGCCCTGGTGGATACCTATGAGCTGGCGAAAGATCACACTCCAAGAGCAGAAGAGTTAGTAACTCTGTTAAGGAGAAGTGTTGACGGACTTCTGCCCTATAAAGATGAGAAGACCGGTATGTTCTTACAGGTTGTGGATATGCCGGACCTGAAAGGTAATTATCCGGAGACCTCCGGAAGTGCCATGATTGCCTATGCACTGATGAAAGGTGCCAGACTGGGTATTCTGGAGGATTCCTGCGGGATGGAGGGAAGTCAGATCATTGACGGTATCAGGGATACCTATCTGAAGAAGGAGGACGACGGATGGCATCTCTATGGAATCTGCGCAAGCGCAGGTCTGGGTGATGGACCAGACCCCTACAATCCCAAAGGGCGCAGCGGCAAACCGGAATATTATGTCAGTGAGGTGCAGATAAGAGATAATGAGCATGGCAGCGCTGCCTGTATGATGGCTGTCAGTGAACAGATACGAAGAAAATAAAAGACAGAGCTTGATCGCGTCGGTATGATCTTTGTATCCCAACGCTTTTGCAACGTCGCTTGCCCCATGCTGTGGATGGATTAGTCCTGGAGGCCCGACAGGAGAGGATTACAGTGTCTCAAAACAGCTCCATCTGCTCCTCCCTCAACGACCGCATCCTGCGATCCTTTATCACGTCCCCAGCCCCCACCGCACCAAAGAGCAAGGGCGATGAGGGATTATGCAGGCGGCTGTTTTTCACAGCCGCCTGCTCACTGCGGTTGGCATAGCAATACCGGCATCCGCTGGGGCAGGTCCCATAGGCCCCGATGTCGATGCTTTCCACGCATCCGCACTCAGGCCGCTGGTTCGGATCCTTCTTTGCGGACAGCCTGCAGCCCCCGATCCGCTCCAGCCTCTCCCGATCGATACAGTGGGCACGGCGGATTCCGCAGGCCTCAAAGTCGCCCGCCTCGGCACAGGTGTCGAGGACAAGGCCGTACTCCCCGGCAATCTCTGCCAGTCTCTCCATGATCTCCCTCTGCTGTCCGCTGGTCTCCGCCTTCACCTTAAGGATCTCCATATTTTTGGCAATCGTTTGGTACCAGTCGAGAAAGCTGACCGTACACTTCTCCGTATACCCGCAAAGCTTTGACGCCAATACCCGAAAATATCGGCAGTGATATTCCATAGTATAGCGGTCACTGAGAAAAATCGGATCATACCTCCATACCACTCTGTCCCTGCCCACGGCCTTTGACAGCTTCCGGAAGGCGGGGATAAGGATGTCATTTTTTGACGGAAGGTTGGGTTCCACATCCCGTCCGTAGGCAGTTAAGGTAAATTGAACATAATAATGCCAGGGCTCCAACTCTCCCAGGTACCCGAGTATGGGGACCGGATTCTTTGTCCACAGGACGATCCCGTCGACCACGTCCGGGGATAGACTGATCCTCCCGATCTGGTGGGCGTTCATAGGGTTTCTCACCAGGACATACCTCTCCCTGAGACGGTTAAACAGCCACTGAGAATAATATGCGGGAATGTCGGTTCTTCGGCTGGCGCTTATGATCATAGGCCCTCCATCCACCCCAACATATCAAAGCAGATATCCGCAGGCGGTTCCGGTTTCTGTTCCCTGCAGAATCCACTGATAGATTCCTTTTCTATGCCAATCAATCGGTTCATACCTTGTAATCCTCCCAAAAATATGATATTTTGAATTGAGATATCCCCATTCATACCGCTGCGGCACCGTACCATCATAGCATATCTGCCGAGGACTTTCAATCCGATTCTCTCCCGCCGCAGCCCCGGAGCCGGAAAGACCGATCTGTCATCTTCTGACACGGACAACCGGAACCCACGCCCCTGTCCGCGAAGGACGGAAAACGAACAATACAAACCAAGGAGAATCTTCATGGAACAGCAAAATCAGCACAGACGCAGGCCCCGTTACAACGGCGCCTACCCGAAACATTTTCACGAAAAATACAAGGAACTGCAGCCGGAAAAATACGGCGACACCATAGAGAAAGTCATCCGCAAAGGCAACACCCCGGCTGGGATGCACCGGTCTATCTGTGTCCGGGAGATCCTGGATTTCCTGCAGATAAAGCCAGGGCAAAAGGGACTCGACGCCACCCTGGGATATGGCGGGCACACGGAGGCCATGTTGAAATGTCTGGATTCCTGCGGACACATCTACGGTCTGGATGTGGATCCCATCGAGTCGGAAAAGACCCGGTCACGGCTGGATGGCCTCGGATACGGGCCTGAGATTCTGACGGTATGTCATATGAATTTCGCAGACATCGACCGGATCTCTGCCGAGGCAGGTCCCTTTGATTTTATCCTGGCCGACTTAGGCGTGTCTTCCATGCAAATCGACAACCCACAGAGAGGCTTTTCCTACAAATTCGACGGACCCTTGGACCTGCGGCTGGATCCCACCCAGGGGATGTCCGCTGCCCAGAGACTGGCCCGGATCTCACGGGAAGAGCTGGCCGGGATGCTCACCGAAAACAGTGACGAGCCCTATTCCCAGGAGATCGCCCGGGCTATCGTGGCCGCCGCGAGAAGAGGAAAACCTGTGGACACCACCCTAAAACTGCGGGTAGCCATCGAGGAGGCTCTGTCGGAACTGCCTGCCGAGAACCGGAGAGAAGAAGTGAAAAAAGCCTGCGCCAGGACCTTTCAGGCTTTGAGAATCGATGTGAACAATGAATTTGAGGTATTGTACGAATTTCTTGAAAAACTGCCTGCTGCCCTCTCGCCGGGCGGAAGGACAGCCATCCTCACCTTCCACTCCGGGGAGGACCGACTGGTGAAGCAGTCTTTTAAAGAATACCGGAAGGCCGGCGTGTACAGCGACATCGCAAAGGATGTGATCCGTCCCGACGCCCAGGAGTGTGCTTCCAACAGCCGGGCCCGGTCAGCCAAGCTGCGGTGGGCCATCCGCGGGGAGGAGGCCGTCACCTCGGTAAAGTAACTGCCTTATCTTTGGAGGCCATAAAGGTCTCGGCCGGCGGCAACTCATCTTCCGCTGTCCGCCGTCAGGCTCGGGCCGCCTCCCGACACTTTCGAAACTGCCGCGGATACACATACCCGATGAGGATGATGGACACCGCCCACGCCGCCACGGTGGCATAGTAGATTCCCGAATAACCGATCAACTTTGTCAGTCCGCCTGCCGTGAGAACTCTCACCACCAGCTGAAGCAGGGCGGCGATCAGTGGAATCCGCACATTGCCCAGGGCCTGAACCGTCTGCCGCAGAAAATACATGGGGTACATCAAAAGCACGCCAAAGCTGTACACATTGAGATACTCCACGCCAAACCGGACCGCCTCCCCCTCCACAAACAGGGACAAAATCGGCTTTCCCATCCCTGCCAGAAAGAGTCCCGTGGCCCCTGCCAGGAGAAGGGATACGCCCAGAATCTGGCGGATGGCCGTCCGGATGCGCTCAAACTGTCTGCCTCCTACATTCTGGCTGACAAAGGAGGCACAGGCAGATGCCAGGGCGATGGCGCCTGTCTCCACCAGGGAGAAGATCTTTCCGGCTCCGCTCACTCCCGCCGCAAAGAGGACTCCGATCTGGTTCACGCAGGACTGGACATAGGTACCTCCCGCTGCGATAACCAGGCTCTGAGCCATCATGGGAAGACTTAAGCCGATATATTCTCTCAGGATCTCCTTATCCGGGCAAAGAAATTCCCGCTCCGGCTTCAGCATGGGATAATCCTGAAGCCGATACAGACAGATCAGAGCAGAAACCGCCTGGGAGATGACCGTCGCGGCAGCCGCTCCCGCCACTCCCATGTGAAACCCGGCCACAAAGATGATATCCATAACCACATTGATCACCGCAGACACCGCGATGGCCAAAAAGGAGGTGTAGCTGTCCCCCATGGCCCTCAGAAGGGAGGACATGATATTGTATGCCAAGAGGAACAGAGTTCCGCCGAAGATGATCCGCAGATATCTCACGGCCTCCTCGAAGATCTCTGCGGGGGTCTCCTGCATGTGCAGAAACGGCACGACGACCCCCTGGGGCACTGTAAAAAGAAGGATTCCCAATAGGATGGAGACCATATAGATGTTTCCCACCGCCCGTCTCAGCCCCGTCTCGTCCTTCGCTCCGTATCGGACTGCCGTGGTCAGACAGGCAGCCTGTCCGAAATTAGTCAAAATACTCACCTGAAACCAACAGGGCCAGGAGCAGACTCCCACTGCCGCCAGGCCCTGATTGCCGCTGCAGATTCCCAAAATCATGAGATCCGTCAGAGAAAACAGCTGCTGGATCACACTGGCAGCCGCCAGCGGAACCGCGAACCATAAAATCATCTTCACCGAATTGCCTGAGGTCATATCTACCGTATGCCCCCGCTGTCTGTTGGCAAACACTGTCGTTCCTCCCGTCTCGCTTTGTATAAGATTAATTCTAACACGGGCTGTCACGAGAAAGAACCGACAAAATTGACTTGCTGGTGGAGATTATTGATCTTTTGCCGGATGTCAGGCCCTATGGGAACGCCGTAAGACGTGGGCAGGCTATTCCAAACAACTGTCTCCCCCATGATCCGAGTCCCAAGTCAAAACTCCTGTCCTCGCTGCCTCCTCATATCGGGAAATCTTATGGTTCAGCCTCGTCACGGCTGTGTCGATCTGTTCTCTTTGGGCCAGAAGCAGCTCTCTCTGTCCCTCAAGAAGTTCCAATCTGTCTTTGATAGTGGAGTCTCCCACCTGGCACAGCCTGACATATTTGATGATGGCCTCCACCGTAAGCCCTGCACCCCGCATACATTTCACCAGCTCCACCCACTCAAGGTCTTTCTTCTGGTAATCTCTGTTGCCGCTGTCCGCCCTGGTGACAGGCGGGATCATGCCTACCCGCTCATAATAGCGGAGCGTGGCCTGTGAAATCCCATACTCACAGCTGACTTCTCTTATGGTCATTAGTATCCTCCCGCAACATAACATTTTGGGACTTATTATAATCGTTAGAGTAAACTTTAAGTCAAGGTCTTCCCTCAGTTTTCTTCCCGAAAACGCTGCCGGATCCACTGGCCGGACTCACTCAGGTCCTCTGCGGACCATCCCCCGGTCTTTTGGCATTCCGGTTTCAGCACACTGCTCTTCTCGTTTTTGTTGGCCAGGTTCCAGCACAGATAGCTGATATCATAGCGTCTGATCAGGTCCAGCCACTGCGAGGCCTGACTGAAATCATTGGCCCCGTTGCCGGAGGCGTCGCACATGCCGAATTCACTGACAAATATGGGAAGCCCTTTGCCGATACATTCCTCGCACCTGCTGCGGAGCCAATCCGTGTGGGTGCCTGCATAAAAATGGAGGGCATACATCACATTGTCAAACTCCAGGGGACTGGCCAAGGCCTGATCGATGTCCTGGCTCCAGGTGGGAGTCCCCACGATGATCACCGCGTCCGGGTCGTGGCGGCGGATCACCGGGATCACTTCGCCTGCGTATTCTTTGATGCCCTGCCAGGAAGCCCCGGAGTTAGGCTCATTGCAGATCTCGTAGATCACATTGTCCTGATCCTTCCACTTCTCTGCCATCTGGTCGAAAAATCTCACTGCCTCTTCCCTGTGGACATTGGGATCACGGTCATTTAGTACATGCCAGTCCACGACCACATACATGCCAAGCTCCGTGGCATAGGAGACTCCGTTCTCCACCAGCTTCCTCAGCTCCTCCTGATTGCCTCCGCTGCAATAGCCGTTGTACTCATCGGTATAGAGGGCCAGGCGCACACAGTTGGTCCCCCAGTCATCCCGCAGAGTCTGAAAGGCCTCCTGATTGACATACTGAGGGAACCAGGCCAGACCGTGGGTGGACATGCCGTACAGCTGATACTTCTCACCCTTAGAATCCACCAGGCTCCCTCCCTCCACTCTCAGGGCACCGTGTGCGCCCACCGGAGTGTCTGCCTGCCCTTTTGCCGAATCCGCGGCTGCCCACACCGGTTCTGTCCTCCACAGGGCGGCTGTCATAAATACTGCCATGAACACCGCTGCCGCCCGAAACCATCTGTTTTTCCTGTTCATCGTCCTCATCTCTCCTCCAATCTGCCGCCGCATTTGGGGCAAAAACTGAAATCCTCTTCCGTCTCATATCCGCAGTTTCCGCAGCGCATCTTTCTTCCCTGTCCGGGCCTCCAGGCCTCCCGCGTCCCTGCCTGCACCAGGGTTAAGTCCGCCGGTGTGATCTCCACCTGCTCTCCCCTGCCGATCCGCCACCCTATGTCGGGATCCAGCCTGTACAGCGTCCCGCAGCAGGACATTTTCACATAGTATTGTCTCCCCCACTTCAGTATGGGGATGAAAAACAGGCTGAGACTCATATAGGTCATAAAGACCTGATACCGCCCGTAACCGCCGCAGCTGCCGCAGATCACCAGCTGGCTGTGGGACAGCTCCTTCTGCCCCTGATTCACTCCGCAGATAAAAAACATGGCTCTTCCTCTGATTCCTTCATTTTTGCGGGCCCCAAGTCCAAAAATCCTCTGCAGGCAAGCCCGCATCGGAGTTTAGACTTTTTCCCCTGGTATCTTGTTACATATTATAGTATAATTTACTGGAAATTTCCAGAGTCAAGACATGTAGGAGGAATGAAACTTATGGCAATCAATCCTGTGATGCTGCTGCAGCTGAAAGCTTCCTGGGACCGTTTTAACCAGGATCACCCTAAATTTTTAAAGTTCTGGAGATCTGCCTATAAAAATGGGCTGGAAGAGGGAACCATCGTGGAATTTAAGATCACGGCACCGGATGGGAAAGAGATGGGCTCCAATCTGAAGCTGAAGTCAGAAGATGTGGAGCTTATGAGACAGGTGCTGGAGATGTATTCTATGTAAAAGGACGTTCGTTTTATCAAGATATGGATTGACTTTACAGAGCTGGGACTGTAATCTTTCCCCGAAAAGCCTCCCGGACATGCCAGGAGGCTTTTCTCCGTTTCAAGCCCTTATGCTATGTCGCGCATCTCCTCCGCAAAACCCATGCTCCCGCATAGAGTGAGGGTTTTCATCCGATCCGCTCCTCGACCCACCGCAGCGCATCTCCTATCACTTCGTCCCTGCAGTATTCATTAAAGATCTCATGGAACAGCCCGCCGTAAATCTTCATCTGCTTATCTTTCGAAGCTGCATGATCAAAGAACTCATAGGTGTCCTTCACGCTGACCAGTCCGTCCTTTTCTCCGTGAAGCATCAGCACCGGGTAGGCGAACTCTTTCTCCTTCTCCTTAAACCAGTCAAGCCCGCCGCACAGGGCATAGCACAGCCCGGTGGTGAAGGTCTTGGTGTTGTGCGGATCTTTTCCGTACCAGTCCACCACCTCTGCCACGGAGCACACACCGCCGCCCAGCTCGTTGGGAAGCTGGGTATGGGGATCCAATCCCTTGGGCGCTCCGGTGATCAGTCCCTGGTTGTCATGAGTCAGGGCGCCGCTGGTGACGATTCCCTTAAGCTTCTTGTCCGGATACTTGGCGCCGTAGAGGGATACCGTAAATCCGCCCATGCTGTGCCCCATCAAAAACACCGGGATGTCCGGATTCTCGGCGATAGCCATGTCCACCACCACATTGGTGTCGTCCAGAAGTTCATTAAAATCGCTGTAATAGGTCCTCTCCCCCTCAGAACGGCCGTGGCCCCGGTGGTCGAACCGATAGGTGCCGATCCCTGCCTTGTGGAATAACTCTGCCAAGTAGTCATACCGTCCCTGGTGCTCACACAGCCCGTGCACGATCACCAGCACTGCCTTCGCTTCTTCCGGAACCTCCTTGTTTAAGTACAGTTTCATGCCGTCGAACGATGAAATCATCTCTCCCATAGCGTAACCCTCCTATTTAAAATTATTGTTAGGTAATTGCGAAACTCAAAATTTGGCTGAATATTCTGACAATATATTCCGGGAAAAGCCATTACACCATGGAGCTGAGACCAGAAAAAACAGGAGGGCCCTCTGCCCGAGTGTTTTTTGTCCTACTGGGCTCAGCGGAATGCTTGGTGTACGAAGGCTTTGTATGGAATATATGGTCAGAATATTCTCCGGGCTTTGACTTTCGCAATTACCTAAAAATTTGTGTTGCTTGTTACTACAACTATTATACACGATTTCCATGGTTTTTCATAGGACAACCTGAACATTCTTTCGTCTGTTTCTGCCGCAGCGGCCGCATTCACATGATACCTGGGAACGCAGCGGCCGTCACGGTTCATTCCACCACATAACACCGCCCCGAAAACGGCGGCAGGGTAAGCCGCACTGTCCCGTCGGCCGCCTTTGAGGCCGCCTTCTTTTGCAAGCCCTGGTCATTTCCCCCATAGATATCAAGGTCCGTATCCAAAAGCAGGGTAAGCCCCCTGGCTCCGGGCACCTTCACCTCATAGTCCTCCTGCACGGAATCGGAGAAATTAAACACTGCTGCGATCCTCTGTCCCTCTCCCCTTCTCTCGAAGGCGTAGATACACCGCTCCTCCTGGTGGCAGTCCAGCCACTGAAATCCCTCCCTGTCATAGTCCCTCTGCCACAGCGCCGGACTCTTCTCATAGACCTCATTTAAGTCCTTCATAAACCGCCGAAATCCATCATGGCTGGGATATTTCAGGATATCCCAATCCTGCTGCCGCTTCTCGTCCCACTCCCTCAGCTGGCCCAGCTCATTGCCCATAAAGTTCAGCTTTTTCCCCGGATGAGTATACATATACAGATAAAACGCCCGCGCCTGAGGGAATTTCAGCTCATAATCCCCATACATCTTCTGCAGAATCGTGGCCTTCCCATGGACATTCTCGTCGTGGGACAAGGGAAGCAGGTAACGCTCCTCATAATAATACTGCATGGAAAAGGTCAGCTTGTGATACCTCTCCCTCCTCTGCCGGGGCCATGACTGGAAATAAGAGAGTGTGTCATTCATCCACCCCATATCCCACTTGTAGTCGAATCCCAGCCCGCCCTCGCTCACCGGTTTCGTGATCCCCGGCCTGGCCGTGGAGTCCTCGGCGATGAGCATGGCCGACGGATGCCTCTGCTTCAGCCCTTTATTCAGGTTCTGGAGAAACATTACCGCCCCTCTGTTCTCCCCCCTGGCCGGATCGCCCTGCCAGTAGATCATATTGCTGATGGCATCCATCCGCAGTCCGTCAAAATGAAACTCCGACAGCCAGTAGTCGGCCGCCGACTGGAGGAAGCTTCGCACCTCCCCCCTGGAATGCATGAAATTACAGCTCCCCCACTCACTCTGTCCCACATCCCGGTTCGGATACTCATACAGCGCCGTACCGTCATAATTCCAAAGCCCGTAATCGTCCACTGCAAAATGAACCGGCACAAAATCCATGATCACGCCGATGTCATGGTCATGACACATTTTCACAAACTTTTTCAGCTGCCTTGGCGTCCCGTACCTGGATGTCGGACTGAAAAATCCGGTGATCTGATACCCCCAGGACTCATCACAGGGGTGCTCCGCCAATGGCATCATCTCCACATAATCATACCCCTGCTCCTTCAGATATGGAACCAGCCGCTCCCCCAGTTCCTCATAATCATACCAGTCCTCCGCCTCATCCGAAGGTCTTCTCCAGGAGCCTGCATGGATCTCATAGATATTGAGAGGCCTGTCCATACAGGTCCCCCTCCGCCTCATCCACTGGTCGTCCCCAAACTCAAATCCTCCGTCCCCGCACACAAAGGAAGCACTGTGAGGACGCAGCTCCATCCAAGTCCCATAGGGGTCACAGTGATCCCGACAGCTCCCGTCCGCCCCTGTGATCCGATACTTATACATCTCCCCCGGCTTCGCTCTCTCAACCCGGCACTCCCAAAAATTCCCGTCATGTATCTTATACATCTCAGTTCCGTTCCACCCATTAAACTCCCCGATCACCTGAATCCTTCTTGCCCCCGGCGCAAAGGTCCGAAACACCACACCGTTCCCCTCTGCATGCGCCCCCAAAAACCGATACGCCTCAAACTCCTCCCCCATATAAAACCCATAAAAATCCATATTCTCTCCTCCTCCAAAAACCACCGTCCCTTTTTCTGGACACCCGTCGGTTTTCCTACTATAATGGATTATAGAAAAAAACACCTCCCCAGGCCACAGACAATTTCTCCGCCTGGTAGGTTAAACAACAAATTTTCAAAAATGTCGGGGGAATTTTATATGGATTTACGGATTACAAAGACAAAAAATGCCATCATCAACACGTTCCTTTCTCTCCGGGCCAAAAAGCCTCTGGAGAAGATCACTGTCAAGGAACTGTGTGAGACAGCCATGATCAACAAATCAACTTTTTATTCTCATTATTCTGATATCTATGACCTGTCCGACTCCCTGGAGACCGAGGTGGTGCTGTCTGTCATCCAGTCCATGGACCACCCGGAATATATATTCGAAAATCCCGGAGAATTTACCAGACAGCTGTTTCTGGGCTACCTGTCCCAGGACAGCCTGATCCAGATCCTCTTTTCCCACAACCGCAGCAGTATCCTGGTGTCAAAGATCGAGAAGGCTGTCAAGGAGATGGCCTTCGAGAGATACCCGCAGTTTCGCACCCAGCCGGCTCAGAACATCGGACTGACCTTCGCCATCTACGGCGGCTATTATGCCTACGCGGAAAGCCGCCACTATGACAGAGAGACCGTGATATCCGTCCTGGGCGAGATCACCAGGAAAGTGGGCGAACTGCTGACACTGCCCAAAGACCGGGAGGCCTGAGCCCCGGACTTCCTCCCAGGCCGTCTGTATCCTCGCCGCAGGGGGCCTTCCGCCTGCATCCCCGCCGCTGAGAATCATCGTCAGGGCTTCCCTCCATCGCCGGCAGTATCTACCGCTTCCCTATCTGCCGGGCCACCTCAGCCGCCTCCCTGGCGATCTCCAGCTCCTCATTGGTCCGGATCACCAGCACATTGACCCTGGAACCTCCCTCGGAGATCTTCACCGCCTCCGCCTGCTCCCGGTTCTTCAGCTGATCGACGGAGAGTCCCAAAAATTCCAGGTAGCTGCAGATCTCCTCCCGGATATCCGAGTCATTCTCTCCCACCCCGGCGGTAAAGACGATATTGTCCACACCGTTCATGGCCGCCGCATAACTGCCCACATATTTTGCCACCTTGTAGGCAAAGATCTCCCGGGCCAGCGCCGCCTTCTCATTATATTTGATCTCCGCGTCCTTCAGCTCCCTGAAATCGCTGGAGAAATTCTTTGATATACCCAGAACTCCTGACTCCTGGTTTAAGATGGCCATGATCTGAGGAAAATCCAGATTCTCCTTCTTGGCCAGAAATTCCAGGGCTCCCGGGTCCACGTCCCCGCACCGGGTTCCCATGACAAGGCCTTCTAACGGGGTGAATCCCATGGAGTTATCCACTACTTTTCCGTACTTCACCGCACTGATGCTGGCTCCGTTGCCTAAGTGGCACACGATGGTCTTCACATGTCTGGGATCCTGGCCCATAAACTCTGCCGCTCTCTGGGACACATATTTGTGGCTGATGCCGTGAAATCCGTAGCGCCGGATCTTGTATTTCTCGTAATAGCGGTAGGGCAGGCCGTAGAGATAAGCCTTGGGCTCCATGGTCTGATTAAAAGCCGTGTCAAAGACACCTACCATCAGAGTGTCGGGCATCAGCTTTCGGCAGGCATCCACGCCGATCAGATTGGCCGGATTATGCAGCGGAGCCAGGTCATTGCACTCGGTCATGGCCTGGATCACCTCATCGGTGACCACCACGGAGCCGGTAAATTTCTCGCCTCCGTGGACCAGGCGGTGACCGATGACATCGATCTGGGAGAAATCGCTGATCACCCCTTTTTCGCTGTCTATCAGAGTGTCCAAAAGAGTATGTACTGCCTGAGTGTGATCCTTCATCTCCACCGGTTCCCTGACGGACACCTGCTCCGTCTTGTAGGTAAAGATGCCGTCGATGCCGATGCGCTCGCACAGCCCTTTGACCAGCACCTGCTCCGTATCCGAGTCGATCACCTGGAATTTGAGGGAGGAACTTCCGCTGTTGATCACCAGTATCTTCATGACTTCTCCTCCCGGCGGCGGCGATACAGCTCTTTGTTTCTGCGCTTGCACTCGTACATGGCAGCATCCGCCTCCTCGATGATCTCCTTCAGGGGCCTGGTCTCCTCCCCGCACTTCACTTCCACCACTCCGAAGCTGAAGCCATGGGTATATTCCTTGTCGTCAAAGGACTGAAACTCCTTCATGGCCGCATTCAGCTTGTCCATCACCACTTCTCTCTGAATGTCCTTTAACACCAGACAGAATTCGTCCCCTCCGATCCTGGAAAATTTGTCACTGGTGCGGAAGTATTTGCGGATGGTGGACACAAATCGAAGGATATAGGCATCTCCTTCCGCATGTCCATACTGGTCATTGACTGTCTTTAAGCAGTCTAAATCCAGATAACCCAGATTGATATTCTCTTTCTCTGCCAAAACCCGCTCCATGTATTCTTCAAAATAGACCCGGTTGTAAACTCCCGTCAGAGCGTCGTGGTATGCCTTGTCCTTCAGGGAACTGGTCTTTTTCTTCTCGTCGGTGATGTCTGTGAGAATGTGGGCATAGGCCTCCCGCTTCCTCCACTCCAGCGGAAAGGTGGTGGCCCTGTAATAGTGGCCGTCTCCGTCTCCGATCTCCCAGATATTACTCTGTCCTTTGTCCTCCCAGCCCAGGATCTTCTGGCGAAAAGGCAGCCGATGCTCACACACTTCACAGAAAGCCGAGTCATGAAGTTCTTCCTGTCCCGGCCCTCTCTTGTTGCAGTATACGATATCCTTGGTCTCCACATCCACCACCAGAATCCACTCTTTCTGCTTTCTGGTCAGCTCCAGAAGGAGTTCATTGTAGCCTTTTACGATCTCTGCCTCCTGCTCTACCTGATACTTCTCCCTTTTCAGCTGAGACTCTCTCTCCTTGAGCTGGGCAGTCATGGTGTTAAACGCCTCCGCAAATTCTCCCGGATAGGTAAATGTCTGGGAGTAGTCCCCCGCAGCCACCTGCTCTGCCTGCCAGGTCAGACGCTTTAAGCTGTCGTGAAGGTTCTTTAAATTCTCACAGAAAGGATTATCTCCGGATGGATAACTTCTTGAGATTTTCCCCTGGGAAAGCTCTGCCGAATAAGCTACCAGCTCCTTTACCCACTTCTCGATCAGATCTCGGTCTTGTAAAAATATATCTTCTTGGTTCATCAGGCTTCCTCTCTTTCAAGACACTCATACAATGGCTGGATGTGCAGTGTCTGAGGCTGCACCAGCCGCCCTGTGAAAGTCGATTGCTCCGCGCCTTTGGCGCTCACGCAATCGCCGCCGGTATTCGCAATCCGGCCTGTCGGCCTGCTTGCTCAATATCGGCTTGGCTGTCCGATCTCTATGTGTCCTTGCATGTAAGCACGCAGTCCACATAGCTGCCGGTCAACACTTTCATAGTAAATTATACCATCGCAGAATGCGGATTACAAGAAGCAATCAGGCAAATTATCGGCGGCAAATTTGTCACCGTGTCACTGTTTGCAGATGGCCTGTGAACAATCATTGGCTCATAAACTCAAACAGACTCATCTGCCGTCCTCCCCAGTCCTCCGCCTTCTGCCTGGTATGCTGCCTTTCTGCCGTCCCTTCCGGCAATTCCACCAGAAACGGAGACAGCTCCCCGGAAGCAGTCATAATCAGCTCCTCTTTCGCCCTGGTCAGGGCCACATACAAAAGCCTTCTCTCCTCCTCCATGTCCGTATCCCGCCCGGGAGTCCGCAGAGGAACCGTGCCGTCTTTCAGCCCGCAGACAAAGACCGCCGGAAATTCCAGTCCCTTAGAGCCGTGCACAGTCATCAGGGTGACCGCGTCGGAGGTGTAGGATTTCTCCCCGCATCGCTTCAAATCGCTTTCTCTCCCAAATGCCAGGGCTCTCAGCATCTCCTCCATCGTCTTATAGAATACAGCCATGTCCCTCAGTTTTTCCATGGCCTGATCTTCTCCAAGCTCCATGTCCTCTATCCAGGAACTCCAGATGTTCTGAGGCTTTCCCCGCCTGACCAATACCGTGTACTTTTCTGCCAATGTCTCATACTCACAGACAGATTTCTCAGCCGCCCCGGCATTCCACAGAAGCTTCAGGCACAGGTTCTTAGCCAGCTGATCCCGGGAATCCGAGATGCTCCTGAAAAATGCCAGGCTGCCGCGGACGGTTCTCTCCTCGAGAAACTCCTCCCGGCCTGTGACAATATAGGGAATGCCCTCTTTTTTCAGACACAACTCCAACAGAGCTGACTGGCGGTGAGTCCGATATAAGACGGCGATGTCCGCAAAACTTCTGGGCTTTCTCTCGTCCGGGCAGGCAAATCCCTCATGGGCATCCACCATATCCAGCCCGCCCATGAGCCGGTTGATCTCCTTGGCCACAAAGATGGCCTCCGCCATGTCCCCGCGGGCCTCTGTCAGGCGGACCGGCAGACCGGACTCCAATACCGGCTTTAGAGGAGTCTCCTCATCTCTGAGGATCCCTCCGGCCGCGCGGAGAATCTCCGGCGTGGACCGATAATTATTCTTCAGACGGATGATGTGAGCTCTCTCCTCCTGACAAAATCGGCGGAAACTTTTGCAGTCCGCTCCCCGAAAGCCATAGATGGCCTGATTGGGATCACCGATGATAAAGACCTCTCTGCCTCCTCCCGCCCAGGCCTGAATCAGACGATACTGCAGGGGGCTGATATCCTGAAACTCATCTGCCAGAAGGTAAGAAAATCCCTTCACTCCGCCTTCTGCCAGCTTCAAGGCCTCCAGAAGCAGATCGTCAAAGTCCAGCGCCGACATCTCTGCCAACCGCTGCTGATACCTTGCCAGGATCCGTTCCGTGTCCGCCTGGGACAGACGCCCATCAGTATCTCTCTCTTCCTCTGTCCGTCCTGATTTCCCGGTCCGAACCGACTCCGATGTCTCACCGGATTCTCCGTCCCATGTCGCTTCCGATGCCCTGCCGGCTTCACCGGTCTTTTCCTCCGCCGCCTCTGACACCTCGCCGGATTTCCTGTCCGTTCTCTCCTCCGCCTCGCCGGCCGTACATTTTCTCACGGATATGGCCTGTCGGACGGTCTTTGGCCGTCTCTTGATTCCCAGCTCTTCCAGAATCTCCCTCACCAGCTCCGTCGCCGTCTCCTCGTCCGCCAGGATAAATTCCCTCCCCGCTGCCCTGAGAAGTTCATGGCAGATAGAGTGAAAGGTCCCGATTCGAAGGTTCTTCGCTGCCCTTTTTCCGCCCAGTTCCTGCTCCAGACGGTTTCTCATCTCCTGTGCAGCCTGATTGGTAAATGTCACCGCCGTGATCTCTGACGGCTTTACCCTGCGGTTTTGGAGAAGATACAGGATTCGGGAGACCAGAGTCTTGGTCTTTCCTGTCCCCGGCCCCGCGATGACGGCGATTCTGGGGGCAATGGAAGTGACGGCCTGCAGCTGTTCCTCATTGAGATCAGCCTTGGTGGGAGCCGAAACCCGGCCGCTGTCCTCTCCGCTCCCGCTTTGTGCCGTACCACAGCCCTGAGCTGTCACATCTTCCTCCGGCTGCTGTGGTTTTGCCTCTGTAGCGGGATCCTGCCCCTTCTTCGAGGCCGCATCTGAACCCATGTCCGTCCACCCAAACATGGTCATCTGTCCGTCCATGGATTCCAGCTCCGAGGGCTCAAACAGCTTGATGGTGCCGTATTCCCCGTCAAATCCCGGGAACCGCTGCACCTTTCCCGCTCTCAGGCGCCGGATTCCCTCGGCGATAAAGTAGCCGGCCTCCCTCTGGATCTCCTCTGTCGATCTCTCCCTCAGGATCTCGAACTCCGTCCCCAGCACTCTCAGCATCTCCTGATATTGTCTCTGCACTTTTTTGCTGGCCTCAGAACTGCCCATGGAGGCGGCGATCACCTCCGGAAGAGGTACCAGGCTCTCAAACGCCGCCCCTCCTGAGCGCACAAATCCCTCTTCCCGGTCCGCCAGCTGCTCGATGCGGTGGGACACTCCCAGGGTCAGCTTCTTTCCGCACACCGGACATCTCCCCTGATACCGCTTTGCCTCCCGGGGGCTCAGACACAGATGGCATTTGCGGTGGCCGTCATAATGGTATTTTCCCTCTTCCGGAAAAAACTCGATGGTGCCTTTCAGGCCGACCCCCTCCTGAACGGCGCCGTAAAGGCCGTCATAGGACATGGAGATATCCAGCAGATTGGCCTCTCTCCCCAGCTTGGCCGGGGAGTGGGCGTCGGAGTTGGAGATCATCTGCAGCCGGTCCAGGGCCGAGAGCCTCCAGTTCATGGGCGGGTCCGAGGAGAGCCCTGTCTCGAAGGCCCGGATATGGGGTGTCAGATCTTCGAAACACTCCTCCATCGTGTCAAAGCCGGAAAACGCCCCGAACATGGAGAAATGAGGCGTCCAGATATGGGCCGGCACAAAAATAGCCCTGGGACAGATCTCCAGGGTAATCTCCAGCAAATCCCGGCTGTCCAGGCCTAAGATGGGCCTTCCGTCGGAATGGATATTGCCGATAGTCTCCAGCTTCCGGGACAAAAGCCCGGCCTCGTGAAGGCCGGGCAAAAGGATCACATTGTGTACCTTCCGCACCCGGCCGTTTTTCTTATAGATAGAACTGATCTCCCCGGAGATGACGAACCTGGGAGCCGCTGCCTTCGGAGCCCACTCCCCCGGCCTCAGCTCCTCTTTTAACCGGTAAAGTCCTTCTTCTGCCGGAATCAGTTTCTCTTCCAGCTCCTGCCTCCAGGCCGGATGGGTAAAGTCTCCGGTTCCAAGCAGATGGATCCCCTTCCTTCTCGCCCATAAATCCAGATACTCCGGGGTACACTCTCTGCTGGTTGCCCGGGAATATCTGGAATGGATATGCAGATCTGCAATGTACATCATTTGTCCTCCCCGTCTTTTTTTCTATTTTGCAGATTATCCCCGCATATGTCAAGAAGAATTCCCTTTTTCGTTTCGTTCAAAGCCGTCTGCCCCCAGAATGGAATTTTCTGCCGCCGGCTATCTCACCAGATACCCTCCGTCCACCGGAATCACCGCTCCGTTTAAATAGTCGCTGGCCTCGGAGGCCAGAAAGATCACCGGCCCTTTCATATCCGCGGCCGTGCCCCAGCGCCCCGCGGGAATCCGGGCGGTACACTCCTCTCTCCGCTCCGGGCTCATGTTGGCGCACTACCTGTGACGATGCACCTCTTTCCCTCAACACAATATGCATTCTTATAATCGTAACTCATGGCGTTCTCCTAATTCATCTCCTGTCTTTCAGGGTCTGTAACGGCCAGATCATACCGGCGGCTCTCATGACTATGGGCTGCCATCACCCAGAAATACGCATTTCTCGTCCCCGGCGAGGCCACGGTGGGATGATAGCCCCGGGGAGCTAAGACCATGGTGCCGCTGTCTACCGTGTGGACCGCGATCTCATGGATATCCCCCCCTCCGCTTAACTTAAGTGCAGGCCGAAATGAGGGGCATCCATGTCAAAATAGCAGTAGACCTCCTCTAAATCCCTCTCGTGTTCATGGGGCGGCCAGCTGGTCCAGGTTCCGTTCTCGCTCCAGGTCAGGCCTGCCAAAAGCCTTGAGGCAGGTGCTTCCGGATTCACCGTCAGAAACACCTCCCTGCCGCCCTACTGATACCACTTGGCCTGGGCCCGGTACATTCTCGCATACACCCCGTCCCGGGCCATCAGCTCCTCATGGCTTCCGTCCTCCACGATCCGCCCTTTATCAAACACCAGGATCCGGTTCACCACCGAGGCGATGCCAAGCCTGTGGGAGATCAACAGCGTCGTCTTATCCTCCGTCAGCCCTGTAAACCTGCGGTACAGCCGGGCCTCCGCCATAGGATCTAAGGCGGCGGTGGGTTCGTCCAATATAATGATACGGCTCTTCTTTCGGATCAGAGCCCGGGTCAGGGCCAGCTTCTGCCACTGGCCGCCTGACAGGTTATTGCCCCTCTCGCTGAAGCTTCCGATCATCTCGGACAGGCCGTCCTTTTGCGCCGCGATGACCTGATCCGCCCCGGTCCCGGCGGCAAGATCCAGTATCTCCTGATCCTCCACGGTCCTGGAGGTGTCTCCCACCGTCACATTGTTCCGAAGGCTGGTCTCATAACGCCCGAAATTCTGAAATGCCACGGAGATGGCATTGCGGACCGATGCAAGGTGGTCGTAGACCTTTAGGTTCCCCACCTGCACCTGCCCTTTCGCAGGCTCATAGAGCCCGCACAGCAGGTTGATAAAGGTGGACTTTCCCGAGCCGTTGCGGCCCACGACAGCGATCTTCTCCCCCTGGCGGATGGTGACGCTGATGTCTTCCAGAGCCTCGGTCTTTGCGCCCGGATAGGTGAAGCTCACATGGTCGTACACGATATCCGCCTGTTTAAGCTCCACAGGTGCACGCTCCTCCGGCTCCCTGGGCACGTCCTTTAAAGCAAAGAAATCCTTCATATAGGGAACGTCCCCCAGCATGGCGGCCCCGTCGGTAAACAGAGTCCCGGTCACCTTCTGCAGCTGTCTGGACAAAAGATAGACAGACATAAACATTCCCAGCCCCAAGGCCGGAGTCTCATAGATTTTCCATGCTGTCAGAAGCAGGACCACCAGCAGAACACCGTTGCGCAGCAGATCCGCCAGCAGGTTCCAGCCGATAAATTTTCTGGCGATCCGACGCTTCTTGGCGATATAGTCGTCCGCGGTCTCCCTCCACCTCTTTTTCAGCCACGGGTAAGCCCCCGCAAACTGGATCGTATATCTGGCCCTTCCCTGGTAGATCATGCCGTCGGCGATGCTGTAAAACTTGTTGACCATGCGCATCTCCTTCATATTCCGGGCATTGGCCTTGTAATCCGCCGCGTTCTGCGCCGCGGAAAGCCACATGGCCGGGAGCCCTGTGGCGAGAAGCAGGATCAGGATGCGCCAGTCGATGACAGCCAGAGAGCCTGCCACCGTGACAAAGGTCAGACCGGACTGGGCCAGCCTGATAACCAGGTTCATACTCAGAGCCACCTTATAGGTTCCGTACTGCTCCAGAAATGACAGTCTGTCCTGAAAATCGTCTTCGTTTTCTATGTATTGGTACCGAACAGCCGCGCTGCAGTCCATGATGGTCTCCTGGATGTACAGCTCCACCGCCGCCTTGTCCGCCTCCGTGCAGTACTCCTGGCCGATGCGGAGCAGTTCCTGCAAAAGATACAGCACCAGGATCAGCGCCATGACTCCCAGAGCCGCCTCCATGGTCTCCCGCCCGGTATAGATCCCCTGGACGTGGTCCGTAAACCGGCCCATATACCGGGAGATCGCCGCCGGAATCAGCGCCGCCGGAAATCCGGCCAGGCTGATCACCAGGGAGTAGGGCTTCTTCACCCTCATGCTGACTCCCAGAGCTCTGCCGATGACCCGGAGTGTGTCTGTCGGTCCCGATTTCCCCGGCTGTTTCCCGGTTACGTGTGTCCCGGATTGCTCAGACTGCCTCCCTGCCGCGCCTCTCCCGGTCTTCTCAGACTGCCTCTCAGACGCGCCTCTCCCGGTCTTCCACGGCTGCCTCCCAGACACACTTTTCTCTGGTTCCTTCTGTGCAGCACCGGCATTCACTCTCCTCATGCCAGACCTCCTCTCTCCGGCTGTGCCGTGTCGTACCACTGGGCCTGCTCATGGAACAGCCGGGCATAGAGGCCGTCTTTCTCCATCAGCTCCTGGTGGGTTCCGCTTTCCTCCAGACAGCCCTCGTTCAGCACCAGGATCCGGTCCGCCAGCCTGGCAAATCCGATCCGATGGCTGACCAGGATGGCGGTATGGCCTTCCAGCTTCTCTCTGATATGGTTGAATTGCTCCAGCTCCGCGACAGGATCCAGCATGGAGGCGGGCTCGTCGAAAATCAGGATCTCCTTGTTGCTCATGTGAGTCCTGGCCACAGCCATCCTCTGCCCCTGGCCGCCAGACAGGATTATGCCGTCGGTGTAGACCTCCTTGAGAAGTATCTGGTCGACACCCCTGTCCCAGGAATCTACCAGGTCCGCCACGCCGCCCCTGACCAGGGCATCCCGTACCATCTTCTGGTCTTCCATGCAGTCGACGTTGCCCAGCCCGATATTCTCCTTCACCGTCATGTGGAACAGGAAAAAGTCCTGAAAAAAGGTACCGATTTTACTTCTGATATACGTATGCCGGTACTCCCCCGGCTCCCGTCCCTGAAACTTAAGGCTCCCCGGCTCTGCCCGGTACAGTCCCATGAGCAGTTTGAGGAGCGTGGTCTTTCCGCTGCCGTTGACCCCCACCAGAGCCACCGTCTCCCCCTTCCTGATCTGAAAGGTCACATCCTGCAGCACCGGTTTGCCGCCGGGGTAGGAGAAATTCAGGTGGTCTGCCCGAAAGCACACCTCCTCATCGGCCGGCGTGTCCGCCTTGGCCATCTCCTCCTTCTCATCGATGAGAGGAGTCCGCTCCAGGAACCCTTTTTGCAGCCCCAGCCCGTACAGTCCATAGTCTAGGCGCTGATAGCACACCGGAATCTCCTCCACGGCCTCGGACAGATTGATCCCAAGGGTAAACAGCATCAGCAGGACCTCCGGCCCCATAGCCCCTATAGCCACCTGTGTCAGGGAAAATCCCATAACCGTTCCCAAAAATCCGTAGAATCCCACCCGGCACACCAGGTTGATCCGGGCAAATCCCGCCACCCGTCCAAGACGCATCCCTTCCGCCTCTCCCATGGCCTTCCTCCAGTCCTCCTTCAGCCACTCCAGATTGCCAAAGATCCGAACCTCCTTGGACGTGTCTCCCTCCTGTACCAGGCTCTTGATGTAATTCGCCTTTCGCTGCTTTCGATCCAATTCCTGAAACACCACCCTGCACCGCTCTGCCATGGACACATTGACCCAAAGGACCAGCGCCACATAGGCCGCTGCCGATGTCCCCACCAGGGGCGATACGGTCCACGCCACCAGGAGAATAGAGGCCGATGACATCAGACATCTCAGGAGGGCACACCCTGCGCTGGTCAGATCCGTCAGGGCCCCGCATCGGCTGTGGGCGGCAAAAAACTCATCCACGGTCTCCTTCTTCGCCAGCTCTGTCAGATCGATCTTCTGAGAAGCCTCCATCACCACTTCCTCCAGCCCCAGATAGAAGGAGTCGTACATGGTCACATAGAGGAAATCCTGGTTCAGTCTGGCCGACAGACCGGAGATGACGATAAAACATCCCAAAAACAAGATGGGGCCGGCGATGTCGCCGAAACTCCCCATCCCCTGTGCCAAAAAGGCGGAAAGCACTCCCACCGCCTCCCTGTAACCGGCCAATATCAGTGCCGGGAACATGGCCAGCACCGCGCTGAGCATCCCCCAGAACAAAAGCATCCGTTTATCGATCTTCCAGGCGAGGGCTACACCCCATCGGAAGACGCTGAGTTTCTCTTTCATCCTTTGGCCCTCACACTTCTCTTCTCTCCTTAAGCAGTCTCCTCAGGAAATCACAGTTCTTCCTCCCCCACCTCAATCACCTGATCATAAGAAGTAAGCCACTGCCGCTTCTCCACCTCCACGGCCCGCAGAAGCACCTGATTTCCAAACACGCTCACCATATAGCCCGTATGAAGATTTACCTCCCCTAAAAGCTTCGACATACCATACCCGAATTGATTCTGGGCAAAGCAGGGCACATCGATGGCGTGATACCCGGCCCTCGTCTTCACCGCACCGCAGCAGTCCCCCAGGCCGTGGTGCACATGCCCGGTGCAGACCACCACCTCCGGATACCGGTCCAAGATCTGGTAGAACTCATGGGCCCAGGTAGAGAGGATCACCGACAGCTCCTTATAGTTGCCGTCTGTCTGTCTGGCAAGCACTTCCCGGACAGAATTATGGATAAAGAGAAACACCGGCCTTTTGTGTCCGCTGTAAGCCTCCAGCTTCTCCTCCAGCCATACCAGCTGCTCCTTCTTCAGATCCCCCGCGTGAACCCAAAGCCCCTTATATCCCGTAAGGGTATAGGTATCACTGATCTGGGACAGCACCAGAAAATGGCACCCGCCCGCTTCATACTCATAATACAGCTTGTCATACCCCTTGGGCACCATGCCCATCTGCGCCAGCTTTCCCGTGTGATAAGCCTTTAATTCCCCGCTGCTCATCTCCAGAGTCTCGTGATTACCCAGAGTCACCAGCGCTGCCAGTCTCCCCCGGTTCTTCTCCACAGCCTCCCAATACCCTTCAAGCTCCGGATCCTTCCCGAAATTCGAATAATCCCCGCAGTCCGCAAATGCATCGAATCCCAATTCATTAGCCCAGGTCAAAGCCTTCCCGTAAGCCAGGGCCTTCGGCATACCAGGCCCCTCCACATGGGCGTCGGAGACCAGAAGGAAGGACACATCCGGTTTCTCCGTATTCAAAAGAAACTCCTCATATGCCGAGACAATCCGGCCCCGGAGCGCCGCCGCCTCTTCCTCCCGCTTCTTCCAGTCTCCCTCACCTTCCTCTCTCCATCGCTCTTTCAGTCTCTCAGCCTCACCCTCCGCTGTCTTCACGGTCTCCAGGATCTCCCTCACCCTCTCCTCCCGGTAGATCTTCGAGGGCAGAGGACGTTTCCCAAGCTCCTCCCTGATTCTTGCGATATCTCCCAGGGCGAACCCTGCACCGATCTCCTCCCCTGTCATCACCCGTCCGCAGATCCTCAGACTGCTGATTGTCACCTCTCCCAGACCATTGCGCCCCTGTCCGTCGGCACCAAGCACCAGCCGTCCCTGTCCCAGGCTCTTCCCTTTCTCCGATTCCAGACTGGCTTCCCTCAAAAGCTCCCCGTCCAGATACACTCTCTCCGAAATCTCCCGGTCAAACACCACCGTCACCAAGTGCCATCTGTCGTCATCCGGCTCCTTCATGCTCCCCAGCCGGATCACCTCCCCGCCTTCCCCCCGAAAGCAGGTGCTGAAATAGACCTGATACTGAGCATTCGCCAGAGAAAAACCCGCCTGTCCTTCCTCCACGTACCCTCCGTCCCACGGCATATTGGCCAGGATGACTCCCCCATACCGTCTCTGCTTCCTGGTCCTCTGATTCCCCTGCTCAAAATCCTGAGGCGGCATCACCTCGTCATAAGGCCACCCGTTGCAGCCGTTCCTGTGAGTCCGCATCCACAGGCTCACCGAAAAACTGTCCTCCCCCAGATCCACGGAACCGAAATCCACATACTGACCGGCCTCCCCGCCCCCCTGATTATCAAAATACAGGCTTGGCCTCCCGTCATACCCTCTCACCACCGCCGGATCACCATGAATCTCCCCCTGATTCCCCGTCCGGGAGATCACCCGATTCCCCTCAATCCGACTAAAATCCACATCCAAAATCACTCTCTCCATCTTCCTCTCCTCTCATTTTCCTATACAGACAGCGCCAATCCTGTCATTACATCTCATCGCTTTTCTTGACTTTGTAATAACATCATGCTAAAATCATACCATACAACTATCTTCCGTGAATTATCCGAGAAGACTATCAAAGGAATCGGTTTTTCAAAAACCAATCTCCGCCCTCCAAGAAAGGCCCGGTACCACCATGAAATGGAATCAGGACAACTTCCTCTTTACAATTTTAAGCAAAGGCCTGGACATCTGCTGCGCCAGCCTGCTGTGGTTTCTCTGCTGTGCCCCCATCATCACCGTCGGGGCCTCCACCACTGCCCTCCATGCCGCCATGCAGAAGCTGTGCCGGGATGAGGGGAGCGGCATGACCCGCACTTTTTTCCATTCCTTTCGGCGCAATTTCCGCCAGGCCACCTGCATCTGGCTGGTCATGATGGTGTTTCTCGCGGTGCTGGTCGGCGACATCTATGCCTTTCTCACCATGAAAGTGATCCCCATGTGGCTTCAGATCGTCCCCTTTTTCTGCGGCATCCTGTTTCTGCTCCTGTGGCTCTGGGTCTTCAGCTACCTGGCCCGGTTCGAGGGCACTGTCCTTCAGGTGGTGAAAAATTCCCTGCTCATGTCCGTACGCCATCTGGGCTGGAGTCTTCTGATCCTCTTCATCTTTGTCATGACTGCCGTGACCGGAGCCGCCGTGGCCATCCTTCTGATCTTTGTCCCCGGCATCTACGCCTATCTGAAGGCGGTGATCCAGCGCAGAGTCTTTGATCAGTACGAATCCTGAGATTTCGTCAGCAGACGCCCTTATGAAAGGCAGCCGGATATCTCACCGGCTGCTTTCTTAATCTAACTGTTCTCTATCTCTTCCACCATCTTCCTGGCCACCAGACATGCAAATTTCATGCTCTCTGTATGTAGAAAGCCAGGCTCAAATCCGCTGGTAAAGTTGTGAATCTCATAGGTAAAGTCCCCTGCGTATCCGATCTCTTTCAACGCTTTCAGCACCGGCCCCCACTGGATATGTCCCACATAGGGCAGGACATGATCGTCCTTCTGTCCCCTGTTGTCATTGATGTGGAGGGCCTTTAAACGGCTTCCGATCTGACGCAGAGACTCTGGCTGATTTAAGCGGTTTAGATGGGCATGGCCTGTGTCCCAGCAGATTCCGAATAATTTGTCGTCTCCCAGCCGGTCCAAAAGCTCCATCAGGTCTTCCGCCGTCCCGCCGAACCGCCGCTCGGCCTTGTTGTCAATCATGTTCTCGATGGCAATGCCTACATTCCACTTAGCCGCCAGCTCTCCGAATCGCTTGCAGCGCTCGGTCTCCTTTTCCAGAGAAAGCCTCCGGGAGTATCCCGCCTCATCCCACGCCGTATCCGGGTGCAGCACCATCCAAGGGACTCTGCAGATGCCCGAGGCCTCGATATCCCGCAGGATGCGGCCCGTATTGTCCTCCCACTGGAGAGGTGTGTAGATCCGGCTGTCCCACACACTGTAGTAGTGGGCATGGCTCTGAGTGACAGGGAGACCGACTTCATCACAGATCTCCTTCTGACGTTTCACCCAATCTTGCCACCCAGGCTCCGCCATGGGATAGCCGTCCCGGCCGTAGACCACAAATCCCAGGTCAACGGCATCGTATCCCGCAGCCGCGATGGCTCTCACAGACTCCTCACATGTAAAATACACCTTGCTGTCCCACTGTACCCGGCAGCACATTCCTGTAGATGTTGAAACTCTCATTTTTGCTCCTCCTGGTCCCTGTCATGATCAGAACCGCCTCCTCGGCAAACTCGTGGGGTTACATATGCCCGGCAGCCTCTTCCTGCTGGGATTCCCTCCCCTACGAGAAGCCCGTCCTCTGTTAATATACTCTCACCTCATACACCACGACTCTCTCGGAACCGTTGGTGCTCACCGGCGTCACCCGAACCGTGTCGGCCTCCGCACCGCCTGCCTCGATGCGGCACAGCCTCTGGTGGTTATCCCGAACCCGGACCGTCTCCACTACCTGGCCGTCCTTTAAAAACTCCACATCCACGTCTTTCACCAGCTCCCGGGGAACACCGGGACGCTGCTGTTTCTGCCGGTTGGGCGCCATGGTCACCCGGATGGGGTAGGCAAAATTAGAGTCAAAGGTCAGACGAACCTGGCTGATCCTGTGGACACCGTCCAGGGCCAGAGTCAGGCTATCCCCCGGTCTGGCAGCCCAGCCGTTTAACTCCTCCCCCAGCTTTCGGGAGATTCCGTTGATCACCTTCTCAGCCTCCCCGCCGGGCTCTGCCCAGGTGGCGGACACCCTGGCCCTAAGAGCCAGATCCTCCGGATCCTCATTCTTGAATCCCGGCAGGAAGCCGTCCTCCTTCAGGATCCTCTGCTGCAGCTCCTTCATGTGGGGTACCAATTCTTTGGGCTCGCACCCGTACCTGACGCACATGGAGGCCGCGATTCCCACCGCCTCCCCTCCGACGGCGCAGGTGCCGATGATCCGGGAGCTGGCCATGCCCAACCTGGTAGCGCTGATGTCCCTGCCTGCCATGTACAGGTTGTGAATATTTTTCGAGTAGTAGGAGCGGTAGGGAATGGTATACACCCCCTCATAAAAATTGCAGTCCGAAGGAAGCTTATCAAAATCCATCAGCCCGTGGGGAGCGTGGAGATCCACACACCATCCGCCGTAGCACACCGCATCCTCAAAGATCCTATGATTTAAGATATCCGTCTCCGACAGCAGGTGGTCGCCTACCAGACGGCGGCTTTCCCTGACTCCCGGCAGAGCCCCCACCCACTCCAGAGCAAAATTCTCCGCCTGATGGTCATGAACCCCCTCGCCATTGTTCTTGATGTGGTCCCAGATACCGTAGGCATAGGCCATTAAATCGTCCCTTATGGTTTCAAATTCCGCTATAATGTCGTCCCCCTCGCCGCACAGCTCCAGCCACCAGTAACCGTAGTCATTGCAGGCACTGCTGGTCATAGAGGTACGCTTGTACTCCTCCGGGTCCGGAGAATCGCTGCAGTCGATGGTGTCCCTCATCTGGACACAGTGGATCCTCTTGGCCAGCTGCTTCTCCGTCAGCTTCTTGGCAAAGCTGGGCGGCGTAAACTTCACCGGATGTCCCATGTCCTTGGCTTTCATCAT
This sequence comes from Hungatella sp., assembly GCA_022792815.1. Taxonomy (GTDB): domain Bacteria; phylum Bacillota; class Clostridia; order Lachnospirales; family Lachnospiraceae; genus UBA3402. The sequence goes on from JAAWBS010000063.1 coordinate 40,263, forward strand.
GATGGTGTTGCCCATGCGGTAGTTATTCGGCTCCTCGGGTGCATGAAGCTCCCCAAACTCACTTTTCGCCTCGCTGCCCGCACGCCACCGGGCCCCTGCGTAGTAGCCCAGAGTGCCGTTGCCCGTGGCATCCACAAAGACCGGGGCACTTAGTCGATAACGCATCTCCGTGGTCTCCTGGACACACATGACTGCCGTGATCCGATTATCCGCCACGTCACAGTCATACATCACCGTGTTAAAGAATACATCCAGGTTTTTCTCCGCCTTCGCCTTGTCAAACAGCACCATGTCCCAGGTGGAATAGCTGAAGTTGTCATTACAGCTTTTATTTTCCAGCATCAACTCGTACAGCAGGCCGCCCTCGGCGTAGTCCGGCTGTTTGATGGACTGGTCCGCCCCGGATATATGGATGCGGATTTCACTGGATGCATTGCCCCCCAGCACGGGACGGGCATTGATAAGAGCCGTGTGAGCCCCCTGGCGGGCCGAGGCCATAGCGGCACAGAGGCCGGACATCCCCGCCCCCACGACGATCACATCAAAGACTTTCTCTTCATATCTCACATTCATAAGTTTGTCTCCTCCTGGTACGCTCGTAAGCATTTTGTATACAATCAGCCCTCTCACAGCCCTCAAGAGTCCTGTAAGCGCGGCTCCATGTCCTCGTCATTCTCCTGCGGCAGTCTCCGGCCCCTCGTATCCTCCGTACATGGTAAACCGATCCAGCCCCATGTAGGACAGCTCCTCAAATCCTTCCATATAATTGTCCGGAAGATAGTTCTTGTCAAACTTGATGTCCTGCTTGATGGTGTTCATGGTATACACATACACAATATGATTCCACGGTTCATCTAAAAGGGCGTACTCGTAACAGAAATCGTAGCCCTCGATGGCAGAATAACCGGGATAGGCAAATCCTCTGGCTTCCCTGACAGACAGTGTCCCTGCCTCGCTTTGAAAGGACAATCCTGCCAGCCGCTCTTTCTCCGCTTCATACTCCTCCTGGCTCAGCGTACAGGACAGATAGATCTGACACATAGGGCGGGTCCACCCGTTTTCAAACTTGTAAAAATACTGCACATTCTCCGCGGAAGATGGCACGTTCTCGGGAAATACCAGAAGACGAGAATATTTCTCCGGCACCGCCCATTGGCCGTATTTTGAGATATCATTGGCCGACTCCCTCACGTCCCCTCTCAGCAGATATGGCAAAATGAGGGCGGCAGCCATAAGGATGAGCATGAACACGATGCTCACCCCCATTAAAACCGCCGCCCTCTTTCCGGGTCTTCGTCTCACTGTCCCTGTTATCCCTTGACGGCTCCCACAGTCAGACCTTTGATAAAGAACTTCTGACCGCTTAAGAACACGATAAATACAGGGATGGTAGCCAGGGCGCAGGCTGTCATGGATAAGTTGTACTGGGTCACCTCGATACCCGCAAACTGGTCCAGTGCCAGCGGAATGGTCCAAAGCTTCCAGCTGGACAGGAAAATCAGCGGATCCTGATAGGCGTTCCAGGAATTCAAAAACTGTACTGTGGCGATGGCTGCGATGGTAGGCTTCACCAGGGGCACCATGATCCACATAAAGGTGCGAAATTCACTTGCTCCGTCGATCTTAGCCGACTCTCTCAGCTCTTCCGGGGCCCCCATAAATGCCTGGCGCATCATGAAACAGGAGGACACTGCCACGATCTTAGGAAGGATGACCGCCCAGTGGGTGTTGAACAGACCTACCTGGTTGAAGATGATAAACCGGGGGATCAGAGTCAGCTGGGACGGGATCATCATCTGGGACAGATACAGCATAAACAGGATGTTCTGCCCCTTAAATCTCATCTTTCCGAATGCATATCCTGCCAGAGTGGAGCTGACCACTGCCACCAGAGTCGCACAGACAGCCACCTTGATGGAATTCCAGTAGGACAGCAGGAAATGATAGTTAGTGTAGGATTTAAAATAACCCAGGTTCAGTACCCTCGAATAGTTGTCCGTATACCAATAGTTGGGAAACAGCTTAAAGGGTGTTGCCATAACATCCCTCTCCAGCTTAAAGGAGGAGGATACCATCCACACAAAAGGAATCAGCATGAAAATGGTCAGGGCGATGATAAAAATGGTCACAACAGTACGGGTAATCATATTTTTCGGCGATTTGCTGCCGACTACAGTCGTTTTTGCCATAGCGCTCTCCTCCTAGTCCTCCTGTTTATTGTTGTGCACCCACTGGATGACGGTGATGGCCAGCAGGATCAGGAACAGTACCATAGAAATGGCGGAGCCATAGCCGGTGCGGTAGTATTTAAATGCTGTGGTATAGATGTAGTATACCATAGTATTGGTGGCATTTAAAGGACCGCCCTGGGTCATAACTTTCGAGTAGCCGAATACCTGGAAACTGCTGATGATACCGGTTATGGTCAGGAAAAATGTGGTTGCAGACAAAAGGGGCACGGTCAGATGGAAAAACTGCTGACGCTTGTTTGCTCCGTCAAGAGCCGCGGATTCGTACAGATCCGACGGCAGGGCTGCCATGGAGGCGCCGTAGATAAACACATTATATCCCAACTTTGCCCACATAGCTACCAGGATTACTGCCGGAAGCGCCCAGTTTTCATTGCCCAGCCACCGGGGCGGGTTACTCCAGCCTAAAGCCCTCATCAAGTTGGTGAAGGGACCGTAGGAGGAATACAGCGCGCGCCAGATGGTAGATGTGGCAACGATATTACAGATATTGGGCATATACAGGGCGATACGGATGATTCCCGCCACCTTTACATTACAATAATTGTCAATCAGAGAAGCAACAACCAGAGCCACCAAAATGCCGATCGGCACCGTGACTACGGTGAAGATAATCGTATTTACCAGAGCCTGGATGAACACATCATCCTGAAACAGGAGCACGAAATTCTCCAGACCCACAAAATTCCAATTAAAAAGTCCGTCTGTGTACACCCAGTCTGTCATGGATGTATACAGGGCAATCAACATGGGGATCAGATTTAAAAACAGCAGACCAAACAAGCTGGGCACCAGAAACAAAAGGGCCATACGTCCCTCTAGCTTTTTCAGCCTGTGGCCCGGAGCGGGCTGTCGTCCATTTGCCGCAATTTTCGCATTTTTACTCATCGAATCTACCTCACAAGCCGCATATTTTCATAGGTTTTCGGGGAGAGGGCCTTCTGTGGCCCATGATTTAAGAACAAAAATGGAGCCATTGCCATATCGCAATGGCTCCGCTTTTCACACAAAACAGAAGATTTTACTTTGCGTACTGTGCAGCCAGGACATCCGCTTCTTCCTTGAGAGCCTTCATACCTTCCTCAACGCCTACTTTTCCGCTAAGGATTTCCTGTACACGATTCCACAGCATATCGCCGATCTCCGAAGAGGCATCGGATGATACTCTTGCGACAACCTTATTCTTGTCAACTGACATGAAGTTGGCAATACACTGACCGTCGACAGAAGTTCCTGCAAGCTGAGAAATAATGTCTACCACCTCTTCGCTGGGGATTCCGCTGTACAGCGGGATACGTCCGCCTTTGATGAGAGGAAGAATTCCACCAGTAATATACCAGCGGGCAAACTCTGCACAGGCTTCCGGATAAGAAGTTGTAGCGGCTACACTGATAACGTCAGACTGTGACACTCTGTTGGCGTGAAGCATCTGGTCTACATCTCCGTCATATCTGTCCGGAACCGGATGGGGTACATAGCCTGTCATAAAGGTATGGCCGTAGGTAGCAGTATCCATAGCCAGACGGATCTGAGAGTTGTTCAGATACATGGCACACTTTCCTGTCAAGAAATAGGAAGCCGTGTCGGCGCCTTCTGCGATCTCCTCATCAAGGGGAACTGCCCAGCCGTTGTCTATCGTATCTTTGATTAAGCCGACGCCTTCAGCCCACTCAGGTGCGTCAAAGTTGGTCTCTTTTACTGACTCATCCTTAAACGTTTGGAAGGGAGCCAAGGTGTCTCCGCAGAAACCGGTGGTGTGAGAGTTCTCGAAATTCAGTCCCCAGCAGATACCATATACCTTATTCTGGCCTTCGCCGCTGGTCAGCTTCTCAACAACCTCCCGGAACTCGGTGTAGGTCCATCCTTCATAGGGGATCTCAAGACCTGCAGCCTTAAACATATCCTCATTGATCATCATCCATCCGGAGTTGGAAAGTGTAGTCGGAAGACCATACACCGCACCGCCTTCGTACACGAACTCTGTAGCTGCCGTGGTTCCCAGAGACTCTTCAATGTTGAATCCGGCTTCATTCAGATAGGAGCTGTAATCCTGAAGCAGGCCGGACTTCACTCTGCGGTCCAGTCTTGTAGATCCGCCGTAACCGATGAGAACGTCGATATTGTCCTCGCCGCCGCCCTGAAGCAGCAGATCGATACGGGTATTTCCGTCTGTATTGTTCATATAACGCACATACTCGGCTTCGATGCCCTTGTCCTTATAGGCCTCGTTAAAATTCTCGATAATGGTGGAGTAGCCGTACTCAGGCTGGATACCCGCCCAGACCTTGATATGTACCGGTGTCTTGCCGTCGGCCTCGCCGAACCACTCCTTGGCACCCTCTGCCGCCGGCGCTGCCGTGGTCTCTACCGCCGCCGTGGTCTGCTGTTCCGCCTGGCCCTGTGATGCCGCGGTGGTGTCTTCCGTCTTCTGATTCATGTTGCCGCCGCTGCAGGCACCAAGACAGCTGGCTGTCATGGCGGCGCACAGTACCAATGCAAGTTTCTTCTTCATAAATAATACCTCCTGTTCTTAATGTGGGTTGGGACGTACCGGGCCGGAAATCCTCCGGGCCAGGAATACCCATTCTTTCTGTAGGAATCCTCCCTTTGCATTTCATCCTATGCCTCTGCTGTAAATCCAACCTGTAATTACAAGTATGGGTTAATGCCTATGTTGTCATTATATCTTATCCATAGTCACTTGTCAACAGTGTTTTATGTATTTTGCATAGATTTTTCGGTGTCTCCCCCCTCTTTTCAGTCCTTTGTTCAACAAGGAAAAGGCGGCATTCTGCCTCTCATAGAATAAACTGCTCTGTATGCCCGGAAATACCGCCTTTTTCGTTGTCCAGTCTGACATGATGCATTATGAGTAAATACGCACTTCCTGTACCATAATGTCCTTACAACCATTGGTATTCAGGAAACATATCCGTACCTGATCGCACAGGCAGGTTTCAAAATCCACCGCATTCAGTCTCTGGTAATTCCCTCTGACACTCTTTTGAGCTATGGGGGTCCCGTCTTTTAAAAGAATCACATCATAGTCTTTCACCAGCTCAGGGGGCACGCCGATCCTCTGCTGGGCTCTCCTCCGGTCGGACAGGGTCAGTTTGATGGGATAGCGGAAGTTGGGATCAAAGGTAAGCCGCACCTGGGAGACCTTCTCCGGGGTTTTCAGAGTCAGAGTCAGAGTCTCTCCCTCCGGACTTATGCCGTCGGACTCCCAGAGATTGGCCATACCCTTTTCCTCTCTGCTGACACCGTTTACCACATTGGTACAGGGGGATTCCCGCTTCTCGGAGCTGGCCGACACCGCCGCCTTCAGAGCCAGATCCCCGGCATCGGTGTTATGATATCCCGGCAGATAGCAGTCATCCTTGAGAAGCTGCTGCTGCAGCTCCTCCATGTGGGAGGCGATGCCTCTGGGACCGCAGCCGTAGCGGATACACATGGCTGCCGCCGTCCCCACCGCCTGGCCTCCGATGGCGCAGGTACCCATGACCCGGGTGCTGGAGAACGCCTGCTTGCTGGTACTGATAATCCGCCCCGCCATATACATGTTTTCCAGGTCTTTGGAGTAGAAGCAGCGATAGGGAATGGTGTAGGCTCCCTCGAAACATTTCACGGTAGACGGCAGCTCGTCAAAGTCAAAGAGGGATACGTGATTGTCCATGGCCCAGCCGCCGTAGGCCACTGCATCCGGAAAGATCCGATTGGACAGGATATCCTGCTCCACGAGTATGTAGTCTCCCTCCAGCCTTCTGCTCTCCCTCATGCCGGGCATCATGCCCACCCACTCTAAGTCAAAGTTCTCCGCCCCGTGATCGCCGCCGTTTTTCACATGGTCCCAGATACCGTAGATACAGGCCACCAGCTCGTCCCGAATCTCTTCGTATTCATCTACAATATCCTCCTTGTTCCCCGGCACCTCGATCCACCAATAACCATAGTCCACGGATGAGGTGCTGTAGTTAGCCATGCGTGCATAGTCGTCGTCTGAACCGGAGTCGTCAAAAGTACTGTACTTCTTGGCGGCATGGTTGCGGAACCGCAACTGCTCTTCCGTAAATGTCTGAGCAAAGGAAGGACGTTTGAAATTCACCGAGGTCCCCCTGTCCACCGCCTTGAAAAGCAGGGTATTGCCCATCCGGTGATTGTCCGCTTTCTCCGGCGCATCCGGCTCCCCGAACTCCTCCCGGCTCTCGCTTCCCTGACGGTAAGAAGCCCCCGCGTAATATCCCAGACTTCCGTTCCCCGTGGCGTCCACAAAGATATCCCCGGCGATGTCCCAGAAGGTCTCTGTGGTCTGCTGATAGCAGCGGACCTCGGTAATCCGGTTTCCCGAAAGAGTACACCGTTCCATAGCTGTGTTGAAGTAGACTGTCAGGTTCTCCTGCTTTTTCACTTTCTCAAACAATACCATGTCCCATATGGAATAATTGAAGTAGTCATTGCGGCTTTTATTCTCCAGCATCAGCTCGTAGAGGATCCCCCCCTCCTCCAGCTCCGGCTTTTTCATGTTCTCCGAGGCCCCGCAGATATGCATCCTGATCTCACTGGAGCTGTTGCCTCCCAGCACATGACGGGCCTGGATCAGAGCCGTCTTCGCCCCGTGACGCGCTGCCGCCAGAGCCGCACACATACCGCTTAAACCTCCGCCTACAACTACTACCTCATAATTTGCCTGCTTCCTCTTCTCCCGTATCGCCATCTCGTTCTTAGTCCTTTCCTGCATCCTTTTTTGAGCAAAGTTGTCCGTATTTACTGGTGCCTTTTCCGAAGATGTTATTACAAGTTCTATTATACCGTGAATGTCCTGTCAGTTCAAGTGATATTTCAAAAAAGAATCTCTTTTTTCGGCATAATGCCTTTTCCGCACCAAAAAAGGGCTGCAAAAACAGCCCTTTTTCACAATTCTCCGGCGATAACCGCCCCTACACGCTCATCTGCAGGATAAACGTGTTTCTGTCTGAGGGGTAGTAGCTCAGCGTATACTCCACCACCTGATCCCGATCCTCCAGAAAACTTATAGACTGAATCAGGATACCCAGACTTCCGTCATCGACTCCCAGGATCCTGGCCAGCCGGTTGGTGATGAACACCGCGCTGATGGTCTTTCTCAGATGGCGGCGTTCCAGGCGATTTCTCTTATAGATACTGGTCAGGGATTCCTTCTCAAAGTTTTCCTTCTGAAGGAATATGTATCGGCTGGGAATATAGGTAATATTGTACACGATGGGCCCCCGATCAAAGGAGTCTTTCACATAACGCAGTCTGGACAGTTTGAACACCTCGTCCCCCACCTTGATTCCCAGATGGGAGGCCACGTCCTCGTCCGCCGATATCACCCGCTGTTCCAGCACCTCCGTCTCGATCTCCATCCCCCGGGCTCTCATCTCCTTGCTGAAGCTCTCGATAAAGATGGTGGTGTCCTCCATCACCCTGGGTCTGGATACGAAGGAGCCTTTTCCCTTGATTCTGATCACATAGCCCTGATTCACCAGCATGGACAGGGCAGAGCGCACGGTGGGCCGGCTCACCTCAAACTGCTGACACAATTCTTTCTCCGATGGCAGCATATACCCGGGAGCCCACTCCCCGGATTTGATCTTCTCTAATATAATGTCCGCTATTTTTGTGTAAAGAGACATGTCCGGTCGTCCTTTCCATGTTGCAATAATTAAAAACATTATATAAATATGTAAACATATTGTCAATGTTTTCCTTTCTGTCCTGACAAACCGTAGAGACAGGGGTACCGATTACTGTCCGTCTCCAGATACTCTGTCCTTAAAAATCTTCCATATCTCCCCCGCCACCGCCTCGGCCAGCTTTTCGTGGGATTCCGGCATCCAGTGAAGACCGTCTGCCTCGCTGGGCCCCGCATAGTCGGCGGCATTCAGGAAATAACACCCCAGTTCCCCGGCCGCCTGTCGGTACACTTCAGGAAACATCAGGCTGAGCCTGCGGCCTTTTTCACAGCCAAACTTGGGGTAGACCTCTGTCCGTCCCTTGGCCAGGCTGATCTGGGTCGGAGCGAGGAGCAGAACCGGGGGAGGCGTGTTGCCTCTGCCGCAGGACGGTGTGTCCTGAATGATCTTGACCAGTGTGCGGATCCCGTCTCCCAGATGGGCTTCATCCGGCTGCACTGCCAGTTGGAGATCATTGGATCCCAGCATCAGAACCACCAGATCCAGAGGCCTGTGGGTCAAAAGGCAGGGCAGAAGATAAGGCTTTCCGTTTAGATAGGCTTTCTCCGGCAGATCGTAGATCGTGGTCCGCCCACCCAGGCCTTCCTCTATGATGTGATAATCCGGCCCCAGAAGCTTCGCGACCCGGCCGGTCCACCGAGTGTCCCGGTCATACCGCTCCGACGGAACCCCCAGATCTTTCCATCTGGGGATGGATCCCCAGGTGTTTGAATCTCCATAACACAAGATTTCTCTTCGCATGTTCCCTTCCTTCTTTCATCTGTTTTGGCCTGACGGCCGTCGTGACTGAAACCCGGGCAGAGCATCAGTATGCGCGAATCTCAAAAATCCGCGCCCTGTCGATGCCATAAGCCTCCAACACCGTCACGGTCAGTTTATCACACTCCACTCCGTCCTTCCATTCCAGACGGTTTAAACGCTGATAATTGTCCTCTATGTCCCTGGCGCAGACTTCCTGTCCGTCTTTAAACAGCTGAACCCGGTAGCGCTTTACCAACTCGTGGGGCATCCCCTTTACCTGGCGGTCACGGACATTTTTCGTCAGGGAAGGCATGATCTCACGGTTTAAGTTGGAGTCAAAGGTCAGCTGAACCTGGGTCAGCACCGTCTCCCCTTCAAAATCCACAGTGATCCACGCGCCGTCTCTGCCGATCTCGGCCTCCCAGCAGTTGTCGCCCTCATCCGTGGGGCGGGAGATGCCGTTGATCACATGTTCCGGCTCATTGCCCTCCGTGTAACCGGAAGCAGTCACCTTGGCCTTTCTCGCCCGGTCCGTCGGGTCGTGGCTGGCAAAGCCCGGGATATAGCAGTCGTCTCTCAAAAGCTCCTGCTGCAGCTCATCGATGTGGTCTCCGATCTCCCTGGGCGTACATCCGTAACGGACAGCCATAGCCGCGGCGGTTCCCACCGCCTGGCCTCCTATGGCACAGGTACCCATGACCCGGGTGGATCCAAATGCCATCTTGGTCGTGCTGATATCCCGCCCGGCCAACATCACATTGGACAGGTCTTTGGTGTAATAACATCTCCATGGAATGGTGTAGCAGCCGTCAAAGTTGAGAATCCGGGAAGGAAGCTTGTCAAAATCCATGATTCCGCCCCTCACGTGCTGATCCATCTGCCAGCCGCCGTAGGCAACCGCATCCGGGAAGACCCGGTTGGCCCTGATGTCGTGCTCGGTCAGCAGATAGTCTCCCTCGATCCTGCGGCTCTCCCGGTACCCGGGCACCATGCCCACCCAGTCCAGATCCAGGGTCTCCACGCCGTGGTCCCCCACATTTTTCAGGTGATCCCACACTCCGTAGACACATTTGAGCAGTTCGTCCCGAATCTCCTCTCCCTCCCGGACGATATCATCGTACTGGCCTCCCATCTCGATCCACCAGTATCCGGAATCCACGTTGGAAAAATGGGGCAGACGGCTGCTGCCTTCCTCCAGCTCCACCAGCTTGCCGCCTTCCGCATGGGAGCCCACGCTGTTGTTGTGGGTCCGGTATTTCAAGTCGTCCTCCGAGAAGGAATAAGCCCAGAAGGGTTTCACGAAGGTCACCGGTTCGCCCCGGTCTATGGCCGTGAACATCACCGTGTTGCCCATGGTATCCGTATCCGGCTCCTCGGGTGCCCCGGGCTCTCCGAACTCCGCTCTCCCCTCGCTTCCCATCCGGCTTGCGGCTCCCGCCAGGACACTCAAGGTCCCATGGCCGGTGGCATCGATAAAGAGCGGGGCAAAAAACCGGTACTCGGTCTCCGTAGTGTTCTGATGGCACACGATGGATACCACCCTGCCTCCCTCCACCTTCACATCGTCCATATTGGTGTTGAGATAGGAGTCCAGATTCTCCTGAAAATGCACTTTCTCCCAGATCACCGAGTCGAACACCGGGAAGGAAGCATAAGGGTTGCGGTGCTTGTTCTCCAGAAGAATCTCGTGGAGAATCCCTGTCTCTGCCAGATTCTTTTTGGCGCAGTGGGCGCTCGCCCCCACCACATGCATGCGGATCTCGGAGCTGGCGTTGCCGCCGAACACGGACCGATTCTGGACAATGGCCGTCTTTACCCCTTTTCTGGCACAGGCCACGGCCGCACACACTCCCGACAGGCCTCCGCCCACCACTACTACCTGGTAGTTCTTCTCGATACAATACTTTGACATGTCCGGTTCCTCCTATTTTTTTCCGTCGGCTGCCTTGGGGGAAGCGCCCCGGATGGGCACATTGGCAAAATCCGGGGTCTCTGACCTGCCTCCCCGGGCCGCGTTCATCCGGTGATCCTCTCTGGCCTGATAGCGCATGTATTCCTGCGTGAGGCGCAGCACCGTGGGCAGGTACTCCGGTTCTTTCGACAGATCATGAAGTTCGTCAGGGTCCTCCTCCATATCGAAGAGCTGAGTCTCGCAGGTGTCATAAAACATGTTCAGTTTATATTTATCGGTCCGGTACATGGTGGCAAGCACCGGATAGGGGAATACATCGTCGTCACATTTGCCGCTGCCCCGATATTCACAGACGGCAAAAGGCCTCTCGTTCTCATCCTGCAGGGCCAGGCTTTCGGGACGGATGGACACATCTCCGCCTCCGGCCTGTAAAAGTGTGGAGAACAGGTCATTGAGCTGAACCAGCCTATTGCTTCTCACCATCTGTTTCTGTCCCGGATACTTGATCAGCAGGGGAACATTGGTACAATCCTCATAGAAATCAGAGCCCTTGGTGTACAGGTAGTGGTCGCCCAGCATATCTCCGTGATCTGAGGTAAACACGATCAGGGTATCATCGTAGATTCCCTCCTCCTTGAGGGCATCGATCAGCTTCCCCACCTGCCGGTCCAGGAAGGAGATGCTTGCAAAATAGTCCCGTCTCATGTCATGGAGCTGCTGATCTGTAGGCGGTGTCTTACTTCCGTGGAGCTCCCGCTCCAGCTTCACGCCTTCCGGACAGTCAAAATCTGCTTCCGAGCGAACCGGCTCCTCGTAGCAGTCCTCATTGAGCCACGAGGCTGCCTCCTGGGGATAGTGGTCATAAGGATTATGGGGATCAAACAGGCCTGACATCAGGAAAAACGGCTTTTCGCCTCTCTCCCGGACATACTCTGCCGAGCGCTCGCCTACCCAGGTGCTGAAATGTGTCGAGGCAGGGCGGAATTTTCTCTTACGGCCCTCTGTGTACACCCGCTCATATTCCTCCGGATCCTTCTCCTTCAGCCAGCGGGCATAGCCGTTGAACTTGCCGTCCATGTGGATGCTGGCCTCATGGCACAGCTCATAGACGTCAAAGCCGTCGCCTGCGTTGCGGTGGTCACGCTCAAAGACGATGCCGCTGACATGGAGCTTTCCGATAAGCGCGGTATCATAGCCCTGATCCTTCAGATAGGACGGCAGAAGCCGTTCCTCCTGGGGAAGGATGTCAAAGAGATTGTAAACTCCGTGACCGGTGATATTCTTACCTGTCATGACACTGGCCCGGCTGGGGGTACAGACCGGGGTGTTGCAGTAACAGTGGTCGTAGACCGTGCTCTCCTGGGCCAGACGGTCCAGATTCGGTGTGCTCACATATCCGCAGCCATACACGCCCAGGGAATCCCGGCGCTGCTGATCGGTCATAATCAATACAATATTCGGTTTTTTCATCGTTTTCCTTTCTTCACATTTTACATGCCCAGCAGATATTGACCCAGCTCGTAGGAGAATCCCACCAGCTGCCTCTGAACCTGTGCGGGATACATGCTGGTCAGATTGTGGATCTCGAAGGCAAAAGCCTCCTCATAGCCGATCTCTCTTAAGGCGCTCATGGTGTCGGACCAGTCGATGGTTCCGTTGAAGGGTGCAAAGTGCTCGTCCTTATTCTGGTGGTTGTCAGCGATATGGGTGGCCTTCAGGCGGCTTCCCATCTGCCGGATCATCTTGGCCGGACTGATGCCTGACAGGTGTGCATGGCCTGTGTCGACACAGATCTGTACCATGGGATTGTCGATGGCATCGACCAGCTCCAGCAACTCCTCGCCCCGGGCGCAGTAGCTGACCTTCTGAGGGTTCTTGGCCATGTTCTCGATAGCCATGCCCACCTGATGGTCGGCATAGATCTCTCCCCAGCGCTTGAAATATTCCCGGTTGTACGCAAAAGATTCCTTGTAGTGATACCAGCTCTCCTGCCACACCGTGAAAGGATGAACCACCATCCACTTGGCTCCCAGCCTCTGCGCGGCGATGACGCTGCGGCGCATCAGCTCCTCGCCCCATTCCCCGTCCGCGCGGGTAAGATTCCCGGAAGTGGAGCTGTCGGTAAACGGGTTGCCGATGACCCAGTAGGCGTGGGCCTGGATAAATTCCACCCCAAGCTCCTCTGCCAGCCTTATGGCATCCTCCACCCACTGCTCCCATCCGTCCCCCGCAAGGGGCTGCCCCGGTCTGGCAAAGCCGCAGAGGTTGGCGTCGATGTACTTGTAGCCCGCTGCCGCACAGGCTCTCACCGCCTCCTCCAGGGAGATGGAGTAGGGCTTTCCCAGATCAAAATTCATAATGTTTGTCGATGTACACAGTTTCATCTTGTCCTCCTGACCTTCCGTTCTTACGGAACCACTGGTGTGCTGACACATTTCCTTTCAGCCAAATGACGCAGAATGAATTTTCAGTCTGCAAGGCGGCGGAGAGAGGCGATGCGGCAGCATCGTTGACCGACAACAACGCAGCAGACGGAAATTCAGGAAAATCATTTGGCGAAACGGAAACGTGCCTGTACAAAAGGTATGGTTTCAGTATATTACATGTCAGGACATATGTCAATGTTCTTTTCATATGTTATTACATGTTGTAGGAGAGGAAGTTTACTGTTCCGTGTCTTGCTGACGGATCAGATATGCTCCAGCACCTGCTTTGGCATCAATTGGGCAGATATACCCAGACATTTATATATTTTGAACGTGTTCATGCCTGTGCGCATTTAAGATTCAGGGCACCAAAAAACGGAGCGGCAAACTCCGTTTTCCCGTATCATCTCATTCGATTTTCACCATCCGATACCCGATCCCAATGTGGGTCTGAATATACTGAGGTGCACCGGGGGATCTCTCCAGTTTTTTCCGCAATGTCGCCATGAAGACCCGGAGGGAGCCTACGTCGTTGTCCCAACTGCTCCCCCAGACACTTTGTGTGATAAATTTGTGGGTCAATACCTTACCCGTGTTCTGCGCCAGCAGGCACAGCAGCCGATACTCCATGGGAGTCAGGTGCATCTCTTCATCATTCAAGTAAGCACAGCCGGAGACATAGTCGATGCGCAGCCGGCTGTTGATATACACGGCCTCCTGACTGCCGCTGCCATTCATCAGAGCCAGCCGGCGCTGAGTGACGCGGAGCCGAGCCAGCAGCTCCTCTACGGAAAACGGCTTTGTCAGGTAATCGTCGGCGCCGGCATCCAGAGCATCGATCTTGTCGCTGTCTTCGCTTCTGGCGCTGATGACGATGATGGGCACATTGGACCAGCTGCGGATACGCCGGATCACCTCCACACCGTCTATATCCGGAAGCCCCAGATCTAACAGGATGATATCCGGATTATGGGAGGCTGCCTCCATGACGGCAGTGCTGCCATCAGCTGCAGTGACAAAGCGATACTCATGGGCTTTTAATGTGGTGGTGATGAGATTGCGCACCGGGGCATCGTCTTCCACCACTAAGATCTGACATTTATTCATATAAGATCACCTCCTGAAGGGGGAGGGAGAAGAGAAAGATTGCCCCGCGGGGGTGATTGTCCCTCACGCAGATCGTTCCTCCATGGGCTTCTGCGATGGCTCTGCACAGATACAGACCCAGCCCCAGGCTACGGCGGTTGTCCGCGATCTTGTTGGTTCCGCAGTAAAATTTTTCAAAAATCTTTTCCTTCTCTTCATCCGGAATCCCTTTTCCGTTATCTGCGATTTCAATTTCGGCCATGGGGCCCCTCTTCCTGGCAGTGACAATGATGGAAGAGTCCGTCTCTGTATATTTTATCCCGTTGTCCACGATATTGACAATCACCTGAACTACCAGCCTTGCATCCGCTTTCACCAGCAGAAACTCGTCTTCACAGACAGTCAAGAGCCTGTGTCTGTCTGCCTTCCTCCCCACATGCCTCATGGCCTCGTCTACGATATCACTCAAAAGCTCTGTGTTAGTGTGAAGGGTCATACGTCCTTCCTCGATCCGGGTCGCATACAGCAGATTCTCCACCAGATTGATAAGCCACATGGAATCTTCATAGATATCCGAGTAAATCTGCCTCCTGGTAGCCTCGTCGAAACTGTCTTCACTGTTCAGCAGATTGCTGGCATTGCCGGAAATCGTCGTGAGAGGAGTGCGCAGATCATGAGAAATAGTGCGCAGCAGATTAGCCCGCAGCTGCTCGCTCTCGGCCAGGACGGCCGCCTCCTCTTTCTCCCGGACATTCTTCTCATTCTCCAGCGCCAGCGCGCACTCTCCCAGCATAGACAGCAGGATGCCGTGCTCCGAGGCATCCAACGGCCCCTCATCTGCCTCGATTCCCACCACGCCATAGACTCTCTTGTTGACCCGCAGGGCCAGATACATATACCTGGCCTCGGAGAGAGTGTCTGTGGTGGCGCCTGCGGCGTGATTGTGTTCCAACACCCATCTGGCGGTTTCCCTCTCTTTTTCCGGGTCATAAGAAGGGGGCTTGAGTCCCCCTGGACCGAAAAGATGAGGCTCAGACAGTCTGCCGTCCACATTTTCATAGATGACCAGATTTCTGTCCAGGAGCTTCCTGATCTGCTCCGCCGCGGCAGCGATGATCTCCTCCTTGTCGCTGGCCTTGGACAGGAGCTGATCCGTGTCAAAGAGGATCTTAGTCCTATGGGCAATCTTCGCCGACTGCCCTGCCTGCTCCTTGTACCGTATGGCAAAGGTTCCGGTGATGTAGGCTGTCAGAAACATAACGAGAAAGGTCACCGGATACCCGGTCTCATAGGCTGTTAGGGAAAATCGGGGATGGGTGAACAAAAAGTTAAAGATAAACACGCTGGCGACAGAGGAGACCAAACTGTATATCTGGTGAGAAGTCGCAGTAGATGTCAGCAATACTCCGAGAATATATACCATAATGATATTGGCTTCCGTAAATCCCATCTGGTAGAACCCCAGGCTCAACAGAGTGGCGCCTGTTAAAATGCATACGCTTTTCGCCGTATTTTCCAGAATATTCCGCCTGCTCCTCGCCTTTTTGGGACGGTAAACCACCTCCGCGGTGCCGTCCGGGATAATGTGGATGTCGATCTCCGGCACGTAGGTGATCAGCTGCTCTGTCAACGTCTTCTTTCCAAACAGATGTCTCCTGGTGATGGTGCTCCGCCCCAGCACGATCTTTGTGATCCCGGAAAGCCGGGCAAATTCGGCGATCTGATAGGGCACATCCTCCCCGTAGACCGTCTCGATGTGGGCCCCCAGCTGCCGGGCCAGGTTCTGATTATCCCTCAGCCGTTGCTGGTTCTGTGCCGTGGCTTTATCGAAATCAGGAGTCTCTACAAAAAGCGCAGTAAACTGGCTATTAAATGCCCCCGCCATCCGGGCAGCTGTGCGGATAATCTTCGCGTTAGAGGGCGCGGAGGAAAGGCAGACCAAAATATGTTCATCGGCGCGGAAACTGTTGGTCCTCTGCTGATCAGCCAGCCTTTTTACCCTGTCAGCGCACCGGCGCAGAGCCACCTCCCGCAAGGCGGTCAGCTGCTCTACCGTAAAGAGAGAATCGGCGGCATCAGACTCTCTCCGGCGTTCAATCAGCTCCTCTGGTTCGATGTCAATCAGCTCCACCTGATCAGCCTCATCAAACACAGAATCCGGAATCCGCTCCCAGGCGGTCAAGCCAGTGATCGCGATCACGGTATCGTGAAGACTCTCGATATTACCTACATTGACCGTGGTATAGACATCGATCCCGGACTGCAGCAGTTCATCGATATCCTGATATCGCCTGCGGTGACGGCTGCCGGGGCCGTTGGGGTGAGCCAATTCATCCACCAGAATCAGATCCGGTTTCCTGACAAGAGCCTGATCCAGATCCAACTCCTCCCTGCCCTCTGTCCCTACAGGCGAAAGTCTCTCAAACTCCTCCAGAAGGGCTTCCGCCTCCTCCGACAGGCTGGGCGCAAGATATCCGACCACAACGTCCGCTCCCTGAGTTTTCGCGCTCCGGGCCGCTTTCAGCATGGCCATAGTCTTTCCGATACTCTCCCCATAGCTGAAAAATATTTTCAGATGGCCTCTCTTCGTCTGCCCCATCCGCCTGTCCTCCCACCTCTTTTATGTGAATTCTATCACAAAACCGAATTTTTATCTATAGGGAGCAGTGCCCCTGCCCTCTGTATTTGGCTCCGGCAGATTTTTCCTGATAAATTCATCCACCCTTTTCATGACGGAAAAGCCAACCCTAAAGATTACCATTGTAGAGCAAAACAACGCGAGATCTTTCATCTGTGTGACCTCCTTTCTCCGGTCATCAAAGTCATATATGGAAACATTTCTGAACTGCTTTCGGTTTCCCCAGAACCAACATGGATTTCTCTCTGCCAAGAACCGTATCCGGGCTGATATTCATATTCAGCTTTCCGTTTTCCCGAACTCCCAGGATGTTGATCCCGTACCTTTTGCGGATATCCAGCTGTATGATCGTACTCCCTCCCCATTCTTCGGGGACAGACAGCTCAAAGATGGAATAATCCCCGTCCAGCTCTATGTAATCCAGAATGTGCTGAGAGGTACAGCGGATGGCTGTCCAGGCCGCCAGCTGCTTTTCCGGATAGACCACCTCATCGGCACCGTTTCTCAGCAGAAACTTCTCCTGAACCCCTCTGGCTGCCCGGGCGATCACCTTCTTGGCTCCCAGCTCTTTTAATAAGGAAGCCGTCTCCAGAGAATTTTGAAAATCGTCGCCAATAGCCACGATACAGGCATCAAAGTTGCGGATCCCAAGAGCGGAGAGAAACTCCTCATTGGTGCTGTCGCCGATCTGTGCATTAGTGACAAATGACATGACGGCATTGACACGCTCCTCATTGATATCCACTGCCATCACCTGGCAGTTCAAGTCATACAGCTTCATGGCGATATGTCTGCCGAATCTCCCAAGCCCGATCAATAATACAGATTTCATAAGTTCCTCCCTATCCGACAGTGATTTTTTCCTGTGGAAATCTTATGGTGCAGCCATGTTTGCTGCCTGACAGGGCAGCAAAGATCAGCGTCAGGCCTCCCACTCTGCCCACATACATCAGCAAGATCAAGATCCCTCTGGACAGCAGGCTGAGATTCGGTGTGATGCCCAGCGTCAGCCCCACTGTGGCGACCGCCGATGCCGTCTCAAACAGCGATTCCAACAAAGGAATTCCCTCCCGGCAGCTGATCACAAACCCTCCTCCCAAGAACAATACCAGATACATGGTCAAGACAGCCACCGCGTTTCGGACCGTCTCGTCGTCGATCCTGCGGCCGAAGAAATGGGTGTGCTCCCTGTGGCGGAACACAGAAACCGCAGTGCACACCAGGACCGCAAAGGTAGTGGTCTTCATGCCGCCTGCCGTGGAGCCCGGGGAGCCTCCAATCAGCATCAGGAGGATCATCAACGCCCGCCCGTTCTCGCTTAAACGGTTTAGATCTGCCGTGTTGAATCCGGCTGTCCTGGGGGTGACGGACTGAAAGACAGAAAGCTGTATCCTCCGGGACAGCGGCACATCCGAAAATTCAAAAAAGAAAAAGTACCATGCTGGAATCAAAATCAGCAAACAGGTGGACGTCAGGATCACCTTGCTCTGCATTCGGTACCTGCGAAGCCGGTGCCGGTTCGTCTTTATGTCATCCCATGTCATAAACCCGATGCCGCCTGTGACAATCAATGCCATGATCCCAAGATTGACTGTCCAGTTATCAGCAAAGCCAGTGAGGGATGAGTAGGGCTCCCTGACTCCCATCAAATCAAAACCGGCATTGCAAAAGGCGGAAACCGAGTGAAAGACTGCATACCAGATCCCTTTTCCGAGACCAAATTCCCTGCAAAAAGACGGAGCTATAATCACGGCGCCGGACACCTCACAGAGGATGGTCATCTTAATGATAAAACCAGTCAGTCTCACGATCCCTCCCACCTTGTGGGCACAAATGGCCTCCTGCATCGTACTGCGCTGCTTTAAGCTGATCTTTTTCCCCGATGCGGTGAAGATCGCCACGGCGACGGTGATCACTCCCATGCCTCCGATCTGGATTAAGACCAGAATAACCGCCTGCCCAAATACGCTCCAGTAGGACGCCGTATCCCTCACCACCAGTCCGGTGACGCAGACCGCCGAGACCGACGTAAAAAGGGAATCGGCAAAGGCGGCGCCTCTGTGGTCCGCCGTGGCGATAGGAAGCATCAGAAGCAGGCTTCCCAGCAAAATCACGGTTCCGAACCCAAGTATGATAATCTGCGAAGAGGATAACCGCTTCTCGATTCCTCCCATGTCTGCACCTCCACCGTGTTTTTATAATTTTATTATGGAAGATTCTGCATGAAATGTGTGTTAACGTATTACCTCTGGCATTAAAATTGTATTAAGAAGAAAAAAGCAGCCCTCACATCCCCACGGCTGCTGTCCGGGGAGGCCGGTACTCTCCTCTCTGGAGGGCACCTGTCTCCCATGTCTTGATTTAAACGGGTATCTTGGAAAAGCAGAAGAAAGCGGCAGGAAAGATTTTATCCAGGAGAAAGCCCGCCTGGCAGTGGATTACGGCCAGTGGTTCGGCCCCGGAGGAAATGGGGTCATCACCTGAATAGGTGAAAAAAGCGATGGACAGACTAATAAAGGCGTCACAAACCTAACAACAGACAGAAGGAGTACTTCTTGTGTCTTCCATGAAAAACCGGGGCGCGGCGGCTCTGTGACAGCTGCCCCGTCCCGGTTCCTTTTTACTTTCTCATCTCAGTCTACTCATATAAGTCCTCATAGATTTCCAGCACCCGTTCCCTGTCAAGGGGCACAAAGCTGTTTGCCATCAGCCGCTTCTGGCCCTGGATCACATCGTCCGCCCACTTATCCAGCATCTCACGGGACGCTCCGTATTCTTTCATAGTCTTCTTGGAGAGGATCTGGTCCAACAGCTCCTCCAGCTTTTCATATACCTGCTCATACCCGCAGTCTAAAAGCTGCGCCAAAAACCGATTCAGCCTTTGAATCTTTCCGTCCTGCCTGATCTCCAGATACTTCTTCATCACACCCAAAAACACGGCATAATTGGCCTCTCCGTGAGCCACATGAAAGGTTCCGCCCAGAGGATAGCTCATGGCATGGACCGCCCCGCAGCCTGCTGCTGCGAAAGCCAGACCGGCAAAATTGCTGGCTGTCAAAAACCGGTCCAGAAGCTCCGTTCTCGCCTCCGGTCCTCTCTGCGCAATGAGCTGATAGCCCCGGATGATCTCCTCCACAGCCTTGTAGCCGAAAAGCTCTGTATAAGGCGTAGCTTTGGGAGAAAGGCTGGACTCCACCCCATGGATCAGGGCATCGATGGAGCTGGCAGCAAAGACCCCATAGGGAAGACCCTCAAGCAGCTGGGGGATCAGGATCGCCGTATCCGCATACATGGCATCGGCGGCCAGACCCATCTTCACATGTCTCGAAAGAAACGCCAGGATGGAAATGTTAGTGACCTCAGAGCCGGTGCCGCAGGTGGTGGGAATCAGGCACAGCCCCTTTTCCCTCACTGCCTCCCTCTTATGCTCATAGAGTTCCTCGATCGGAGAACCGTCTTTTAAGGCCAAAAGCTTAGCGAGATCCAGGACAGTGCCTCCGCCGATCCCGAAGACACGCTTATATGCCTTTTGCGGATCGACTGCTGCCCAAAGGGCCTCAAA
Source organism: Hungatella sp. (assembly GCA_022792815.1). Classification (GTDB taxonomy): domain Bacteria; phylum Bacillota; class Clostridia; order Lachnospirales; family Lachnospiraceae; genus UBA3402. Next base: position 60,591 of record JAAWBS010000063.1, read on the forward strand.
CATCTGGTCGGTCGGCTCACCGCTTCCGTATTCCTCCTGAAAGATCATATCCGCCTCTAGGCCAAGTTCCCCGAAACAGGGGTCATAGATAAAACGATTGGTCAGGATCAGATCTCCTTCTCCGATCTCAAAGGCCTCCGCAAATTCTCTGCAGGTCTCAAATCGGTAAATCTCCGGCTTCATCACAATCTGTCTCATGGTTTCCGTCTCCCTTCCTCCCAGGCCTCCTCCAGCCACCGGGCTGCGCACTGGGCTTCTACCGCCGCACCTTTGTATAATACACTTTCATTGTGAAGAACTCTGGGATTGTGCTGCCCGTAAGGCCAGCCTCTGAGCTCATCCGGTCCTGCCCCCAGGAAAAAATATCCGCCGGGAACCTGCCTGCACACATGGGCAAAATCCTCGGATCCCACCTTCTTGAACGGTTCTGCAGCCACATAGCCCTCCCCCAGCAGTTCATCGGCATATCGCCTCAGCCTGTCCGACAGCTTCTCGTCACAGAAGAGCGCCGGAATGCCGTCCCCTAAGTAATTCACCTCACCCCGGGCCCGAAAGGCGGCGGCTGTTGTGCGGACCAGTTCCTCCAGCCTTTTTCTCAAAAGACTCCTCTGTCCCTCGTCGTAGGTCCTCAACGTTCCCCGCATAACCGCCTTGTCCGGAATAATATTGTAGGCAGTTCCTCCCGCCTCCACGGAAGTAATGGAGATCACGTTGGTCTGTGCCGGATCCGCCTCCCTGCTGATCAGGGACTGAATCCCAAGCTGAACATAAGCCATCACATTGATGGGATCGACGGCATCCGCCGGTCTCGCCCCATGTCCTCCCCTTCCTGTAATCACGATATCAAAAAAATCATTGGACGCAAAAGCATAGCCCCTGTCTCCGGTCAGATACCCCAATGGCATGGTGGCGTCGATATGCAGGGCCATAGCCCCGTCCACACCTTCCAGCCCGTTGTCACGGATCATGTCAGCCGCACCGAACAACCCCTCCTCATTGGGCTGAAACATCAGCCTCACCCGGCCCTTTAAGGCGGCTTCGTTTTCTTTCAGCAGCTTTGCCGCACCTAAAAGCATGGCCACATGGGTGTCATGACCACAGGTATGGGCCCGATCCGGATAGGGGGAGGAAAAGGCCAGCCCGCTTTCCTCCGGCATGGGCAGCGCATCCATATCCGCCCGGAGGAGAAAAGTCTTCTCTCCCGCTCCCACCTCAGCCAGGATTCCGTAACGGGCACAGCGCCTCGGCTCATACCCCATCTCCTTCAATCGTTCCGTCACATACCCATATGTCTCAGGCAGCTCGTCTCCCACCTCCGGGTTCCGGTGGATGTGCCTGCGGTCTCTCAAGATATCTTCTTCCAGTTCCTTTGCCCGTTTCAGATAGTCATACATCGCTTTCCTCTCCTTTTAGATTTCCCGGCTGTCTGTACCCTCCGTGAACAAGAAAACACACGGATGGTGTTGATGTTAGAAGGGACCCAGATTGATGGTTGCCGCTATCAGGAGCATGATAAAACCGATTACCATATAGGTGGCATAATGTCTCCATGCCCTGCGCAGATACTGGGGATAGGTGATCCCGGAGATCGCGCAGGCTCCCATGATGGAGGCATTCATCGGAAGAAGAATGTTGGAAAAGCCGTCGCCGTACAAAAACGCCATGACGACCGTCTGCTGCGTCAGACCGAGGACATCGCCCAAGGGGGACATGATCGGAATCGTCGCTGCCGCCTGGCCGCTGGAGGAGATGATGAAGCAGTTTAATATGGACTGGATCAGAAGCATGGCCATAGCGCCGATCTGCTTGGGCAGTCCCACAACCAGGGAGGACAATGCATATACGATGGTGTCAATAATATGGGCATCTGCAAGGATCACGCTGATCCCCTTGGAAAAACCGGTTACCAGTGCGCCCACCAGCACCACCTTGGCTCCGCTGACAAATTCATCCGCGATCCGGTTCGGCGAGAAGCCTGCAGTCAGTCCGATGACAATCGCCATGATGATAAAGACCGCGGGGAAACGGGTCTTAAAATCCCAGCCGGCCAGGGCCGCATAAACAATGGTGCAGATTCCGAGCAAAAATTCCAGCAGGCACAGTTTTCTCCTGAGAGTCAGCTCAACGATCTCAGCCTCCCCCTCGTCTCCTGACTGCTGCTCCAGCTCATAGCAATAACTCTTCTTGGGGTCCTTCTGCACCATACGTGCATACTTCACGGTCCAGAAGGCAGCAGCCGCAAACAGAAGCACTGCGCCCACAACGCGGAACCACAGGCCGGAGAAAGTGGGCAGTCCGCACAGACTCTGAGCCGTACCTGTGGAGAAGGCGCTGAACAATCCGGTACAGTATCCGGTGGAGGACGCCAATGTCACGATGCACAGGCCTGTCATGGCGTCAAACCCTAGGGAGCGGGCGATCAAAATCCCTAAAGGCAGGAAGGCCAGCATGGACTCGCCGTTTCCAGTAATAGCCGGAAGCATGAAGAACGGGAGCATCAGAACAGGGAGCAGATAAGCGCCGTGCTTTCCGCGGAGCCGATTCATAAACTTTCCGATCAGCGCTCTGGTGGCTTTGGTACTCTCAATCACGTGGAAGGAACCTCCGATGATCAGGACCATCCACGCGATCCATCCGGCTTCGCTCAACCCTCTCGGGATGGCAGTGAATACATCGAAGGGATTCGCAGGCGTACTCTCGATCCGATGGTAGGAGGCCGCGTCGACGATCATACGTCCCGTAGCCCCGTCTTCCACTCGGGTATACTCGCCCGCCGGAATCACCCAGGTCATCACCGCCGCAACACAAATCAAGAGAAAGATGATGATTAAAGAATGGGGGAACGCAAATTTTTTTTGCGCTCCTTGTACATTAGAAGCTGGTTTACTCATATTTGTCACCTCAACATATTTTTTGACCTATGGCCGGCCCTTTGGTGAAAATATTACTTCTAATTAAAAATACATATCAGCAAATTGTATTTTTATTATCACATTTTATACAATTTTTGTCAATAGGAAAGTGGAAATCCTGTCACTTTACCACCAATAATTCTCTCGTGAAATCATGCAGCACCCGTGTTCCCTCCTCTGTAATCAGAACCTGGTCCTCGATGCGCACGCCGAATCTTCCAGGCAGATAGATCCCGGGCTCCACGGAAAAGGCCATTCCCGCCCCAATGACCGTGGTCTCTCCTTCCCCGGCGGATGGTCCTTCATGACCGTCAATCCCGATGCCGTGTCCGGTCCTATGGGTAAAATACGGACCATAGCCCTGGGCTTCAATATAGCTTCTGGCCGCCCGATCCACATCCTGAAGCCGGTTGCCTGCCTTTGCAGCCTCCCTCCCCCGTCGGTTGGCCTCCAGGACAATCTCATACACTCGCCGAAACTCCTCCGACGGTTCCCCGAAATGGATCGTTCTTGTCATATCCGTATTGTAGTTCTGATAATTTCCGCCGAAATCGACCAGAAGGCACTTCCCCTTTTCGATGACCCTCTGTCCGGTCAGGTGATGAGGAATCGCCGCGTGGTCCCCCACCGCCACGATTCCGCTGGGAAGCTTCAGGCCTCTTCTTGTCATCTCAAAGGCCAGCTGTCCCATAAATTCCGTCTCTGTTTTTCCGATCCACCAGCCTCCCCTGTCTATGGTCTCTCTGAGCGCTTCTGAGGCAAGCCGGCAGGCCGTCGCCATAGACTCCCTCTCCGCCCTGTCCTTATAGACACGGAGATCATCCACCAGGGCGTTCCCCAGGCTCAGTTTCGCCCCATGAAGCCCTTTCAGCAAAGGGACCAGGAACATGCCGGGCATAGATTTGTCCACAGCCGTCGAGGATACATCCACCCCTCGTCTCTGAAGTTCCCTGCACAATACCTCCACTCCGTTGTCCCCGTCTGACCAGTACAGGAAGTCCTCTGCGGGGATGGGGATCACCGATGCCTGCAGCTCATACAGCTTATTGGCAACCACAAAGGGCTTCTGTCCCGCCGCCATAACCAGCACAAACAGACGCTCATCTGCCCTTCCGCTGTAACCCGTCAAATATTTCATGGTAGAGGAGGGACCTATGAGAAAACATCCGATCCCGGCCTCCTCCATCCTCCTCTGCACGATCTCCATCCGGTTTTGAAACCCGGTCTTCTCCATGTCACTTCTCTCCTTTCTGTTCCTGCAGCTTTGACGGGGCATAGTACCTGTGGGCTTCCTCAGGCACTTTCGCCCTGCCCCGCATGAAATCCGCAACCATTACGGAATATACATCGATATCCAAGCCATAAAAAGCCGCAAGATGAGGTATGATGTGGCTCAGCACCTGCTCCGGCTCTCTGGAATACAGAGCCTCAATGATGGATTGATGGTCATACACGCTGGCATCCATGGTGTGCTCTGTATCTCTCATCCGAATGGACTGATACAGCAGGATCTTCAGCTGGATCTGGGACTGAAACTGCATAAGCTGAGGATTTCCCGAGATGGACATATAGGTCTTGTGAAATTCCATATCTTTTTTCAGCGCAGTGTAGATATCCTTGTCTTCCACCGCCCTGTGCATCTCATCGTTGATCTGCTCCAGCCGCTTAAAATCCGCGTTACTGCCATGAAAGATCGCCAGCTGCGCCGTGAGAAAATCCAGCTGCAGCTTTACAATCCCCAGATCTCTGATATCCTTTTCCGTCAAGGTGACGATCTGGGCAAACCGCTTTGGCAGAATCTCCACCAGGCCGTCGGATTCCAGTTTTCTTAAGGCCTCCCTTATGGGAGTCCGGCTGATCTCCAGGTCTTTGGATATCTCCTCCTCCAGCACCTTCTGTCCATAAGAAAGTTTCTGATGAAAGATCTGCTCAAGAATATAATCATATACCTTTTCATATAATCCCGCTTGTTTCTCCATTCTGTGCAGTTCCCTTTCTTTATCTGAATTATAGGTATTTTTATTATACATTTCGCACAAATAAACGTCAACCTATTGTATCTGATTTTTTAAATAGTATTTTTATAATATATATTGTATTTTTTAGATATATATTGTATAATATCCATGTAGACAAACGCGGCTGACCATATGGCAGATCAGCTCGTACCATTTGGACGATGATAATACTTTTTCTTGAATTTCCATTTCAGCAAATTGTGATATTCAACAGAAGGATTCGATCCAAAGGAGGAACTATGACTATTATCAAGAATGAACCGACTCTTCAGGACGAAGAGGTTGTGGCTCTGCGGAAAGCTTTTGCCC
>JAAWBS010000064.1 GCA_022792815.1 Hungatella sp.
GCGACCTCTCGGCCCCCAGCCGAGCGCGCTACCAAACTACGCCATACCCCGTTTAGTACTGTCGATGTGTGTCTCATCAACCGACTTCCCTATTATAGCAAAAGATTTGCGATTTGAAAAGCATTTTCTTGAAAAAATTTTATTTTTACGATATGATTAGGAAAGACGCGAAGAAAACAGGGAGATGGAGGGGGATATGAAGCCGATTGTAAGCTTTGATATGGACATGACTCTGCTTGATCATGAGACATTTGAGGTCCCGGCCAGTGCGGTCAGGGCGATCGAGGAACTCAGGAAGAACTATATCATTGTCCTGGCTACAGGGCGGGATATGGACAGCCATTACAGTGCCGGGCTGAAGGGAAAGGTCAATCCGGAGGCCATTGTTCACACCAATGGGACGAAGATCACGGTGGGAGATACATTGCTTTATGAGTCCCATATGTCCCGAAAACTGAAACAGGATCTTCTCATGTTTGCGAAAGAGCACGGTCTGGCAGTGGGGGTGACCATAGGCGATGATGATTACTACATTCATCCCCAGCGGGTCACGGAGTTTGATGTCAGGCGGTGGGGACAGTGTGGGCGCAGGTATCAGGATGCGTGGAGACTGCTTGAGATGAATGTTCCCTCCATGTGCTATATCGGTGAGCCGGAGGGAGCCGCATTGATCGAGGCGGCTTTTGAGGATCTAAGACTTCCTCTCTTTGCGGGCCGGGAGGGAGCGGATATCATTGAGAAAAAGAATTCCAAGGCCAGGGGGCTGGCTATACTCTGTGAATATTTTGGGACCACCATGGAGGAGGCCTATGCCTTTGGTGACAGCATGAATGATTATGAGATCATCCAGGCGGTCGGAACCGGGATTGCCATGGGCAACGGAGATCCCAGGCTGAAGGCTGTGGCGGACTATGTGACCTCGGACATCGACGACGATGGGGTCTATCGGGCGTGTGTCCATCTGGGGCTGATCAAAAAGTAGAAGGAAAAAGAAGGAGAGAAACCATGAACGAGAAATTGGAAGCACTGCGGAAACTGATGGCCACGCGGCAGATCGATGCCTATCTGATTCCCTCCTCGGATTTTCATGAGTCCGAGTATCTGGGAGAGTATTTTAAGTGCCGCCGATTCCTGACCGGGTTTACCGGTTCCGCGGGGACAGCTGTGGTGACGGCGCAGGAGGCAGGAGTGTGGACGGACGGAAGATATTTTGTCCAGGCGGCAAAGCAGCTGGAGGGAAGCGGCTTCAAGCTCCAGAAGATGGACGAGGAAGGGGTTCCCACCATAGAGGAATATCTGGAGGAGGTATTGCCGGAGGGCGGCGTCCTAGGCTTTGACGGCCGGGTGGTAAACAGCGGTATGGGGAAAGACCTGGAAGAGCGCCTGGAGGCTAAAAAGATTACTTTCGCCTACGAGGAGGATCTGATAGGTGATATCTGGCCGGACAGACCGGCGCTTCCCCAGGCGCCGGTCTGGATTCTGGAGGAGAAATACACGGGGAAATCGGCAGCTCAAAAGATCACGGAGCTGAGGGAGGCTATGAAGAAGGAGCGGGCTACTGTCCATGTGCTGACCACTCTGGATGATCTCGTATGGCTTCTCAATATCCGCGGCAATGATGTGCCTCACAATCCGGTGGTGCTGTCCTACGGGGTGGTGACAGGAGATGCATTTATTTTGTTTATCGATGAGAAAAAGCTGAGTTTACAGGTTTCGTCCTATCTGGAGGGGCTGGGAGTGACCATAAAGCCCTACAATGATATTTACGAGTTTATAAAAACCTTCCGAAATGAGAGGGTGCTCCTGGAGAGCTCCAGGATAAACTATGCTATCCGAAAGAACCTGGATACTTCCAACCGGGTGATCGATCGGATGAATCCTGAGGTTATGGCCAAGGCGGTAAAGAATCCGACAGAGATTGAAAATGAGCGTCGGGCTCATATCAAGGACGGCGTGGCGGTCACCCGGTTCATGTACTGGCTGAAGAAAAATATCGGCCAAATTCCCATGACCGAGATCAGCGCAGCGCAGTATCTGGAGGAGCTGAGACGCCAACAGGAGGGGTATCTGGAGTCCAGCTTTAACACCATCTCCGCTTACAGGGACAATGCAGCCATGTGTCACTATTCGGCCACACCAGAGAGCAATAAGGCTCTGGAGGCCAGGGGGCTTTACCTGGTGGATTCCGGCGGACAGTACTATGAGGGAACCACAGATATCACCAGAACCATGGCATTGGGCCCGGTCACAGATCAGGAGCGGGAACATTTTACTTTGGTGGCCATGAGCATGCTGCGGCTGGGACATGCCAAGTTTCTGCACGGCTGCCGCGGGCTCTCCCTGGACTATATCGCCAGACAGCCATTGTGGGAGAGAGGGCTCAACTACAATCACGGGACAGGACACGGCATAGGTTATCTGTTAAATGTACATGAGAGGCCTAACGGAATCCGTTACAAGACCGTGCCGGAGAGGATGGACAGCGCTGTCATCGAGGAAGGCATGATCTGTTCCGACGAGCCGGGAATCTATATTGAGGGAAGCCACGGAATCCGCACGGAGAATCTGATCGTTTGTAAGAAGGCAGAGAAAAATGAGTACGGCCAGTTCATGGAATTTGAGTATCTGACCTTTGTTCCCATCGACCTGGACGCTCTGGATGTGACTTTAATGGAACCGAGAGATATCCGGTATCTCAATGAGTACCACAGACAGGTGTATGAGAAGATCAGTCCCTATCTGCCGGAGGAAGAAAGGCAGTGGCTTAGGGAAGTGACAAGAGAGGTGTAGAGGAAAATCCGGATGCTGTTTGACGGGCATCCGGATTTTTCGGGCTGGCGGTGTTGGTTTTCGGAAAGGCAGGTCTGTTATGCTTGTATGAACGGCACGGATGGCTGGTACAGCGTCAAAGGTTGCAGGAATATTTCAGGAAAGAGCCCGGCAGTATGGGCAAAGGCGGGAATAACAGTCCGGCGGTGCGGGCAGAGAAAAGAGAGATTGTATGCAGGAGAATAGAAGAAAAAAAACGGGGCAGAAGGATTTTGCCAAAAACAGGAAGACCCACAAAAAAGCAGAGGAAATCAAGAAGGTAAGGGAGGGGGGAAGACACGGGAATACAACCGGGAAGGAGTCCGGAGAGAACATGAAAAGGAGTCTGTGTCCGGTGTCAAAAAGGTGTGGGGGCTGCCAGATGCTGGATGTTCCCTATGACAGACAGCTTCAGGAAAAACAGAAGAACGTGGAGGGACTTTTGAAGGGATTCTGCAGAGTCTACCCCATCGTCGGCATGGAGGATCCGTTTCATTACCGAAACAAGGTTCACGCTGCATTTGGATATAAAAAAGGGGAAGCTGTCTCGGGAGTCTATAGAGAGGGGACTCATGAGATCGTTCCTGTGGAACGGTGTATGCTGGAGGATGAGAAGGCAGATCAGATTATCGGGACCATCCGAGGGATGCTGAAATCCTTTAAGATTCGAACCTACGACGAGGAGACCGGATACGGCCTTCTGCGCCATGTGCTGGTGAAACGGGGATTTGCCACCGGGCAGATCATGGTGGTGCTGGTCACCACTTCCCCCATCTTCCCGTCCAGAAATAATTTTGTAAAAGCACTCAGGAAAAAACACCCGGAAATCACCACCATCATCCAGAATCTGAATGACCGGTTTACCAGCATGGTCCTTGGGGAGCGGGAAAAGGTGCTTTATGGGAAGGGCTACATCGAGGACCGACTGTGCGGCTGTACGTTCCGCATCTCCAGCAAGTCCTTTTATCAGGTTAATCCGGTGCAGACGGAGAAATTGTACGCCAAGGCTATAGAGGCGGCGGCGCTGACCGGCAAGGAGACGGTGATCGACGCCTACTGCGGAATCGGAACCATCGGGCTGATCGCGGCCGGAAAGGCGGGACGGGTCATCGGCGTGGAACTCAATCAGGACGCGGTCCGGGATGGGGTGCAGAACGCCAGGACCAACAAGATCAGCAATATTCAGTTCTACCACAATGATGCGGGACGATTTATGACAGGTATGGCCCAGGACGGGGAGAAAGTGGATGTGGTGTTTCTGGATCCGCCCAGAAGTGGAAGCACAGAAGAATTTATCCGGGCCGTGGCGGTGCTGGCTCCCGATCGGGTGGTATATGTGTCCTGCAATCCGGAGACTCTGGCCAGGGATTTGAAAGTGTTTCGAGGGGGCGGGTATCAGGCCGAGGGAGCCTGGCCTTATGATCTGTTTCCTCATACGGGGCATGTGGAGACTGTGGTGTTGATACAAAGGAAAGATACCTAGAAATCCTTGAATTTACGCACTTTGTGACATTTTTCAGTTTCAACAAAATCGGTGAAAATCATAAGGAAAAGATACTTGTGAAGAAAGTAACCGTA
>JAAWBS010000065.1 GCA_022792815.1 Hungatella sp.
CCGAGGAACGCGTAGTCTTCTATAGAAGTTAAGCTCTGCTCGGGAAGAGTTACCTCTGTAAGGTTTTTACACCCGTTGAACTCATATCCTCCTACAAGGGTTACGCCCTCTCCTATGACCACTTTTTTCACTTTGTCACGGCCGGAACCTTTCCAAACAGGTGTTGCTTCACCTTTCTTCGGCTTCAGCTCTCCTGTTCCGGTAAAGGTCAGGGTTCCGTCTTCGGTCAACTTCCACCGCAGATTCTCGCCGTACTGACCGCTGGGGGATATATCCACGCCTGACAGACTGGTACAGCCTTTAAAAACATCCATTCCCAGGCTGGTCTCTTCCGACACGTTTATGGATTTCAGAGAAGTACAGTCCTGGAAGGCGTAGTCCGCAATGCTGAGCGGACCGTCCGGCAGAGTCACGGAAGTGAGCGCCGTACATCCACGAAAGGCGCTCTGCCCGATCTTCTTCATAGTAGAGGGTATACTCACTTCTGTGAGATTCGTACATGAGTGAAAGGCATTGTTTGCTATGCTTGTCACGCCTTCCTCCAATATGACCTTTTTAATATTCTCGTCTGAAGAAGTGGGTGTAGACTTCCACGGAATTGCTCCGGACATGTCTCCTGAGCCCCGGACAGTGAGAGTCCCTTCTCTGTTCAGCTCCCACCAAAGCTTCTCACCGCACGCGCCCTTCTCATTGGGCACATTGACGAGACTGTCACAGCCCTCAAAAGCCATGGTTCCGATCGTGGTCACTGTGTCCGGCACAGAGATATCGGTCAGGCTCTCACAGAACTGAAACGCCCACTTCTCTATGGTGGTCACACTGGCCGGTATGCTCACCTTCACCAAATTTGACATAAAACTAAAAGATGACTGACCAATCGTGGTAATTCCGTCGTTGATCACTACTTCCCTGACCCTGTCTATGGAAATTCCGTCCCAACTGCTTGAGGTCTTTCCTGTGCCGCCCACTGTCAGGATTCCTGCCTGGGTCATAGTCCAGTGTTCATCACCGCTCAAACCCTTACCCTTAGCCACCAGCGTCTCCGCAGGAAGATTGTCGCAGTTTCCAAAAGCCCTTCCATGAATGTAGCCTATGTCATCACGTACATTAATGTCGGATAAATTTTCACAGGAAACAAACGCCTCCCTGCCGATGCTGTCTACACTGTCTGACAGCTCCACGCCGGTCAGAAAGGTAAACTCGGCAAATGCGTACTTCCCTATATGAGTGATTCCGTCTCCGATGACGATCCGGTCCGCTATGTCGCTGAATTCCTGCCATGGATAATCATTCCTATCCCCTTTATCCGGCATAGCCCCCTTGCCTTCGATGGTCAGCACATCTGCGTCCAGCGACCACGTAAATCCTTCCCACGTGCCGCTTGTCTCCCCTGCCCGGTTTTCCGCCCCGTTCAGAATCGATTCCGCAGTTTCGTCCACGGAAGTTACCGGGTCCCGGTCCGCGTTAGACTGGGTCGAGTCGGTCTCCTTTTCCTCCTCTTGCGTTTTCTCTGCCGACTGCGGTGTTCCCACATTAGTTGCTGCCATAGATGTAATATTCGTCGTCGCCATAGTGACGGCCAGCAATATTGCAGCTTTGGCTCTTAAGCTTCTTCTCACAGCCCTACCCCTTTCATCGTTGATAATTTGGAAAAATTTCCAATCTATTTAATTATAATCGGTTTAAAAATTTCTGTCAACTGCAAGAAACGGCCAGACGGAAACCTTTACAGACCGAATTGTCAAAAAATTCTACATAATTTCATAATATTGAGCTTTATCTTTATACATAATAGACAAATCTATTATTTATTGTAGTTGACGCTCTTCCCCAAGTCCGGCTTCAGGGACGCTCTGCCTGCCAGGCCGCCGTCGATATCCGGCTGGGCGAACAGCTCCGGCGCGCCGGCACCGGATACAGAACTCCTCCTCAAATAATCGGAATTTCCTATAAAGTAAAAAAGACCAGACAGGAAGTCCAAAACCTGTCTGGTCAAAATACCGTCTGCACCAGCACCATATACAGCAGAGTCCCCGCCCCGATGCTCAGGAGAGTATTCCCCCTCCACCAGTGGAGCACCACGATGGCAGCCACTGCCGCAGCCTCCGGCAGCCCGTGGGTTCCCCCCGCCAGACTCACATCCTTGAGGCAGTACACCACCAGGAGCCCGATGGTGGCAAAGGGAAGGGTCTTTCCCAGATACTCCACATACTTAGGCGCCTCCCTGTCCGGCGAAAACAGCAGAAACGGCAGAAACCTGGTGAGCAGGGTGGCCGCCGCCATGGCCAAAATCAGACAGATCCCTCTCATGCCTTCCGTCTTATCCAACATTCTCCCTCCCCTTCTTCCCCCGGATATAGGGGACACTCAAAACGATCAGTATCATCACCATGGCAGGAATGATGAAGGAGCCGGATCCAAAGATCAGGACACATCCCACGGAGCAGACCACGCCGATGAGAGCCGGGACATGGTCTCTCCGGCTCTTCCACTGTTCCGTAAAAATCACCACAAAGAGAGCAGTCAGCGCAAAATCCAGCCCCTTTGTGTCAAAGGTAATCAGGCTGCCCAGAAGAACTCCCGCCAGACTCCCGGCCACCCAGTAGACCTGATTCAAAAGAGAGATCCACAGGTACACCCACTCCCTGCTGAGCCTTGGAGGCACCGTCTCGCTGCATACCACGGAAAAAGTCTCGTCTGTCAGGGCAAAGATCAGGTAGGCCCTGAACCGATTGACACGGCGATACTTTCCCAACATGGAAATCCCGTAAAACAGATGGCGGGCATTGATCATCAGTCCCATCAGAAATCCGTAGACCGGATGGGCCCCGCCGGCCAAAAGAGTCACCCCAACGTACTGCAGACTCCCCGCATATACAAAAGTGCTCATGGCCAGGACCCACAAGAATCCGAACCCATTGGCCTTCATCAGGATCCCGTATGCCATTCCCAAAAAAAGATACCCCACCATCACCGGCAGAGTCTTTGGAAATGCATACCGAAGCGCCGCGATCTTTCTGCTTTTCCTCATACACGTTCCTCTTGCATTTTTCGTTCTTTCCGTTTACCATGGAAGTCAGTAATTTATTGTAGCTTTTTTACTTATGGTTGTCAACGAGAGAAAGAGGAAATTATGAATCCATGGTCCTACACCGACTGTCAGCTGTGTCCCCGCATGTGCCGCGCGGACCGCACCAAGGCCCCGGGGGGTTGCGGCAGCGGCCCCACGGCCAAAATCGCCAGAGCCGCCCTTCACCACTGGGAGGAGCCTTCCATCAGCGGAACCCGGGGAAGCGGGACCGTATTTTTCACCGGCTGCACCCTCCGGTGCTGCTTCTGTCAGAACCATCCCATCAGCCATCAGGGCATCGGCAAGGAGGTGAGTGAGGAGGAGCTGTGCCGGTTCTTCCTCCGCCTCCAGGATCAGGGAGCCCACAATATCAATCTGGTCACTGCCACCCAGTATCTGCCATCCGTCACCGCCGCTCTGAGGCTGGCCGGTCCAGCCCTGACCATCCCTGTGGTGTACAACTGCGGCGGCTATGAAAATCCTGAGATCATCCGGGCCTTAAAGCCCTACGTGGACATCTGGCTTCCTGACCTAAAATACTTTGACAGCGGCCTGTCCTCCCGCTATTCCGGGGCCGGAGACTATTTTGAGAAGGCCTCGGCGGCCGTCAGCCAGATGATCGCCCAGACCGGCCCTCCGGTGCTGGACGAAGACGGGATCATGCACTCAGGCGTCATCCTCCGCCATATGGTTCTGCCCGGGGCCCGCAAGGACTCTGTCAGACTTCTCCACTGGATGAGGGATCAGCTGCCAACGGGAGGCTTCCTGATCAGCCTGCTGAGCCAGTACACCCCTTTCTTTCAGGTGAAAGAGACCAATGATTACCCGGAGCTTAACCGCCGGCTCACCACCTACGAATACAGACAGGTTGTGGATATGGCCCTGGAACTCGGGCTGTCTATGGGGTATATGCAGGAAAAAAGCAGCGCAAAAGAGGAGTATACCCCCACATTTGATTTGGAAGGATAACAAATTAGAAGTGGGTACCGATTATTCTCTCTCGATACCCACTTCTACGCTATCTCATCCAATGGACTATACCTCTCTCTCCTGAATGATTCTCAAAGATTTCTCTGCCTCTTTCGGCCTTTCTCTGAGTTCTTCTATATGAAATTGTATCCTTCCCTATGATCCGCTCCCCTGTTATGTACGTCTTTCTTTCTCTCTCTTCCAGTGTGTTATCTTCTGAAAATTCTCATCGCACCAGCAATACTTTCTCGTCATATTACCAAACGACCATCTTCTTTTGTTAACGTTCTCTCAATCTGGAATTACGTTTTGTTCTTACGGGGCTGCTTCCCATAGTTCCGGGGGGTCCTGGTCTCATCTATCTCTTTTTCTCTTTTCTTTCGATCAGATTGACATCCGTCTCTTTGTTCTGATAGATGAAACAATGCTTATGTGCCCTTTGGTCCGTACCTCCTTCTTTTAGATTATCAGTTCTTCCAACTCTTTTTGTTGTTCTCTGACTTGTTTGTTTCTTTTTGATGTCTTAATTATAGTCTCTCTCCAGCTATTTGTCAACACTTTTTTTGATATTTTTTTAAATATTTTTATTCCGTTGCTTAATTGTTTTAATTGTTTGCATTTATTTCATTTTTAATGAATTTATTCCCTATTTTTCTCGGTGTTCCTCAATTATATTCAGATTATTCTGAACAACTATGTAAATAGCCTATATTTTCAGGGGGGATCAGTCTGCTCTGATCCTCCCTATTATGATCCTCCCGGCTTCCGCTCCCATCTCATATGGATTCTTCCCTGCCACCGCCTGTGCCGCCATGCCGTCCATCCTCCGGCCGATGACGATCACCGGTGTGCCGGTCCCGGCAAACTGATTGATGGTATCCGGACAAGTGTCAGACGGCGCGATCACCAGCCCATCGATTCTGCGCTCCTCAAAGATGGCGATCAGCCTGTGCTCCTTCTCCAGAGAGCCGTCATTGCTGGCAAACATGATCTGATACTCCTCCTCCCAGAGGATATCCTCCATGCCCTTGGCCACATTCATAAAGAAACCGTTGGAGATGTCGGTCACGATCAGCCCCACGATACCGGTACAGTTTTTCTTCAGGCTCCTTGCCACCAGGTTGGGTTTATATCCCAACACCCGGATGGCCTCCTTGATCTTCTCCTCCGAATCCACACTGATCGGATAATTCCTGTTAATATATCTGGATATGGTAGTGATGGACAAACCGGTGTATTCTGCCACATCCTTTATAGTACTCTTTTTCATTTCCACTTCAATTCCTATAGATAAAAACAGGTATCCCTGCCCTCATCGTCTGTCAACGATAGCCGGGCATGAATACCTGCCGTTTTTGTCTGTCCGACTCTTTTAGAAGACCCTTTTGTCTCAGGCTCCTTCCTGCACTCGGTTCTCCTTCAAGATCTCCGGGATATCGCTTTCCTCAAATACTCCTCTGGCCTCGCAAAGAATCTCTCTCTTTGCCTCTTTCCCCACAGGGAGATGGCAGAGATACAGCTTCCTCACTTTCAGCTCTCTGGCCAGTGTCCCTGCGTCCGCTCCGCTGGAATGGCCCTTTTCTATGAGAATTTCTTCCTCCCTAAAGACTCCTGACGCTTCATGGATCAGTACCCCGGCCCCTCTCATGACATCCGGAATCTCTGTTATCGGTCTGGTGTCGGAAGTGTACACCAGCTTCTCTCCCTTTTCCTCCGCCGCCAATCCCACCGAGTGACCCGTATGGTCTGTCGGAAACAGGGTAAAGGACATCGTTCCAACCCGGAATTTCGGCTCTGTAAGAAACCTGATATCAAACATACGGCTCTTTGCCCGGATTCCAAACAGGTCGATGAGGCCCTCTGCAAGCTCCTTCATCCCCGAAGGAAGATGAATGACAAGAGGCCTCTCCCTCCCTCCGATCCACAGCTGGTGGCACAGGGAGGGAAGCCCATAGACATGATCGATATGCTCATGGGTCAGGATCACCCCGTCGATGTCCGCGGCAGCAGCCACCCACAGATTGACGGATAAATCCACCGCCACGCTGCCTTCCTCCCCAGCGATCACAAGGGATGTGTTGCCGGCTTCCGGCTCCTGCAGGGATCCGTTGATTCCGAGAAAGGTAAATTTAAGCATGAAGATTCTCCTTCTTTCTGTTCTTGAGCACCACGGAACCTACGATAAATACCACCAGGGCGATGAAGAACCAGCAGATGGGGGATGTGTAGAATCTGGAAAATGTTCCGCCTCCCAGCTTCACCCCTCTGCGAAACTGCTCCTCGAACATCTCACCCAGAATCAGCCCAAGCACTACAGGGGCAATGGGGTACTTGTTCTTCTTCATAAAATATCCCAAAATCCCCATGCCCAGAGCCGTCCCCAGGAAATAGACTCCCTTGGACACGGAAGATCCGGCCAGTGCGTAGGGCCCTAAGAAGGACAGAACCAGAACCACAGGCATCAATACCTTCTGGGAGATGAGAAGGATCTTGGGATACCACCTCACCCCTGCCAGCTGAAACACCCCCATAAAGATGTTGGAGACCAGCAGGGTGATGAAGATGGAGTACACCAGAGGCATGTTCTGGGAGAACAGGGCAAACCCGGGGGTAATCCCGTTGATCATCAGGGCTCCGATCAGCACCGCCGTGGCGGAATCTCCCGGGATGCCAAGGCTTAGAGCCGGAATCAGAGCTCCTCCGGTGACTGCGTTGTTGGCCACCTCCGGGGCGAACACCCCCTCCAGACACCCGGTTCCCGGCTTGTCCAGCTTCCCCCTGCTGTGCTCGCAGATCCCTGCCGCCGCGTTGCGGCTCATGAACACGGCGATGGAAGCCCCGGTTCCGGGTATGGAGCCGATGAGGGTTCCGATCCCCAAGGATGACAGGATGATCTTCCACATGGAGGCGATTTTCTTAAGAGGCGGAAACACCTTTCCTATGTCGGTGCAGACGTCCATATTCTGGGGCTTCCGGAAATTGTCCAGCTCGAAGAACACCTGGCTGACGCCGTAGAGGCCTATGAGGGTGGAGGTCATGTCCAGACCGTTGGCAAAGGGAGTCTTGCCCAGCACCGAAGCAAAGGGGATCCGAAGCCGCCCCGACATGGGATCCGGCCCCAGAAAGGCAAAGACAAACCCCAAAGCTCCCATGAGCAGGCCCTTTAACAGATCATCTCCTGATACTGCGGCGATGATCACAAGGCCCACCAGAGCCAGGGTACATTTCTCGGCAGGCCCGAAGGCCAGAGTCATCCTGGCCACCATAGGGCTGAAAAAGATCAGAAAGATCTCGGAGCCCAGCCCTCCGATCATGGAGGCGATCACCGCTCCCCCCAGAGCCTGGCCGGCCAGCCCCTTCTTGGTCATCAGCTGGCCGTCCTCCGCAGTGGCGATTGCGTTGGGATTGCCCGGGATCCCCAGAAGGATGGCCGGGATGGAAGCGCCGCAGACCGCACCGCAGTATACTGCCAGCAAAAGTCCGATGCCTGTGGCCGTGTCCAGCTGGTAGGAAATGGGGATGACTAAAGCGATGCCCATGGTCGCCGTAAGCCCCGGCAGGGCGCCTAAGACGATGCCCAGCGCGGCGCCGAATCCACACCACAGAAACGTGGACACATGGGCCACCAGCCCTACTCCCGCAATAAAATCATTCATGGCTTCCTCCTCTAAAAATTCAATATGCCTGCAGCCAGATTGACGCTGAAAAACTGTTTGAACACCACATACAAGAACAGTACCGCGGTCGTGGTCAAAAGACCTGCCTGTCTGATCCGAACCATCCCTGCTCCGGTAAACCGTCTAGATAAGGCTTTCTGCAGGACAAAGGCCAACAGGCCTACATATGTCATCGAGATACAGGCCTCAAAGGCAGTGACGGCGAAGATTCCGGGAAGAACCCCTGCCCTTGCCAGGCCCATCAGGTTTCTGGTGATCATCCTCATGACAAAGAACGCTCCCACCGTGATCCCCAGGGTTCCCGCGCCTCCCAGGACCGCCTGTCTCCTGTCCCTCTCTTCTCCTAGGCTGGTATAGATGTATTCCAGACTGTAGAGCAGCAGGGTGGTGAGAATCACAAATCCGATGTGCCTGATCAGCATTACATACAATACCGACAATGCCAGGGTGATGACAAACAGCCTTCTGGTCCCCGGATCCATCTGCGCTCCCTCGGGACGTTCCTTTACGGTGATATAGAGGAAGCCGAGAAACAGAAACACTGCCATGGTCAGGGGAAGCACCTTGCCTCCCGGGTCTCCTCCCACGGCGTCCGCCGCCAGGATGGTGTCCTCACCGGTGAGAACATAGACGAAATACAGGGCCGACATCAGGGTCATCACAGCCGGCATCAGTTTGACTTTTCCTTTCATTTACCGCACCTTTCCATTTCTTTCACCGACGGACCTTATAGGTTACTCTGCGTATTTTCCCGCTGCCAGACCGGTGGCCTTGATGATAGGCTTTAGGTTGTCCACCATCTCCTGGTTGTACTTCTCGAAATCTCCCAGTCTGGAGTAGTCGCCAAGAAGCCCCTGATCCTTCAGCCAGTTCTGGAAGGAATCGGAATTATAGGCCTTCTCGACGGTGTCCGCCAGATAGGTCTTCACCTCCTCCGGTGTTCCCTTCGGGGCACAGATTCCCCTGAAGCATCCTCCCGGCACCGCCAGCTCTCCATAACCGGCCTCCTCAAGGTTGGGCAGATTTTTGAGTTCCTCGAGAACCGAATGTCCCTCTCCGAAGAACACCAGAGGCCGCAGCCCGTCCATGTTGGACAGAACTTCCGACTGGGAAAAAATACCTGCCACACAGTGACCTCCCAGGACCGCAGGAATCAGCTCTGCACCGCCGTTAAAGGAGACCACGTTGAACGGAGACTCCAAGGCATTGTTCAGTCCGTATGCCACCACGCCGGTGGTGGCGGTGGCGCCGGCATTGCCCAGGGTGATGGTTCCGGCATCCGCCTTAGCCGCCTGGATCAGTTCATCCAATGTCTGGTATGGGGAATCCGACTGGACTGCAAGGACAAAGGGTTCCATGGAAAGGCCGGTGATGAAATCCAGCTTCTCGAAGCCGTCGGTGTAACCTGTCATGGTTCCGCAGATCACATAAGTTCCGTACATCAAAAGGGTGTATCCGTCAGCCTCGGAATCGATCACCTGATTGGTTCCTGTTCCGGTAGAACCTCCGGTGACATTCTCCACGATGATGTTGTTGTTGCCGGAAACCGACTTCATGGCCTCCACCAGCTGGCGGGCCTGAGTATCCGTACCTCCGCCTGCCCCCTGGGGGACGATCAATGTGATGGTCTTTTCCGGGTCGGGAAACTGACTGCCCTCGGCACTGCCGCATCCGGTGAGCACTGCTGCCGACAATGCGGCCGCCAACGCTGCTGCTGCAATTCTTTTTCCTTTCATAGTGTTACCTCCTCATTTTGTTTATAATAAATTTTTGTTTTTCTATGCCTTGCAGGTCCGCCGGACCTTTGCTTATCTCACGAGAGCCGGACTTGTGCTTCTCCCCTTTTCCAAGGCGGCAGAAGGGGCAGACATCCGTCAAACCGTCGGATCACCATCTCCTCCATCTCCCCTCTGTATCCACCGTCTAAAAACCGCTCCAGATAGATCTCCTTCATCTCTTTCCAGGAAGCGATCTCGTCTCCCGGCCTGATGGGATAGAACAGCACGCCGTTGTCATGGGCCGCCCGCATATCCCCCGGCGCATCCCCTATCATCAGCACACGATCCGGGGCATAGTGGTCTTTTACCGCCCGGATGCACTCCTTCTTCGTCCCTTCATCCTGAGAACAGATCAGGGATACATGGTCTAGCAGTCCGTTCTCCTCCCACTCTCTCATGAGGGCATCCCGGGCAGTGGCCGAGACCACGATAATGTCCGCCTGCTCGCTAAGTGCCAGAACCGCCTCCCTAGCGCCGGGAAATGGCGGTATCCCATGGACCATATCCGCCACTCTCTCATTGACCTCTAAAGACCACCTAAGAGTCCTCAAAAGCACCGGGTCATGAGAAGCTGCCAGCGTCTTATTGTTGACTTCCAAAGCCTCCTCAAGCCAGGTTTTCAGAGTCCCTGTATCCGGAAATTCAAATCCGTATTCTTTCACCTCTTCCCACTCCTTCAAAAGCTCTATGGACCGGTACAAGGTGATGAATCGGGACTGTCCCCTGTCCTTGGAGTACAGATTCTCAAATTCCCAGGCTTTTCTGGCGTATTTGGATATGGGCTGCAGCCCCCAGTGCTTGATCATAGCCGGGCAGAAGCACTCCTTGTGCTTGATCTCCATAGTGTCAAACACACACCCGTCAGAGTCGATGCACACCAGCCGGTCGTGTCCGGGCCGAAAGCCCTCAAGCAATTCTCGTCCCATAGTCATTCTCCTCTCTCATCTATATTGATTCCGATTCTTCCAGAATAAACTTCTCGATAGCCGCCGCCACACCGTCCTGATCATAAGGGGCAGTGACAAAATCTGCCTGTTCTTTCAGCCATGAGGGGGCATTGCCCATGGCCACCCCGACTCCGGAGGCCCTGATGGCATCTGCGTCCAGCACGGAATCGCCGATGCTCATGACCTCATCCATGGTGATGCCAAGTTTTTCCAGCAGCTTTTCGATCCCCCTGGTCCGGTTCAGCCCTTTCGGAAAAAACTGCATGTCCTTTCCCAGAGGGTCGGTGATGTGGGCTACCCCCGAATGTTCCACTTCATCGTAGATCTTCTGCTGAAGCTCCTCCGGGATCCCGTACATGTTCACCTTCTCGATGCCCATGCCGCGGCCCAAAAAGTACTCGGATGGCTTCTCCACAGAGATCTGCCGGCCAGTCTCGATAAACCACACATGGTGGGAGGGAACCGGATACCGCTCCAGATGCTCCGCCACTTCCCTCTCCAGATAGATCTTTCCCCCGGAGGCGATCTCCGTATAAATCCGCTTCCCCTCAAAGATCCTGCACATCCTCTCGCTGTCCTCCGGTGTCAAAGTCTCCTGATAGATCACCTCTCCGGTGCTGTGATCCACCACCCGTGTCCCCCCGGATGTGATGTAATAGCGGATCCTCTTTTCCGCTTCGATCTGAGGCGGCTGCATATTCTCCGCCCTGCCTGTGGACGGAATGATATAGATCCCCCTGTCCAGAGCCCTTCTGATGGCATACATGTTCCTGACCGAGATAAACACCTGATCTCTCTGAAGTGTCGTTCCGTCAAAATCCAAAAGAACCGCCTTGATTCTCATGGTAAATCCTCCTTTTGCCCTGCCGTTTCTCTGTCCGTCACTGTTTCCCGTGACCTTTTTCTACATTTTATCACTGATTTTGGAACGTGTCAATCATTTTCTCATTTTATATTATCTCGTTCCATTTTTATAGTCAAAACCTTCAAATTATGATATGATGATACCAGGGTCAAAAGGTCATGTATGACCTTCCGGCCCCTCTTTACTTTGACATACACCAATCAGGAGGACTTGCATATGGCGACCATGAATGACATAGCGAAAGAAGCCGGAGTTTCAAGAGGCACAGTATCAAACGTTCTCAACGGACGCGGAGGAGTCAGTTACGAAAAAATCCGGCTGGTGGAGGAGGCCGCTGCCAGACTGGGCTACAGTCTGGACCAGCGGGCCAGCACCTTAAGAAAAGGGGTGTCAGAGTCCATCGCCCTCATCCTTCCTGATATTTCGGAAAAAAAATACAGCGAACTCTATATGGGAGTCTTAAACAGTGCAAAACGTTTTGACTTCAAGGTCTGCCTGTATATCTCCGGCGACCAGCCCTGCCGAGAAAAGGCAGCCATCTTAGAAGCCATGAAGGAGAAGGTAATGGGAGTCCTCACCGTCTCCTGCCTCGAGTCAAAAGTCTCCGAATATGCCCCCTTTCTCTCACAAAATCTTCCTGTGATCTTTTTAGAGCGGCTCGGAGACAGCCAGAGCCTTTGTTCCTATACCTTTGACATGACAGAAGCCGCCAGACTGGTATCAGCCGTCATCCCCCCCGGCTCCAGAGTCTCGGTGCTGACAGGCTCCGTTTCCTTTCCCGACCAGGCCCGGTTTCGGGATGCCCTCATGCGCTTTCTTCCTATAGAAGAGAAACGTATCCTGGAGAACTGTCACGGGGAGCTGTCCCCGGCTTCCTACCAACTGGCCTCCTCCTTTCCGGACACGGATTACTGCGTTGCCGGAAGCCGTCATCTGGCCCGCTTGGCGGAAAATGCCTTTACCAGATTCACCGGAAAGTCTCCCCACATCATCTGCCTGGCCCCCCTCTCTCCTCTTCCGGACAACCGTTTTATACAGATTCAGCTGAATTACCGATATCTGGGAATCTCGGCGGCAGATGAGCTCATGAGGTCACTGGAGGAAAAACTGCCTCTCCGCTCCAGAGTGTTTGCCCCGTCCCAGACCTGTCACAGACCAAAAACCACGAAAGCCTCACCGCAAAAGACTGTCGGAGACTGCGCCGTCCCTGCCGTGAGACTAAATGGCCCGCCCCTGCGCATGCTGTCCCACAACACGCCTACAGTCACCGCCTTAAAAACTCTGATCCCCCAGTTTGTACATGACACCGGCATCCCGGTGGAGATCGTCACGGTGCCCTTAAGTCAGCTTCTCGTGAAGGCGCTGTCGGAGGAGGAGCGGTGGGACATCATCCGGGTGGACCCATCCTGTTTATCCCTCATGGCCCCTAAGATCTTCCGGCCGCTGGAGGAGATCGCAGACGATGCCGGCAGCTATTTCGCATATTTTCTGGATTCTATCCCGGAAGACTACTTCAAATCCGGAAAGACCTTGTACGCCTGTCCCTTTGATATCAGCATGCAGCTTTTGTTTTACAGAAGATCTCTCTTCGAAAGCGTGGCGCAGCAGAGAGTATTTTATGAAGAGTACGGAAAGCCCCTGAAGATCCCCTCCACCTACGAGGAGCTGGAGACCGTGGCCCGGTTCTTTACCAGAGCCTGCAGGCCGGACTCCCCCACTCCCTACGGGTCCAGCATCGCGGCCTATACCAGCCAGACCTCTGTGACCAGTGAGTATCTTCCCAGGCTGATCTCGGCAGGCGGACCGGTGTATACCCCTTCCGGCATGATAAACCTGCAGACTCAGGGAGCCATCTCTGCCCTGGAAGGCTATATCCGGTTTTCCAAATTTGCTGATACCTCCCACACCCATGATTGGAGCGAAATCGCCTCCGGGTTTGTCAACGGCTCTTACGCCACCACCATTCTGTATCTCCACTACGCCTCCCGGTTTATCCGGGCCGAGGGCGCCGCCTTCAACGGGGACATCGGATTCGCACCTCTGCCGGGCAACAACTCTCTTCTGGCAGGCGGTTCCCTGGGAGTGGGGAGATACTCCCGGCATCCCAAGGAAGCCTGGCAGTTCGTCCGATGGGCTGCCGGCCCGGATATCGCCACCGACCTGGCGATGCTGGGCGGCATCTCCTCTGCTGCCATTGTCTATGAACAGCATGAGGTCATAGATATCTATCCATGGCTCTCCTATCTGGCAGAACATATCCGGGACGGGATCAGCCGCCCTCTTTTGTCTTTCCGCTCTTTCAGCTATGATCAGAAAGAATTTGAGTATCAATTGGGGAAAAATCTGTTGGATGCCCTGAACGGGCAGAGGACACCTCAAAAAGCCCTGGCAGATGCCCAGGCGTATCTGAAGTCACTGAGTAATCATTAGAATATCTGATTCCACCGCAAAAGGGCGGGCCCACTGAGAGGCCCGCCCCAAATTCTGTCATTCCCTTCCCACACGATCCAGATGAAAGGACAGAGCTCCTATGAGATTGGCGTCATTGCCGTACTTGCAGGAGACGATCTCCGGCTTTCCAAAGGGTGTGGTGGGTATCAGCTCAAACTGGCGGTCCACACTCTGACGGATCTTCTCCGCCACCTCCGGCCTGGCGCTGATGCCTCCGCCGATGGCAAACCGCTGAAGGTCCAATACCGACTGGATCCCGTAGATTCCTGCTGCCGTGTATCGGCCAAATTCCTCAAAAGCCTCTGCCGCCTCGGCTTCCCCGGCATCATATGCCTCGAAAAAGCGGAATCCGTCAAGACCATGGTCGTGCTCGGGCATGTCCTTCCGGCTTGCATAGAACCGCAGCAGCCCTGTTGTGGAGCTGTAGCTGCCCCACATTGCCTCGATATTTTTCTTGCCGTCTCGGTAGAGTCCATGGGTCAGCAGATCTAAATCCGCAGTGAATCAGGACAGCTCTCCGGCTCCGAAGGTATTCCCCATCCATACCTTCCCGTTGAGCACGATGCCGCCGCCGATGCCTGTCCCGATGACCAGCACCGCCCCGTTGTCCACATCTGCCAGGGCCCCGTTCCACGCCTCCGCGTTGGCCGCACACTTTCCGTCGTTGGCCGCCGTAACCGGCACATGGAGGATCTCCTCAAAATATTTCCCCACAGGGGTGTTTTTGATAAAACGGAAGGAACCGCCGGTGTGGGCGATGCCCTCTCTCATGTCGATGCGGCCCGGCATGGACACTGCCGCCCCCTCATACTGACCGTCAAACTCTTCGCCGATGGCTTTGACGGCAGACAGAAGGTCCTCCAGACTGCTTAAGGGGGACGGGATTTTCTTCTGCTTTAAAAATGTACCATCTGCCCCCATGAGAGCGTACTTCGTAAACGTTCCCCCCCAGATCCAGTGCAAGATATTGCCTCATGAAACATACTCCTTTCCACGTTTAATTCATACACAGGTCTATCATACAACAAATTTTTTCCGTTCGCTACCGTTTTATGTCCGCAAAACAGGGACCGGATCTCCGGTCCCTGCAAACTTGTCGCTATCTCTCTGTCAGATACTCATGAATCCCTCTGGCTCCTGCCCGTCCGGCCTCCATGGCCAGGATCACCGTGGCTGCTCCGGTCACCGCGTCGCCTCCGGCGTACACGCCTTCCTTGCTGGTCTTTCCGTTTGACTCCTCTGCCACGATGCATTTTCTCCGATTTACTTCCAGGCCCTTGGTGGTACTGGAGATCAGAGGGTTGGGGGAGGTTCCCAGGGACATGATCACCGTGTCCACATCGATGGTAAACTCAGAGCCCTCTACGGGCACCGGCCTTCTCCTGCCGGAGGCATCCGGTTCTCCCAGTTCCATGCGGATGCACTTCATCCCTTTCACCCATCCGTCGTCGTCCACAAGGATCTCCACCGGGTTGGTCAGAAGGTCGAAGACGATCCCCTCCTCCTTGGCGTGGTGGACTTCCTCCACACGGGCAGGAAGCTCCGCCTCGCTTCTCCGGTATACGATATGGACGTCGGCTCCTAAGCGGAGGGCGGTTCTGGCGGCATCCATGGCCACATTGCCG
Organism: Hungatella sp.; assembly: GCA_022792815.1. GTDB lineage: Bacteria > Bacillota > Clostridia > Lachnospirales > Lachnospiraceae > UBA3402. Next base: position 15,383 of record JAAWBS010000065.1, read on the forward strand.
CCGCCTACCACTGCCACCTTCTTTCCCGCCGCGATGGGGGTGTCGTAGTCGTCCCGAAAGGCCTTCATCAGGTTGCTTCTGGTCAGATACTCGTTGGCGGAGAAGACACCGTTGGCATTCTCCCCGGGGATTCCCATGAACATAGGCAGTCCGGCTCCGGAGCCGATGAACACCGCGTCAAATCCCTCCTCATGAAGCAGCTGATCGATGGTTACCGACTTGCCGATGATCACATTGGTCTCGATCTTCACCCCCAGCTTTTTCACATTCTCGATCTCCGGCTTCACCACTCCCTCTTTGGGGAGACGAAACTCGGGGATGCCGTAGAGCAGCACGCCGCCGGGCTCGTGAAGAGCCTCGAAGATGGTCACCTCATAGCCCATCTTGGCCAGGTCTCCGGCACAGGTTAAGCCTGCCGGGCCGGAGCCGATCACCGCCACCATCTTCCCGTTGGTGGTCTTTGGCGCCTCCGGCACAAAGCCGTGTTCCCTGGACCAGTCAGCCACAAAGCGCTCCAGCTTGCCGATGGACACCGGCTCCCCCTTGATCCCCCGGACGCATCTGCCCTCGCACTGGCTCTCCTGGGGGCAGACTCTCCCGCAGACAGCCGGAAGGGCGGAGGATTTGGCGATGACTCTGGCAGCCTCCTCCATATGCCCGGCCTTCACCTCTCCCACGAAGGCCGGGATGTCGATGGACACCGGGCAGCCCTCCACACATTTGGCATTCTTACAGTTTAAACACCTGGAAGCCTCTTTCATGGCCTCTTCTCTGTCGTATCCCAAGCAGACTTCCTCAAAGTTTGCGGCTCTCACCTTGGGGTCCTGCTCACGGACCGGAACCTTTTTCTGCATATCCATCACTCGTCACCTCCGCAATGTCCGCATCCACCGTGGTGGGTGTCTCCTTCTCTCAGTTTCAGCAGAGCGCGGCCCTCCTCTGTCTTATACATCTGCTGCCGCTTCATGGCCTCGTCAAAATTCACCAGATGGCCGTCAAACTCCGGCCCGTCCACGCAGGCGAACTTCACCTCATCTCCCACCGTCAGACGGCAGGCGCCGCACATGCCGGTTCCGTCCACCATGATGGGGTTCATGCTGACGATGGTGGGAAGGTTCAGTTCCCTCGTCAGCAGGCATACAAACTTCATCATAATCATAGGACCTATGGCCACACAGACATCGTAGTGTTTCCCCTGATTCAGCACCAGGTCCTTCACCACGTCGGTGACCATACCCTTTCGCACATAGGAACCGTCGTCTGTGGTGATGTAGAGATTGCCTGCCGCAGCCCTCATGGGCTCCTCCAGGATCAGCATATCCTTGGTCTTGGCGCCTACGATCACGTCGGCATCGATGCCGTGGTCTCTCAGCCATTTTACCTGGGGGTACACGGGAGCCGTCCCCACGCCCCCTGCCACAAAGAGCATCTTTTTCCCTTTTAAGGTCTCCAGATCCTCGTGGACAAACTCGGACGGCCTTCCCAATGGCCCTACGAAATCCCGGAAACTGTCCCCTGCTTCCAGGGAAGCCATCTTTTGCGTGCCGGCTCCCACGATCTGAAACACGATGGTCACGATCCCTGTCTCTCTGTCATAGTCGCAGATCGTCAGCGGAATCCGCTCTCCCACTTCATCCATCTTTACAATCACAAACTCTCCCGGTTCACAGGCTCTGGCCACTCGGGGAGCTTCCACATCCATCAGATAGATCTTATCTGCCAGCTGCTCTGCCTTTATGATCTTATACATCCAAGGTCCTCCTGATCTTATGTATTCCGGAAGTCACGTAAAATGGAGCTTCCGGTCATGGGTACTATCATATCATCTTCTCGTATGGCTGACAACATTTTCTCAAAAGAATCTTGCATTCCTTTTTCCGGCATTTCAAGAACTGCCTAAGTAATGAAAGATATCAAAAAATCCGGTTGAGCTTACTCAGCCAGATGAGGTATAATATTCACAAAAGCGAAGTACCCTGCGAAGCGAAAACCATATCATCCCCACACAGGAGGCTCCCTCATGACAGAAACCACCTATCCCGCCGTCTCATCCCCAGACACCCTGATTCAGGCCATAAAAGCCAGCATCTCCCGGGTCATCATAGGACACCAGGACACCGTCGATCTTCTCCTGACCGCCCTGTTGTCCGAAGGCCATGTCCTGTTGGAGGACGTCCCCGGAACCGGCAAGACCATGCTGGCCAAATCACTGGCCCAAAGCCTGGATTTCACCTTCTCCAGGATCCAGTTCACCCCGGACCTGCTTCCCTTGGACGTAACCGGTCTCAACTACTTTGACCAGAAAGAGAGCCGCTTTGTCCTGCGCAAAGGCCCGGTATTTACCCACGTCCTGTTGGCCGACGAGATCAATCGCGCCACCCCCAGGACTCAGTCCAGCCTGCTGGAGGCCATGGAAGAGGGGCAGGTGACCATCGACGGGGAAACCTGTGTGCTGGAACGGCCGTTTTTCGTCATCGCCACCCAGAACCCGGTGGAGACTGCCGGAACCTATCCCCTGCCCGAGGCTCAGTTAGACCGGTTCCTCATGCAGGTCTCCATGGGCTATCCCAGCCGCGAAGAAGAGCTGGCTATCCTGGACCGCTTCGGCCAAACCAGTCCTCTCACCGGCCTCTCACCGGTCTGCAGCCTTCAGGACTTCACCCGTCTCTGCCAGGCTGCTGCCCAGGTCTATGTTCACCCCGCCCTAAAAGGCTATCTCACAGACTTATCCCAGGCCACGCGGAAAGACAGCCAGGTCCGAAGCGGGGTAAGCCCCAGGGGAAGTCTGGCTCTCTACCGGGCCGTCCGGTCCTACGCCCTGATCCAGGGAAGAGACTACGCAGTACCCGAAGATATCAAAATCCTTGCCGTCCCGGTCCTGGCCCACCGTCTGATCACGGCACACAGCTTTGACTCCCGCTCCTCCGGCCAGGAGATCATCCGCCGCCTTCTGTCGTCGGTTCCTCTTCCCACAGAAGACTGGGGAGGCCGTCTATGAAACTGTTCACCGCAGCCTTGTGCGCCTTAATTCTCTGGATCCTTCAGGGAGTCCTCTACCACCGGTTCTGGACCCGCGGGCTCTCTGTCAGCCTTGCCTTTGACCGCTCATATGTGGTGGAAGGCGGCTGCGGAGCGCTGAAAGAGGTTATCACCAACGCCAAAAGCCTGCCGCTGCCCATTGTTCATGTAAAATTTCGGATGGGGAGGCACCTGGTGTTCACCTCCTCCAAAAATTTCAAAGTCACGGACCACAACTACCGCAGCGATATCTTCTCCTGTATGCCCTGGCAGGAAACCCGGCGCAGTCTGGAGTTTATCTGCCGAAAGCGCGGGTATTACACCATCCCGGAGATCCAGCTGGTCAGCTATGACCTGTTTTTCTCCAATCATCTGGTAACCTCTCTTTCCTCTGATGCCTGCCTGTATGTATACCCCAGGGTCATCGAGGCCCAGAGGCTTGCGCTTCCCTTCCGCAATCTGACAGGACAGATCCTGGCCGGCAAAGCCCTGATCTTTGATCCCTTTGAGACCCAGTCGGTCCGCCCTTATCAGTCCTATGATCCGTACCGCAGCGTCAACTGGAAGGCCACCGCCCGCACTGGGGAGCTGAAGGTCAATGTCTATGCCCCCACCGCTTCCTGGCAGGTGATGTTTCTTCTGGACATAGAATCCGAGCGCATCTGGAAAGACGAAGATCTGATCGAAGAGTCCATCCGTCTCTGCGGCTCCTACAGTCAGCTCCTCATCGCGGAGGGTATCCCGGTGTCCGTTCACACCAACGGCAGGGACTGTCTCACACATCGCTGCGGGGTTATGGAAGCCGGAGCAAGTCGAAAACACCTGCAGAGTGTTATGGAGCTGCTGGCCCGGATAGAAGTCTGTGAACAGGCTGTTCCCATGGAACAGGTTCTGGAGCAGCTGACCGCCTCCCGCCCCCATCCTTCTGGCGGCGATCACCTGATCTATGTCCTGATTTCCCCCGGGCAGCGCCGCTCCATCATCCGGGCCTATGAACGTCTCTGCGCCAAAAGCCCTGGTTCCCAGTGGATCCTGCCCCTCCGCCCGGATCAGAAACCACAGGCTGCGCCCGGCAGTCAATTCACCCTTATCCCCTGGGAGGTACCCTATGATTATTCGCAAACTTCTTAATTACTGGTTCGGCAAGAAGCGGTCCGGTTTCTATATCTGGATGGGGATCCTGTCTTCCGGGGTGTATGCCGCCGGCATCCTGCTCCGGTCTTCGCAGTCCCCCGGCCTCTCTGCTCTCCTCAAGCACATCGGCTTCTTTTCCTTCCTCATTGTGGTGCTTACCCTTTTTATCCATCTGAATCTTCACGCCAACCATTGGTTTCTGGATCATTTTCAGGAGACGGATCATCTGCCCAGACGGCAGATCGCTCACGTCAATTCTTTCTGTATGACCATGTTTCTGGGCCTGTCTCTTCTGGCTCTCCTGGGAACCTCCTACGGGTTGGAACCGCTCTGGCAGATGATGGGCCGCTTCCTTGCCAGCCGCAGGATCCTGGAAGGAGCCGTCTATCCGGCTCTGGAGATAGAGCAGGAGCCTGTCAGAAAGGCTCCCGACCTGTCTGCCCTCCTGGGGGAGCCTGCCCCCACCCCCGCCTGGATGGCCGTCCTTGACCAGATCCTCCGGATCCTGATCACGGTTCTCTTAGCTGTCCTTGCACTCCTTGCGGTCCGCAGTCTTCTTCGCCGGGTGTGGGCCTGGATCACAAAGCCCAGGCACTTTGACGGCGATGAGAAGATCTATCTCACTCCGACCTGGACTCTGACCTCCGACAAAAAAGAGGCCGCCCTACACCGGAGTATAGGTCGGCCCCGCTCATATGACGATAAGATCCGGCGGCTGTACCGCCGCAACATCCTGGTCCTCTCCAGGCAAAAGAAAATCTCTCCTCCTAAGTCCTCCTCCCCCAGCGAGCTGGAACACGCTGTGGGGCTGGAACACCGGGCTCTCCACGATCTCTATGAGAAAGCCCGATACAGTCAGAAACCCTGCACGAAGACGGATTGGGAGATGGTGTCACACGCTCTCAGCGCTTCTGAGAAGAAGTCCTGATGACCCACTCGAGCTGCCGGATTCCTCCCGCTGTTGAGGACAAGATCCCTCTGCTCAGGAGTGGGTCTACTTCTTCTGTTTCAGACTCCGGCCTATGGCAGCGATGGAGCCGGTCACCAGCTTTTCAAACAGAGGCGCCACCCTGTCTGCCGCCTCCTGGACCTCCTTATGGCTCAGGGGCTGATCCGTCATACCGCAGGCCAGGTTGGAGATAAAGGAGATTCCGCAGATTCTCATGCCCATATGGTTGGCTGCCACCGCCTCACAGGCCGTGCTCATGCCCACCGCGTCCGCCCCCAGCAGACGGCACATGCGTATCTCCGCCGGAGACTCATAGGCCGGTCCGGTCAGCTGCAGATAGACTCCCTTCTCCAGAGGGATCTCCATCTCCTTTGCCGTCTTTTTAATCAGGCGCCGCAGCTCCCTGTCATAAATCTCACTCATATCCGGGAAACGAACTCCCAGCTTATCCAGATTGGGACCCACTAAAGGAGAGGGGACAAAGGAACTGATCTGATCCTTGATGAGCATCAGCTGTCCGGCGTGGAATCTCTCGTTGACTCCTCCTGCCGCATTGGTCAGGAACAGCACTTCGGCTCCCATCATCCTCATGAGACGGATGGGCAGGACCACATCGGTCATGGGATATCCCTCATAGTAGTGAACTCGGCCCTGCATGGCTACCACCGGAACCTTCTTCACGTACCCGAACACAAACCTCCCCTTATGCCCCGGAACTGTGGACACCGGAAAGCCGTCGATCTCCGAATAATCCAGAGTGGCAGTCACCTTCATTTCTTTCACATAGTCCCCCAGCCCGGAGCCCAGCACCAGAGCCACCTTTGGCTGAAAATCAATCTTTTTCTTCACGCTTTTGCAGCACTTTGACAGTTTCTCCCATGTTTTCTCCATGGCGTTCCTCCTCTGAACAATGCTCTGTCGTCCCCGATGTCCGGAAATCACAGGGGCCAATCTACAGTAAGACCTCACAGTCTGCGTCCACCTTCTTGCAGACTGCTGCCGCCTCCTTCACGATCTCATCAAACCTCTCATCGTCGGCCTCGATCACCAGCCTCTGAGTCATAAAGCTGACCGTAGCCTCCTTTACTCCCTCGATCTTGTTGATCGCTGCCTCCATCTTCGCTGCGCAGTTGGCGCAGTCTAAATTCTCCATCTTAAATTTCTTTTTCATAGGGAAGACTCCTCCTGCCATCTTGGATTTTATTATGATGAGACCCAGATCAAAAGGTGAGTCGATCCTCGGCGTCATCATATGAATAGATGTTCATATATCAAATTATACACCATCCTGACCAAATTGCAAGCAAAAATTTTACAGAAAAGTCTGCCTGACCGAAGGTAAAGTCCGCCTGTCTGACGTTACCGGTCTGCTCCCTCCGCCTCCGGATTCTGAGAATCCGTAAGCTTGATGGGGGACTTTAAAATCTCCATAAACTCCTCCCCGGTGATGGTCTCCTTCTCCAGCAGATAGGCGGCGATCTCATGAAGTTTGCCCTGGTTCTCTTTCAGAAGCTCTGTGGCCCGGTCATAAGCCGACTTCACCAGCTTCACCACCTCCTCGTCGATCCTCCTGGCCGTCTCCGGAGAGCAGGCCAGGGAGGTGTCTCCGCCCAGATACTGGTTGGTCACAGTCTCCAGCGCCACCATGCCGAACTGGCTGCTCATGCCGTACCGGGTCACCATGGCCCGGGCCAGCTTGGTGGCCTGCTCGATGTCATTGGCAGCACCTGTGGTGATGGAGCCGAAGATCAGCTCCTCCGCAGCCCGTCCGCCGGTAAAAGTGGCGATCTTGTTAAATGCCTCCTCCTGGCTCATCAGATACCGCTCGTCCTTATCCACCTGCATGGTGTAGCCCAAGGCACCGGAGGTCCTGGGGATGATGGTGATCTTGTGGACCGGGGCCGACTCACTCTGACAGGCCGCCACCAGGGCATGTCCCACCTCGTGGTAGGCCACGATCTTTTTCTCTCTGGTGCTGACCCCGGAATCCTTTCTCTGATACCCGGCGATGACCACCTCCACACTCTCCTCCAGGTCCTGCTGGCTCACCACACTCCGCCCCATGCGCACCGCTCTTAAGGCTCCCTCGTTGATGATATTGGCAAGCTCCGCCCCGCTGGCTCCCGAGGTAGCTCTGGCCACCTCTTTGTAGTCCACATCGTCGCTGACCTTCACATTCTTCCCGTGAACCCTGAGGATCGCCTCCCTGCCCTTTAAGTCGGGAAGCTCCACCGGGATCCTCCGGTCAAACCGTCCCGGGCGCAGAAGCGCCGGGTCTAAGGACTCCGGCCGGTTGGTGGCTGCCAGGATCACCACGCCTTTGCGCCCGTCAAATCCGTCCATCTCTGCCAGCAGCTGATTTAAGGTCTGCTCCCTCTCGTCATTGCCGGAAATACCGCCTCCGTCCCTCTTCTTGCCGATGGTGTCGATCTCGTCGATAAAAACGATACAGGGCGCCTTGTCATTGGCCTGCTTAAACAGATCGCGGACCTTAGCTGCTCCCATGCCCACGAACATCTCCACAAACTCGGACCCTGAGATGGAGAAGAAGGGGACCTTGGCCTCCCCTGCCACTGCCTTGGCCAAAAGAGTCTTGCCGGTTCCCGGAGGGCCCACGAGAAGTGCTCCCTTGGGCAGAGTGGCGCCGATATCCGCATATTTTTGAGGATTATGGAGAAAGTCCACGATCTCCTTCAGCGCCTCCTTGGCCTCCTCCTGGCCTGCCACATCGGTAAAGGTCTTGCCTGTCTCAGACTCTGCATAGATCTTGGCATTGGACTTGCCGAAGGTCATGGCATTGCCTCCCATCCTCTTTTGCAGCTGTCTGGACAGAAGCTGTCCCAGCACCACAAAGATCACGATGGGGATGATCCAGGACACCAGAATCGACACAAAGGGGGAGGCCGGCTCCACGATGCCCTCGAAGAATACGATGTTCTTGGACTTGAGAAGCTCTGTCAGATTCTCATCCGGCCATGGTCCTGTCTTGAACCAGGTGACCATCTCCTCGCCCCTTAAGTTCTTCTCCCCTGTGGGCACACCGAACTCCAGCTTCTCCTCGCTCCTCTTGACGACGGACACCTTTCCGTCGCCTATCATCTCCAAAAATGTGCTGTAAGGCACCTCTGTCACGCTTCTCTGCTGCACGGTGGGCACCAGAAGCATGTTGACCACCATCATGACCAGCATAACGATGCAGTAGTAGAAAATAAACGGTTTTTTGTTGTTGCCTGGCTTATCTTCTTTTATCCCCATAACTGTTCTCCTTCTTCGTCTTCCAATACGATTTCCCGGGCAAATGTTCTGGCATTTTTCAGATCTCTCTCATCCGGGTGAAGCATGGCCTCCTCATAGATCTGTATCATCTGCCGAACATGAGGACTGTCCTGGTTCCTCTGCATAATCCGATATCGCTCCAGGACCTGGGGCGACATCCTTCCGGAACACAGAAAGGAGCCCAGATACCGGTTATCCTCCGGGATCAAAGCCGCCACCCGCCTGGCTACCTGACGGCAGTAGGACCGATCCTCTCCCATGCCGCAGGTTCCGAACAGTGCCACCTGCTTCCCGTGAAGTCCACCCAGAAAGTCCATGATGTCGCCGCCGCAGATCCCCTTATCGTTCCAAAACCCCACAAAATAGGTGTCTGCCTCTCCTCTCAGCTCTTCCACTCTCTGGATGTCTTTGGACTTACCCGGAAGAGTCTCAAAAATCTCCATGGCGATCTTTTCTGTATTGCCCGTCCTGCTGCTGTATATGACCAGATATTTCACCTGAGACAACTCCTTTCCGTATCCTCTTGCCTCTAGGTTATACCAAACGGTGGCGATTTGCAAGACATATCCCGAAATATTCATACACTTTTAGAGTCTTTTTAGATTTGTCCTTTTTATAAAAGAAAAAGCCGGGGAATTCTCCCTGGCTTTCCGCTCTCTACAGCACTTTGCTTAAGAAGTTTTTCAGTCTCTCGTTTTTCGGATTGGCAAAAAACTGGTCCGGTACATTCTCCTCCAAAAAATATCCCTCGTCCATAAACATCACCCGGCTGGCCACCTCACGGGCAAATCCCATCTCGTGGGTCACCACCACCATGGTCATCTTCTCCCGGGCCAAATCCCTCATGACGTTTAGGACCTCGCCTACCATCTCCGGGTCCAGGGCGGACGTGGGCTCGTCAAACAGCATGACCTCCGGGTTCATGCACAGGGCCCTGACGATGGCGATCCTCTGTTTTTGTCCGCCGGACAGCTGACTGGGGTAGGCATCCGCCCTGTCTGCCAGTCCCACCCGCTCCAAAAGCTTCATGGCCTGGTCCTGGGCCTCCTTCTGTCCCCGCCCCTGAAGCTTCACCGGGGCTATGGTCAGATTCTTCATGATATTCATGTGGGGGAACAGGTTAAACTGCTGAAACACCATGCCCATCTTCTGGCGGTGCCGGTCAATATCCGTCTTCGGGTCCGTGATGTCGATGCCCTCAAAAAAGATCTTCCCCGACGTGGGCTCCTCCAACCGGTTCAGACAGCGCAGAAACGTGCTTTTTCCGGAACCGGAAGGGCCGATGACACAGACCACATCTCCCTTGTGGATATCCACGGTGATATCCTTGAGCACCTCCAGCTTGTCAAAGCGTTTGCCCAGATGCTGCACTTCGATCAGCGTGCCGTTATAATCAGTGGTCACTGCTCCTCAGCCTCCTCTCCAGTCTCTCCACGAAATAGCTGAATATCATCACCATCACCAGGTAGATCACTGCCGCCGCCATCAGAGGCATAAATGCGTTGTAGGTACGGCTTCGGATGATATCCGCGCCCTTGGTCAGGTCCTGAATCGCTATGTACCCGGCCACGGAGGTCTCCTTTAAGAGCACGATGAACTCATTGCCCAGGGCCGGAAGCACATTTTTAAATGCCTGGGGCATAATGATGTAGCACATGGTCTGGGTGTAATTAAATCCCAGGCTGCGCCCCGCCTCGAACTGTCCGTTGTCGATGGACATGATGCCGCTTCGGAAGATCTCCGCCACATAAGCCCCCGAGTTGATCCCAAAGGCCAGCACCGACACCAAAACCTTATCAATCCTGGCGGAACCAAATACGACAAAGTAGATAATCATCAGCTGGATTAAAACCGGAGTCCCCCGGATCACCGTCAGATACACTCTGCACAGCAGATTCAGCACCCCAAGCTTATGGGTCTTGTCATAAGTGGAGCGGATAATCGCCACCAAACACCCTAAGGCAATCCCCAAAAGCACTGCAAAAAAAGTAATCTTAATCGTGTTGCCAAGCCCGTCCACAATGTATTTCCAACGGTCATCCTCTATAAAATTCTGATAAAAATCCTCTCTGAATTTCTCACTCATCCCACTGGTCCCTTATCTGTTCTGCTGATTTTGAAAGTTCGGCCCCGCCTTACTCCGCGGAAATATATTTGTCGATGATCGCCTGCAGCTCGCCGGACTCCTTAAGCTCGCCAAGGGCCTTGTTCACCTTATCGAGAAGTTCTGTGTTGCCCTTCTTGATGGCGATGGCATACTCCTCCACAGTCAGAGGCTCGTCCAATATCTTGATTCCCTCATTCTGGGCTACAAATACCTTGGCCGGCTCAACGTCGATGACCACGGCATCGATCTTGCCCTGCAGCATGGCCTGAACCGCCTCAAACCCCTTGTTGTAGCGCTCGATGGTGGATCCCTCCTCCTCATAGTCGGAAGCGTAGATATCCCCTGTGGTTCCCAGCTGAACGCCGATGTATTTGCCTGCCAGGTCATCGGGACCTGCGATGTCGCTGTCCTCTTTTACGATGATAACCTGAGAAGCAGTGGTATAAGTGTCAGTGAAATCTACATTCTTCAAGCGGTCCTCGCTCACAGTCATGCCTGCCACGCCGATGTCCGCCTTGCCGGACTCCAGTTCCGGGATGATGGAATCAAATGCGATATCGTCGATCTCCAGAGTCATGCCAAGCTTCGCTGCAATGGCCTCGGCCACCTCCACGTCGATTCCTACGATGCTTCCGCCGTCGTGGTATTCATATGGAGGGAACTCTGCATTGGTAGCCATAACCAGAACTCCGCCTGCGGCCTCCTCTGTCTTGGTGTCAGCCTCAGCCTTGGTCTCTGCGTCTGCTTTGGTCTCCGCTGCCGTAGTGTCCGCCCCTGCGGTCGGACCTGCCGTGGAAGAACCGCACCCGGTCAGGGACCCTGTCATCACTGCTGCCATAAAAAGTGCAAGTACCTGTTTTTTCATAATTATGATCTCCTCCTCATATATATGCAACGCAATGCATAAACTTCACATTGCTAGTAATACATTATATAGCATTTTACAAATTAATCAAGTACAATTTTTACCAAAATACCGCATCAGTGGTGAATTCATTGATTCTGCATAATATATAGAGTATAATCGACTTTAAAAGACTACATGAATGTTTAGAAAGGAGGCCTCCCTGTGATCGGAAAACTGATAGCCCGGACTGCATGGCCCATGACGCCTCCTGCTCCATGGTCCCCTTTTCATATCATCCTCTCTCTCCTGGGCCTGGCCTGGTCCGTGTGCCTGACCAGACTGCTGTGCAGAAAATACTCCTCCGGTGATTTTCAGGGTTCCGGGACCGGGGCGGATAGGGCCGCGTTTATCTTGTGGACCTGCGGCCTGATTCTTGCCGCCAGTGAGCTCTATAAACAGTTGTTTCTGTATCAGGTGGTAAATAACGGGAGGTACGACTGGTGGTACTTCCCCTTTCAGCTGTGCAGCACGCCTATGTATCTATGCCTGGTCTATCCCCTTCTGCCCCAGGGAAGACCCAGGAAAGCCGCTGCCGTCTATCTCCAGTCTTTCGGCTTTTTAGGTGGAGTCATGGCACTGCTGGAACCTTCCGGCCTTATGCACCCCTACTGGACCCTGACCCTTCACGGGCTTTTGTGGCATGTGATGCTGATCTTCATCGGCCTGTTCGTCACGGCCTCAGGTCTGGCCGACAGAAATCTCCGCAGTTTTCTGTGGACGCTTCCGCTGTTCTGGGTCTTCTGCCTCACAGCCACTGCCGTCAATATCCTGACAGGCGGCCTGGCGGACATGTTCTACATCTCCCCCTACTATCCGGTGACCCAGGCAGTGTTCCATGAGATCTCCCTGGCCGCAGGTATCCTGCCGGGCATCGCAGTCTACCTGATCTCCATCTGTGTCGGGGCCGCCCTGTGCCGTCTGCTGTTAAATCGCCTGTATCCGGAGCGCGAAAATTTTCCCGGCACGCTCTAAGCCAAATGCCGCAGCAGGACTCTCTGTCAGTCCGGCCGCGGCAGGTCATATCTGTCTCTTTTATGGGCGGAAAGCCGAGTACATCCGCCCCCCCTGAAGACCGCCCCGGTACTGGGCCATCTCGCTGACCGTCACCAGCTGATACCCTCTCTCCACCAGAGCCGGGATGATCTGTACCGCCGCTGCTCCCGTCTGGGCATACAGCTCGTGCATCAGCACGATATCCCCGTCTTTCACCGTTCCCAGGACCTTATCCACCGTGCTCTGGGTGTTCTTGGTCTTCCAGTCCAGGGTGTCGATGCTCCACATGATGATGGGGGCACTGACGTTGGCCAAAACCGTGGCATTCTTGTTGCCTCCCGGCAGACGGACCGTAGCCGGCGCCACACCGCTGGCCGCCTGGATGGCCTCGCTTCCCTTGTTGATCTGATACCGTATCTGTTCTGCATTCAGCTTATTCAGATACTTGTGCTCATAAGTATGATTGCCGATCTCATGTCCTTCAGCCGCCATCCGCTGCATCTCCGCTGCATAGGTCCCACATCGGTTGCCCACCACATAGAAGGTGGCTTTCCCCCCATACTGTGCCATGCAGTCCATGATCTGGTTGCCCACCGGCGCAAAAGGACCGTCATCAAAAGTCAGGGCCACCATAGGGCGGCCGGGATCGATGGTTCTTCCGGAAACCGGCTGTTCTCCGGCACCTTCCTGATTCTCTCCCTCCAAAACGCCCTCTGTCTCCGGTTCGGTCTCCAAAACCTCGCCGTCCGTCTGCTCTGCCTGTCCTTCCTGCTGACCCGGATCCTGGGACTGCGCTGACTGGTCTTCCTGCCGGGGCACCGTCCCGGGCCCTTCCGGCAAAGCCGCCGTCTCCTCCGGCTTTATCCCGGGCTGTTCATGGATCTCTCCGTTCTCGTCGACCCACTGAGCCACCCCCGGCCCCTTGTCCATGTTAATCCACTCATTTCTCGGTGCATCCTGATTCTCTTCCTCTGCCAGTACTGTCCCTGCCGACATAAGCGTCAGCGCCGCTGCCACACAGACAGCCGTCCACAAGCTTTTCTTCTTCATAGCTTCCTGCTCTTGCTCCTCCCTTGACCATAATCTGTCAGACACTTCACCGCACGTCTCTGCCGTGAATCCGACCTTCCCTTAGATTAGTCCAATCTCCGGGAAAAAGCAAGCCCTTTCCGCTAACCTTAAGAGAACCTTTATATATTGGAGGGGGATTCAGAAAGCCCCTGACACAGGAAGACTATGTTCCACACTCAATCCTATCCGAACAATAGCAGGCACAATCATCTCAAGTATGGTCTCTCATAACCCCGGGCCCAAACTGTGCCAGCGCCGTGGTGATATAGGGGTCCCCCAGACCGTCCCTGTGGTCATAGGCAAACCGCCACAGCTTCTCATACATGCCTCGAACCACAGGCTGGTACCCGCCCTCCCGGATCAGATTTCTCATACAGTCCGGGTCCTTTTTTCTGTCATAGAGCTCATCATAGTCAAATGCATTGAAGACAAAATGAAAATCCTCTGTAAACACACTCCTCTGGATCCCGTAACACTCGTTGCCGTTGGTCTGAGTGTAAACCTCTCTTCTCCACGTCTTTGGCCTGGTTCCCTCCAGGAAGGGAACCAGGGACATGCCTGAGAGTCGGTTCTCCCTTTGAATTCCTGCCAGTTCCAGGATGGTGGGAGCATAATCCACCAGACAGACCGGTTCTTCCACCACCCTGTTCTCTTCCCCGCAGGCTGCCTGGATTCCCCCGAAGCCTGCCACGCTGCAGATATGGTATGCCTCCTCAAAACATGGCAGCCCCTTGGTCCAGAGTCCGTGAGCCCCGGCGTAATCTCCATGGTCCGACAGGTAGAAGACGATGGTGTCATCCAGAAGCTTCTCCTCTTTAAGCGTATCCAGAATCCGGCCGAAGAGGGCATCCTCATAGCTGCAGAACCCGTAGTAGTGGCGCAGGGCCTCCTCCTGCTCCTTCCTGTCGAGAATCCCGAACCGCTCCCTGGTTCTTCGGTACAGCCCCGGCTTGTCCTCCATCTCATCGCCAAAGGAATCCGGAAGCCTCACACTGCCCTCCGGGTAAAGCTCCACATACTGTCCTGGCACAACATAGGGGTCATGAGGACCTTTGGGGCCCACGTACAGGCAGAAGGGGCGGCTTTTGTCCATGTCTTTCAGCCACTTACAGGCGCAAGAGACCACTTCCTCATCGCCGTAGGGATCTTCTCTCTCCCCGTAGAGCCGGTAAGAAGGATAGCCCGGGCGAGGGATGGACCCGGGGCCCTGCTTCACCGCCTCGTCAGGGTAATTGCCGGTCTCAAGCCACCTGTAGTCCCTCATGTCCGGCCGCCTCTCCCATCTCCCAAAGGGCCTCTTAAGCCCGGGCAGGTACAGTCTGCTGTCAAATCCATACGCCTCAGGCCCGGCCTCCGCGCTCACATGCCATTTGCCGCTGAAATACATCTCATACCCTGCCTCACGAAGCTCCTGGGAGAACAGCCTGACACCGTCATACAGTCCGTGGGACAGCGCCCCTGCCAGATCCACATTGTTCCACACCCCGTGTTCTGACGGATAGAGGCCGGTAAAAAAGCTGGCCCGGCTGGGACAGCAATGGGGAGCCGGACAGAAGGCCTGCTCAAAGGATACCCCGTTGGCTTTTAACCGTTCCAGATTCGGCATATGGACTCCGCTTCCTGCCCTCTGAGTCAATCCGGCCTGCTGATCCGTCATAAAAATAAGAAAATTCGGTCTTCCGTTCCTCACCCCGGTCCCTCCCCTCTCGCTCAAACGCTCTGCCCCCAATCCCCGTCTCCCCTCGTCCGCGCCCTGGACAGGCGTCCGGTCTCCTCAAGCCACTGTCTTGCCATGGCCACCCAGTCTGTCTGCATAAAGTCATATCCTCTGTCTGCGATCCACCCCCAGCCCTCCTCAGGTCCCTCCAAAAGGGCTCTGTCGTCGTTGTGGCCTGCCGACAGCACGGTCAGATAATTGTAGACGATCGCATTGCACCACACCAGCCTGCCGCAGCGGTGTTCTCTCTCTATAAACTCCCGGGAGGCAAAGGGATGGTCCTCTGTCCGAAACAGAACCTCGTTCCCGATATAATTCAGTCTGCGCTCCGCGACTCTCTCGATCTCCTCCGGCGTCTTCACCATAGCCATGTAGGGAATATCCGGACAATACCTCTCTATGAGCTCCAGATTCATCTCCTCCGGCGCGGTCTTCACCAGGATCTGGCCCGCCATCCCCCGCTCCCGAACAGCCGCGGCGATCTCTTCCGGATTGTCACAGAATTTATCGATGTTGATAAAGCACCGGCCCCTAAACCGATCCAGAACCTCAGAGAGCTCCTCGATTCCAAATTGGGTCTCCACATTGTCAATATTCACATACCGAAGTTCTTTGATCTGGGCCCCGGTCATCTCTCTGACGGAGATCCTCCGGTTCAGATGAGCCGGTTCCATGCCGGGGTGGAACACAAAAAGACGGCCGTCCAGGCTTTTGTCCACATCAATCTCTATCATATCCGCCCCCTGTCTCAGGGCTGTCTCGTAGGCAGCGCTGGTATTGCAGGGGATGTTGCCTCCCCACACGCCACGATGGGCCACCAGGATCAATTTCCGTGCCGCCAATTGCTTTAAATCAAACTCCATCATATTTTCCGCACCTTTTTATCTGTGTCCTGTCGGACGGCAATCCGACTCCTCATGTTACCGCCCCTTTTGTCTTTTCCACAAAGAAATCGATCATCTTCTGATTGGCTTTACTGCTCTCCGGGTACTCATGGTGAAGCACATTAAAGACATGGCCCAGCGCCCGGTCCTCAGAAGGCGGCCACTGCACAAACAGATGATCCGCCTGATGCTCTGCAAGCAGCCGATGAAGCCTTCTCGCCTGAGGGTAATGGATCCGATCCTCCTCTGTGGTCAGCAGAAAGACGGGCGGCAGTTTACAGACGCCGACCACATCCTCCCAGCCGGAGCAGTTCCACAGGGGAGAAATCGTCGGCTCCATCCCATAGATCATCCGGCACCGCTGCCGCCTCAGCGGATCCGGATCCGACTCCATATCCTTTAGGCTGGCAGGGCACACCAGACCCAGAGCCCGGATCTCTCCCTTCAGAGGCAAAACCCGATACCGTCTCTGATACTCCAAAGAATCCGCGATGGCGCAAATCAGAAAAGCCAGATGGCCTCCCGCCGAATCCCCGGTGACACACAGGCGTCTCCCGTCATATCCATACTCGCCCCCGTGGTCAAAGCACCAGTTGAGAGCCTCAGCAATATCCCTGATCTGCCCCCGAAGATCCGTGTCCGGCACCAGAGTATAGTTTAAGTCAATCACCACAAATCCCCTGGCGGCCAGATCCATACAGTAATACTCATTCAGCTCCTTATTGCCGTACATCCAGCCGCCGCCATGGATATCCACGATCACGGGAAGTACCCCCGCTTCCCCCTCCGGTCGAAACACATCCAGCCGATGCTGCCACCGTCCCGACGGCAGATACTCCAGATCCCTTATCCCAGTCACTCCCGCCGGCGGACTCTGCCCCGCCTTCCTGGCCGCGTCCCTGGCCTCGTGATCCTCCCACTGCCTGATCACCTGCTCCCGAAGTCCCATCTCTCTCCTCTCTCCTTCTCCCTCTTATTCCTCACCACTGCCATACCCATTTGCGAAACCCGAGCCTGGCTGAAGCTTCTGACAATCTATTCCAGGAAAAGCCCTTACACCCTCTACCCCTTTGTCCCCGAATACGCCACCCCTTCCATAAAGTAGTTCTGACACACGGCATACATGACAAACATGGGAAGGATAGCCAGAACCCCTGCTGCCATCAGCAGCTGATACTCGGTGCCCTGGCTGCTCTGCATGGTAGCAATGGCCACGGAGAGCACTCTCATCTTGTCCGTGCTGGTAGCCAAAAGAGGCCACAGCAGATCATTCCAAGACCACAGCACATTGAGCACCGTGATGGCGATCAGCCCGTTTTTGCACAGCGGCAGATCGATCTTCCAGTAGATCTGAAAGAAGGAGCAGCCGTCCAGCTTGGCCGCATCGTCTAAGTCCTTGGGCAGAGAGGTAAAAAACTGGCGCAGCATAAAGCAGGTGTAGACACTGAACAGGTTGGGCACCACGATTCCCTTAAGCGTATCCACCCAGCCGATACGGCTGATCATGATATACTTGGGGAGCATGGTCATCTGGGGCGGCACCATGTACACGATTAAAAGCAGGCCGAACAGCAGATTTTTCCCCGGAAACTCCATGCGGGCAAAGGTAAATGCCGCCAGAGAAGCGATCAGCGTCATCAGAGTCACGGTGGTGACCGTGACGATAACGGTATTTCTATAATAGCGCAGAAAATCCAGTTTCTCCAGCACCGTCACGTAATTGTCAAACTTCCACTCCGACGGCAGCCATATGATGGGCAGGGTGATGGTCTCCTTGTAGGTCTTAAAAGAAGTGAGGATCATCCACAAAAACGGGATCAGCATGATCGCGGACCCTGCAATGAGAACCAGATAGATGGCGATCTGCGCCGGCTTTCCTTTCGATTTCTGTCTCATCGTTCTCTCCTTATCAGTCATAATTCACCCATTTCTTCTGAAGCTTAAACTGGACAAAGGTCATCGCCATGATGATCCCCAAAAGCACGGTGGATTCCGCCGAAGCCGTCCCCATATCCAGCCGTGTGAAGGCGTTAAAGTAGATGCCGTATACCATAGTCCGGATGGCTGCCAGAAGAGGGCCTCCGCTGGTCCAGTTATTTTTCCCCACAAACATGTACACCAGGTCAAACTGGCGCATAGCCTTCATGATTCCCATGGTCAGAAGAAAGAAGACCGACGGGGAGATCAGAGGAAATGTGATGTGCCTGAAAAGCCGGAACCCTTTTGCACCGTCCAGAGCCGCAGACTCATACATCTCCCTGGAGATGCCCTGCATGGCCGCCAGCAGAATGATAGTGTTGTAGCCGATGCCGCTCCAGACACTGACCAGAATCATGGAACACATGATAAAATCCGGATCCGAGATCCAGGACGGAGTCGGCAGCCCCAAAGCCCCCAGAGCGATGTTGACCAGGCCGAACTTGGTATTCAGCAGCCATTTCCACACCATAGCCACCGCTGTGGGCATGACGATGTTGGGCAGAAAATAGATGATGCGGAAGGCTCCCTTTCCCCTGATGTTTCTGCTCAAAAGGTTTGCCACAGCCAGGGAAAAGATCAGAGTCACCGGCAGGGAGATCAAAGCGAAAACCAGGGTGTTGCGGATCTCACAGAGCATATTGGGGGAGGTAAACACGGAAATATAATTTTTAAACCCCACAAATCCCCCAAAGCCTGTCAAAAGCTGCCAGTCTGTGACAGACAGGAAAAAGGAGTACAGGATGGGGAAGATACCAAATATGATCTGGCCGATATAGAGAGGGGCGATAAACAGATAGGCCCACATCCATTCGGCTTTGAAACGTTTTTTCATAGATAATTCCCTCTCAAATGCTGCGGGAAGCCGCTTCCCATGCCGCTTCCCACAGTTTGCCTCGTCGCGTTTTGCCGGTTAAAGAAACAATGCCCCTATTTGGTCACAGCCTCGATGTCAACGGCACATTTGTCAAGGGCCGCCTGGATATCACACTCCGGCTCTGACCAGATGGTGGTCATCGTCTCTGTAATGATGGTCTTTGCGTCGTTATAGCCCTTGTCAAACCACGGATTGGGCAGGGAGCCTTCATAGTTGATTCCCTCCAGGATCTTGGCCGCATCCTCATGTTGGGAGAAATTCTCCACCCACAGCTGATCACAGCCGGTATAGGCCGGGATCGCTCCGGTCACCGTGGCCGCCTGGGCCTCCTTGGTGGCACAGAATTTTACAAATTCCCACGCGGCATCCAGATTCGTGCTGGCGGCATTGATGCAGTATCCCAAACCGCTGGCAGTGATGGCCGGAGTTTTGGCCACCGGCATGGTGCAGATCCCCAAGTCCTCCCCCAGGCCCTCGGAGAAATTGGTCATCTTCCAGGAACCGGCAGTGATCATGGCCGCCTGGCCCGACACGAACATATCGTTGGGGCTGAACTCCAGCTGCTCGGAGTAGGTGGGGGAGACCTTTGACTTGTACATCATGTCATGAAGGTACTGGATGGCCTCCACGGCCTCCGGCTTGTTGATCTCACAGCCTGCGTGATCCTCGGCGGAGATCCGTCCGCCGTTGGAGTAGATGAAATCCTGGTAGCACACATTGCCTGCATTCTGAGCCACAAAGCCATAGTGCTGATCATTGGTAACCTTCTGAGCCAGATCCAGAAGCTGATCCCAGGTCATGGCGTCGGTGGGATAGGGGATCCCCATCTCGTCGAAGATAGCTTTGTTGTAGAACAGGGCGATGCCGTCGTAATCCTTGGGGATGGCGTACACCGCCTCCCCCTGGATATATAAATTGGTCAGCAGTGACGGAAATACGCTGAGATCCACACCCTCCGCCTTGATCCTCTCACCCATATCGTAGAGCAGGCCGGCATTAAAATAATCGGGAGCCGTCATGTTCATCCAGAACACATCCGGTCCTGTGCCGTTGGGCAGAGAAGTCTGAAGCTTGGTCCAGTACTCACTGGTGGGAATCTGTGTGGGAACCACTTTGATCTGGGGCTGCTGTTCTTCAAAGAGGCCGATCAATGCCTCCACCGCCTCCGTCTGACCGCCGTCCCAGTAGTAAAAGTTGATGGTTCCTTCGGCACTCCGGTCTCCCTGAGATGTATCTTTGCCTGTCGAAGAAACGGCCTGGGTCTTCGAATCGGCTCCGGCTGCTCCCCCGGAAGCCTCGCTGCCTTTGGAGGAACTGCAGGCAGACAGAACTGCCATGCCTATGACAACAGCTGTACAAATGACGGTCTTCTTGTAAGACCCTTCTATCCTTTTTTTCATAAAAAACTCCTTTATACTCTTGTGAATGTGGAACACTAAGGGAGGAGAAGGCTTTTTCCCCATCTCTGCACTATAGGCGCCTTATAGGCACAGATTTTGTATAAAATATCTATTCCTCTCGCTTATACCATATATAATATAATCATTTTATACAATTTACTATACCTATAAGCAACTATTTAAAACTAAAATCAGTTGCTTTTTATTGCATTTTTTCGTATACTTTCTATGTAAACTCCATCTACTTCCATAGACAACCGAGAGAACCTTAAGGAGGGACCCGACTATGAAAATCGACTCGTTCTGTCATTTAGAGCCCTATGTAGCCCAGAGTTATCTCAGCACCAACACCAAAATTTTCGACATGTCAGACCACAGCCACGGCTTTCTGGAACTGAACTACCAGGTCAGCGGATGCAGCCAGTACCATGTGGCCGGAAAAGACTTTTTTCTCACCGGCGGCGATCTCCTCATCCTCAACAGCAGCCTGCCCCACAGAAAGGTGTACCTGTCCGAACAGCCCGGATTTCTCCAGGGGATCACCGTCTATTTTCATGACAAGGGACAAAATGAGGACTACACTTTAGGCGGCATCTTAAGCGGCTGTCCGACTCTGTCCGATTATCTGAGGCGGATGGAGGGAGGTACCGTCATACCCGATGCCGCGCCTGTGGCCAATACCCTCTCCTCCATGCTGGACGAATACTCGGGCCAGGCCAACCCCATGTACTTAAACGCCCTCCTTATCCAGCTGTTTTTCCTCATCGACAAGCTTTTGTCCGGACATCGGCCGCCGTCCCCCTCGGAGCTTATGCACAAGCGGTACGCGGAGATCCTGAAAATCCATATCCGCCACCGCTATCGTGACCTGGCAGGACTTGACGATATCGAGACCTTCATGGGGTTAAACAGCACTTATCTGGAGCGGATTTTCCACGAGGCCACAGGCGGTTCCATCTATCAGTTTATGATCGAGACCCGTCTGGCCGAGGCCGCCCGGATCTTAAGAGACACGGATACTCCCATCGGCCGCATCGACGAGATGATCGGCATGAACTCCAGACAGACCTTTTATCTCCAATTTAAAAAGCGGTACGGGGTCTCTCCGTCCCAGTACCGCAAGTCTTTCTCAAAGGGAGTATAAAGGATTGCAAAGCAGGGCACTCAGCACCCCTCTGACGCTCTTTTCCCCCACCTTCAAGGTCAGTTCCGGCTCGTGAATGTGCTCCAGATAGTGGGCATCCGAGTTGCTGATGATGCGGCACTGTTCCAGGTAGGGGTTGTTCTTCTTCAATCCGTGAAGCTTCTTTAAATCTTTCACCTCCGCCGTCACAAACCTGCTGTCCGGCGGGATAAATCCCAGGTTGGCGATCAGGCTGTTAGCCGTCTTGTCCACATGAGCCGGGAACATGACGCCTCCGTAGCCTCTCACCAGCTCCCAAAGCCCCTCGAATGAGATGTCTGCCGCGTTGATCAGCAGATTGGGCACGGTGCCGGTGATCTCGTCCTCCTCGTTATAGATCAGCTGCCTGCCGAAGATCTCCTCCCTGTTGGGGAACCGGAGCAGTTTCTCATACACATAGGCGTCAAATTCCAGAGCCGCCTCTAACTCTTCAAACAGACATACCGCATGGACCTCCTCGGAGGTGTTGATCTCCATCCCCGGTATGGCCAGGATCCCGTACTCCTTAGCGGCAGCCAGGACAGCGGGACAGTTTTTACAGGAATTATGGTCCGTCACCGCGATCACATCCAGCCCTTTGATGACCGCCATGCCCACAATATTGGCCGGGGTCATGTCATCGTCTCCGCATGGGGAGAGACAGGAGTGGATGTGAAGGTCATAGTACAGCTCAGCCATGAAGCTGCCGGTGGACCTTCAAGGCCGCCTCGAAGATGGGCTCCTCTGTGACCAGCACGGTCACCCCCTGCTGCTTGGCTCTTGCCCGGCACATGTCGTCGGGCAAGGCCCCCTCTGCAAGGATGACGCAGGCCACGTCCGCCAGAGTCGCCACCGCGATGGTGTTCACATTGCCCATGACCGTCACCCATGCGCTGTCCGACGGCGCCCTTCCCATGGCAATGCTCAAAAGGTCGCAGCAGAAGATTCCCGTTACCTCCCGGGAAAGGTCTTCCCCCTCCACCACCATCTTAAATTCTTGTTTTTCAATCAGTTCTTCCACAGTCATAATCGTTCTCTCTCCTGTCCTTAAGGATCACCCTATGCCGGGCGTATCCTGTCATCCCCCTAAGGGGGACCGGATACGCCCTCACTCTTCCTCCGCCGTCACGTTCTCGTCCTTCACCTTGCTGTCCAAAATCGCCATCTCTTCCGAGATCATCTGTATGTATTCTTTAAGAGCGTTCATCCTGCCCTTGTCCCGGTTCTCGCTCTCCCTCTCCGCCAAGTCTTCCGCCAGGATAGCCACCTCCTGGGACAGCTTATGCAGGTTATCCCGAAGATAGTAGACACAGTCCCTCTCGCTGGCATCTCCCCGGACGATGTCCTCCGCCAGCGCCTTGCAGGTAGGTGCCCCGCAGGAGCCGCAGTCCAGTCCCGGCAGCTTCCTGCAAAGCCGCTCCACCCGCTCCAGGCGGGAAAAGCTCTCCATCATGTTCTCGCCCAAGCGGAACACCGGCTCAAACTGCACCCCGGTGGTCCACGGCACATAGTCTTTTATGCCCTCCTCCATATGGCTTCTGGCCACAGGCATATATTTGCGCAGGCGCTTCAGCTTCACCTCCGCCACATAAGGATTCTCCACCGTCAGCACGCCTCCGACACAGCCGCCGTTGCAGGCGTTCAGCTCCACAAACTGAAGGTTGTCGAATTTCTCGTCCTCCAGATCCTCCAGGACCCGGATGACATTCTCGATTCCGTCTGCCGCCAGATAATTTTCCGAAAATAAGCCGCTGGCCTCCCCGCCGCTGCGGCCCCAGCTGATGCCGATCTTGCCGGAAGCGCTTAACTCCTCCGGGTCATCCCCCACCGCCTTCATGTGGGACAGAAGCTGAGGGTACACATCTTTGATGGCAAGGACATGGTCCACCTGGCTCTCGTCCGTCCCCAGGGGAGACTTGACATAGGTCACCTTGGAGGGACAGGGGGAGATGAAAAAGATGCCGATCTTCTCCCTTGGAAGTCCGGTCTCCCGGAGGGCCTTCTCCACCGCCAGCCCGGCAGCCACCTCGATGGGCGGATTGAGGGGCAGCATGTGGGGTATCAGATTGGGGAACCGCACCCGGATCAGGCGGACCACAGAGGAACAGGCCGTGCTGATGATGGGAACCTGATCCTGATGGTCTGCGATGTACTGTCTGGTGGCCTCGGACACGATCTCCGCCGCCGCACTGACCTCGAACACGTCGTCAAACCCCATCATCTTTAGGGCATTGAGCACGATATTGACATCCTCTAAGTTGTTAAACTGGCTGTAGAGAGACGGCGCCGGAAGGGCCACCGCATACTCATACTGGCGGATCACCTCCACCTTGTCATAGGTGGCGATTTTGGCGTGATGAGGGCAGATGCGGATACACTCCCCACAGTCGATGCAGAACTTGGCGTTGATCTGCGCCTTCCCGTCCCTGACCCGGATGGCCTGAGTGGGACAGCGCTTGATACAGTTGATGCAGCCCTTGCAGAGCGTCGGTTCCAACCGCACGGAATGATAAAACTTATCCATGGTTCACTCCTCTCTCACTATATTTTCACCACCATGGTAATGGTCGTACCCACCCCCAAAGTCGTCTTGATATCCATCTCGTCCGTATATTTCTTCATATTGGGCAGACCCATGCCCGCGCCGAATCCCAGAGACCGCACCTCATCCGGCGCAGTGGACCACCCTGCCTGCATGGCCTGATCGACGTCGGGGATTCCCGGACCCTTGTCTGCCAGAATCATCCTGATCTCGGTGGGGGAGATCTCCACCGTGATCTTTCCGCCCTCGGCGTGAATCACCATATTGATCTCACCCTCGTACATGGCGATGGCCACCTTCCGGATGGCTGCCGGTGAAACCCCCACCTGCTTTAATTTGCTCTTTACATCGCTGCTGGCCTCCCCGGCCCTGGTAAAGTCGTCTGGGGATATCTCATAAGTCAGAGCAATCACATCTGCCATTATATCGCACCTCCGTGAAGCCCAGCCTCGTACAGCATGCCGCAGGAGGAGAACATCCGATGCCCTGTCTCCAGCACCACCAGCTCTCTCTCCCTTGCCATCTCCAGAATCGTCTCGTCCGGCTTTTTCCCCCTCACAAAGATGATACAGACGATATCCAACATCTCTGCAGTCCTGATCACCTGGGGATTGCACAGGCCTGTGAGCAGAATGGAGTGATCCTTGGAAAATGCCAGCACGTCACTCATCATGTCCGATCCGCAGGCACTGCGCACTTCCCGGTCCAGATACTCCTCTCCCACCAGAACCCTCGCACCAAGCACATTCATCGCATCTTTTACAGTCATGATTCCCCCTCCTGATATGTATGATTTTTGGTAAAACCCTTTTCTTTTAAGGATACCATTTACTGCCCGGATATTCAACACATTTCCTGAATTTCCCCTCTGTTTTTCTTCCATTTTTTGCATATTGTTGTATTATTTTGGATATTTCTTTCTTTTTCCCATATTCCTATAGATTTTTTATCATCAGCGTGTTAAAATGTTCTATGATTATATGAATCTCAACCAACTTACTAGTGAGGAGGATATTAACATGGCTTGTAAAAAAGAACATGTTCCTTTCAGCGGCACACCGGAGCAGGAAGCTGCCTTAAAAAAAGTGATCGCCGAGCTGAAAGACACCAAAGGCGCTCTGATGCCCATCATGCAGCAGGCCCAGGAGATCTATGGTTATCTCCCGATTGAAGTTCAGACCATGATTTCCGACGAGACCGGAATCCCGCTGGAGAAAATCTACGGAGTATCCACATTCTACTCTCAGTTTGCCCTGCAGCCCAAAGGCAAGTATCAGATTTCCGTCTGTCTGGGTACTGCATGTTATGTAAAAGGATCCGGAGCCATCTTCAGCAAACTGGAAGAGCTTTTGGGCATCACCAACGGCGAGTGCACCCCGGACGGCCGCTTCTCCCTTGATTCCTGCCGCTGTGTGGGCGCCTGCGGACTGGCCCCGGTTATGATGATCAACGACGAGGTCTACGGCAGACTGACTCCGGATGACATTCCCGGTATCTTAGCCAAATATAACTGACCATGATGACCGAGATTTCCTTAAATATCCTGGATGTGGCAGAGAATTCTACCAGAGCAGGTGCATCCCTGGTGACAATCACCGTCCACGCGGACTTTCCTTCTGACCGTCTCACCGTCGTGATCGACGACAACGGCTGCGGCATGACCGAAGAACAGGTTACACAGGTTACAGACCCGTTTTTCACCAGCCGTACCACCAGAAAGGTAGGTCTGGGCGTACCCTTTTTTAAATTCGCGGCGGAGAGCACCGGCGGCAGTTTTACCATCACGTCCAAGCCGGGGGTGGGAACCACCGTAAAGGCAGTCTTCGTGCTGTCCCATATCGACCGGATGCCCCTTGGGGATATCAACACCACCGTTCACACTCTGGTGGTCTATCACCCTGAGACCGATTTTCTTTACCGATACCAGTATAACGATCGCTCTTTCACCTTGGACACACGGGAATTTCGACAGGTTCTGGGAGATATCCCTTTTGACACACCAGACATATCTGCCTATATCATGGACTATCTAAATGAAAATAAACTGGAAACTGACGGCGGAGCAGTTTACTAACCGCCAGAGAGGAGCAACTATATGAAAACGCTTGAAGAATTAAAAGCCATTCGTGAAAAAATGCAGAGCCAGGTAAGTATGCGCGCGGAAGATCACAACCACATCCGAGTGGTGGTGGGCATGGCTACCTGCGGAATCGCAAGCGGCGCAAGACCCGTCCTCACCAGATTATCCACTCTGGTTCAGGAAAAGAATTTAACCGATAAAATCTCCGTGACTCAGACCGGCTGCATCGGCCTGTGCCAGTATGAACCCATCGTTGAAGTCATGGAACCCGGCAAACAGAAGATCACCTATATCAAGATGACTCCCGAGAAAGCCGAGGAAGTCTTGGAGCGCCATTTAGTAGGCGGCCATGTAGTGGAAAATTACACGCTCAGCGGGGCGGATATCAAATAAGGAGGAAACCAGATGTATCGTTCACACGTATTAGTTTGCGGCGGAACAGGATGTACCTCCTCCGGAAGCCAGCAGATTATGGAAGCTTTAAAGGCAGAGATCGCAAAGAATGACCTGACAGAGGAAGTATCTGTGGTCCAGACCGGCTGCCACGGCCTCTGTGCATTAGGCCCCATTATGATCATTTACCCGGATGCTACCTTCTATTCCATGGTGAAGGTGGAGGACATCCCGGAGATCGTATCCGAACATTTATTAAAGGGAAGAGTTGTCACCAGACTTCTCTACAATGAGACCGTCACCCCCGCAGGCAATGTGAAGGCCCTGATCGACACGGACTTCTACAAGAAGCAGCACCGCATCGCCCTGAGAAACTGCGGTATCATCAACCCGGAGGTCATCGAAGAGTACATAGGAACCGGCGGCTACGAGGCTTTGGGAAAGGTCCTGACGGAGATGACTCCCGACGATGTCATCCAGTGTCTTCTGGACTCCGGCCTTCGCGGAAGAGGCGGCGGCGGATTCCCCACCGGCTTAAAGTGGAAGCTGGCCAAGCAGAATGACGCGGATCAGAAGTATGTGTGCTGCAACGCCGACGAGGGAGATCCGGGCGCGTTTATGGACCGTTCCGTTCTGGAGGGAGATCCTCACGCGGTTCTGGAGGCCATGGCCATCGCAGGCTACGCCATCGGCGCTTCCCAGGGTTACATCTATGTCAGAGCCGAGTACCCCATCGCCGTGGAGCGTCTGAAGATCGCCATCAACCAGGCCAGGGAGATGGAGCTCTTAGGAAACAACATCTTCGGTTCCGACTTCTCCTTTGACATCGACTTGAGGCTGGGCGCAGGCGCCTTTGTCTGCGGCGAGGAGACCGCTCTCATGACCTCCATCGAGGGCAACCGGGGCGAGCCCAGACCCAGACCGCCGTTCCCGGCTCAAAAAGGTCTGTTCGGCAAACCGACCATCTTAAACAACGTGGAGACCTACGCCAATATTCCTCAGATCATCCTCCACGGAGCAGAGTGGTTCGCCTCCATGGGTACGGAGAAGTCCAAGGGCACCAAGGTATTTGCCTTAGGCGGCAAGATCCACAACACCGGACTGGTGGAGATCCCCATGGGCACCACCCTTCGTGAAGTAATCGAGGAGATCGGCGGCGGCATTCCCAATGGAAAGAAATTTAAAGCGGCTCAGACCGGCGGCCCCTCCGGCGGCTGTATCCCGGCAGAGCATTTTGACATCCCCATCGACTATGACACCCTGATCGCCATCGGCTCCATGATGGGTTCCGGCGGTCTGATCGTCATGGACGAGGACGACTGTATGGTGGACATCGCCAAGTTCTTCTTAGAGTTCACCGTGGAGGAGTCCTGCGGCAAGTGCACTCCCTGCCGTGTGGGAACCAAGCGTATGTTGGAGATCCTGACCAAGATCACCAAGGGCCAGGCCACCATGGAAGACCTGGATAAACTGGAGGAACTGTGCTACTACATCAAGGAGAACTCCCTGTGCGGTCTGGGACAGACGGCTCCCAACCCGGTTCTCTCCACCCTGCGCTATTTCCGCGACGAGTACGAGGCCCACATCAAGGAGAAGAGATGTCCGGCCGGTGTATGTAAGGCTCTTC
>JAAWBS010000013.1 GCA_022792815.1 Hungatella sp.
ACATATTCCATAAACGGTTTCTCCTGAATGAGAGCCATGGGCTTAGGGCGGTCGCTGACCACACTGCGAAGTCTGGTGCCCAGGCCGCCTGCCAGTAAGATTGCCTCCATATTCTTGTCCTCGCTCTAAATGTTCACTCTAAAACTTGCGGCTTCCCCCTCCGTGAGTATGACCGCCGGAGGAGGTGTGGGTAGAACTGCGGCCTGCCGCGGAAGACCCGCCGCCGCGTCCTCCTCCCCCTCCCCCTGTGTTTCTGGGGATCGCTCTGGTGGTGACAAATCGGTTGACAAACCGGTCCGTCTCCTGGTCATAGGCGAATTTTGCCTCCGCCCGATATGCCATATTCAGGTTTCTGATCGTTCTGGGATCCTCCTCCATGGCATAGCGGCGCTTGACCCCAAGACAGGCAGAACCCGCCACAAACCCGGACACCCCGAGGGCCATGAGAGCCTCATACCAGCGGATGCTGCGGTAGGCACTCACCCTTCCGGTCTCCGTGTCATAGTTGTACTGGCCGCCGGTGATCCCGGCCTTGGCGAACCGCTCCACATCCGATAAAAAAGACTCCACACAGGCCTCATAGTCACCATCTGCAGCACCCTCGTAGACTCCGTCCAATATGGTCTCGATCCTGCTGTCCGTAAAGATCCGGATGGCCTTTCCTCTCGTGGAACACGTCAGTTCCCGATTGTCCATATCGATGAGAAACAGGATACCGTCCTCGGCGAAACCTCCCTTGTCATAAAAATCGTCCGCATATTCCGTGGTATCCTTCCATCCGGTATCCGCCGTGGTCACCACCACGATATCCATATGGTATTGTTCCTGATACCCCTCGATCTGATCCTGAAACTGTCCCCTTTTCTCCTCCCCAAAAAGCCGGGCCATATCGTAGATCCGGGTCTGTCCGTCCGGCTTATCCTGCCCCTTAGCCCACACAAAGCACGGCAGGCCTAAGACTGCCGTAACCGCCAGGATACATATAAGCCATAATCTTCCCTTTCTCTTCATAGAAAATACCCCGCTGCCAGGAGGATCGCCAGAAGCGGCAAAAAGATCTGGGCAAACAGAATCCACAGCTTTCTCGAATCCACCGGAAGCTGGCCGCACACCTTTCCGCTCTGCCCGTTACAGGCAAAATAGTAGATCTTTCCTGTCTTTCTCTCTTTATAGGTCAGCGTCCACACCGGAAGCAGGGCATACTCCCATTTCGGTTCCCGCACCGCGGTGTTCTGGCTCCTCACGTTGAGGCTGTTGTAATCTCCCACGCTTCCCTTTAAGCTGGCCGCCGCAAAATCCCGAACCTCCTTCTCCACCTCTAAGGAGAACACTTCCTGTTCCATATCCCTCTTCTCGGCAAAAAAACCGGTCAGGTATCCCATGGAAAAGGGCTTTATGTCTTTTGTCTCAAAGGGCATGACCCCCTCTGCCAGCCGTCTATCCGCCTTTTTTAATGCGTTGCGGGTCACATGGTCGATGCCCATGGTACCCTTCCTGGACACATCAAACTTCTGGGTCTCCGTGTACTGGATATCGCCGGTCTGCCACATCTTGATCCGGATGCCTTCCGCCGCCAGACTGCCGTCCACCTTACAGCTGTACAGCCAATAGGGGAAATACACTCCCGTCATCTTCTCGATCTGCTCCGGGCCGGCGAAATCCGACGGCACATACCGCTTTTTCCTCAGCCACCCCATAAAGATCTCCGTGGCCCTCTGCCTGTCGATGGCAAATGGAATCACATAGTCCGGGTGATATCTGCCCTCAAGCCTCCCTTGTAAGATCACCGGATTGTGGCAGTAAAAACAGAACGATGCCGCCGTGGTATCGTCGGTGACGATCTCCGCCCCGCAGCTGGGGCAGGTGTACACCACGGCCTGCCCGTTCTCCTCCGGGGTGTCCGTCCCCGCCCCGTCCTCTCCTCCCGGCGCCGGATGGGTCCCGTCCCCGCCATCCGACTCCGTGTCGGGGGCCAGCCTCTCCAGCTCCTCCTGGGAAAATCTGGAGAGGCAATACTCACATCGGTAGTCCTGCGCGGCAGGGTCAAACTGAAGACCGCCGCCGCAATTGGGGCACTTTATACTCAATACTGCCATGATCGTCTCCTGTCCCCCGACGGCGCGGGGGGCTTAAGCCGTCTCTGTGATATCCGGCCTGAATACCCCCGCACCGCCGGTGTATCCCTACTGCCTGGGCTTTCCGCACTCACTGCAGAATTTGCCTGTATTCACCGTGCCGCAACTGCAGGTCCAGGGACCTGGGGCCGGTCTGGGACTGCCGCACTCGCTGCAGAATTTACCTGTGTTCACCGTACCGCAGCCACAGGTCCACTCTCCCGTCCCGCCCCCTGCTCCGGTCACAGACGGCTGCTGGTTTGAACCTGGCTGCTGACCGTATCCCGGCGCTGCCGCCTGCTGGCCATAACCTGCCCCGCCGCTCTGAGGCTGATAACCAGGAACCGGCTGCTGGCCGTATCCCATGCCCTGATTCATCTGCATCTGCTGTAAATTCATGTTGGAAGCTCCGGCCATAAACCCGCCTCCGGTGTTCATGCCCACTCCCATACCCATAAATCCGGCCATAGCGCCGTTGGCGTTGGAACCCGCTGCCTCCATCCCTCTGGCCACCGCTCCCTGCACATAGCCTTCCCGGATAGAGGGATCGCTGAGCATGGCGCCCTGATTGCGCATGTTGATCAGCTTCTGGGACTCTTCATCATAGGAGATGCTGGCGATTCCCACAGACTGGATCTCCATGCCCCGCATCTGCTTCCAGTCTTCATCCAGGGTGTCGGACATGTATTTGCCCAGCTCCCTGCCCTTGGAGGATACGTAGGAGATGCGGATCCCGTCGGCGGACATCTGGTTGATGGAGGACTGGAGAGCTTCCAAAAACTCGCTCAGATACTGCTCGTTGATGCTCTGGATGTCCACCTTCTCTTTATTCTTCGGGATCACCTCCGCGTAAAATTTCAGCGGATCCGTCACCTTGACGGAATAGGTACCATGGGCCCGCAAAAACAGCTCCGCATTATAAAACTGGTCAAAATAGTTGATCGGATTCCGCGTGCCGAATTTGATTCCCTTGATCTCCTGAAGGTTGACAAAGAACACCTTCTGCAGAGTAGGCGTACTCCCCCCGTATTTGATACGCTGAAACGACTCCTTGAGGGTGTCGCCGAACTGACCGTTGAACAGGGAGGGGAGGGAGGAATTGTTGACCGTGTAGTATCCCTCCTCCGCCGTGTAGTCCACCACTTTGCCTCCGTCCACCAGCATCATAAACTGGTTGGGATAGACATGAATCACGGAACCGTTGGACACCGTGTCCGCCGTCCCCTTGGTGTTGGAACCCTTCCGGATCCGCACTCCGCCTGTAAAGACGGTCTGATCGCTCATCTCCCCTGCCTCGATGACTTCCAGCCACTGATCTGCCAGAGAACCGCCTAAGGCCATTGCCGCTGCTTTCAAAATTCCCATATGTAAACTCCTCCTGTACTAAACATCTATTACTTTGAGTATACTGTCACCCGGACGCAAAAGCAATACCTATTCTCTCTCAATCCGGTGAAGTTTCCAGACACGTATGTCGATGGGGATCACCCCTGTGCCGCAATATTCACAGAATTTGCTCCCCAGTCTGGTGATGGGA
Source organism: Hungatella sp. (assembly GCA_022792815.1). GTDB lineage: Bacteria > Bacillota > Clostridia > Lachnospirales > Lachnospiraceae > UBA3402. Next base: position 3,652 of record JAAWBS010000013.1, read on the forward strand.
GCGCCGCAGTTGGGACATGTGGCTCCCAGAACCGTAGCATAATCCCCCACCTTGGAGATATCCTGAATATACACCAGCTCCATGTTGTACCGGTGCTGCTGCCTCACAGATCCCTGAGGCTCTGCCTCTTTTTTCTTCCGCTTTCGGCCGTTTTCTCTGCCAGAGGCCTCCCGGCCTGCCGCCACCTTCTCCTCATAATAATATTCCACAGCGGACTGCAGTTTGATCACACACAGCCCCGCCTCCTTCTGATATCTGGAGATCTCCGTCTGATGCACCTTTACCTGCCGATAGCACTCCCTGACACCCCGCCGGTTCTGGTCGTCGATCTCGTGGGCTGTCTGCCTTTTCAGCTCCTCCGACGCCTCTAAGAGAAGGGAGAGATCCTGCCGCTCCAGTGCAGCCAGGTAGGACTTCAGAAGGTTCTCGCACCGCTGCTTCCACTGGGCCCAGTGAAATTCGGGGAAATCCGACTCGATCTGGGGGAGGCACAGCCTGGTCATGCCTGACACGGATTTGGGAGTCTCTGCCAGGATATCCGCCTGCCGTTCCAGCCCCTCCTTCAGGGAGGGAGTGCCGAAGATGGCCTTGGACACCAGTCGGACCTGCTTTCTCACTCGATACCAGGTATAGGCGCCGCCCAAAAGAAGAAGCACGCCCACTGCCAGTTTCCCTGTCTCCACGATCACACTCAGCTGATCCATCTCTTTTTCCTCCTGGGGTTTACCTGACAGACGGCAATCCACAGGCAAAGACCTGACGCCGCCAGCTGAGCCCCTATGCCAAGTCCCAGCCATTGACCTGCTGTCATGCCCTGAGCCGAATTACCTGCCCATGTGTCAAGCAGGGGAATTCTGGGCAGACTTCCCATCTGGTTCTTGATGGCTGCGGCAAATGAGACCGCCGGGTTCAGGAGAAGAAGCCATATGGTGCCGTCCGGCGTCTCTGCCGCCCCTCCTCGCAGAGAGGCGGCGAATTGAAACAGCGCCATGGTTCCAAAGACCAGCACTGCCATGACACAATAGCTGGAGGCGGTGGCGATGGCTGACCGCTTAAAGACGGAGGAACAGCAGATCCCCACACATCCGGCCAGCAGTGCCGTGGAAGAAAAGCACAAAAGCACTACCCCCATGTCCGCTGCCGTCACCCCGCCGTAGATAAACACCAGCGCCAGGATGGGAAAGCTGGACACGATCAGCAAAAACACGGTGGAGAGACTTGCCAGAAGCTTCCCCACCACGATGTCCGCCGGAGTCATGCGGGTGGTAAGTAGGAGATTGAGGGTCTGCCTCTCCCTCTCCCCGCTGATGCTGCCGGACGTGAGCGCCGGCACAATGAGAAGCAGCATGATAAACTCGATGGAGGCCACGAAGACATAGAGACTCAGGAAGCTGGAATACTGGATCTCCGCCGTGGTCTTCACCCGGTTAATCATAGAATACATATCTAAAAGCGCAACCAGCGCCAGCACACTGTTGCACAGCAAAATAATCAGCGGAAGCCGATAGGATCTGGCACTGATTCTGGTCTCCTGCCTGTATACCGGATTAATTTTCATGGAGCAGCACCCTCCCCTCGTCATGATTGGTGATCTGCATGAACACCGCCTCCAGGTTGCCCCTCTCCCTCATAAAACCGCAGATCATCACACCTTCGTCGATCAGCCGTCTGAGGAGCTCTGCCTCCTGATCCCGGTCTCCGCCAAAGCCCACCATGATATCGTTGTGGCGTATGGTGATCGTCTCCACCAGAGGGTGGCTTTTAAGGATACCCAGGGCTTTCTCTCTGTTTTCGTAGATCGAGATCATCAGAGGACTCCTCACATTGATCTGGCTTAAGATTTGGTCCATGGAGCCCTCTAAAACCATCTTGCCCTGTTCCACGATGCCGATATCCGTACAGATCTCCGACAGCTCCGACAGGATATGAGAGCTGATTATCACCGTCTTGCCCTGTTCTTTCAGCTCTCTCAGAATCTCTTTAAACTCATATCTGGTCCTGGGGTCCAAGCCTGCCGTAGGCTCATCCATGATCAGGATAGCCGGGTCATGGATCAGCGCCCTGGCCAAACACAGCCTCTGCTTCATGCCTCGGGACAAACCGTCCACATAGTAGTCCTCTTTCTCCCCAAGGCCGGCCTGTTCTAAAAGCTCCATGGCCCTCTTTCTGGCATTGAGACCGTACAGGCCATAGCATGCCGCAAACAGCTCCATATATTCCGATACCCGCAGATTGTCGTAGACACCGAAAAAATCCGGGATATAGCCGATCTTCTCCATCACCTTCCCGGGCTCTTTCTGGGCGTCTCTGCCATCCACTGTCACCGTCCCGCCGTCGGGAAGGAGAAGACCGGTGAGGATCTTGATCGTGGTGGTCTTGCCCGCCCCGTTGGGTCCCACAAACCCGTAGAGAGCCCCCTCCTTCACATGCATGGTCAGCCCGTCTAAGGCAGCCGTCCGCCCATACAGCTTTTTCAGTCCTTCTATCTTCAGCATCAGTATTCCCTCCCCACGATATTCGGCATAGGAAGTACCACATTCCAGTTATAGTCTGTCATATTTTCGTACACATATTTCACGGTGATGGTGTTGCCGGGAGACAGGTAGGAGGCCAGCTCATAGGACTCATAGGTCTGTTTCATAGAGTCCATCAGATCATATTTGCCCGTGTTGTGGTTATAGAAATAGATGTTTCCCTCAAAGCGGCTGAGATCACTGCTGTTTTTCCCCGACACAAACACATCGGACACCTCCTGAAATACCAGCCTCTCGATGCGCACATCATTGCCTAAGGAGTATTCTAAGGTCACCGGGTCTGCCCCGTAGAGTGTGTTATTGTCCGAGTCATAGCTTCCCCCCAGCACCACCGGCATCCGGATCAGGCCGGAGCGGTAGATCACTTCGTCCTCGCTGGAGTAGACGCTGATATCCGACGCAGCCACCGTGCTTCCCTCCGCCTCCTTTGACTTCACCAGGCGCTCTTTGTCCTCATCCGCCTGGCTGCAGATGCCCACCACCTTGGCGTTGGGGGAATACGGCATGAAATTCTCCAGATAAAACACGAACAGATTGGTCTTTCTCACCGCCTCCAGGTAAGCGTCGTCGTTGATATCCGCCCGTTTAAACTTACTCTGCCCTGACAGATAGGATCCCACTTCATAGGGGTGGTTTAGGGGATACCCCAGTACCTCCAGCCCCTCCAAGTTCCTGGTCTCCCCCGGGGCCATATCTCCCAGGTAGATCAGCTTTCCGTAGAGAAGTACCACACAGTTTTCCAGGGTCTCTTTAAAATGGTTGGTGATGGTTCCTTTATAGCCTGCCGGGCCGATCTCGATATCCCCCCGGAAACCGATCTCCTCCCGGTTAGGTTCCTCCTTATCCAACTGGAAATATTTGGGTTCAAAGGCAGGGACATGCTGGAAGGACACCTGGATCTTGTCCTGGCTGTACCCGATCTTTACATGGTAATCTTCAGCCCCCGTAAACCTGGGCGCTGCACCCGATGTGCCTGTCCCGTAATAATTCTGGGTCACAGGCTTCACGGAGTAATCCCCGGCCAGATGCACCTCATAAGGTCTGTTGTAGGGGGCTCTCACATTCATGTAGGTGGTATCGCTGACCGTGTCCCCTGTGACCTCCAGAAACCGGGCGTAGGTGAAGAAGGCATCCGAAAACCGGGTCCTGCTGCCCATGAGCCAGATGATCATGGTAAAGACCACCGACAGGGCAGTCACTCCGGACCGATAATATCCGGTCAGATCCCTCTGCTTCAGATACACATAGATGCCGATTCCTGCCAAAAATACGTAGATCACGATCTCCAGGGTATACAGACCAAGATCCGGAAGGCGCTTCACGTCTCCGGTGTTGATCATGTCCCTGACCGCCCAGTACTGGCCGGAATTCCCGCTGTAGACCGATTCGGCCAGGGAGTTGATCTTCCGCTCCCCCAGCACTCCGGTCAAAAGTTCATCTAAGTAGGATGGGTTGTGCTGACAAAACTCGGCGATATCCACGAAATCGTAGGCCGAGACGGCGACGATTCCTCTTCGGTAAGTCACCGCGGCCAGCAGAGTCTGAGACTCGTCTGCCAGAATCACATTGCCTCCTGTCAGGGAAAATTCCACACACGGAACCGAGAGCACCCCATCTCCCGGTCTCTCCTGGGAATAGGCCGCTCCCATATCGATCGTCTGCATCTTGGGGGCTTCGTACATCTCCTCCAAAAGCTCCGGTGCAAAACGGCCCAAGGTGTCATCCACCCTCAGACCGGTGCCCAGAATCATGGTCCCGCCGCCCCGGACCCACTGGATCAAAACCTGACTCTGCTCCTCCGACAAGTCCCGGATCCGGTAATCGGTGATCAGCATCACGTCGATCATGTCAAGTCCAAGGCGGTCATCGGGAAAGCTCTCCGTGTCGAAGGTGACCGTCCTGGTCTTGAGCATCCCATGATTCACCCCCACCCCGTTCCAGCCTGGGTTCAGCACATCCGGAGTGTCACTTAAGATCCCCACAAACAGCTCCGGCACATCCAGGCTGAAGTTCAGCTTCAGACGCCTGCGTGCCGCCTCCTCCCCTGTCCAGTCTTTCACTGTCACAAACAACTGGTCCGAGCGGGTCCCCATGGGAATGTAAAGGTGGCTTTCCCGGCTCTCCCACGGGCCGATGGAGACAGGATAGTCATATCGGTATGTCTCATAATCAGACTCCATGACCAGCACCTGCAAGGTTCCTGTAAAGTCGGTCTCCTCCCTGTTGGTGAGGACCACATCTACAGGCACATACCTGCCGCCTTTGGCCGTATTGCCGTACCCGTACGTCACGTCCATCTCGATCGCCTGATCCTCTTTTTTGTCCGTCTGGCCCGAGGCTCCCCACGCCGTAGACACGGCCAAAAGGGCCAGCAAAAACACCAGCGGCCCTGTCAGATATCTCTTGTTAATATTCATGTCGTTCCCCCAGTTTTCCGAAATTTTCTCTGTTGATGTCAAAATCAACCTGAAGTCTGACAGTGAACACGGTTCCGTTTAAATCACTGGTCACTCCTATGGTTCCCCCGTGCATATCCACAATATTCTTGGCGATGGCCAGTCCTAAGCCGGTTCCCCCGGTGTTGGTGGACCGGGACTGTTCCACACGGTAAAATTTCTCAAACAGAAGGGGAAGTTCATCCCCCGGTATCACATACCCGTAATTGGTTACTGACACGGTCACGATCGTATCCGCGGCATGGATTTTCACTACGATCCGCTTTCCCTCGGCGCCGTATTTGATGGCATTGTTGATCAGATTGTCAAACAGCCTGGCCAGGAGATTGCCGTCGGCGGTGATGATCTTGGCCGGCACGTTGCTCTGCAGCTCATAGGCTAAGTCCTTGTCCATAAAGTTGGGGTAAAACTCCTCCAGAAGCTGGCTTAAGAGCTTGACGATGTCCACCTTGGTGATCTTCATGGACACCTTCCCGTAGTTGAGCTTGGTAAATCCGAACAGGTCCTCGATCAGCTTCTCCAGGCGCTTGGCCTTGGTGTAGGTGATGTTGATGTACTTTTTCTCCATCTCCGGCGTCAGCTTGGTAGGGCCGGACAGAAGCTCTAAGTAACCGATGATGGAAGTCAGGGGAGTCCTCAAGTCGTGGGCCACGTTGGTGATCAGCTCGTTCTTGGTCCTCTCCGACTCCCGCTCCTTGTCCATCAGCTCCCGGATGTCCTCCACCATCTTATTGAGATTAGCCGCCATGGCGGAAAACTCGTCGTCCCCCTCCACCTCCACCATGGTGTTCAAGTCTCCCTCGGAGATGTTTCGGATAGCTGTGGAGAGCCTGGTGATGTAGTTCATGGAGTTCCTTTGCAGCAGCAGAAAAGACAGGGAAAAGGTGGCGATCCCTGCCAGGACATACAGGATCACCACGATGGAATCCGGCTGGTAGAACACGGCGGACAGCGAATCCTCCCGGCCCTGCCTCACCGCATACTCCCCCAGCATGGACAGATTGGTCACCAAAAATAAATCCACCAGGCACGCAAAGATGGTGCTGAAGATGATATTGGTGATCACTCTCGTATGAAACCTGCGGCTCATATCATTTTTCAATTTTGTATCCTACCCCCCACACTGTGGTGATAATCTTGTTTTGTCTGGTGTCCTCTTTCATCTTTCCTCTGAGGCGCCGGATATGTACCATAACCGTGTTGTTGGCCTCATAGACCTTTTCGTTCCACACCTTCTCGAAGATCTCGTCGGTGCTGAACACCTTCCCCGGGTTGGACGCCAGCAGGTAGAGGATGTCGAACTCGATGGGTGTCAGCTTGATCTCCTCCCCATAGACCGTCACCTTGTGGTTATCCTTGTTGATCACCAGGCCTTTGATGGAGATCTCGTTCTTGTCCCCTTCCCTTGCCCCGCTGTTGGGATTTAACTGGGTGTAGCGGCGCAGCTGGGACTTGACTCTGGCGGTCAGCTCCAGAGGGTTAAAGGGCTTTACCACATAGTCATCAGCACCTGTCCCCAGACCCAGGATCTTATCCAAGTCCGCGGATCTGGCACTGAGCATGATGATGGGAATGTTGTTGGTCTCCCGAATCTTCTTACACATCTCCAGTCCGTCCATCCCGGGCATCATGATGTCTAAAAGCACCAGATGGACCTCCTCCTTCTCCAGGATCTCCAGGCCGTCTTTGGCGTTATCCGCCTTAAATACTCTATATCCGTCGCTGACCAGATAGATCTCCACCAGGTCCGCGATCTCTTTCTCGTCGTCCACTACCAGAATACTGATCTGTGACATGATTTTTCCTCCTCAATATCCGTTCTTGTCTCTTCAGGTGGGTATAGTATAACACAAATGGCAGGACTTTGCCTTACTTTTTCATTAAAAAAATGGGAGGGAATCTCTGTCAAAATCTCTGCAGATTTATGTCAATATCTATGTGCCAAAATCTTTCACCAGGGTTCCGAAACCCTTTTCCCGTCCGCAGGTAAGGATTCTTTCCAATATATATCAGACTCTTTAACATATACCACGAACGGCAGGTTCTTCGAAGTCTGCTTTTCTGTTTTTAGGCATAAAAACGGAACCATTGCTCCGGCAGACTATTCCTCTGCTTTTGCAACAGCTCCTGTTTTTTGAAGATCGTACATTCGTTTATTCTTCTCTCTCCACCGGGACAAAGACCCTTTTATTCTCCGGCTCTTCCGACTCCTGCTGCCTCTTCACGGCTGCCACAGCCTCCTCACAGAAGGTATCCTGAGCGCAGACCGGTGTCTTGCCTCTCCGATCTGGCTTCACATAACTTCCATCCGGCTGCAGCACATGGGCCTTTAGGTTGTCTGCCAGCTGCACCTTCAGAATGTGGATGGCTTTCTCCTTCAGGGCTTCGTCCAGAATCGGGAACATAATCTCCACCCGGCGGTCTAAGTTCCTGGGCATCCAGTCGGCGCTGGCCATGTACAGCTCCGGGGACTCGTCGTTCTCAAAATAGAAAATCCTTATGTGCTCCAGGAAATTGCCTACGATGGACCGGACCGCGATGTTTTCGCTCAAATTCGGCACACCGGCCCGAAGACAGCAGATGCCACGGACGATCAGGTCGATCTTCACCCCGGCGCAGGAGGCCTCATAGAGGGCCGCGATGATGTCCCGGTCGCACAGAGAATTGACCTTGGCGATGATCCTGGCGCTCTTCCCTGCCCTGGCGTTCTCCGTCTCTCTTCCGATCATACGAAGGAATCGCTTCCTCAGCCAGATGGGCGCCACAGACAGCTGATTCCAGTGAAGCGGCTCCGAATAGCCGGACATCATGTTGAACACCGCCGTGGCATCCTCCCCGATCTGTGGGTGACAGGTGAGGATCCCGCAGTCCGTGTACAGCTTCGCCGTGGAATCGTTGTAATTGCCTGTGCCCAGATGAACGTAGCGGCGGATGCCGTCCTCCTCCCGCCTCACCACCAGGGTGATCTTGGAGTGGGTCTTCAATCCCAGCAGACCGTAGATCACATGACAGCCTGCCTTCTCCAGAGTCTTGGCCCAGTTGATGTTGTTCTCCTCATCGAAGCGGGCTTTCAGCTCCACCAGCACAAACACCTGCTTGCCCCGGTCAGCCGCCTCCGCCAGGGCCGCTATGATGGGAGAGTTGCCGCTGACCCGGTACAGGGTCTGCTTGATGGCCAGAACCTGAGGATCCTTGGCGGCAGTCTTCACGAAATTCACCACCGGGTCAAAGGACTCATAGGGGTGGTGAAGGAGGATATCTCCCCTGCGGATATTGGCAAAAATGTCGTCGTCGTTCATAAAGGCCGGGTTGGGCTGAGGCACATATCCGGGAGTTTTTAGATGATTAAATCCATCCAGCCCGTACATCTTCATCAAAAATGTCAGATCCAGGGGGCCGTTGATGGCGAAGATATCCCCGGAGTGAAGATCCAGCTCTTTTTTTAACCGTTTCAGCAGCCGCTTATCCACACTCTCATCGATCTCCAGACGGATGGCCTCGCCCCATCTGCGCTTCTTTAACTGTTTCTCGATCTCCTTGAGCAGGTCCTCCGCCTCATCCTCATCGATAGACAGGTCTGCGTTTCTCATGATGCGGAAGGGATGAGCCGCCAGGATCTCGTGGCGGACAAACAGGGCTGCCATGTTCCTCTCGATGACCTCCTCCAAAAGGATCACCACCCGCTCTTCCTCTGCCGGGATCTCCACGATCCTTGGGAGGACGCTGGGCACCTGCACCATGGCGAAATCGATCTGATCATTCTTCTCCCTCTCCTTCACCAGTGCCGCGATGTTCAGGGATTTGTTGTAGATCAGGGGAAAGGGCCTGGATGAGTCCACTGCCATGGGGGTCAGCACCGGATATACGTTGTCCCGGAAATATTGGTCCACATACTCTCCCTCCTCCTTTGTCAGATCCTCATGCCGGGAGATGATCCGAAGGCCGTTCTGGCGCAGAGCAGGCAGGAGGGAACGGTTATAGGTGGAGTACTGGAGCGCCACTAACTCGTGGGTCTTCTCCTCAATCTTCTCCAGCTGCTCCTCCGGCTTTAAACCTGCCAGATCCGGCTTGGAATACTTGGCGTGAACCTGGTCTTTCAGGGAAGCCACCCGAACCATGAAAAATTCATCCAGGTTGGAGGCCGTGATGCTTAAGAATTTCAGCCTCTCAAAGAGGGGAAGAGTCTTGTCCCTGGCCTCCTCCAGAATCCGGTGGTCAAATTCCAGCCAGCTCAGTTCACGGTTTACATAATTTTCAAAATTTGTATAGCTTGAGTCAAACTCTGCCATCACTCAACCCCTCCTCTTCTTTTTTAACACCGGCCTGATGCCGAAAATTTCTTCAAAGAAGTCCGCACTCAGGCTGACGGACAAAAGCTCTAAACTGATGTCCCCGTCCCATGACGCGGAGATGACCAGCTCCCCGTTCTTCACCGACATCCTGGACTCCGCAGTCTTCTGTTTGTGGCTTTTGTCCAGGCCGTTGGCCAGGCGCAGAAGGGCCGTCAGCTTGGCGACTCTGGTGTCCTCGTCCACATAGTCGAATTCTTCCCCATGGCTGCGGATGACTCCGGCTACCAGTTCCCTCTCCTTGTGAGAGAGACCGATGATCTCTGTGGCCATGATGATGTTGTAGGCACTTAAGCTCACGTTTTTGGTGCTGATAAACTTGCCGCAGCCGTGAAGGATGGCCGCGATCTGTAAGAGCAGCCGGTCTCTGTCGCTGAGGCCGTGGTACTTTCTCATCACGTCAAACATCTGCAGCGCCAGTTTTTCCACACACTGAGCATGGCTTCCCCCGCAACGGTACCGCTTGGCCATGTTACGGGTCGTGGTAAGGATATCTTCATCAAAGTTGTGGCCCAGATTCAGCTTTTTGATATTTTGGGCATACTCGGCGGCGATGCCGTCGCACATGCGGATCCCCGGGATCCAGATCATCTCCGCCCCTGTCATCTCCACCACCTTGCAGAATATGACGGCAGCCGGCATAAGGAGGGAGGCATAGCCTGCATTGACACCGAACCGCTCTTCGATCTCGTCCAAAGGCATGCTGCACAGCCGGTCCGCATAGGCCAGGAAATCCGACGCCGCGATGCGGTCCGTCATGCCGTGGTCCACCTCGTCTCTGGCAAGATACAGGATCAGCTCCCCGATGGCAATCAGATTCTTGATGCCCCGATTCTTCATATCCCGGTCTCTCAGGTACATCTTCTTGTAGGTCCCCAGCTCCTTGTCCACGATCTCCTCGATAATTGGTCTCTGCAGCCAGCTGTCCGCCGGAATTCTGGACAGGATCCCCCCGATCCGCATGACACCCAAAGGCAGATTCCGGGTGGACACCAAACTGTCCTTGTCAAAGAGGGATATCTGCATGCTGCCGAAGCTGACATCCACGATGGCTGTTCCCTTCTGAATGATCTTCTGGAACTCGGCCTCTTTCATGGCCACTGCCTTGTAGGTGAGAAACCTCTGTTCCGAGTTGCTTAAGACCCGAACCGAGATCCCTGTCCTCACCCGGATCTGCTCCAGGATGATCTGGTTATTCCTGGCCACCCTCATGGCCGTAGTGGCGTAGGCCCGGTAGTCGCTGACCTGATAGCTTTTCATGACACCGGCGAAATCCTCCAGGATCCTGCACATCTCGTCCACCAGCTCATAGCTGATCTTCCCCGTACTGTAGGTGTTCTTGCCCAGGGCGATGACATGACGCAGGTGTTCCACCTGCCGCAGGCCGTTCTTCGCCGTGATCTCGTAGATTCCCAGCTCCAGCTTAAAGGATCCTACGTCAATGGCCGCAAACAGTTGTGCCGCCATAGTTAAACTCCCCCTTCCCCATCCTGCATCCCCTGCAGGTGTGTGATGAACTGCGCCGCTGTTCTCCCCGACAGCCCTCCGTGGTACAGCTCCCATTTATTCGCCTCCTGATAGAGCTCTTCAAGGGGCATCCGGATGTCGTTCTTCTCCGCCAGCACCCGGACGATGTTCTGGAATTCCTTCTTGTCCGGAGACCCGAAGTAGACGGTCACTCCGAACCTGGCCACCAGGGACAGCTTCTCCTGGACCGTGTCGTTGACATGAAGCTCGTCATCCAGCTCCCGCTTGTCGCTGAACTTTTCCCGGATCAGATGGCGGCGGTTGGATGTGGCATAGATCAGGGCATTCTTGGGCCTTCTCCCCAAACCGCCCTCGATGATGGCCTTTAAGTATTTATATTCCAGCTCGCTCTCCTCAAATGACAGGTCATCCATGTAGATGATAAATTTGTAGTTCCGGTCCTGGATCTGCTCCAGGATGGAGGAGAGCGCGTGAAACTGGTGCTTGTACACCTCGATAATCCTCAGACCCCGGTCGTAATATTCGTTGAGCACCGCCTTGATGCTGGAGGACTTGCCGGTTCCCGCATCGCCGAACAGAAGCACATTGTTGGCCGCCTTGCCCTTTAGAAAGCTCTCGGTGTTCTCGATCAGTTTTTTCTTCTGAAGCTCATATCCGATGATATCCCGGAAATAGACATGCTCCACATTGATCACTGGCTCGATGGCGGCATGGTGGCGCTCATCCACGATGCGGAAGGCCTTGTTGAGACCGAATTTCCCCACACCGAATTCCCGGTAAAACTCCGTCACTCCCGCGGCGAACCCGTCGGTATCCTCCGCCGCGGCCAGAGTCTGCGACAGCTCGATGATCCGGTCCCGGATCCTGCGGTTGAAGATCCGGCTGGTATTGTCCGCAGGTCTGAAACACGCAAGCTCCGACCAGACCGAACTGCCTGCCGTCATCTTGTCCAGAATCCGGATGTCTTTCTGATACAGCTGTCTTATCACCTCGAAATCCTGTCTGGCCAGCTTCGACAGAGTGCCCCCCTGGTCTCCACGGATCTCGCAGGAGACGCTGTAGGCATTCTCGTGATTGGCAAGACACAGGGCCAGAAAACAGTGCCACAGATTGCCCTCAAACCCGTACTGGGCCGCCAGCTCGATCAGCTGATTGGCCAGGACATAGGAGTCCGGGATGTCGGCCCCCTCCCTGGTGCCTGCAAGCAGCTGAGACATGTCGTCAAACAGCTGCTGATATTTAAAATTTCGATAGATTATCAATGGTATTGTGTTCATACTCTCATCTCCGTCTGTCAGTAATTGCCCAGGATTCTCACGTTTGCCGCCTCCTCCGCCACACCCTTGACGGCGTTTTGGATGGAGGGCTCGCTTAGATTGCCCTCGATATCCACAAAGAAGCGGTACTCCCAGGTCCTGCCCGGGATAGGCCTGGACTCGATCATCCGCATATTGACTCCGTTATAGATAAAATTCCCCAGGATATTGTACAGGGTTCCGCTTTTATGAGGAAGCTCAAAGCATAAGCTTATCTTCTGGGCATCCCGGCGGTAGACGTGATCTTTGGCCAGAATCAGGAACCGGGTGGTATTGTTCTTGTTGTGATTGATTCCTTCCGCCAGGGCCGTCAGCCCGTACAGCTTTCCCGCTGCCCGGCTCGCCACCGCCGCCTGGCTCTTATCCTGATCTTCTATGACCTTCTTGGCCGCTACCGCCGTGTTCTCCACACTGATCTGTCTCCACTGAGGACGGGCGTTGAGATACTCTCCGGACTGCATCAGGGCCTGGGGATGGGAGTACACGGACCGGATATCCCCGAGCACCGCCCCGGGGATCCCCCAGAGCACATGGTTTACCGGGATACAGATCTCGGCCACAATCACATTGTCATGGCGGATGAGAAGGTCGTAATTGTCGCTGACAGCCCCTGCTGAGGAATTCTCGATAGGGATCACCCCGTAGTCCGCCTCCCCCGTCTCCACCGCCGCCATGGCATCCTCCCATGTCCGCACATGATACGCATCTGCCGCTTCTCCGAAATAGGCCAGAGTGGCCTCGTGGCTGTAGGCTCCCTCCACTCCCTGGTACACCACCCGCACGTCTCTCATGGGAAGACACTCTGTCTGTGTAAATCCAAGATCCGCCTTCTGTCCGTGTCCCTCAAGCATCCGGTACTGAAACCGACGGCTGATGGTCATCAGCTGGACAAACAGCTCCCCCACCGCCTGTACATTAAACTCTCCATGGGCCAGATTCTGAACAGAGGTGATCTTCACCTGCTCCCTCTCCCGGTCCAGCACCTGTTTTCCCGTTCTGATCTTAAACTCGGCCACCTCCTCGATCAGCTTCATCCGCTCTTCAAACAGCCGGACAAAGTCCTTGTCGATCACGTCCAGCCGCTCTCTGATCTCCAGTAAATCCATCTAGTTTCCCTCTCTTTGCTTCTTTTCTTTCATCAGCATATCAAGAATCACTTCCCTGGTGTGGGCCCCCGCAAATTTTTTCTTCTGAGGCTCCAGCCCCTTTATAATAAAAGGCTTCCCAAACTCGATGGTAACCTGGGAAGACTTGATCCTGGGATAATGGCTCTCGAACGCCTCCGCCGTGCCGGTGATGGCCACCGGTACCACCGGACACCCGGTCTTCTCGGCGATCTTTAAGCTTCCCTCTTTAAAGGGCATAAGCTCTAAGTAGTCTTCGGCGTCGTTTCTGGTGCCCTCGGGAAAGATCCAGATGGAGACGCCGTTCTTCACCTTATCCACCCCATCCAGGATGGCTTTCAATCCCTCCCTTATGTTCTCTCGGTCCAGAAACAGACAGTTTACATTTCTCATCCAATTGGACAGAAGAGGGATCCGCTCCATCTCCTTCTTGGCCATAAATCCCAGCGGAGTGGGCACTGTCGTGTATCCCACCAGAATATCAAAATAGCTCCTGTGGTTGCCCACATACAGTACCGGTGTGTCCTTTGGGATGTTCTCCATGCCCTTGACTGTGACGCGGATTCCCACCACCTTCAGAATAAACCGAAATACCGTCCGTACGATGGCCAGACTCTGTCTGCTCCTCTTCTCGGGGTGGCGCCTGCCGATATACTTCTCCGCTATGAGAATGGGGATACTGAAGATTAAAAACAGAATGACTATGGACGCTACAAGAATAAATTTCAGCATAATGGTTTGTGTTATCTCCCTCGTCGTAATACTGTGGGTCCCAGGCTTAAAACCCCTCCTGCAAGCAAACCTTTCTCAGATTTTAGACCTTTTGACCTTAGTATCACCATTATATAAAAAGAAAGGCGCAAATACAAGTCCATGCGCCTTTCTTTTTTCATTTTTCCGATCGAATCAAAACATATTTTCCTTCAAATCCAAACCCGTACTTCCGGATGCGCTCCGGGGCGATCCCCTTGACTTCCAGCGCCGCTCCGTACTGCTTTTGCTCCGTCTATCCCGGCTCAGTACCCTGGTCTAACCCCTATTTTTCTTTTACTGCCACCCATATCTCACAGGTGTAGTCCGGGTCGCTGACCTGATCCGACGGATACACTTCCAGTTCAATCCCCTGTTCATACTCATATCTGCTGTTTTGAGGGAAGAACTCGGTGACAATCTGCTGATAGGTCCTGGTAAAAGCCTCCGGCATCGCTCCCTTACACACAAATACCGCATAGGTATGTGCCGGGATCTCCACGATCTCCAGCCCGTCCTGGGCCACCGGTCTGCCGTCATACTCCACCCCGATGCCGTAAGGAAACCTCTCTGCCTGTGTATCTGCCGAAAAGCATATGCCGAGAAGCCCCTTCAGCCTGGACTGCACGGGAAAATAACTGCAGATTTTCTGTATGGAACCGTCTTTCCCGCATTGATTCCAAAATTCGGGAATCTCCGCCGCTGCCCATTCGCTGCCAGGCTTTTCCACCATCTTGCGTCTGCAGATCACCCGGAACGCATCTAATTTTTCAATCCTGTAGTTCATCACACTGCCTCCTGTTAAAATAAGTTTTACAGAAAGTCTGGAAAAGGATCTCACATTGCCTCCCCGCCTTGCCTCGGTAGGCGTAATCCCATGAAATCTGGAAAATGCCCGGGTAAATCCCTCCGGGGTATCATAGCCGTATCTCATGGCGATATCTATGACTTTGTCATCCGTGCGGATCAGGTCCGACGCCGCCAGAGAAAGCCGCCGCATCCGGATATAATCCCCCAGGGAAAATCCGCATATGATGCCAAACACCCTCTGAAAATGAAACGATGACGAACAGGCCTCCCTGGCCACAGCCTCGAAATCCACCTCTCCTGTCAAGTGGTCTTCTATAAAATCGATGGCTCTCTGAATCCCTGCGACCCATTCCACAGCCATTCCTCCTCTTCTTCCCTTTCTGTGACCTCATTCTACCAGAAGTCAGCCCGGTGTTCCTGACATTTCGTGCTCTTAGGTGTCAGCTTCCGCGCCACCGGGCTTATTCTTTGATAAATTGATGATCTGACTCCGGTATCCCTCCCTCATCGGACCGATACCGCTCCACCTTCATGTGGAGGTCGTATTTCAATCGAAGCTCTGTGATCTTGTCCATCATAGGAGTTGCGTGGTGGGCATCAATGGCCTCCTGGTCTCTCCAGCTGTCGATGAGAAGCACGGTCTCCGGGTCCGCCGCAGGGAAAAAATATTCATACTTAAGATTCCCATCCTCCCTGCGGATGGCCTCTGCAGTCCCGCTGCTCTCCATCTCCTCCACAAACTTTCGAGCCGCCCCGTCCTTCCCTGTGTAGTAAATATTGACTATGATGCTCATATCCGTTCCCTCCAAAAATAATGAAACAACAAAAATTTACTCAACGCCATATATCAATTCTTTATAGGTAAGAAAGCAACAATCCTTGTCCTTTATTTGTTCTTTAATTTCAAAATTTGATAATTCATTTAATACGGCAATAAATATTTTCGAATTTGGCTCAACATCATCGGGAGAAATAACAAATATGTCGTTGGGAAATTCATATATAGGCCTATTATCTATAATTGCTTTGATATTTATATTTCTTTTAATTAAATAGCGATATAGTGGAATACCATATTCCCCCCCCCCCCAATATAAAACAACCCATCACTTTGTAAATTAAATGCAGCTGATATTTTTTTATCAATGCCATCAATATCGTTGTATATATAATAATCCACTTCATTTATAGCGGCCATTTGCCCATATTTTTGAAAATCAAATTTTTTGTTTGATTTAATTTTCTCTAAACTTAATAATGTCTTACAAAATTGCAATAATTCCTTTGATTGCCCAAACATATTTCTCATTTCATAGACTTTACCGATATATTCTTTTGATGTTAATCGAAACCACTTAAGATTACTTGGGAGCGGATCCATATCGCGTAATAATATATAGACAATCGAATTCTCGGAATTGTATCTTTTTAGTATATCTTCAATGTAATCAACATTTTTGATAATATATTTAACTTCTGTTTCCGTTCTAACTGCACGAAAAAAACAGGTAGGATTCTTTATGCTTTCAAGAAATCGATCTGCTCTCTTTCTATATTTATTATATATATTAAGATACTCTATCTCAAAATTCTCCTTTATATCATGATTACAATAAAAATTATATTTTGTATCTTTAAATACCAGTAAGTTGTTATCAGTAACTTCAAGATTTTCTTTTTTCATGAAATCTGTAAACTCTTTGTCTATTTGATTCAAAACAGAACTAAAATCTGAAAAATACCAATCAAAAGGACCGGAAAAACTTCTAAGCCCTAATTGGGATAATGAAGAAGCTGTTCCACAAAACCATCCTAATGAAAAACAATTATCAAATCGCCCGATTTGTTCCATTTTCCCACCCCATAAACTCTTCGCAACATAAATTTCAATTTATAATTTCCGGAGATTATGTTCTCCTCTGCAAAACAAAATGTTGAGGTATAACCCGTGCATGGCATTCAACAGTATATTCCTAAAGCCTTATGGCATAGGAAAATCAAACAGCTGATATGTTAATAAATAATCTTTTAAATTTTCATAGAGACTTTTAGACCAAAATAATATTTGAATTATAGCATACGCTTAAGACAATCACAATAGCTAAATGCGTATATCATTTCAAATTTGTATGTAATTAGTAATATAAGCGACTCAAACTGTAGACAACATTGGTGCTGGGGATTATTCCCATCCGAGTTTGCCACTTGCTAAATAAAACCAAATAAAAAATTTCCCTACTTTGCAAGGTTCTCCTTGCTTTTATCATGGCCCTACCCAGATCGAAAACCAGTTCCGTCTCATGAAAAGCGATCTGGAGACCCGGCCTATTTGTAAAGACCCTGGAACACGTCACCGCACATCTTCTTATCTGTATGATCGCCCTTATCATGATGCGGATTATACAGAAACGCATCCGGTACAGAGGCGGCGTGGCCATAGACCCTGGTGTGTATTGGAGCAGCGGCCTGAACGCCCGGAGAATCCAGACCGCATTAAATAAATGGAAGGTGGACCCTCTTCCCGGAGACCTGTACCGATTCATGGATGGGGATGACCCTGATCTGAAGCCGATACTGAACGCCTTTGGAATCAGCCTGCCGGCTAAACTATACCACCGAGCCGAGCTGAGACACATCAAAACCGAAATCAAAATTTTCATGCAGGACATAAATGTAGGTATATTTTCTCAAAATTCTGTAAGTCTTATAAATACTGGATAAATCGCATATTTACAATAGAAATGGAGTCTATCAGGACTCCATTTCTGCCTCTCAAAGTGGCAAACTCGGGTTTTATCATCTATGGACGGCTTTTTCAATTTTTGTTTAGCCTTACTTTTGGAATTTCCGAAACGCATCCACGATAGACCTTTTCCTTCGATCTTTACAATAGACTCCCCAAATCTCATTGCAAAAGTCACACCTCAACCCAAAATCCTTCCTCCCCCAGTCTCACCTCCATTTGTCCGCCATCCCTCCATTCCAGGGAAAGCTCCTCTTCCTTCCCTAAGGCATAAGGATACAAAACCGCCACAATTTTGTGCTTCATCTTCTTCTCCACGGTCTCTCCGCACAGATGCCACTGTTTCCCCAGTCCCTCATATTCATCCGGATTAACGCCCTCGAACACATTCGACTGAGTAAAGTTCATCTTGGTGTTGGCAAAGATCACTTTCATACCGGCCTTTCTTCCGGTCAGCGACACACAGTCCGCGCCGATCTCAAAAGGATACAGCCCGTGAAGCATCCACTCAACCTTTCCCGCCTGTGCCAGCTCTATCTCATCGATGATAACAAAAAATCTATTTCCCACAAACAGCACCTGCCTCTGATTCTTTAACAGATAGGGCACTGTCTTTTGAAAGGCAGGAGTGGCATCACCTATGACCGACACATAGCCTTCCTTCTCCCTGCACTCCACGATCCTTCCATTTGCGGCAATGAGCTGGTCAAACTGGGTCTTTGCAGAACCGTTCATCTTCTCCGCTTCCGTGTTCTGGCGAAGTTTTGCAAACTGTCCTGTTCCGTCGATAAGAACCGCGTTTTTTGATTTGGTGTGCCGCCGCCACTGGGTATGCATACTGCTCCAGAATCCGATATAATATCCGGACTGAATGACAAGAGGTTCCCCGAAGGCGTGGAGGACAAAGGCATTCTGATCCCCGTGACTGTGGCTTACAGAGCCGTAAGGGCTGGCCTTAAACTGGAACGCCAGATGATTTTCCTCCTCCGCCATATGGGTATGAATGGTCACCCACCCGATATCCCGGAACCACTTTACCTTTCGTCCCTCATCCGGCGCTTTGGGCTCCACCGGCTCATAGAGCATGTGAAAAAACAGTTCATCAAAATCAAAGTTCCACCACCCATAGTTGTAGAACAGCTTCTCGGTTCCCCTGCCCCGTTTCTTGGCCTGCTCATAATACCAGGCATACTCCCTGCGGTTCGGCGAGGAAGTGGCCGCGCTCAAAATCCTCATGGTGTATCCCGCTTTTAACCCCGGATAATCCCCCAAGTCCGACATGTCCCCGAATCCCATGAATCGGGTATCCTGACAATAGGTATTTAAGATGAAATCTCCCGTATTGGTAAAAAACGGTCGTTTAAACACATCCAGTCCCGTGGCTTTTCTGATCAGGCTGATGGCCTCCGCAAAGAAGGACATGCCCGACTGCCAGTAAGTAGGGCCTTCCGCCCATCCCCCGTCCTCTCCTCCCCACGGAGAAAAGATACAGAAGAAATACTCAATGGTATAATTAAGCCATTCCTCTGCCTCCTGCTCCTCACCGAACAGGGCCAGAGCCGCAGGAACCAGAGTCATGGAAAGAGAGCGCACCCCGTGACTGTCCAGTAGCTTGATATGAATACTGATCTGATCCCTCACATAGGAAAATAATTCACGCCCTCTCAGCAAAAGAGCTTCTCTCACCTTCGCTTTTTCTTCCTGTGTAAGCTCCTCGCAGAGCCAGTCATATCCCCAGGCCAGGGCTGTCGTGACACGGAAGGCCGCCTCGTCGTTGTAGGTTCTGGCCGTGGGCCCTTCCACATCCCAGCCGGCAAGAGCCAAAAGCCACCTTTTTGCCGTCTCCAGATGTATGCTCTCCCCTGTAACCCTCCATGCGACCGCATTGTGCTTCACCGCATAAAGGGCCTCCTGACAGTCCGTGTACATCTGCCTCCAGATGGGAATGATCCGCTTATTGCCCGGATAGGGAAGAGGTTCCGGTTTCATCTGAACATGGATCCACGGATCCACGCCGCTTTTTAAAAAGGCTTCCCACTGCTCTTTCAGATCGCCCCTGACCCGCTCCTGCAAAACCGGGATATCCTCCTGATTCAGCCAGATCCTCGGATGGGCGCCTATGCTCTCATATCTTCCTTCTCTTCCCTTCAGAGGCGTAACCGTCGCATTAGAATGGACAGAAAATGCTTTCTCCGATACCAGAATGCCTGTTTCGTCAAATACCTCATAGGTATAATCTCCCGGCTCCATGACCGACTCCGGCGTATAAAAATTGTAGGGGATATTCGAATATTCATGGCAGATTTCCCCGTTCCTTCTGACTAAAATCCTGTAGCTGTGGTCTTTCTCGTCCCTGGGCATCCAGGTAAATCTGGCCGGATTTTCCATGCTCACGGTTCCTGCCGGTCTGTCATAGACATCATAATTCATATCTTTCATCCTCCTAAGTCTCTATTTTTTAGTCTGGCCATGGCCGGACTGAACATTCCTTTCTGACAGCTGTGCACCACAGCTTGTGGGAGATCTTCTCCCCATGCCTGTCCCCCCTCCCTCAACAAGATTCCTCCGGTTTCAGCTGTCCTTTTCGGAAGAACGGATTCTCTCATTGTCATATTCTCTTTCCGGCCCCACTCCGTTATCCTTCACGGATAAGATGAATTCCTCTCCCCTTACCCATGCCCGGATGATAAGACGGCTGTCCTCCTCAATCCCCCTCTTAAACCCGTGTTTAAACACATTCTCCACCAAGGGCTGAAGAGTCAGACGGAGCATAGGGTATTCCAGATAGTTTTCTTCTATATCCCAGATGATATCCGCCTGCTTTAACAGCCGCAGCTCCTGAATCTCCAGATAATCCCTGACATGCCGCAGCTCATCCCTTACCTTTACTGCCTGCATGGGGCTGCAGGTGGCATAGCGGAACATCTTGCTTAACCGGTCTACAATACAGCACCTGGGACTTCTGCTCCGCCATGGCATATGCGTTGATGGCTCCAAGGGTATTGTACAGAAAATGGGGATTGATATGCGGTTTAATTCCTCCCCCTTAATATTCAGCACAAGAATCCCTGTGCAGTCCGTTCCTGAAAACACTCTCCTGCAAAGGGAAATCACTGTGGTTTTTCCTGAATTTTCCTTTGTCTGAAGGGTCACCAGGCCTCCTGACTTTGGCAGAATCTCTTCGTAATACTCATAGGAGGCCCCTTCCTCCATGCCAGCCGTGGAATACCAGATCCCATTAGCCCCCACAATCCTAAGATTCATGGCATAGGGGTTTTTCAGGAAAAAATCCGTTGCAATATTGCTTTCAAACCATTCCATAAAATCGACTCTCTTCAAATACTCATCCGGAGACGTCTTTAAAAACTTCTGGACATGAGGTTCTATGAGCATCCTGGTAAGAATGAAATCATAATCCTTCATGATACTGTCAATATCATTATTGATCTCACTGGAAATCCGGTTGGCCGTCTCTCCCCCCTGCTTTTCCAAAAGATAAGAAGAGTATAGATAGCTGGCTGTCCCAAGGATCACCAAAGGCACAGCCATAATCAGAATCAGCACACTTAAAAACTTGGCCAGCAGCGGCCATTTTTTCACAAGCCTATGTATCACTCCTGCCCCCTCCTTCTGTAGTCCGAGGGTATCATGCCTGTGTGCTTTTTAAATACACGGTTAAAATGGGAGACATCCTGGTATCCCGCCTCCTCCGCAATATCGGCAATGGATTTTTCTCTGTTATCAATCAGGTCTGCGGCGCGCTTCATCTTCAAACCGGTCCTGTAGGCCACAAAGGTGATCCCTTCCTCCTCCTTGAAGATCCGGCTAAAGTAGCTGAAATTGACTCCCAACTCCGCCGAAAGCGCCTCCAGCCCCAGCTTCCATCTGGGCCGTTCATCCGCTTCTTGGCCTGGGCAATCAACTTGGAACCGGGAGTCTTGTAAATCTCCCGCATCCGGCCAAACATCTTCTCGACTTATCTGAAAAATACTGCTTTTTGGCCTCCATACTGGATTCTTCCGAGATCACATTCCTCATGCCATCCAGCTTTCCGGTAATGCGCACCACCTGCTTCTCCAATTCAGAAACCATGTCCGCAATGAGCCTGCCGTGATTGCCCAGGGGGAATTCGGAGATCTCCTGAAAAAACTCCCTCTCGCTCTTTGCCAGGTTTTCTCTCTCATCGTTGCGGATTTGAAGGAACATGGTATCCACATAATGCTGAAACCTCTCTTGCTTCATCCATGCGGACTTAAATCCTCCAGAGGCATAAATACCCCCTCCGCCACCGCATTGGCCAGAGCCGCATCGGTGTAGGAGCTTGCCTGAACCACGTCGGGAATCTCGCCTGAGGCAAACATCAGATTCATTTTCTCCACATAGCCGTTCTATGGAACGATTATGATATCCAGCTTTGAATTTGTTCTTTTCTCCAGCTCCACCTGCTCTGCTGCCTAAAACAGCCCTTTCTCTGTCAGCCTCTTGCTGATACTATTGCTGCCGATCAAAAGAATGAATCCCACAACGGCTTTGAAAAGGCCGATGGCAGTCGAAAATGCAAACTGAGCGCCCTGAAGGCCGATGCGGTAAATAAAGGTATCGAAAATCTCGATCTGGGCCTGGTTGATACCGCTTAAGAAGATCCAGACACGCTCAAATCCAAAGTCCATGAAATGCCCTACCTTTAACAGCAGCATGGTAACAATAATCGGTGTAATGCCGGGAAGGGTGATGTATCGTATCTGACTGAATTTCCCTGCCCCGTCAATCCTTGCCGCCTCGTAAAGGCTTAGGTCAATGGAAGTGATGGCGGCAATATATACGATTGCCGAATATCCCATATCTCTCCAAATTCCCGAAAGAATCACAATGGGGCGGCTTAACTTGGAGGAAGCCATAAAGAACACGCTCTCAAACCCTAAAAATTCCAGCAGCTTATTGACGAGGCCGCTTTCCGGCGAGAGAAGCACATTAATAAAGATACTTCCCACCACCCAGGAAAAAAATGGGGCAGATATACAATGGTCTAAATGCACTTTTTGTATTTTTTACTTCTCACCTCATTGAGTGCCAATGCGAGAATAATCGGCATCGGAAAAGAAAGAACAATATCATACACGCCGATCAATATGGTATTCTGCAGGATATTGTAAAAATCAGGATAAGCAAACAGCTTTTTAAAATTTGCCAGCCCCACAAATCTGCTGCCTGATATGCCTCTGAAAATCGAATAATCCTGAAATGCAATGACCGAACCCAAAAGCGGAATGTATTTAAAAACCACATACCACAGAGGGGCCGGCAATGCCATCAGATAGATGGCCTTATTCTTTTTCAGATGGGTAACTATGGATTCCTTTTTCTGCACTGCCACGTTCCTAACCCCCTTGCCATTTGTCATGCCTTTATTATAGAAATTTGCGCGGGGAAATAACATTGGGGGTTTTTTTGTGGGATTTTGTTGTTTTTTGACATTTAGAACAGTTTTTTATGATTTAAAAGAAGATTATTGTCTGTTTTTTTCTCTTGGCACTTATCATGGGACTTCCCCCACAGCAGTGCTTATCCGCCTCTCTTCTTCGTAATCTGCTCAAATAAAAGCCCCGTCATAAACCACAGCGGAGCAAAGTCCAGACGGATGAGTCCGTCGATGTTGGAGTGGCGTCCCGTGTAGTCCCACGGGCACACACCCATAGTCCTCAGCCAGGTCCCTGACAGGTATTCCGCCACAAAGATCAGCACCATATAGAGTATTCCGTGGCGGAAGATCTTATCCCGCAGGGCCAGCGCCTCCCCCGGCCTCACCTGAAGCCATTGATCCACCCCGCGGCCGATGGGAGCCAGCAGGGCTCCCATGCCGTAGATGGGAAACATGAGGAGAGAGGTCTTTCCCATAAGCCGCCAGTCGTGGATGGCTATGGATTCCGCAGAGGTGAACACCACCTCCAGACACCAGCCGGCAATGCCGCATCTGCAAAAATTTTTTCCCATTTCCTTTAATCTGTATGCTGTCTTCATGTAGAGAAGTATGGATGGTTAGGTGGGATTTTATGCACATTGATTTTACCTTTGGATTAGAAGAATCCCCCTTGCCACGCCGGCTGATATGGTTTATACTCTTGATAAAAATGAAATCCATAAAGTGAGGTAACATATGAATCAGCTTCCCAAAGACCCGGTCATGATGCTCAGTTACTTAAACACCCGGCTGAGAGACTTCTATCCATCCTTAGAGGACTGCTGTAAGTCCCTTTCCCTTGACCGGCAGGATATCGAGGACAGGCTGGCGCAGATCGACTACCGGTATGATCCGGAGAAAAACCAGTTTGTATAGGAGGGTGAATTGTTTTTAAGACTGCTTACAGAGATCCCGGGACAGCTTCTTTCTGTCTGGCTTTGGATGATGGATCATCTGCTGTATATCAATCTGTTTTTGTCCATTGTAATCGTATTTTTTCAGAGAAGAGACCCAAAGGCGGTATGGACCTGGCTTCTGGCCCTGTATTTCGTGCCCATCTTCGGTTTTCTTCTCTACCTTCTTTTATGCCAGGACTACCGCAAAAACAAGATGTTTCGGATCAAGGAGGTGGAAGACCGGCTTCGATACTCTGTCAGGACTCAGGAGGAAGCTATCTGGGATCGGGAGATCCGGCTCCATGACATGCGGTATCTGGAGTATGAAAATCTGGTGCTGTATAACCTGGAGACCTCCGGCGCAGTGCTGACGGCGGACAATCAGGTGGAGATTTTCACCGACGGAAAAGAAAAATTCAAAGATTTGATCCATGAGCTGGAGATGGCCCGGGAATACATCCACATCCAGTACTACATCATCAAAAACGACCGGGTTTTTGACGAGATGATCCCGGTCCTGAAAAAAAAAGTACAAGAGGGAGTGCAGGTGCGGATCCTCTATGACGGCATGGGCGGCCGCTTTATGCCGGCCCGTGTCTGGAAGGATCTCAAGGCCAGCGGAGTGAAAGTCGGGGAATTCTTTCCAGCCATCTTAGGCCGTCTCCAGCTGCGGGTCAACTACCGGAACCATCGAAAGATCGTAGTCATCGACGGGCGGGTGGGGTATGTAGGCGGCTTCAACATCGGTCGGGAATACATCTCTCAGGATCCCAAATTCGGGTATTGGAGGGACACCCATCTAAAGATACGGGGAAGCGCCGTCTACAGTCTGCAGATCCGCTTTGCCCTGGACTGGAACTATGCGGCAAAAGAAAATCTTTTCAAGGAAGGCCGCTATTTCGGGCTGGATGAGTCGGACCACGGCAAGGCCCCTCAGGCAAACAGACCGGCACCCCGAACCGAACCGACCGCAGCACCGCAGAACAGTCGCCATGTGGCCGTCCAGATCATCAGCAGCGGACCCGATGCCAGCAACCGCCAGATTCGCAACAACTATCTCCAGCTGTTCCACAAGGCCAAGGATCATATTTACATTCAGACCCCTTACTTCGTGCCGGATGACACGATCCTGTCCGCCTTAAAGATGGCAGCCGAGTCCGGGGTGGATGTAAGGCTGATGATCCCCTGCAAACCGGACCACCCCTTTGTCTACTGGGCCTCCTACTCCTATGTAGGCGATCTCCTTGCAGTAGGAGCCCGATGCTACACCTATGAAAACGGCTTCCTGCACGCCAAGGCTGTCACTGCAGACGGCCTGGTAGCCTGCTGCGGTACCGCTAACATGGACATCCGCAGCTTCGAGCTGAACTTCGAGGTCAACGCTACCATCTTTGACCCCGAGACCACCAGACGGTTAGAACAGGCATTCATCAAGGACCTGGACCACTGTCAGGAAGTGACCAAATCGCAGTACGAAAAGCGCAGCATGTGGATCCGGGCTAAAGAACAGTGCAGCCGCCTGCTATCACCTTTACTTTAATCAGAAACTGCCGACAGCCGGCCCCCGGCTTTGGCAGCCGCAAAAAACACAGCAGAAAGGACTCTCTCCATATGAATCGAATCCTCCTTATCGCCACAGGCGGCACCATCGCTTCCAAGCGGAGTGATGCTGGACTGAAACCGCTGATCTCCTCGGAAGAGCTGTTATCCTATGTCCCCGGCGCCCGGCAGTTCTGCCGGGCAGACGCCTTACAGCTGTTCAATATCGACAGCACCAACATCCAGGCGGATCACTGGCTGGCTATGGCAGACGCCATAGAGAAACACTATCAGGATTACGACGGATTTGTCATCTGTCACGGCACCGACACCATGGCCTACACTGCCGCAGCTCTGTCCTATCTGGTTCAGAATTCTCCCAAGCCCGTGGTCATCACCGGCTCCCAGAAGCCTATCGACATGGAGATCACCGACGCCAAGACCAACCTGATGGACAGTCTCCGCTTCGCCTCCTGCGGCCGTTCCCACGGGGTGAATATCGTATTTGACGGAAAGGTCATCGCCGGGACCAGAGGGAAAAAGGAGCGCACCAAGAGCTATGACGCATTTTCCAGCATCAACTTCCCCTATATTGCCTCCATCCAGGAAAGTCAGATTCTTTTCTACTTAGACGACAAGGAACAGTTAGGGGATCCGGTCTCTTTCGGCCATGCCCTGAATCCGAAGGTGGGACTGTTGAAGCTGATTCCGTCTATGGATGCCACGGTCCTGGACTATATGGCCGAGCACTACGACGCAGTGATCATCGAATCCTTCGGCGTGGGAGGCCTGCCCAACTATGAGACCGGCGGATATTACTCTGTGGTGGAAAGATGGATCTCCATGGGCAAGACCGTGGTCATGACCACCCAGGTGACCAATGAGGGAAGCAATATGTCTGTATACGAAGTCGGGCGGAACATTAAATACGAATTCGGGCTGCTGGAGGCCTATGACATGACGTTAGAGGCCACGGTCACCAAGCTGATGTGGATCCTGGGACAGACAAAGGACCGCAGAAAAGTGCGGGAACTGTTCTATCGGACCGTCAACCGGGATATCTTGTGGAAGGCAGGGGCATGACCCATGCCTTCCAATCGAAATCACATCCCCCTCAGCTCCCGACATAGCTCCGTATAACTCCTCTCCTTGCCAAAGAGCGCACTTGTGCCCAGGATAAATCCGTCACATCCCATACTGCTCAGTTCCCTGATCACCTTGGGACTACAGGCCCCGTCAACCGTGATCTTAAAGCCGTACTCCTTTTTGGCCTCCACCAGTTTCCGTATCTTCTTTTTCGTGAAGTCAATAAATTTCTGCCCGGAAAAGCCCGGATTCACGGTCATCACCATGACATAGTCACACAGATTCAGCATTTCCTCCACAGCCTCCATACTGGTATCCGGATTGACGGCGATCCCGGCCTTTTTTCCTCTCTCCTTAATGTGGGCAAGGGTTTTCACCACATACCGCTCACTCTCCGGATGGATATAGATCAAATCCGCACCGGCATCGATAAACCAGTCTACTTTTCCTGCCGGATTTTCGATCATCAGATGGCAGTCCACCACCTTGTCCGTATAGCGCCTGATGGTTTTGATATCCATGATCCCCATGGTAATATTGGGCACAAACGTCCCGTCCATGATATCACAATGGAAGATGTCCACGCCCGCCTCATCAAGTGACTGAACCTCCTGCCTGAGCTGACCGTAATCTGCACACATCATGCTCGCACATAATAATCTGTCCATATGTTCTCCTTTTTTGCGAAAACGTTTCTTCACCATATGCAAAGCCACCGTTGAGTCTGTCAATATTTAAGCTGAAAATAGGCTTCTACCCTGTAAATTAACACATTTTCTGTGCGGTGTCAATGCTTTTGCGATAACGTTCTCTCAACAAAGTACAGGAACTTTATTGTTTATTATGTTGCGGCCCCGTTTTTTTTTATGATATAATATGGTTCTGATACCATAAAGAGGAGCTATGCCAAATCCATGAACAAAAAAATCTCCATCAGGGATATCGCCGCATTAGCAGGAGTCAGCGTCTCCAGTGTCTCCAGAATTCTGAATAAAACCGGGCGTTATTCAAAAGAAACCGAACAGAAAGTCCTGAAAATCGTAGAAGAATATGGCTATACTGCCAATATGTCGGCCAAGAGTCTGCGCAGTGCAAAGACCAGGACCATCAGTCTCATGGTCCCCGATATCACCAATGAATTCTTCTCCCGGATCGCCTATTACTGCGAGACGTTTCTGCACGAAAAAGGATACACGCTTTTCATCTGCAATACCAATAATCATCCGGAGAAAGAGGAGACCTATCTTAATGATTTTGTGTCGAAAAATGTAGACGGCATCATCGCCATCAGCTATCTGACCAATATCCCTAAGTCTCTGGAAAACAGCAGGCTCCCCGTGGTGACCCTGGACCGAATCGCCAAAGGCACCCACCGAATCCCCTATGTGATCAACGATGAGTATCAGGCCGCCTTTGACGCTACAGAGCTGCTGATCCGCCGCGGCTGCCGTCATATTGTGGCTCTGATTCCTCTGGAGAACTGCAACCCTGACCATCCACGTCTTCTGGGATTTCTGGCTGCCCGAAAGGAACACCTCCCGGGCAATAGCTTTCATGAACCTTATTTTCCCATCGAGCTCTCCGACCACAGCAACGATGACTCGGAACGGCTGGTTCTGGAGCTTCTTGAAAGCCGAAAAAATCTGGACGGAATCTTCTGCGGCTCCGACAGAATTGCGCTGGGAGCCTCCCGCGCGGTTGCCCAAAGCGGACGAAGGATGCCGGACGACATCAAGATCATCGGTTTTGACAACTCCCTTTACTCCCGTCTGGCGGTCCCGCCCATCTCCACCATAGGCCGCAACAGCCGGACCCTATCCATCAAAGCCTGCGAAATGCTGCTGGAATTAATCGACCATCCAGGCAAAATCATCTGTCCGCAGATGATCCCCACTAGGGTCATTGAGCGGGACTCTACAGGATGATACCCCGGCAGACGGGGACGATCTTGTGGGGCAACAGATAAAAAAAAGAATCCTGCTGTTCAGGATTCTTTTTTTATCTGTTGTCACCTTACCGTCTCCACATGAGCCGTCAGCTGCTGTCCGTCCGGGGACATGTCGATGACGATGGTATCCCCCGCCCGGACCTGATCGTTTAAGATGATCCTGGCAGCCAGGGTCTCCACATACTTCTGCAGGTATCTCTTCAGAGGCCTTGCCCCGTAGACCGGGTCATAGCCGTGTTCCACCACAAAGGTCTTGGCGCACTCCGTCAGATCCACCTCAATCTCCCTCTCCGCCAGGCGCCTGTTGGTGTCCGCCATCATCAGGGTGACGATGTTTCCGATGTTGTCCTTGGTCAGCGGCTTAAAGAGGATGGTCTCGTCCAGACGGTTCAAAAACTCCGGCCGGAAATGGGCCCTCAGTTCTCCCATCGTCATGTTCTGGGCCGCCTCTGTGATATTGCCCTGACCGTCGATGCCTTCCAGAAGATACTGGGAGCCGATGTTGGAGGTCATGATGATGATGGTGTTCTTAAAGTCCACAGTCTTGCCGGTGGAATCCGTGATCCGCCCGTCATCCAGCACCTGCAGGAGCACGTTGAACACATCTGGGTGAGCCTTCTCCACCTCGTCGAAGAGCACCACACAGTAAGGCTTTCTCCTGACCGCCTCCGTCAGCTGGCCGCCCTCATCATACCCCACATATCCTGGAGGTGCTCCGATGAGACGGGCCACGGAATGCTTCTCCATATACTCGCTCATGTCGATGCGGACCATGTTGGTCTCGTCGTCAAACAGGCTCTCCGCCAGAGCCTTGGCCAACTCCGTCTTGCCCACGCCTGTGGGGCCCAGGAACAGGAAGGAACCGATGGGCTTGGTGGGATCCTTGATCCCGGCCTTGGAGCGGATGATAGCCTCCGTCACCTTCTCCACGCCCTCGTCCTGACCCACCACTCTGCGGTGCAGCACCTCATCCAGGTGAAGAGTCTTGCTCCGCTCGCTCTCAGTCAGCTTGGCCACCGGAATCCCGGTCCACCTGGAGATGATCCGGGCGATCTCGTCATCGGTGACACTCTCGTGAACCAGGCTTAAGTCCTGATTCTTCACCTTCTCTTCTTCCTCTGCCAGCTCCTTTTTAAGCTCCGGCAGCCTGCCGTACTGAAGCTGGGCAGCCCTGTTTAAATCATACTCCTGCTGGGCCTGAGCGATCTCCCGGTTGGTGCTCTCGATCTCCTCTCTCAGGACGGAGAGCCTCTCCACAGACTTCTTTTCATTCTCCCACTGAGCCTTCTTTCCGGCAAATTCCTCGTGAAGCTCCGCCAGCTCTCTCTGAAGGACCTCCAGACGGTCCTGACTCAGACGGTCGGTCTCCTTCTTCAAGGCCGCCTCCTCGATCTCCATCTGCATGGTCCTTCTGGACAGCTCATCCAGCTCCGTGGGCATGGAATCCAGCTCCGTCTTGATCATGGCGCAGGCCTCGTCCACCAGATCGATGGCCTTGTCCGGAAGGAAACGGTCAGAGATGTACCGGTCAGAGAGGAGCGCTGCCGACACTAAGGCCGAGTCTGTGATCTTTACCCCATGAAAGACCTCATACCGCTCTTTCAGTCCTCTTAAGATGGATATGGTGTCCTCCACCGTCGGCTCCTCCACCATGACCGGCTGGAACCGCCGCTCCAGGGCCGCATCCTTCTCGATATACTTTCTGTATTCGTCCAGGGTCGTGGCACCGATGCAGTGAAGCTCCCCTCTGGCCAGCATAGGCTTTAACATATTCCCCGCGTCCATAGAGCCCTCGGTCTTCCCCGCGCCCACGATGGTGTGAAGCTCATCGATAAAGAGGATGATCTGTCCGTCGCTCTTTTTCACTTCCTCCAGCACGGCCTTCAGACGCTCCTCGAACTCGCCGCGGTACTTGGCTCCTGCCACCAGGGCCCCCATGTCAAGGGCAAACAGCTTCTTATCCTTCAGTCCCTCCGGCACATCCCCGCGGACGATCCTCTGAGCCAGCCCCTCCACCACGGCGGTCTTGCCCACACCCGGCTCACCGATGAGAACCGGGTTGTTCTTGGTCTTCCGGGACAGAATCCGGACCACGTTGCGGATCTCACCGTCCCGGCCGATGACCGGATCCAGCTTCTGGTCCCTGGCACGCTCCACCAGGTCATATCCGTACTTCTCCAGGGTGTCATAGGTGGCCTCCGGGTTGTCGCTGACCACCCTCTGATTGCCTCTGACTGTGGTGAGAGCCTTGAGAAAGGTCTCCCGGTTGATGCCGTTTCGGCGGAACATCTCCTTGAGCGTCTTGTCCGGCTCCTTTAACAGGGACAGAAACAGGTGTTCCACGGACACGTACTCGTCTCCCATGGCCTTGGCCTCGTCCTCCGCGTGGATCAGCACTTTATTCAGATCATTGCTCATATACAGCTGACCGCCTCCGCTGACCTTTGTGAGACGGTTCAGTGCCTGCTCCGCCTCATCTGTAAACAGGTCGGCGGAGAGATTCATC
Organism: Hungatella sp.; assembly: GCA_022792815.1. Taxonomy (GTDB): domain Bacteria; phylum Bacillota; class Clostridia; order Lachnospirales; family Lachnospiraceae; genus UBA3402. Next base: position 34,655 of record JAAWBS010000013.1, read on the forward strand.
TTGGTGATCAGCTTTCGTATCAGACTGTCCTCTAAGGTCAGCAGGCTGTAGAGCAGGTGCTCCTGCTCCAGCTGCTGATTCCCGTGATCGTAGGCCAGCTTCTCACAGTTCTTGACAGCTTCTATGGATTTCTGGGTAAATTTATTGATATTCATCATCTTGCCTCCTTGGGAACAAGTTGTATTATTTGTTCTATCAGAAATATAACATATGTTGTTAGCACTGTCAAGAGTCGAGTGCTAAAAAATTGTGAAGTATTTGTGAATCATCGGTAAAACAAGGTGTTTCCGGTTTTTCGAATGGCCCGGTCACTTCAACTTTGTACCTTTTCTGTACCTTTTATCCTATCTTCACATTCCCCTGTACCTCTTCCATTTTTTTCTGTATCTGGGAAAAGTCCAGGTGTGTGTAGATGTCCATGGTCACAGATATGTTTGCGTGGCCCATAATATATTGCAAAACCTTCGGCTCCAGTCCCGACTCCGCCAGC
>JAAWBS010000066.1 GCA_022792815.1 Hungatella sp.
GCCAGACACAGATGGCACAAAACCACGTAGACTGTCAGGTACAGCACATTACCTGCAATCAAGTTCCTGTCCCTGTCCCCGTAGAGCACCGCCGGGATTCCCACAGCCCCTGTGGCCGCCACATAAAACAAAAGTCTGCCGCTAAGGCTCATGTGGGAAAACCACATTCCCGGAACTGCGCCTATGACTCCCACCGCTGTTCCTGCTGCTCCCCACCGGATCATGGCGATGAGACAGATAGCCATAGAAAAGCTGAAGTAAAAACTGCTGTTCCACAAATTCAGAAGACGGTTGCTCATCCATTCCGACAGAGCGGCAAGGAACGACAGGCACCCAAGATCAAACCACATGAACCGGCTAATCCTTTGATTGTTCATATTTATAAACCTCGTTCATATATTTATGTATTTTTTTAGGCCTCTGAAATAGAAGGCCTTTTTTTCAAAAAGAAGCTGTCATTTTGTCTCAAAATATGTTCATATATATAAATCAAGTTCACAACCAAGCTATATTATACACGTATATCCCATTATTGTCAATATAATTTGTGCAGTTTCTCTCTCTTTTCCTGTCCTTTAAGAGAACTACTTCCATTCCCGGCTTTAAGTCGAGGCAGTTCTCCGTTTAACATTTAGGCATGTATCCAAGACCTTTTGAAATCTGCATGGCTACCACTTTCAGATCCTCGGCCACCTTCTCATCATCCAGATTCTCATTGTAGATATCCGACAGAGACACGGCGGCCACAACCCGGCCGCTGTAGTCGAAAACCGGCGCCCCGCAGCAGCTGGTAATATCCTCCAGCTCTCTCACATCCAGAGAATACCCTCTCTCCCGTGTCTTCTTAAGTTCTTCTGCCAGCTTCTCCCTGGAGGTGATGGTATACTGTGTCAGGGCCTGAAACTGAATCTTGTCCAGAAGTTCCTCCTGCTCCTCCCAGGGCAGAAAGGCCAGAATCGCCTTGCCAAGGGAGGTGGCATAAGCCTCTTTTCTCGTTCCCAATGCACAGGAAGCCAGCTTGGCGTTCTGCCCTACATACTTATACACATACACGATCTTGCTTCCGTTGAGAACCGCTACAAAGGCTGTCTTATTATACTTTTCCGCCACCGGCGGCAGATGAAGGGAACACTGGGATACAAGACTCATATCATTCACATACTTCATCCCGAGAGAAAAGGTCTCGATACCAAGACAATACTTCTTGTTGTTATTCTGCACAGTTGACAGATATCCCAGCTCCAGCAATGTCTGTACAATCACAAAAGCACTGCTCTTTGCCATGTTCATCTCATTGGCGATCTCCTGCAATGTAATCCCCTGCTTGCTGTCGCCAATCAGCTGCAGGATAGAAAATGCCCTTTCTACCGTTCTGTTCATCTCATTCTCCCATCTATACACATGTGTTTATATATATAAATTAAGTTCACATTTTTTGTCTTCATTTTATTCCATTTTTCTTATCATGTCAACAAAAACAGCCTCCGGACACCATCAACTTGTGATACCTTTCAGCTCCTTCTCTCTCCAAAAGTTCCAAAAATCCGCGGCCCCTCTGCGCGGCCGCGGATTTCTCCCTGTCTCTTATTCAGGCCGCTGTGATCTTCCTATCCTACAGCGTCACCTTCATGAAATTCTTCTTTCCTCTCTTTACAATCACACCGTCACCGGAGAAATCCTCTCTTGTGAAGGTCTTTCTCATGTCTTTCATCTGTTCTCCGTTGACCGAGACGCCGCCCTGCTCCACATTCCTTCTGGCCTCCGCCCGGGACGGAGCCAGGCCGGACTTCTGAAGCACTGCCAGAATATCGATGACTCCCTCCTCATTGAAATCGTCTTCACACAAGGTGTGACTGGGCATATTCTCCAGGCTTCCCTGGCCTTTAAACAGGGCTCTGGAAGCCTCTTGTGCCTTTTCGGCCTCCTCCTCGTCGTGAACCAGCTTGGTCAGCTCATAGGCTAAGATCTCCTTGGCAGTGTTGAGCTGGCTGCCCTCCCACTGATCCATAGCGTCGATCTGCTCCAGAGGAAGGAAGGTGAGCATCCGCAGACACTTAAGCACATCGGCATCCGCCACATTTCTCCAGTACTGATAGAACTCGAAGGGAGAGGTCTTCTCCGGGTCAAGCCACACGGCTCCGGACTGGGTCTTGCCCATCTTCTTACCCTCGGAATTGAGTAGGAGGGTGATGGTCATGGCATAGGCATCCTTGCCCAGCTTCCGACGGATCAGTTCGGTTCCACCCAGCATGTTGCTCCACTGGTCGTCGCCGCCGAACTGCATGTTGCAGCCATATCTCTGAAACAGCTCATAGAAGTCATAACTCTGCATGATCATGTAGTTGAACTCCAGAAAGCTCAAGCCTTTCTCCATCCGCTGCTTGTAACACTCGGCCCGCAGCATGTTGTTGACCGAGAAACAGGATCCCACCTCCCTCAAGAGCTGGATGTAATTCAGGTCCAGAAGCCAGTCCCCGTTGTTTACCATGAGAGCCTTTCCGTCGGAAAAATCGATGAACTTGCTCATCTGCTTCTTAAAACAGTCACAGTTGTGCTGAATAGTCTCTGTGGTCATCATCTGGCGCATATCTGTTCTGCCGGAGGGATCTCCCACCATCCCGGTCCCCCCGCCTATGAGGGCGATAGGCTTGTTGCCGGCCATCTGCAGGCGCTTCATCAGGCACAGTGCCATAAAATGTCCTACATGAAGGCTGTCCGCCGTGGGGTCAAAACCGATGTAGAACACCGCTTTCCCCTCATTGACCATCTTTCTGATCTCTTCCTCATCGGTCACCTGGGCGATCAGCCCCCGGGCCACCAGTTCGTCGTAACACTGCATGATCCTTTTCTCCTCTCTTTTCTAAAATGATGCAAAAAACCTCGTCCTGTCAAAAGGACGAGGCTTACGTCTCGTGGTACCACCTGATGTTTACAAAAGGCCTGCGCCTTTTGTGTCTCTTCGAGCGCCTCCCCCTGCCGTTTTCCTCTCCGGCATCCGGATGCGTTCCAGCACGATAACGTGTGCAGGAATCCGTCACAGCCTACTCGGCCTTGCCTTTGGGTGTGAAGCTCAGGGATGTATTCACGTCCGGTTTTCCACGCGCCTCTCATCAACCGGCTGCTTTCTGTGTGCTGCTGCCCGACGTTACTTGTTCCCGTCATCGCCTGTCTTATGAAATTATATCGCCGATGTCTTACACAGATCTCAAAATCCGGAGAACCTGCCCTGCATCCGCGTGTTTTCTCGATTATAAAGAAAGCCGTCCTGTTTGTCAAGAGGATACCGGAATATTTTTAACTCCTCCCCATAAAATCATGCCCGCAGCTGCGGCAGTGAACCTGGATCTTTCCATGGCCTCGGGGAATCCGCAGCTTCTGTCCGCAGTTGGGACAGCGAAAAATCTTGTATTTCCGACTCTCCTTCAGGCGAACCGGAACCCCCTTTGCCCACTCCTTTGCCCGAAAGCTGAAATGAAGGTATGTCTGATTCTCCCGAAATCTTTGGCCCGTATTCTTCGACAGGGCCCTTGCATAGACCAGGATCAGACACAGAAGCTCCAGCCAGAAAAAGGACCATCTCCTGACAAATAGATTAAACACTACAAACACCAGAATCATCAGGGACAAAAACCGGTTCAGTTCATCCATCCCGTATCGCCCCACCATAAACCGGCGGATCTTATCTCTCAAACCGTTCAATCCTGCCTCCGTATCTTAAGCACTGCGGTCTGTCTCTCTGTGTCCGATGTCACCTCCAGCACATGACCTGAATAATATCTCACATCCTGACAAAGGGCCGCATAATCTTCAACCGTCCCCAGAACATCAAACCCTAATCCGTCTCCCCGATAATGCATGGGCACTGTCACCCGGGGTGCAATCCGGTCGATCAGTTTTTTCGCCTGCGTCCCGTCGATGGTGTAGTAACCGCCCACCGGAATCAGCACCGCATCCAGTCCTTTCAGCTTCTCTGCCTGTGCCTCATCCAGCTCACAGCCCAGATCTCCCATATGCGCGATCCGAACCTCACCGTCATCCAGAATATGGATCTTATTGCTCCCCCGAAGGGCTCCTTCCCTGTCGTCATGCCAGGTGTCGATGACCTCCACCTTCATAGGCGCCCCGCCGGAGTCCGCCAGAGTCACTCCCTCTCTGAAATTATGGTCAAAATGCTCATGGCTGCACAGCACCTTATCCGCCGTCTCCCTCACCGGCAGACATCCGGGGACGCTGCCGTCCTCGTAAGGGTCCAACACCACCCCATAGCCTTTCGACTCCACCTTAAAGCAGGAATGTCCCAACCAGGTTATCTTCATCTCGTCTTCCTCCTTCTCATCTTCTGTCTATGAGTATATCCTACTTTTCCTGCAAGCGCAATCCTTTCGGCCGCAGGTTTCCGAATAAAACAGGAGCGAACCGGAGAAGGCAAAAGCCGGGAAAACTGCTCTCCCGGCTCTTTCTGTCATTCAAAACCCTGTCGCTGCGTTGTCATCATATAATGTGGCGTGCCTTTAACCCCCCGATCAAAACCACTGCCACCAGGGCGATGACACAGATCACAATAAACCAATCCAGTGACCGGATTGAGATATCCGGCAGACGGTCATAGATCCCTTCCAGCCCGCTTTTCGAAGAAGCTTTCTCGTCTTCCTTCTCCTCCGCCGCCGTTTTCCCCGTATCCTCCGCCATCATCTCACCCCTTTCACTCCTACTTCTTCTGCAGATACTTCCTCAAGTCAAGGGCAACTGCAATCACGATTACAAGACCCTGTGCGATGTAAGTATACGCCGGATCCACCCGCAAAAACTGGAGACAGATCTTCAGGATCTCAAACACCAGAACGCCTACGAGGATGCCGCCTACCCGGCCCACACCGCCGTTGGCGGACACGCCGCCGATGGTACATGCCGCGATGGCCTCCAGCTCATAGCCCTGGCCTGTGGCAGTGGAAGCGCCTCCTGCCTTTGCGCCTACCAGGAATCCGGCCATGGCATACATGCAGCCTGCCAGAATGTAGATCCGGATCAGAGATGCCCGGACATTGACGCCTGCCACCTGGGCCGCGCTCTCATTGCCGCCGATGGCATACATGTACTTGCCGTGACGGGTCTTATTGTACAGAAACAGGAAATAGATTCCCACCACCAGAGCGAAGATCATCAGGTAGGGGATGGGGCCTGCAGAGCCGCTGGCTACGGTCAGATAGCTCTTCTTGTAGCCTCCCATAGGCTGGTTGTTGGTAATCAGGGAGCAGAGGCCGTAGATAATGGTCTGCATACCCAGTGTGGCGATAAAGGGAGGGACTTTCAGCACAGAGATCACGATGCCGTTGACCGCACCGAAGGCTCCCATGATGACCATAACCACCACCAGCGCCACCGGCCACGGAATATCCGGCATCCACGGAAACATGCGGGCGGCATAGTCCATGCTCTGGAGCATCATGGCGGAGAGACAGGCTGCCAGTCCTACCGCACGTCCGGCGGAAAGGTCCGTACCCTTGGTGATCAGACACCCGGACACGCCGCAGGCGATGATAAAACGCGGGGATACATTCACTACCAGGTTCTTAAAGTTGGTCATAGTAAAGAAATTCTTCGTGGTGAATCCGGTCATGATGGCCAGCAGGACGATCAGAATGATGATCGCATTATTGGACATGAACTTTCCTAAATCAAATGATTTTTTCATGATAAAATCCTCCCTCCTTATTCAAACTGGGTTGCCAGTGCCATGATATTCTCCTGATTGGCCTCATGGCCGTCGATAAATCCGGTGACGCGGCCGTCGCACATCACCATGATGCGGTCTGACATACCGATCAGCTCGCTCATCTCGGAGGAAATCATAATGATACTCTTACCCTGTTTTGCCATCTCGGCGATGATACAGTAGATCTCGTACTTGGCCCCCACGTCAATCCCTCGCGTAGGTTCATCCATGATAAAGATATCCGGGTCATTAGCCAGCCAGCGGCTGATCAGCACCTTCTGCTGATTACCGCCGGAAAGAGACTGAATCTGAGTCTTGGAGGACGGAGTCTTGATGGACAGCTTTGCCACGTTCTCCTGAACCAGCTTCTCAATCTTCGCATCATCCAGCATGACACCTCCGATCAGATACTGATTCAGAGATGCGATGGAAACATTGTCCGCGATGGACAGCACACCCAGGATTCCCGTGGCACGGCGGTCTTCTGTCAGCATGGCGATGCCGTTGTTGATGGCATCCTTGGGCTGGCTGATGCGAAGTTCCTGCCCCTTATACATGATCCTGCCTGTCGTGTGGGCTCTCAGCCCGAACAAACCTTCCATCAATTCGGTACGCTGGGCGCCTACCAGCCCTGCCACACCCAGGATCTCCCCTTTTCTCAGCTGGAAGGAGGCATGACGGAAACTTTTGGGATTGATGGAGGTAAAATCCTCCACCTCAAACACCACTTCCCCCGGCCTGTTCTCCCGGTTGGGATACAGCTCGGAAAGTTCACGGCCCACCATCTTGGTGATGATGAAGTCCGTGGTCAGTTCCTTGGATTCCCAGGTTCCGATATACTGACCGTCTCTCATGATCGTCACTTCGTTGCTGATCCTCAGAATCTCATCCATCTTGTGGCTGATATAGACGATGGACACTCCCTTGGCCCTCAGCTCGTCGATGATAGTAAAGAGAGCCTCCACCTCTGCCGCTGTCAGGGAGGAGGTGGGCTCATCCAGGATCAGCACTTTACAGTCGGCAGAAACAGCCTTGGCGATCTCCACCAGCTGCATCTGAGACACGGAAAGACTGCCCAGTTTTGCCTTCGGATCGAAATTTAAATGGACTTCCTCCAATACCCTGGCCGCATCCTCATACATCTTTTCGTGATCAATGAGCGTCAGCGGCCCCATCTTTTTGGTGGGATACCGCCCTACATAGATGTTTTCTCCGATGCTTCTCTCCGGAATCGGCTGCAGCTCCTGGTGTACCATAGCGATACCCCGATTCAGGGCATCCAACGGGCCTTTGATCTGAACTTTTTCTCCCTCATAGATCACTTCACCCTCGTCCATATGGTAGATACCAAACATACACTTCATCAGTGTGGACTTCCCGGCGCCGTTCTCGCCCATGAGAGCGTGAACCGAACCAGGCCTCAGATTCAGCTGTGCACCGTCTAAGGCCTTAACGCCCGGGAATGTCTTTACCACATTGTGCATCTCCAAACGATACTGTGACAATTTGCTGACCCCCTTTATCAATTTTCATAATCCTGCACACCGGTACATGATCCTGTCTGCAGGCTGAAGAAAGTGCGTGCGCTCCATGCACACGCACTTCCCGTTCTGCTGTCCTTTTATTTTTATGGGGTCCAAAGTCATGGAGCCACACACAGGCATGTCATACATGACCTTTTGACCCTGGTATCCTATTCTGATGGATTACTGGAAATCAGCTGCGTTCTCCGGAGTAACCTTTACATAGTCAACGTAGATGGACTGCTCGCCGGAAGCATAGGTCTTTCCTCCCAGCAGTGCCTCCATAGCATCCACAGCGCCTGCTGCCTGACCCTTCGCATCGTTCAAAACGGTACCGGTCATGTTGCCGTTAACCACCTCGTTGAGCGCTGCATCCAGAGCGTCAACGCCTACCAGATAGATATCCTTATTTACCGTACGGCCTGCTGCCTGGATTGCCTGCAGAGCGCCGATTGCCATATCGTCATTGTTGCAGAAGATTACCTCGATCTCATCGCCGAATTTTGCAAGGTCATTCTGTGCGATCTCCTGGCCCTTGTTGCGGTCCCAGTCACCACGCTGTAAGTCAAGCTCTTCTACTTCCATACCTGCGTCGGTCAGAGCCTTTACAGAGAACTCGGTACGATACTGAGCATCCACGTTCTCCGGATCGCCCTGGATCATGATGTAGGAAACTTTGCCGTCGCCGTTGATATCGCCCTTGTTGGGGGTATCCAGGATCAGCTCGCCCTGCATGGTACCGGACTGACGTGCGTCACATCCGACATAAACCAGCTTGTCATATGCAGCCATCTGCTCTGCAGTCGGCTCACGGTTGATCAGTACGGTGGGGATATCTGCATTTTTTACGGTATCGATGATCTGGTCTGCCGCGGAAGTCATAACCGGGTTGATGATCAGCGCGTCAACGCCCTGGGCGATGAAGTTGTTGATCTGGTTGTTCTGCTCTGCCTGATCGTTCTTGCCGTCCATAACCGTAACAGTGTATCCCTTGCCCTCCAGAATCTCCTGCAGCGCGTTACGATAGGTGGTCATAAAGGCATCGTCAAACTTGTAGATACACACGCCGATGTTTCCGCCTCCCGGAACTGCGTTCTCGGCGCCTGAAGCTGCCTCCTTGGCTGCCTCGGTTGCCGCCGCGGTGGTCGTGTCACCTGCCGGAGCGGCCGTAGTTGTGGTCGTGCTGCCTCCTGCAGCTGCCGAGGACTCCGGTGCGCTGGAGCTGCTGCTGCATGCAGCCATGGATAATACCATCGCGGATGCCAATGCCATAGCGGTTAATTTTCTGCTTAATCTCATAGTTGTAAAATCCTCCCATTCTTCTGCTCTATATCTGAGCGTTTTTATCAGTTTCTGTCATCTATCCGTACGGTATTTGTACAGTATGACTACTGACAAACATTATTATATAGGATTTTATACATATTTTCCATAAGATTTTCTTCGATTTTTTATCAATTTTCTTCGATTCCCTCTCCCTGAGCACTGTCACGGACCAAAATTTCCTGAGGGGTCCAGTAATAGGTTCCCTCTTCCAGCGGATATTCCTCGGGCAGCTCCTCCCCCAAGCCGCAGCTGACGGCCAGCCCCACGATGGCGCTGCCGTAAAGCTCCTTGTTGGCCGAGACCGTTCCCAGCAGCTTCCCGCTCTTGAGGGCCTCCATCCCCGGGGTCGTCCCGTCGATCCCGATCACATTCACATCCGCAATCCCCGCTCTCTCCAGGGCATCGATGGCCCCCAAGGCCATATCGTCGTTGTTACTGACCACCAGCTCGATGATATCCGGACAGGCCAGAAGCCACTGCTCCATCAACGCCGACGCCTGGCTGCGCTCCCAGTTGGCGATACCTCCGGTGATCTTCTCGATCGGCACACCGCCGTCCTTTAAGGTCTGGATGGACCACTCTGTGCGGATCAGGGAGTCCTGATGGCTGCTCTCCCCCTCCAGCAGCACATAGCTAACCACGCCGTCTCCGTTTCGATCCACGGCATCCGGCTGTTTTCGGTAGAGATCCACCACCATCCTCCCCTGCAACACGGCGGTCTCCCTGGCATCCACGCCGATGTAGTAGAGGCGGTCCCAGCGGTTCATGTCCTCCTCCACCGGCTGCCGGTTAAAGAAGACCACCGGCACTCCGGCTGTCATGGCCCGATCGATGATCAGGGATGCATCCATGCGGTCCACCGGATTGATGCACAGCACGTCACAGCCCAGGGCGATAAACCGCTCCACCTGGCTATTCTGGGTATTCTGACTGCCCTTGGCATCCTGGATGTCCAGAGTCACCTTGATGCCGCTCTCCCGCTCGTACTCCTTTGCCTTCTCCTCCACCACACTGCGGATATTGTTGATAAACGTGTCGTCTCCCCGATACAGGCTGATCCCGATGCGGATCGAAGTCTTCGGTTCTTCCTTCTGGCTGCCCTGACATGCCGTCAGGATCAGGGTCAGCCCAACCAGCAATAACAGTTTCTTTCCCCTCATTGTCATCCTCCCTGTCACTCAATGGGATACAACATGGCCTCAAACACCGGATCTCTCAAATCTTCCTTCTCGATGTACCAGGACTCCATGGTCACCGGCTGCTGACTGCCTGACTCCTCCAGTGCCCGGACCGCCATGTACACACTCAGATATCCAACGCCGAAGTCATCTGCCGCACAGACGCCTGTGATTATCCCCCGGTCCAGATCGTTTAAAATCTGTATCGTGGTTCCCCGGCCGTAGAGTCCCTTAACACACTCTCCCAGAAAAGGATTATCCGTCAGAAGCCTGGCCGCCTCCGTCAGACTCTGGGGGTTTTCTGCCAGAATCACAGCCTCTGGGCCCTCCCAGCCTTTCAGGCTTTCCTCCATGTCCTCTGCCCTCCGATATCTGTATCCCCCGTCCTCAAACGCCTCCGCAGCCCCCTCGGCAAACCGTTGACTCACGGCGCTCCTCTTCTCCCTGTCTCCCAGAATCATCACCGGACAGTCAGCCGGAGTGTGTTCCATGATCTGTCTGGCCGCCATGATTCCCATCTCTCTGTAATCGATGACCACGGCTCCCTCCACCCCTTCTCCGGTCAGCTCTGAGCCGAGGAGCACCATTGGAGTGGTCACCTGCCTGGAAGCTAAGGCGGCGATCACCTGTGTCTCGTCTGCCGGCGCCACGATCAGAGCGTCAGTCCCGTCCTGCTGCTCCCTGAGAATCATCTCCATCTGCTGTCCCTCGTCCAGTTTCTCATACAATGTGATAAACCGGACATCAGCGTTGATTTCAATCGCCGCCTGATCCATCCCCTTTCTAAAATTACCGTAGTTGTCGTCCCTGGCGTCCTCGATGATCACTGCCACCTGGTAGATCTCCTTCTCCGTCTCCCGGATGATCAGATCCGTGGAGCACATGAGAAAAAGCACGACCAAACATACCATGTACAAAAAAATCCCTGCCCTGACATACCCGATTCCCGGGCCCTTTCGGAGGCCTCCTTTGTTCTGTTCTTCGAGGCCTGATGATGATATTGTTTCATGTGGTTGTGTCATGTCCGCTCCTTGTCTGTCATCCTGGCATAAATCTGGGCCGGAAGGCGGATCCGGATCATCGTTCCCTCGTCAGGCTCAGACTCGATGGCAAGCCCGTATCCCTCTCCAAAATACAGCCGGATGCGCTCGTTGACATTTTTCACTCCGATTCCGGAACCCCGCCTGGAGGATACGTGGGGCTCATCCCCCAGAAGGCTCTCCACCTGCTCCTCGGTCATACCCAGTCCGTTGTCACTGATCCGAAACCACAGATCCGCCCCGTCCCGGCAGACATCCACACGGATCTGCCCGTCACCGTCCATAAACTCCATGCCATGATAGATGGCGTTCTCCACCAGAGGCTGGAGCATCAGTTTTAAGCTGGCCAGCTCCATCACTTCCTCCTCCGCCTCGATGGTATAGGTAAACTTGTTCTTAAATCTCATCTGCTGGATCATCAGATAATTGCGCACATGCTCCAGTTCATCTCTCACAGTGATGATACTCTTTCCCCGACTCAAGCTGATCCGAAAAAAACGGGCCAGGGCCGTCACCACCTTGACTGCCTCCTGCTTCTGCTCATTCTCGATCATCCACACGATGATATCCAGGGTATTGTAGAGAAAATGGGGGTTGATCTGGGACTGGAGGGTGTCAAACTCGCTTTTTCTCTTGGACTCATGCTCTGCCACGATGTCCTCCATCAGCGTCTTGATCCGCTTTGCCATATCCCCGACAGACCGCCCCAGATGGCGGATCTCAAAGGAACCGCCGGTGTACACCTCCAGGTCCAGCTCCCCGGCCTCGATGGCATTGACCGACTTCTCCAGCTCCTTGATGGGGTTGGTGATGCGGGAGGAGATAAATGCGTTGATCAGTACCAGCACGAAGAGGAATGCGGCCACCACAAACACCGCGAAGAGCCGCATCTTCAGATCATTTAACGGCAGTCCTCTCTCCGGTGTGACGCTCAGGAGCTTCCATCCGGTGTAACCCACGGACTTGACACTGACCTCCCGCTTCTCCCCGCCGAATTCTTCGTGATAGCTTCCGTCCCGATACCCTGCCGCCGCCGTCAGGTTCTCCGTCAAAAGTCCTGTCTCGATCAGCTGCATCCGGGGATGGCAGATCAGCTGGCCGCTTCCGCTGATCATATACAGATATCCCTGGTTCCCCAGAGTGATATTCTCCAGGATCTGCTGCAGACTGCTGTAGCGGATATCGATCAAAAGGATACCCTGGTCCGTGGACGTGCCGTGGGTGATCTCCACAGCCCGGGTCAGGGTGATCACCCACCGGTACTGATTCTCATTGTTGTCAAAAATATACTGCACATGGGGGGTGGTGAAATGGAGATTGTCCGTCCGCTCCAGGGTATTGCCGAACCACTGCTCCCCGGTCACGTCAAGCCCCGTCTTAAGCCTGGCCGCGGGCACTGCCTCCAGAAGTTCTCCCTCCTTGGAGAGAAGGGCGATGTTGGCGATGCTGTCCTTGTTGTTGTCATACAGTAGGGTAATCTGGCTGTTGACGGACTCGACAGAGAGATCCGCATTCTTTATGACCCCATAATAGAGGCTGTCAGACAGCTTCATGATGGTGCGCAGATAGGAATCCATGGAACGGCTGACCTGGCCCAGCACGGCCTCATTTTCCTCCTGCACCGCCACGGTCAGCTGGCGGGACATCTGCACATAGAGCGCGGTGCCGATGAGCAGAATCGCCACCAGAGCACTGACCGTAAAATAGATAAAGATGGTGTAGCGGATACTGATCTTCGTCAAAAATCCCATCGGAGTCTCCTGTTCCATACTGCTCCTTTCCGACGCCTTACCCATATCTGTCAGGCGCCCCGGTACTTGGTCGGCGATACCCCGAATCGTTTCTTGAACACATAGCTGAAATAATTCTGCTCCTGATAGCCTACCTTCTGGGCGATCACATAGGTCTTCTCATCGGTCTCATTAAGCAGCTTCACCGCCCGCTCTAAGCGCACCTCGGTCAAATAGTTGACATACGTCTGACCGGTCTCCTTCTTGAACATGGTAGAAAAATATGCCGGGCTCATGTGCAGATGGCGGCACAGCATCTCCACCGACAATTCCGGGTTGGAATAATTCTGCTGAATATACTCCTTGGCCTCAAGGATAACCTTCCTGGTGGTGTTGTCCCGCTCCTGGTTCATGGCTTCGTTCATGCGGCAGGCGATGGGGATCAGACGGTCCGCAAATTCCTTTCTGTGACAGATCCCCTCCAAGATCGCTTCGTAGTGAGCCTGGGTACAAAGCATCTCATCCACATTCAGGTCGTACTGCTGCATAAGCCTGGTGAGACAGTTTACGATGGACATCATGTAGACCTGGTACTGTCTGGCGTGAACCTTGGCATCATCCATACGGGCAGTCAGTTCCTGGATCACCTGGGCGATCTGCTCCGGAGGGCCGAACTTCACCGCCGCGGTCAGACTGGATTCCCCATTGGCATCCAGCTGCAGTTTCCCCCGGCTCACCGGCTCCACATCGTTGATGTAGATGACCTTGCCGCCGCCGACGATGGCCCGATACCCCAGGGCATCCACAGCCGACTCATAGGAGCGGCCGATGTCCTGAAGGCTCTCGCAGCTGTGTCCCACCCCTATGGTGATGGTCACCTCCAGCACTCTTCTGCTCTCCTTGCAGATATCGTTGAGCCGGTTGATCAGGCCGGTCTGGGTGTTGCCCTCATCCACCGCCCCGATGACCGTGATGCCGTCCGTGGAATTGAAGACGGCAAAACGGCAGTAGTGCTTTAAATGGTCCTCAGCCAGCCTGCGCACGGAGATGGGAATCAACTCCTGATGTCCGGAGAACACCTGCGGTTTTGACCCTTCTGTCTCCTCCATGTGGATCACGGCTGCCAGCCACTTGCGGGCATCCAGAATATCGATGCCATACTCCCTGAACTTCGGCGCCAGGCCGGCCATGTCCCCGGTCCGGCCTACCAGGTCGTTTAAAAACAGCTCCCTGAGAATAGGCAGACTGCCCAGATAGCTTTCTCTGAGGGTATCGATGTTGCGTCTCTGTTCGATCTCCCCATCCAGGCTGATCCGGACCCGGTTCAAAATCTCCTTTAACTCCTCCCCGTTAACCGGCTTTAAGATGTATTCGGTGACATTGAGTTTGATGGCCTGCTGGGCATACTCAAAATCGTCATATCCGGAGAAGATCAGGATCTTCATGGAGGGATATTTCTCCCGGATCCTGGATGCCAGGGTCAGACCGTCCATATAGGGCATGCGGATGTCTGTCATCACCACATCCGGCTCCAGCTGCTCCAGTTTTTCCAGGGCGTCCTGGCCGTTTTCTGCATCCCCCACCACCATAAATCCCAACTGTTCCCAATCCATCTTGCGGATGATGGCCTTGCGGACTTCCTCCTCGTCATCCACCAGCATAATACGGTATAAGCTCATCAGTCATTCCTGCCTTTCCGGTCCCCAAACCTGCACAGCGATTCTCATTATAAAATAACAAAAACGCCCACACCACATTCGGTATGGGCGCTGCTTCTCACTTCCGGTCATCTGTGTCAAGTTTAACACCCCCACATAAGCTTGTCAAGGCGGCCCGCCTCAGAAAGGAAAAGAAAAGTACCTGACATTCCCCTATTTCTGTGGTACACTGAAAGCTGCAGTAAACATTTTATAGAAAGAAGGTTTCCCATATGGCAGGCAACACCGATTATTTATGGAAAGATAAAAAACATCACCTCTGGTTTCCTCTAAGCTTTACCACCTACTATATCGAAGACGACCGTCTGATGATAAAAGAGGGCTTTTTAAACACCACCTTAGAGGAGACACTGCTGTACCGCATCGTAGACCTGACTTTCCGTCAGACTCTGGCCGGCAAATGTTTCGGGACCGGCGATATCATCTTAAAGACCAAGGTGGATTCCACCCCGGAGATCACCCTGAAGAATATCAAAAAACCCATGGAGGTCCGCCGTCTCCTGTCCCAGGCCATCGAGGAGAGCCGGCAGTCCCGCAATGTGGTGGGCAAGGAATTTTACGGCGGATCCTCTCACGAGCACATGGACTTAGACGACGACGGCCTCTGTGATTTTGACCACAAGCCCATGTAGCCCGGGTATCCTATTGTGCCTTACGGCTGCTGCGGCACCATAATCCGGCACATCTATGTGCCCAATCACTCTATCAGACAATAAAACTACATAAAGGAGAATTATCATGGGACTTGAATTTATGAACATGCTGCCGTCCCCTGCGGAGATCCGGGAGCAATTCCCCCTTCCCTCAGGGCTGGCAGCGTTAAAAGAACAGCGGGATCAGGAGATCCGGCAGGTGCTGACCGGCAAAAGCGACAAATTTTTGGTGATCATCGGACCCTGTTCCGCGGACAACGAGGAGGCCATGCTGGACTATGCCAGGCGGCTGGTGCCTGTCCAGGAGAAGGTGAAAGACCGGCTGATCCTCATCCCGAGAGTCTACACCAACAAGCCGCGGACTACGGGGGAGGGCTATAAAGGACTTCTCCACCAGCCGGACCCGGAGAAAAAGCCCAACATGTATGAGGGCCTGATCGCCATCCGCAGGATGCATATGCATGTGGTGGAGGAGACGGGACTGACCACTGCCGACGAGATGCTCTACCCGGAAAATTTAAGATATCTGGATGACCTGATGTCCTACATCGCCGTGGGGGCCCGCTCCGTGGAGAATCAGCAGCACCGCCTGGTGGCCAGCGGGTGCGATGTCCCGGTGGGGATGAAGAATCCTACCAGCGGCGACCTCTCCGTCATGCTCAACTCCGTCGTGGCTGCCCAGGGCTCCCATGAGTTCATCTTCCGGGGATTTGAAGTGAAGACACCGGGCAACCCTCTGACTCACACCATCCTGCGGGGAGCGGTCAACAAACACGGCCAGAACCTGCCCAACTATCACTACGAGGACTTGATCCTCCTCCACCAGCTGTATCATGAGCGGGATCTGAAAAACCCGGCCTGCATCGTGGATGCCAACCACTCCAACTCCGGAAAGCAGTATTCCGAGCAGATCCGCATCGTGAAGGAAGTCCTTCACAGCCGTCGGCACAGCAGCGAGATCCGGGACATGGTCAAGGGAGTTATGATCGAGAGCTACCTTGAGCCCGGCAGCCAGAAGATCGGCGAGCACTGCTACGGCAAATCCATCACGGATCCCTGCCTTGGGTGGGAAGACTCCCAGCGGCTGATCTTTGAGATTGCACAGGGGGTGTAGGAAGCCGCAGCGGCTATATTTTTCGCACAAATATGCGGCGCCTTTCATAGTTACCCTTAATTAACTTTTGTAATAGGAAAATTTACTAAAATATTGAGAAAATATTACTATTTTTTCGGTTTCCTTGCTTGTATTTTTTGTTTTGACATGCTACAATGGTAATCAGTAGTATATCGAACTCACCTATTGGCTTTTATACAAGTTAAAGGAGGCTGGATCTCATGTTACGGAAAACGATGGATATCCGTCAAAGGTATCATCCCATTCCGCTGACCGTACTGATCACCACCGCCAACTCCTGTGATTGCGATATATTTGTGGAATATGAAGCATCCAGAGTGAACGTGAAGGATTACGAGGCGATGATACGAAACTTTGACACCCACGCACAGTCCCAATTATTTTTTTTCAACGGCAGTGATGAGCACTGCGCCGAAGAGCGGATCGAACGGCTTTTTGCGCCATAATACATAACGGCCGAAGAAGGGGCCAACAAAAAAAGAGGGTACCGCAGGATCTCCTGCTATGCCCTCTCTTTTTATCGGCACTATCCCAAAAACGCCATAACCGCCTTGATTCCAAAATAAAGAAGCACCACCACTCCAAGCACGATCCGGTAATAGCCGAACAGCTTAAAGTCATTCCGCCGGATATAGCTCATCAAAAATTTGATGGAATACACTGACACCAGAAATGCCACCACCATCCCGAAGAGCAGGATGAATATTTCTGCCCCCGTAAAATGAAACCCGAATTTTACCAGTTTCAGCAGACTGGCCCCAAACATCACCGGGATCCCCAGGAAGAAGGAGAATTCCGCCGCAGCGCTTCTGGAGCACCCCAGGATCATGGCGCCCAGGATGGTGGCGCCTGACCGGGAGGTTCCCGGCACCAGGGATAGCACCTGAAACAGGCCGATATACAGGGCCAGGCGGAAGGAAATCTGTCCTGTCCGCTCCACCTTCGGCCTCTGCCCGTAATTCCGATTCTCCACCACAAGAAACAGGATGCCGTACAAAATCAGCATGGACGCCACCACAAAACTGCCCCGCAGGTGGGCCTCCATCCAGTCATCCAGAGGAATCCCGATAACCGCCGCAGGCAGGCAGGCTACCACCACCTTGAACCACAGAATCATGGTATGCTTTTTCACCAAAAGCTTCGGCCCAAACTGCCACACCCCCGACATATCCCGGTTTCTCACGTTTTTGGGGCTCACAAACGGGTTCAGCTTTTTAAAATACAGAAGGACCACTGCCAGGATCGCCCCCAGCTGGATCACCACCATAAACACTTCCCGAAACTCATCCGTCACATTTAAGTGGATCAGATCGTCCAGAAGGATCATATGTCCGGTGCTGCTGATGGGAAGCCACTCTGTAAATCCCTCCACGATGCCAAACACCAGAACCTTCAACACTTCGATCACGCTCATGCTCTTCTCCTCTAAACATTCTCAATCTGCCAGTCAATGGGCTCGATCCCGTGGGATCTTAAAAATTCATTGGCCTGACTGAAATGGCGGCAGCCGAAAAATCCCCTGTCTGCCGAGTAGGGACTTGGATGGGGCGCTTTGAGGATCAGATGCTTCGGGTTGTTCAGCATAGGGATCTTGCCCTGGGCCGGCCGTCCCCAGAGAAGGTACACGATCGGGCGGTCCTCCCCGTTGACAGCCTTAATGATGGCATCCGTAAAGTGCTCCCACCCCTTGCCCTGGTGGGAATTAGGCTTATGAGCCCGGACGGTCAGCACCGTGTTCAGCATCAGGACTCCCTGTTTTGCCCATTTCTCCAGATATCCGTTGTTGGGAATCTCACATCCCAGATCATCGTGAAGCTCCTGATAGATATTCATCAGAGACGGAGGAATCCTCTGCCCCGGCAGCACGGAAAACGAGAGCCCGTGGGCCTGTTTTGCGCCGTGATAGGGATCCTGGCCCAGCACCACCACCTTTACCTCCTTGAGAGGGGTCAGATGCAGTGCATTGAACATATCATCCGCAGGCGGATATACCGCCGTGGTCTGATACTCCTTCTTGACAAATTCATACAATTCTTTATAGTAGGGTTTCTTGAACTCCTCCCCCACAGCCTGCAGCCAGTCATTCTGCAAAACTCCCATCACATCTTCCTCTTTTCTTCCTGTATTCTCTTCTAGATCCGCATCGGGACGCCTCTCTCGCCAAGGTAGGATTTCAGTTCCCTGATCTCCAGCTCTTTATAGTGAAACAGAGAGGCCGCCAGAACCGCATCCGCTCTGCCCCGGGTCAGCGCCTCATAGAAATGCTCCTTTCTCCCCGCGCCGCCTGACGCGATCACCGGCACGGATACCGCGTCCGCGATCCGGGCCGTCAGCTCACAGTCATACCCTGCCTTGGTTCCGTCGCAGTCCATACTGGTCAGCAGGATCTCCCCGGCCCCTAACCGGTCCGCCTTCACGGCCCACTCCACCGCGTCAAGGCCGGTGTCGATCCGGCCCCCGTGCTTATAGACATTCCAGCCTGAGCCGTCGGCCCGCCTCTTGGCATCGATGGCCACCACCACACACTGCCGCCCGAACTTCTCTGCCGCCTCGGCGATCAGCTCCGGGCGGTCTAGGGCGGAAGAGTTGACAGAGATCTTATCCGCCCCCTCGCGGAGAAGCCGTTTAAAGTCCTCCACCGTCCGGATCCCGCCGCCTACGGTAAAGGGGATAAACACGGTCTGGGCCACCCGGCGCACCAGGTCCACTATGGTCTCCCTGGCGTCGGAGGAGGCCGTGATATCCAGAAACACCAGCTCATCGGCCCCCGCCTTCCCGTAGGCAGCCCCGATCTCCACCGGGTCTCCCGCATCCTGCAAGTTCACAAAATTGACTCCCTTTACCACCCGGCCGTTGTGTACGTCCAGGCAGGGAATGATTCGTTTTGTATGCATACCTGTCCTCCATCCCTCGGTTCTCACGGTGCCGTCACAATTCCACGAAGTTTCTCAAAATCTTAAGACCTACGTCCCCGCTTTTCTCCGGGTGAAACTGGCAGGCATAGAGACAGCCCTTCTCCACGGCGGCATGGATCCGGACGCCGTACTCGGAGACGGCCGCCACCGCCTCTTCCTCCTCTGCTCTCAGATAGTAGGAGTGGACGAAATACACATACTCCCCGGAGGAAATCCCGGCAAACAGCCTGGTGTCCGGCCGGATATCCAGAGAATTCCATCCCATATGGGGAATCTTGAGCCCTGTGCTGTCCGGTATCCGCAGAATCCGTCCCTTCAAAAGCCCCAGCCCCTCCACGCCTTCACTTTCCTCACTACCCTCAAACATCAGCTGCAGTCCCAGGCAGATTCCCAAAAAGGGAGTCCCCTGATCCACTACCTGCCGGATCACCGGGATGAGGCCGTACTGCTTAAGCCTGGCCATGGCATCTCCAAATGCACCCACCCCCGGCAGCACCACCTTATCCGCCGAGAGGATCTTTTTAGGGTCCCTGGTGATCTCTGCCTCCCGGCCCAGAAAGGACAGGGCTTTGGCTACGCTCTTTAAGTTTCCCGCATCATAATCTATGATTGCAATCATGAAGTTTATCCCCTCCTTGCGACATCCGTTATAAGGCCCCGGCTCCCATCCGAGACAGGCCCCTCCTTGCGACATATTGTACCATATCTTTCCAAAATTACAACAGCTTTTCCAACCCGATCACCCACTCCACAGAATTTTCTCCGATGGGTACAGCCCGGTCTCTGATCTCCTCACTCACCTGGCTCAGGCTCTCATGGACCCGGTACATGCGGCTCTTTCGGTTAAAATACACGGTTTTCTCAAAGGGCCACCGGATCACGGTGGGAACCTGAAACCCCTCACCCAGCTCCAGCACCAGAAGCTCCCGGTTGATGGTCATGGTCAGCCATCTGGTATACTTGTGCCATTGGGGAAGATATCCCTCCTCAATGTACTCATCGGCATTCCTGGTGTTGCCAGTCAGCGGGGCGCCGCAGTGGGGACAGCGCTCGTCCGGGATCTCCCCCGGCTCCCAGATATCCTTCGTACAGGCCCGGGAACACTGCCTCCAGGTCTCATTGCCGCAGGGGGCCACGATCCGCTGCCCGTCCAGAGTGCTGTCAAACACCGCCGCGTCTGTGTTGGTGGTCACCAAAAAGTAGTCCTTCTCTCTGAGGAGGCGCCCCAGGGCCTCATATCCCTGCCTGATGTCCGGATTTCTGTCCTTCCTCCACTCCCCGCCGATTCCCACCAACACCTTCTCGGCCGAGGCAAGACAGTCAAGAACCTGTCTCTCTCTGTTCTCTGTCCTCTTATCCTCCATGTCTGCTTCCTGCTTTCCGGGCATCTTGCGGTGCTGCCCTCGGCAGCTGCCCATCTTCTCAGCACAGTATAACATTACAGGAAAAAATGCGCAAGGCTGAGGAACCGGTTCCAACCACATTTTCCATTGAAAAAGGCGTGCTGTCCCTGCCTGCCGGCCGTGAACTGCACACCTTTCTGCCATGATTTTTATTACCTTTTTATTTTGTCCGGCTCTGTAAGATTGACGCCCAAAGGTGTCATCTCAATGATAATCGGAAAACGGACAGGTGTAGAGCCTTAGCTCTGATTTCCCGCACTCAGCACCCCGCTGCCGTCAGCGTGGTAAGTCACATCCCCGACGGTGATCTCCGTGTCGGCAGCCATGCGGCCGTCCTCCGGGTTCAGATAGTAGGACACCCCGTTCACCTCTCTGAGGCCTGTGGCCATGGAGCCGTCGCCGTCAAAATAGTACCAGCTTCCGTCGAGAAGCTGCCATCCCGTGGTCATCCGCCCCTCTTCGTCAAAGTAATATCTTCTGCCGTCGATCTCTCTCCACTGAGTTGCCCGGATCCCGTCGTCTCCCAGATAGTATCGCTGACCTCCCTCGTCCAGCCAGCCGGTGTACATCACTCCGCTCTGGTCTAAATAGTACATGCTGCCCCTGTCATTGACCCAGCCTCTCACCAGTGCGCCGCTGCCGTCCATATAGTGCCATCTGCCGTCCGGAATAATCCATCCCGTAGCCATCTTGCCCGAATCCTTTAAGTAATAAGTCTTTCCTCCATCCTCAAGCCAGCCCCTCTGCATGGCGCCGCTTGCCCGATCCCCAAAATACCAGGTTCCGTTGTCATCGATCCAACCCCTCTGCGCCTTGCCGTCGCTGCCCAGATAGTACCAGTTGTCTCCATCCACTCTCCAGCCGTACTGCATCTTGCCGGAATTCTCGTCTAAGTAATACCGCTCTCCGCCCAGGATCTGCCAGTTTTTCAGGGACAGTCCCTGATCGTCCATGTAGTACCACCCGTCTCCGTCGTTGATCCAGGTATCCTTCTGCAGATTATAATTGGCATAGTAGTGAGTCTTGTCTCCGATGGTCCTCCAGGTGTTGGCCGGTATGACGCCTGCAAAATCCTGAAACTGAAAATCGATGTCCACATTGCCGGCGATCCCGTTTACCCGTCCGGTGCTGGTACACTGCCACATCACCGGGGAAGACCAGGTCGGCTTCTGGGAATATCTGGCAACCCACACCGGATAGTTCATTCTGGACATATCCAGATGATTGTTGAGCCAGTACTCATTGGCATAGATGATGGGGTAATAGCCTGCCTGGGCGATCCTCGTGCAGAAGGCGTTTGCGATGGCTGCCAGCTGCTCACTGGACAGCGCAGCCTGCACATTGTCCTCCATATCCAAAGCCACCGGGTAGGACACCGGATAGTCCTTGATCAGATTCAACACGAAATCCGCCTCCTCCACAGCCATCTCCGGCGTGGTGGCCAGGGAATAGATATAGACTCCCACCTGAACCCCCGCGGCGGCGGCTCCCTGGATATTCCTGTGAAAATAGGGATCCACCTCTCCCTTGGAGCGGGTCCCCAGCATGACAAAGGACACATCGTCCGCAGCCACCTGGCTCCAGTTGACTTCCCCCTGCCATCGGGACACATCGATTCCGCGGCGGAATACCCCTGTAATGGAGGAGCCGTCGGGCATCAGATAATCCCTGCCTGACCGCTTCCACGCGTTGGGGTTTACCGCCGCAGTACCGGAAGACGAACCGCCTCCCGTACTCCCCTGTCCGCCTGAGACTCCCGGCCCTCCGGGGCCGTAGGATGCCCCTCCCTGCGAGCTTGAGTTTCCCGATGCGCTTCCTCCCGGACCCGGATTCCCCACGGCGCCGGAAGTGACATTACCCTCTCCCGGACCTACGGCCCATACGGCCTGAGCCGGAATCCCTGATAACATGGCCGCTATTCCTGCCATGGCCGCCGCCCGGCGCCCACAGCTCTTGTATTTTCCTGTTCTCTTTTTCATAAAGTTCTCCTTGTATGCGATGTTGTGACAAATCCCATACTATTTTATCACATTTTCATTCCCTGTTTTTTACTTTATTCCAACGAAATGGTTAATTTTTTGAGGAAGCGGGTTAAAAAAGGCCCGAAAAATGCCCTGAGCCTATGACAGCCCAGGGCATTTTCATCGTGAAATCTGCCGTATTACATCAAAGAGTGATAGAGATTCATGATCTCCTTCACAGAGGTGTCTCTCGGATTGCCGGGACGGCAGGCATCAGCGTATGCGGACTCTGCCAAAAACCGGACATCCTCCTCCTTTACGATAGCTTTCAAGTCTGCCGGAATCCCCACGTCCCGAGACAGCTTCTTGACCGCATCCACAGCCGCTTTGCGGTACTCCTCCTGGCTCATGGCCTCCACGCCTTCCACGCCCATGGCTTTGGCGATGTATTTGTACTTGTCGCCGGTACAGGGCGCGTTGTACTCCATCACAGTGGGAAGGAGGATGGCATTGGCCACACCGTGAGGCGTGTCATAGACGGCTCCCAGAGAGTGTGCCATCGAGTGGACGATGCCGAGGCCCACATTGGAGAAGCCCATGCCGGCCACATACTGGCCCAGAGCCATGCCCTCCCGGCCCTCGGGAGTGTTGTCCACAGCACCTCTCAAAGAGTCGGAGATGATCTCAATGGCCTTTAAGTGGAACATGTCCGTCATCTCCCAGGCCCCCTTGGTGATGTAGCCCTCGATGGCATGGGTCAGGGCATCCATGCCTGTGGCGGCAGTCAGCCCCTTGGGCATGGAAGCCATCATATCCGGGTCGATGACAGCGACGATGGGGATGTCATGGGTATCGACACAGACGAATTTTCTCTTCTTCTCCACATCCGTGATCACGTAGTTGATGGTAACCTCTGCCGCCGTGCCGGCTGTGGTGGGAACCGCGATGATGGGGATGCAGGGCTTCTTCGTCGGTGCGACTCCCTCTAAACTTCTCACATCCTCAAACTCCGGGTTGGTGATGATGATGCCCACGGCCTTGGCCGTATCCATGGAGGAACCGCCGCCGATGGCGATGATATAGTCGGCGCCGGAGGCCTTAAATGCCTCCACCCCGGACTGCACGTTCTCAATGGTAGGATTGGGTTTGATGTCGGAATACATCTGGTAGTCCAGCCCCTCTGCCTCCAAAACATCGGTCACCTTCTTGGTCACTCCGAACTTGATCAGATCCGGGTCGGAGCACACAAAAGCTTTCCTGAAGCCTCTTGTCTTTACTTCTGCGGGAATCTCCCTGATCGCCCCCGCCCCGTGATATGAGATTTCATTTAACACAATTCTGTTTGCCATGGCACATCTCTCCTTTTCTCTTTCACAATATTTAGGCATTTGCGAAACTTAAAACCTGGCTGAATATTCTCCTGGCTTTGACTTTCACAATTACCTATTTATTATTAGGCATCTGTTTAAAATATGGTTTTGATTCTGTCACAATTTTAACGAATACAGGCAAAAAAAGAAAGTGACAAACCTCTCTGTCTGTCACTTTCCCGCAATCTTTGTGAAAATACCACAGTTGAATTTGTCTATTTTTACAGAAGCCCCAGCTGGGCAAAGACCCGCTCAAGCTTCGGCGGCATAGCCTCCACCAGCTTCCTGGCCATCTCCTCCGGCTTCTCCTTCATGCCTCCTAAGATCCATTTCACCGTCATATAGACAGAGCCCTGACAGTACATCTCCAGGAGAAACCGGACCTCCTCCTCCACGGGCCTCAAAGACTTCCTGGATATAAGGTCCTGATAAAACCGGAGAATCAGCTCAAAGTCATGCTCTTTCAGAGAATTATGGTCATCGGAGCGGAATGCTCCCATAAAAAACGCTTTTTCCTCCTGGATAAAGGTCAACTTCTGTGTCAGGCTCTCCTCCACCGTGTGGCTGACCCCGATCTGTTCAAAACAGGCCAGCACCAGCTTATCAAAATACCAGTTGATCAGGTCATATTTATCCAGAAAGTTCCGGTAAAAGGTCTGCCTGGCTACCCCGGCCCCCTCCACAATCTCCTTCACCGTAATTTTGTCCACCGGTGTCACCTTCATACACTCCTTCACGGACTCGGCTAATCTGTATCTGGTCTTCTCCTGTTTTTCCATCGCCCTCGTGCCTTATTTCTCCCTTATAGAATCAGTGTTCCCCTGCCCTTCGCCTCTTTTTCCCTTCTATCTCTCCTCGCACACCTGAAAGATATAAAATTTCAGATAATAGGACGCATCCGCCGCCCACAGGATGGGATGGTCCGCCGCCTGGGTCCGATACTCCACCTGTCTCAGCCGCCTGTGAACCCCCGCGGCCGCCTCCCTGATGGTCTTGGCGAACAGCTCCGGGTCCATAAAGTGGGAACAGGAGCAGGTTGCCAGATAACCGCCGTCCTTCACCAGCTTCATCCCCCGCAGATTGATCTCCCGATATCCCTTCACCGCATTCTTGACGGAACTCCTGGATTTGGTAAATGCCGGCGGATCCAAAATCACCACATCAAACTTCTCCCCTTCTGCCTCCAGCTTCGGCAGCAGCTCGAACACATCGGCGCAGACGAACCGCACCCGATCCTCCAGCCCGTTTAACCTGGCATTCTCCCTGGCCTGCTCCACTCCCAGCTCCGAGGAATCCACGCCCAGGACAGAGGAGGCCCCGTTTATCCCAGCATTTAAGGCGAAAGAGCCTGTGTGAGTAAAGCAGTCCAGGACCTTCTTTCCGCCGCACAGCCTTCCCACTGCCTGCCGGTTATACTTCTGGTCCAGGAAAAACCCGGTTTTCTGCCCATCCTGTACATCCACCCGGTAGCGGACATTGTTCTCTGTGATCTCCACCTTGGTGTCAAAGGGCTCCCCGATGAATCCCTTCACCCGCTCCATGCCCTCTGAAAGCCGGACTTTCGCGTCACTTCTCTCGTAGATGCCCCGGATCCGGATCCCGTCTTCCAGGAGGATATTCCTCAGTTTTTCCAGGATCACCGGCTTGAGACGGTCGATGCCCAGAGCCAGAGACTCCACCACCAGCACGTCAGAAAATTTATCGATGACGATTCCCGGGAGGAAATCCGCCTCCCCGAAGATCACCCGGCAGCTGCCGGTATCCACCGTATCTTTCCGGTAATTCCAGGCATTGCGGACTCTCATCTCGATGAAGTCCTCGTCCACCGTCACATCTTTTTTCCGGGTCATCATGCGGACGGTAATCTTTGATTTTCGGTTGATAAATCCCTGCCCCATGGGATATCCGTCAAAATCCTCCACCCGTACCATATCACCGTCCTCCAAGTCCCCCTGGATTCTTTCGATCTCATTGTCATAGATCCAGGCACCCCCTGCCTTCAGGCTGCGGCCCTGTCCTTTTTTCAATATCACTCTCGCCTGTTCCATCTCACTGCCTCCTTTGTTCCTGATCCCTAATCATAATATTTCTGCCCGGGCCCTCAGCCCCATGGCAGGGCAGATCGATCCCTCCAGCCGCCGGATTGCCGGAAAGCTTCCTCCTGCCGCCCGGTTCAATTTGACCTATTATAATCCATTCTCACATATCTTGCAATCATATACGGCAAAATACTTTATCAAAATCAGCGAATGAGGTATACTGGAAGCACGATAAAAGGAAGAAGCAACGGGAATGTGAAAGGTCAATGTGAAAGGTCATCAATCTCATGAAAAACAGCCGCTTATTCGAAATACTATATCTTCTCATGGAACATCGGGAACTGACGGCCCGCTGGCTGGCCGAAAAATTAGAAGTGTCTCAGCGAACCATCTACCGGGATTTAGACGCCCTGTCCGCATCCGGGATCCCCGTATTCTGCCAGAAGGGGAAGGGCGGCGGCATCCGGCTTATGGAGCAGTTCCAGATGGACCGCTCTCTCATAGACGAGAAAGAACAAGAAGAGCTTCTTACCGCCCTCCAGAGCCTTCATACCATCAAGGCCATAGACACTTCCCCTCTCCTCTCCCGCCTGTCCGCCCTGTTTCAGAAGAAGCCCACAGACTGGCTGGAAGTGGATTTCGGTTCCTGGGAAAATCACTCCAAAGAACAGCTGTACTTTGATCTGTGCAAGAAAGCCATCCTCTCCTGCCGCACGATCCGTTTCACCTACTACAATTCTAACGGTCAGGAAAGCAGCCGGACCGTGGAGCCTCTATGCCTGTATTACAAAGGGGGCGGCTGGTATATCAAGGCATACTGTCTGCAGAAAGAGGATTACCGGATGTTCCGCTTAAACCGGATCACCAACCTTAAGGTCTTGGATGACCTAGTTTCCCCCCAAAGAGGCCCCTATCCGGCAGATTCTTCAAAAGAATCCCCGTCCTCCCGGACAGCTCCTATCTCCATCTCCTTTGTCCTTCTCTTCTCCCACACGGCTGCCTACCGGGTCATGGATGCCTTTCTCCCCGAGGAGATCGATCAAAGACAAGACGGATCCTTCCTGGTTCACACTGCCTACCCGCCGGGACAGTGGATTCTCGGTTTTCTGCTGTCCTTTGGGAAAGATGTCCGGGTTCTGGAACCGGAGTGGATGAAAAAAGAACTGGAGAAGGAGGCCGCGGCTGTGGCCAGCCTGTATGCTCCGATCCCGGAGATTGGAGAACCGTAGTTCTCTGCCGCCTCATTGATAGATAAAATCCATTTATCTTCAGCTATTTTTATAACCTGACATACCCTGTCATATTCTGTGTGGTATAACAGGAATGTACTTACCTCAGCAGCCGCACAGCGGCCGCTGACCAGGATACCCATTCAAAAGGAGGATTTACCTATGGAACAGGAGATGTCAAAACGATTTTGCCAGAGCTGCGGCATGCCTATGGAGGCAGATGGGGACTTCGGAACCAATGAGGACGGGAGCAGAAATGAGGATTACTGCTGTTACTGTCATCAAAACGGCGCCTTCACCAACCCAGACATGACCATGGAGGATATGATTGGTTTCAACCTGAAATTCAATGAAGAGAACGGGCATCCCATGGGAACCCAGGAGGAAGCCCAGGCCATGATGAAGCAGTGGTTTCCCACTTTGAAGAGATGGGCACATTCGTAGAATATCCCTTAAAAATCTAAACTTCAGGACTTTTACAGTAGAGTGTGGCTGCATTTGCAGCCACACTCTACTGCTGCAAGGTATGTACCATCCTGTGTTTAAGTATGTATTTTATTCGTTTTTCCATATCATATTTCTTATTCCATTTGTCTCCATCTTTTATTGTCACCAAATAGCCATGTTGCCATTTTATTTTTCTATAATTTTTCATCTCTCTGTAGGAAAGTTCTTCTTCAGGCTGAACATCAAATAATTTGTGTACTCCATCATAATCAGAGTCAACAATAGTTCCTATCAATAGGGCATCCTCTGCTTTGGGATAGAGCAAAAACTGTATATAGTGCTGTAGCCCGGCTGCATCATACAAATCCTTCACTGTGCCAGACTCCTTGATATCTCGAATAAACCTCAATGCATATTCCTGAATCGAACCAATCAACTTCTCGTTACTTTTCTCCGCCCCTACCAATTCACATTTTACCTCTACACATAAATCTGACTTATATAAGTAATCTGCCGTTCCATTCATCTCGAACAGTAAATGCTCTAGGATGATAGAATACTGGGAAAAGATCCATTGCTCATATGAACTAATTTCCTCTCTGTCAAACCATACTTTTACATACTCTCCCAATGAGTTCCTACACTTTTCTGATGCCATAAACTGGACTCCAATCAGATGTTTTTCCAGCCCGGCCCTTTCCAAAACCCCGTCTAAAATTTTCTGTGCACTGCCATTTATACTATTGTTCACAAGTAATGTTGTACCATCTAATAGTTTCATCTGCTGAAGATACACAATTAAAAGATCGAATTGTTCCCTCATTCGAGCAGCAGTATGTTCCATAATCTGTTGCCATACCGCTCCAAATTCAGAGGAATATAAATCTTCACGAAGTACAATCTTGTTGGAAAAACCTCCTCGAACCAGTATCTCTTCAACCAAACGTACATCTTCAGCAAACAATAGCGCCGCAATGTCTTTACCTGTATACTTCATCCTGTAAGGTATTGTACTTACAAATTGTTTAACCGTTGGCTCCAAATGCAATGCCGGAAGCCGAATCATATTTTTGTTCAGCCGGATGTAGTCTGTCTTATCCCTGTCAGACGGATACATTTCATCATACACGCGCTTTATAAAGTAACCTTCTCTGGCCACAAAGGCGATATGTTCTGCCTGTTCCCTCTCCGTCTCTTCATGAAGCCACTTGCAGAATGAATATATCAATGGTCCCAACAGACTATATCCAATTCTCGCGACAGACTGCTCATCTTCAAGCATATCACTCACTGTAAGGTGATTTTCGACAAACGTATTAAGCAAATCTGAATGCAGCGCTTTTTTCTTAGCCGTATACAACTCGATACCACATGGTTCAACAATTCTTTCAAAAGCTGCTATTCCATATCTCTTTGGGGACAGAAAATCGGTCTTGAAATTATCACCGATATGGCAAATATCATCCGCTGAAATCTGCAATCTCTCAAGGACAATCTCAAACAATTCTCCGGACAGTTTCGTTTGTTCTTCTTCACAAGAGATAAATAATACATCAAAATTAACGCCAATATTTTTCAGGATTCTTTCAATCGTATCACGGTCAAGATACATATCTGTGGTAATGATAATCGCCTGGCCACGCAGCCTGCAACGATCTAAGAAAGAAACCATACACCGATTCGGCATACAGGCAGCGGCTTCTATATCCTTTTCGATCTTTTCCAGTTTTTCTCCCATGTCCGGTGGCAATGAAAGTTCAGAATAAATCCGGTCTATGGTGATCTCTTTATGACGCGCCCGCTTCCTTGCTTTCTTCTCTGCATTCAGTCTCTTGTTTTTAAAGCCGACTACTTTCTTGGAATTACTTTCATTGTAAATCTGCTCCACCAGATCAAATATCAACTCTGGCTTTGAAACAATACGGAACATAAGTGTATCAAACAGATCAAATGAAACATATTTGAATTTGTCTGTTTCCTGTAATAAATTTCTTACCATATTCTTTCCATCTTTTTTCATCCGAATTATGCCTCCAACGTCACCTGAGCATTAATAGAATCACAGCAATATTCCAAATAATCTTTAGAAATATAAACCGACACAATTACAGTTAACCACTTCATCTCATCTATACTTTTTTGTTTTTAGTCATTCCGCGAATCAGCTCTATGACAATTTCATTTTTAAACACTATTTGAAGGATAAAATATACGACTGCAGACAAGCCCGTTTTAATCAATATTTTAACAATAATATTGGCCTTCATATTTTGAAGAAAAAATAACACTGCAATGATACCCAGACTCCCAACTACACACTGAACAAATGTTTTGATACCATTGATATGTGTATAGTATTTTTTCGTCACTTTATGATATATCAAAAATACAGTAATCTCAGCAATCAATGTTGTAAATGCTGCTCCGTTTTCTTTCCAGACAGGGATAAAGAAAAAATTTAAAATCAGATTCTCAATTGCCCCTATCATTGCCCCATTCAACGTGGTCTTTTCTCTCCTATGGGGTATTAAAATACAACTGCTGTGCATCGTTGAGAACAGCGCGAAGAATAGAGAAACACTTAAGATAATCATTGATGTTCCCGCCTCTTCATATGCTTTTCCTGAAATAAACAGAATAATATCTTCATGCATAAATGCCATCCCAACCGTACAGGGAACAACAAATGTCATCATCATATTAAGACTTTTTGACAGAAATAGATCGCTGCTTCTTCTATCTTCCTTTGCTGCCAGCAGGACAGCCCTCGTTTGAAGTACATTGCTTAATGCCAATAAACATGATTTCACAAGATTATATACCTTTGTGGAAACACTGTAAATTCCAACATGATAATCCGAAGCCATAATGCCTAACAATGCCGTATCGGTTCTATTGTAAATCATAACCGAGATATAGACGGAAAACATCAACAGAACCGGTCCCATATGTTTTCTAAAGTCAAGGCAGCGAACTAATCGTATGCTGCAATATCTTCTTCCATATAAAAACTTAATCATATTTGAGCCACAGGAGGCAATTACTGTTATTAATGCATAGATATATATATCATTGGGATTTTTGACGAGAGCAAGCATCGCAATCACGGAAAGGAGATTAAAACCGATTCCAATCAGAGTCGAAAAATTATAATCTTCATATACAACAAAAAGCCAGCTCATTCCAATGGTTGTCATCGGAATCGTGATACTGAAAATTGCAATCAGCAACGCATAAGTTCTAAATGCAGCAACTAAAAATGTTGCTGCAAACAATGCAATCAATGTGATCAGATTGGCCAGCATACTGAGCGAAAACAGCTGACTCATCAGTTCATTAATCTTCTCTTTGTCATCCCTGACTTTGGCTCCTTCACGCTGTCCATAGGTTGGAATACCAAGTATTGCTATAACGGCGAAAATCTCTACAAAATTTTTTGCATAATTGTATTTTCCAAGCTGCTCAACACCAAAGATCCGAGAAATATACGGGAATGTGATAAGAGGGAAAATAATTGCACAGACAGATTGTATGAGACTGCATACAGCATTTATCTTTATTGACCTTTTTTCCATGACTTTTTATCTCCTATCACATCCGATTCTTTCGGCGAGATTCGTCATTCGCCCTAGAAAGAAATGCCATATAAATACCAAAAATATTCATGACAACAGGCCAGAAAAGTCCCTCGAAAAAGAACAGGTTAAAATATAGAGATATGATACCACAACACGCCATACTCTCTAATCTTGACTGTCTTTTCCACATCATCAAAATCACTTTAATCAATATATTTAAAAAAAATAAGAAACCGATCAATCCATAGTTCATCAATATAGAAATGTACATATTGTCAGTCGTTTCATTCCATGCAATCTTCTCTCCGGCAGCATTCCAATAGTATATCGGATACTCCATCATGTATTGGGAGGCATATCCTGTTCCTCTCCCAAACAGGATCTCCAAAATAGACTTATCTCTGAGATCAGTAAAAAAACCAGCAATCACACCAAGTCTGACTCCCTGTTCGCTTCTTGTAAAAATTTGACCGATACGATTTACTATGCTGTCTAAAAAGGCGTTCATTTGATCCTTAAACGTAATCATAATAAAAATTCCCACGGTAAGCAGTATTGCGCTATAGATTATTACGTTCTTAGAGTAATGTATTTTCCCTCTTAATACATTCTTTAAATTTCTGTTTTTTAATTCATACAGCACCAAAACAAGAAAGATAGAAAGCATTGCCATTCTCGTCTTTGTACAGAGCAGATTGACTAACAGGAGAAAAAGATACGTGATTTGTCTGTTTTTTGATTGATACGGAAAATATAAGGCAAGCAAAAAACAGAATACCAGAAACATCGCATAGCCAATGGGATGGCTGAAAACAGATATGATTCTTCCGTCTTTCATCAAATATTGACTTACATATTCCTGGTTTCTCATATAACTGCTCCAATTTACTTTTGTTACCTCTTCGACAACGCCTCCTATCAGCAGCAGCCAACTTGCGCCCTTCACCATTCTGATGATCTCTTCTATATTCGTATTTCCGGCAGCCAGATATGATGCGGTAAAGCCTAAAATTAAAAGCTCTAAAAGCTGAGTCTTTATATATTCATTTCTTGCAAATCCCGAAACTATCACAGATATAAATGTGATTATGGTACAATAGGTCACAAATATAACATACCCCTTAACCAATTGGTTCCTTGGGAAACGCATTCCTTTCTTGTACTCCCAAAAAAACAGAATAATGATACTGGTCACAAGCCACATATAGGAACGGCCAATACTTCCGCCCATTAATATTGTAAGTATGCTGTATAACGCCCACACGAAACTCGTCACTTTAATCTGCATTGTTTTTCCTTTTACTCTTTTACTGCATCCTTTGGAATTTAAACCCTCTGTCATTTATTTTCTTTGCCGGCACTCCTCCCCATGAGGAATAAGGGATTACTATATCCTTTGTTACAACCGCGTTTGCACCAATAATCACATGATCCGCAATTTTCACATTTTCCAAAACTTTTGCTCCCGGGCCTAAATAGATCTCGTCTCCGCCCAAAACACCCCGCGATACATTCACCCCGCTTTGGATGACACAATAATCACCGAATCTTGCTGTTTCATTCACAACAATAGAGCCATAATGAAATAAGCCGAGACCTTTGCCAAATGAATTTATCCCTATCTGAATTCCTGTTTTTACACTTAATCTCTTGTATCTGATATACAGAACTTTTCTATACAGTTTAGACAGAACATCTGACTTGCAGTTGGTATAGTATTCTAATTTTCGAAGCAGATTCAGATAATTATACGTATAATCACCGAACATATTTGCCTTCACACTCTTTTTATGGTTCGCACATCTGTCTGCTTCTCGATATTCCAGATAATCTGCTTTGTTGGCAATCATTTTTTTCTCCTCAAGATCCTATCTTTTCCCTCAAAACCTGGTCTATAATTTTAGAAATGGTCTTCTCTGCATATTTGTCAGAAAATCCATCCTCATATAATTCTCTGATTTCCTTGTTAAAATGGAGCCTTTCTTCGGAAAACTCCAAAGCCCTTTTTACCTGCAGTGTAAACTCCTCAGCCGTGTTTGCCCGATAAAAGTATCTATCCCAATACTCTTGAGGAATTTTTTCCTGATATCCCTCAAAGCTTTCATCCGATCCCACTACCACCTTGCCAAAAGCCATGGCTTCAGCAACTTTTACCTTCATACCGCCTCCCTCAAAGATCGGACTGATGATTACATCAGCGTCCCGATATACGGATTCAAGTTCCTCGACAAACCCCTGAATCCTGACACCTGCCGGATAATTCTGACCCTCTAATTGATCCATTCCATACCCGGCGACAATCAACTCAGCCGTATCCGAAATCTCATGAAATACATTTTTAATAAACCAGTGGATTCCATGTACATTAGGCAGATAGTATCCTCCGAAAAACAATAATCTTTTCTTATTCTTGATTGTTCTCCTGAAATAAGCGGGTGTTAAATTTATATCCATGTAAACACTGAGGTGTGCCTCCGGATGTTTTCCATAGGCATCTATAAATAATTTTTCTTCCCGGTTTCCAAGAACTAAATTAGCATCCGCGTATTGTGCCGTAAGACGTTCATTTGATATCATGGCCTGCATCACTGGTTTTTTGTATATGGGAGCCGCCGCCCGCCAAGTCTTCGCAAGGCTCGCCTTTACATCATGATAGTATGCCACTACAGGAATTCGCGGGTTTTTCTTTTTCATCGTTTTTATCAATTTTCCAAATATGGAATTGTCAACAAACACAACGTCTGAACCGTTCTTTCCGGCTATTTCAGCTATCTGACGAATTCCCACCCTGTTTAGATATGTCGAATATCCACACAGACAATCACAAAATAAAACAATTTTATTCTCGGTTCCCCTAATGACGGTATGTCCCTTTTCCACACACTTGGGCTTATTTCTTCCGACAAGTGCTATCACATCCACATGCTCTTTCCCATATAAGTTCTGCAGCGTCTTTAAATGAGCTCTTGCAGATGTTCTCGCTCCGCTGTTTACAGTATAATAAAAATCTGTGATATATAGGATTTTCATAGATCGGCACCTTCCCTATTTCACCTGTTTTATCAAATCTGTATAGATACCGTCCAGCTGCTTTACTGATTGAGAGATATCGTATGTTTCAATCAGCGGGCCATGATTTATTTTATACTCGCTGCGTTGTCCCACAGACATGGGTTTGATTTTTACAATCGTATCCGACCATTGGTCCGGCGCTTCATCAATAGACTTCCAGATGATATCTCCAAAATCCACTTCATGAGTTACTCGATCAGACACAACACAAGGCAGACCCGAAATCTGCGCTTCCAGCAGCACAACAGGAAGTCCCTCGTATCTGGATGGGAAAACAAACACATCAAATGATGAATAAATGTCTGATGGATTTTCCGTTTCTCCATACAAAATAATCCGGTCCCTATACGGATGGCATTCTATTTGATCTCTTAGTTTTTCATAATCCGGTCCACTTCCAACCATCATGAGAATTGCATCCTCCCGCCGGAGAGCCGCCTTTTCAAACACCTTCAGCAGATATTCCTGATTCTTCTGCGCATTCATCCTTCCGATATGGCCGATAATGAATTTATCCTCTGCCTGCAGCTGTGTTCTTATGACCTCGCGGCCTCGGGGGGAAAACGCAAACTCATCTGTGTGAAATCCATTGGGAAGTACTTCAAAACCGTGGCTGCCAAACAGCCAGTCCCCAGCCAGCTCTCCACATGCCAATGCCTTTGTATAAACCTTCCTAAAATATGGATTCAGGATCTTATGTATCCTCCAATTAGGACAGGTGCTGTTGTGACTATGTGCGATACGAATTTTTATACCTGCCAGTCTTGCTATAGTCAGTTCAATCGCCATCATCGAACTGTTGCCATGGTCGTGTATCACATGATAGCCTCCAGCTTTTAATGCTTTCCACAATGCCAAATAATGCTTCCCAGGGGTTTGCCGGCGGGAGGGAAGCGGGATCAAATTGATTCCGTACTCACCGCACGCTTTCCTATATTGTTCAGCAATCGGCTTTCCCGCAAGAATCGTCAGGTCAAATTTATTTTTGTCCAATGCCATGGCGTAGTTCATGATCACGGTTGAGATCCCTGTCACATCAAAATGATTGGTCACCATAGCTGCCTTGATTTTACCCTGCATTTTATTTCCTTCCCCGGTCATCCAAGATCATACAGCCCCATTAATTCCCGACGTTTACATGATACTTTTTCCTTCGCCAAATCATTGCTTGAGGAATCAGGGCCGGACAAAGCCAGAGAACCACTGCCCGCATTCGCTGCATCGCGGAAGTCGGCACGTGAAAACAGGAAAACTTATATTGTCTCATGACCTTTCTGCATTCGTGATACATTTCCGGATACTGCTTTTTCCCGTTGGACAGCACAAGTAAATCATAGACATCTGTATTGGTACGCCACCAGGCAAATTCCCATGCTTTGTTCAATCTTTCACTGTGCAAAATCAAATTCTTCTTTATGAGCTGAACTGCATAAAGACCGTTCTCCCATTTCTTCGCATTGAACTTGGTGGTCACACTATTCTCGTTATCTTTCCTATAGAAATATAGTTTCCTTCGACCGACAGCCACCGTCTGAGCTCTCTGAAACGCTGCCGTATTAAAATTGAATCCCTCTCCTATACACAACTCCTCCTCGAATCGAATCCCCTGATCCAAAAATGTCTTTTCATAGATCTTGTTATATACCCCTATTGGAATTTCATAGCTGAGAATCGCTTCTGTGGCCCTTTCTCCGGAATAGACCGTTTGTTCTGTGTTTTTACTTTGTCTTACATCAAAGCTGGTAAACAATTCTGTCGTCAGTGCAATTTGTGAATGGTATTTTTCTGCCAACTGCAGCATGTACTCCACATAATCCGGCATCACGTAATCATCACCGTCAACAAAGCAAATGTACGCTCCGGAAGCGGCTTCGATTCCGGTGTTTCTGGCTGCGCTCACTCCGCCATTTTCCTTATGAATTACCTTGACCCGCAGATCGGATGCCCCATAAGAATCACAGATCTGCCCGGAATCATCTTCCGAGCCGTCATCTACTAAAATAATTTCCAGATCCTCATATGTTTGTCTGCAAATGGATTCAATACACTTGGACACATATGGTGCAACATTATAGATCGGAACAATCACTGAAACGGTTTTATGTTCTTTTTTTCCTGTCATCTTCTTTGTATCCTTTACTTTAAGTAGTTAGAAAGGTATACCTCCGCCTTTTCCCTCTCACCCTGCAGATCATGATTGATCTTTTCATAATCAATGTTTTGTCTCAAAGCAATGCCGGCCTGAGCAATGTCATAGACAGCCTGATCTCTCAATCCAAGCCTCAACAGCAGATCCGTTAATTTTTCTTCGTTTCCATAGCTCCCGCCTGCACTTCTGCGGACTAATGCGGCAAACGGCCGATGTGTAATCACAGAAAAAATGCTTCCATGAAATGTGTCGGTTATGACCTCCTTTGCATTTCTGAAATAGCTGAGCACTTCAAAGGGAGAACAGTCAATAAAGCGGTGTGCACACCTCTGGATGCCCCCGATGGCATAAATTTTTAAATTCTTTTTCTTTGCATACGCGCTGATCCAATCTGCTTCTCTATCCGAGATTCGGCCGGAATACGCATAGAGGATCAGATATTCTTCCGCTTTTTCCATCTGCGGGATCAGCTGGCACCAGTGCATATAATCGTAGATCAAAACCGGATCCAAATGATATACCGGTCTTTTTCCGGTCAATGCCTCCACAATCTTTCCAGAGTTATCATCTCGTACAGAGATCCCGTCAAACTTTTTCAGCAGACTTCCGATTTCGTCTGCTTTTCCATACTTTCGAAGTTTGTCCAGCGTGGTATTTCCAAAAGATGCTCCATAGGTAATCAGACAGTCTGCTCTGCTGTTTTTCCCAAACAGTTCCAACGAGTAGCCTACATTGGCATTCTTCTGAATACAATTAAAGACCTCATCGCTGCCAATGACCAAACAGTCTAGCTGAGGATTGTAGTTCATGGCAGCACTTACGTTCAAAAGCGGCATATATTTTTTGGAGAATAGCTGTTTGTATTGAATAAAGGCCATCTTATGTGAAAACGGAGCCTCGGAATCAAAGATCTCCAGGCCCTTTTCCAGTTTGCGCATATACTTATTTCGTTTATCCACATGCTCTGTCACTACAGGCTCATCTACGTGATAATCAACAAATTCAACTTTACAGTCCTGTTTCTCAAGCAATTGTTTTAATGCATATGCCTGTAAAAAAGAGCCGTAATTCGCGATGCGCTGCATAGACATGATTCCAACTTTTTTCATCTGTCAACCCTCAATACAATCCTTCTACCAGCCGCTCAAGCTCTTCATTAAACTTCCCATTGTTGCTGTTCATGCCATGTTTCATTCCTGCGACAATCTGATCATAATTCGCTATGATTTCCCCGAGTTTATCAAGATCCTCCACCGGAATGATTGTCCCCATACGCTCTGCGACATTGCAGACAAACTCCACTTGATGGTCATTGACATGCTCATGAAACTTTTTCTGGCGCGGAACAACGATAGGTGTCTTACCAATCTGGAGCGGCATAAGAAAACTCGCCGGACCTCCGTGGCTGATCACAATCCGTGCCTCTTTCACATTCTTAACCATCTGCTGATAGGAAATCCATTTACTCCATTTGCAATATCCGGGCTCATATGTGCTGAACCCTGTCTGACTGAATACTTCCTCCTGAATAAATCCGTACTGCTTTAATTCATCTACTTTTTGAACCAACCTGTCAAAGGGCTGCTCATGTGTTCCCACTGTCACAAAGATCATCGCTTATCTTTCCCCACAAATTTTTTAGAAAATGCTGCCCAGATTGATTGCTTTGGGGTATACCTTTTTCTGTTCTTCCCACTGCACAACAAACTGATCTGCTACCGGATATACGATTTTTCCCGTCATAGTCGGTTTATCAATACGGTCAAACACTTCGATATAAATGAGTTTTGCCCCAATCAACTTGCCCAAATAGAAAAACGGGACAGCAACAGCCGCACCGCAGGAAATAATCAAATCAGGTTTCTCTTTGTGCAGCACATTCCACGCAATCTTAGTATTTTTTATCAAGGCTTTTAAACTGCGGTTCGTCGGATAGTAGCACGGATATACCTTTTCGCCTTTCAAAAGACTCTGCGCATCTTCCTTATCAAATGTAACCCAGAATCTGTCTTTCTCTCTCCAAAAGGGCTTTAGCATATATAAATGTGTCAGATGTCCTCCCGACGAACCTACCAAACATACTTTCATGGTCTCTCCTGCGTTTCTTCTAAATAAACTATCTTGTCACTTCTCCAGCTCCATCACCATTTCCCGCGCATATCTGCTCAGACTATTCTTTAGATCTTTTGGCTTACATTCTTTCTCAATCTCTGCCAGACCTCGATATTTATCAAAAATATTGATTATCATCTTCATAGAGAGCGGTCTTCCAAATTTGGATAAAAACATGCGGTTCTGATAGGAATCATCATGTTCAAACCACTCATGCTCTTCAAGCCACTCTTCCATCTGTCTCTGAAGAATCCGGGAAAATATCTTCACCGATCGTATCTTTCCTCTCTTTCCCTTTACCATCAACAGGGCTTCCTTTTTGTCATAATCAGTCAACTCCAACCGCAGCAGTTCGCTGACTTCTATGCCATGGAAAAAAAGGATTTTCATCATGACCTGATCACGGAGACAAACTCTTCGGCGAAAGTCACTGTCCAGTTCCTCATATTCTCTGTCAATTGCCCTAAAAAAACGGTCTGCTTCATTTTTCGTCAAAAGAGTATCTTCTGTATTCTCCCTGGGAAGATTCACAGGCTTTAAAGGATCGTATTGTTTCAAAATTCCCTGAGTTGCCAGATAAGTAAGATAGATTCCAAATACCCGCTTCTTTCTGCAGATGGTCGAGTCGCGAAGCCCTTTTTCTCTGGAAAGATACTCTAAGTATGCTTCCATTTCATCCGATACAGAGGTATCCTTTCCGATCTGTCTGCTGCCGCCTGCTTCCTGCTGCCCTGCTGTGTCCTCCAGCCACAGATAGAATCTTTCCAAATCCATTCTGTATGCTTTCGCCGTACGTTCATCCAGCCCCCTGCCAAGCACTTGGGTATTTATAAATCTCTCGGTCATATTCTGATGGTTTTGATTTACTGTCATTGAGGGCGCCCCATTCATGTTTATACCTGATTTCGTGGATTTTCTGAATCTACGAAAATCTTTTCTGCACCCGATCAATCAAGCTTTTACTCGACCTGCCTGACCATAAATCTGACCATAAAACAAGGAAAGCCTGTCCATACATTTCCTTTTTGTCTCCATGGAAGGATGTACATACCGATTCAAGGTAATCTGTATATCAGAATGCCCCAGCAGCTCGCTGAGACTTTTCACATCAGTCCCTCCCTCGATACAGTTGGTAGCAAACGTATGACGCAGGATGTGGAAATTTTTAGGTGTCTGCCCGGCATCTTCGAGAATTCTTTTGAAATAATTTTGTAAAGTTCTCGGTTCCAATGGCTTATCTCTGCCAAATATATATTCTTCTTTGTTATGAAGTGTGATGAGTTGATTTAGCATGGCATCTGACAGTGGTATTTCACGTCTGGAATAGATACTTTTAGGCTCTGTTTCAAGGAGAATGGTCTTTGTGCGGTATCCGTCTGTATAAAGTCTCTGTACTGTTCGATTCACTGTAAGTAATTTATTTCGGTAATCGATATCGCTCCACTTCAGAGCACAAACCTCTCCGAGTCTCAGGCCTGTGTAAAGGCACAAAGACACGGCCGCAGAAAAAAAATCTTGCTTCTGACGCAAAGCGGAAAGAAGTTTTTCCTGCTCCTTTCTGGATAGAATCTCAACAGGTTTGCTTTTTTTCATGGTAACAGGGCGTTTCAAATTGGGAATTGTGATAGAATATTGTCTGGAAGCATAGTTAAGAATTTGATTCAGTACACAGTAAATACTTTTTGACATACTTTCTGATATATGCTCAGGAATCCTGTCGCTGACATAAGAAGCTGTCAATTCCGTCAGTTCCGCCTTCAGAAATACCTGCTCAAGATGTTTGCGGAAGATCTGCCTGTATTTTACATATGTGGAGGGCTTTTTCGTCTTTTTGACGCCGGAAAGCCATTGCTCTGCCGCGGTTACAAACAAAAGTCTTTGGGGAACGGACGAAAGGAAATAATCTGTCTGCAAAAAAGCATTACTCGGATTCTTCTCTTTTTCCTTATATGCAAACAGTTTTTCTTTGGTTTTCTCATAGG
Organism: Hungatella sp.; assembly: GCA_022792815.1. Taxonomy (GTDB): domain Bacteria; phylum Bacillota; class Clostridia; order Lachnospirales; family Lachnospiraceae; genus UBA3402. The sequence continues at coordinate 40,274 of JAAWBS010000066.1, forward strand.
TACTCCCATATACGGAACGATAAACTTTCTTTCCTTTTTCTTCACTGTACACCGAATACCTGCCTTCCCATCGTCCGTCTTTTCTCTTTCTGATATTTTCTCCATGTCTTGCCATCGCAGTATCCTCTCCTTTTCTTTAGAATTTGACCACAAAACTGACCCTAAAAGCCATAATATCACCTAATTTTAACTGCAATGGACTATCTTTACAAAAAAACAAAAAAATTTCTGTGGCATTTTTTTCAGATATATGATAGAATTACTTTCAGATAAAGAAGATTGAACTAAGATAGAATTGTCTTTTATTGTGTAAAATCCTTGTTTTTCTTTTCGTAGATTCAGAAAATCCACGAAATATTTGACGTATTCGGCATAAATGTTAACCGGCGATTCCCATCGCCGCCGACAGCATATTGTCCTATTGATCTAAATCGAAACAGCGACGGAATCGCATCCCCATCTCGCGATTCCGCCGCTATTTTATCGATACTCCCATATCACTCTTATGTCAGCACCTGAATGTTTGCCTTTGCTGCAGCAATCTTGTCACTGATCCCATGCTGGCTCGGCCAGGCTGCCTGGCCCTTTAGATCCCTTTCTCCCTCTTATAAGCGATATTTCCTTCTTTTCCGTCCAGACGTCTGTTTTGTCCGTCCACCGCCCTGCACAGAAGCAGCGTTTCGCCGAAAAATTCGATTTCTACATTGTCAGCAGTTCCGCTGAGAATCGAGTCACAGCACTCAATCACATGGTCCAGCAGCTCCTTGGGTGATTGACCTGTCCCATGGTTTCTGATGATATGATCGTACCTGTCCTCAAAGGTTTTCAGCCGAAGCAGGCTTTTTCTGTAGTCAGACACATTGCTGGACTGGTCATTGTGCAGCAGCACAAATACCCCGCAGGCATCGCCGAAGACGATATACCGTTCCTCCTGAATCAGCGCACACATCATTCCCTGAGTGTGGCCCGGAACCCCGATCATCTGGATATGACAGTTTCCCAGATCAAAGACCTGCCCGTCATACATCTCCTTCAGCTCCCCTTCATAGGCGGGATTGTACTCCTCTATGGGGATGTCCGCTACAGCCGGCCACTTCGCCCGGTTTCTGTCATATCGAAACTCCACGGCACTGTGTTCGTCATAGACCACCTGATCTTTTGGGTTCATATAAACCTCGTCAAAAAAGCAGGCTCCGCCCACATGGTCTAAATGGCCATGGGTCAGCACCACAATTACCGGCTTATCTGTCAGAGTCTCCACATATTCTCTCAGGTTTCCGTACCCGTCTCCTGTATCCAGCAGGCAGGCCCTTTCATCTCCTTCTACCAGATACAGGTATGTGCCGAGGACATCCCGAATCCTGGTGATTCGCTCTGTCAGTTTTTCACTTGTAAAATAGACCATCTTATTCCTCTCCTTTCTCCTCTGCGGCACACAAGGTCTTATCGTATGCCTTCATAAAGGGCAGCACGATAAAGTAATTTGCCGCCAGCAAAATAAACCATAACACCACGGTTCTCCAGTCCATAGTAGCCAGGAAAGCGGCGATCGGTCCTGGGGTGGTAAAGGGAAGTGTCATAAAGAATTTCCCCACCAGGCCGATGCTTGCACATATGTAATATACCGTAAAATTCAGCAGATGGCAAATGGTAGTCGGAATCAGCAGATACACATTGAGCACAAAAGGAATGCCAAACACGCCGGGCTCATTGATATTGAAACAGCTTGGAACCAGAGATACTTTCACCAGACTGGTCAGCTGCTTTGATTTGCACACGGTCAGCATCAGCAGCTGAAGAGCCGTAAACGTCATCCAACCGCCAAATATACTGGATACACTTCCCGCATAGATAAAAGGAAGGGGCTGACCGGCAGTGTACGCCGCCAGATTCTCTGCCAGCGCCGTGGTGGTAATCGGAGTGACGATGGCGCTTACCATGTTATCTCCGTGGATTCCGAAGAACCAGAACATAGACACAATGGTGGTGATCAAAAGTACTGACGGGAGGGAGCCTGTGGTCAGCTGATAGGGGATCATCAGGTACGGCTTAATCGAGTTGGCCCATGCCTGCCAGGCAAGCAGGAAGGTGTACAGAAGATTACCGGACTCCGTGACCCCTGCCGGAACCGGCGGAACAGCCAGAAGGCAGGCAAAACCGCCGATAATGGTCAGGGGAATCAGAACCGTCATACCGTCCCGGACGGCTGCCAGATGTCTCTGGGAAGAAATCTTTGATCCCACAGGCAGCAGTGTTCTTTCCATCCAATCCTGAAATTTGTTTGATGATTCGTTCATGTTGTATACCTTCTCTGCGATTATTATAAATTAATATAGATATAGTATACAACATTTTAAATTATTATTCAATATTTTTTTTATTTTTTGAATTATCATTCATTTTTGATTGTCAAATATGGCATCAAGGTGTGGATAAACAGGCTGAACATCACCATGGGCTCCATGTACTGTGCCCCCTCAGTCTTAAGGTTGGGCAACACATACACGTAATCTGACCGTTTGCTCAAGGGATGCTTTTCGCTGAGAGTGACCAGCATAATTTTAGGTTTCTTCTTCTTCATCCTCTCAATCTCAGAGATCAGATCTGCGTAAGTGGGATTGGATACGGAAAAAATAATCAGCAGACTTCCCTCTTTGGAAAAGGCATCAATCTTAAAGATCTCGTCGGCCCTCAGGCACATGCTGTCATAACAGAAATCAAGTAGATTATAGTTCATCAGCTCCGCTGCGAGATAGGACCGGTGATAGCCTGTTATGTAAACCCGGCTGGCCTGACTGATCAGATCTGCAGCCTCCTGGCATGTTTCTCTCTGATATACTTCCTCAAAATATCGGAAATTCTTTCTATAGACCTCCATCGGAGATGACTCTGTATTCTTTGCAATCGGGGCTTTATGAAGATGTCTGCTTATCTCATATTTAAACTCATTGTAGCCGTTATACCCCAATCTCTGACTGAATCTGGTAAGTGCTGCCTGAGAAAGGCCATAATCCTCGGTAATCGCCGCCGTCGACGCTCTGGTAATGTACTGAGGCTCTGTCTTTACCAGCTCATAAATCTTGTAATCCGTCTTTGTATATTTTGGCTTTGCCGCCTCCATCTTCTCCATGACATCCATCGCATTCATCTCCCTCTTCTAGTCTCTTTTCCTGCCAGGCAGGTTTTCAGAATATTCTATAAAAAAGGCGGCCGCCATGCACCCCAATCCCGGGCCATAGCCGCCGCCTGTCTGGCAAAGCCTCTACTTCAGCGCCTCGATGGCCGCCTGAATCTGATTGTCCTCATCTTTCTCCACGACAGCCTTGGTTCTCAGCTCCTCATCCAGTTCCACCTCAATATCCGGCTTCAGCCCCACGCCGTGAAGGTCAAAGCCGCTGGGCGTGTAGTAGTGAGCCGTGGTCAGTTTGATGGCCGTGCCGTCCCCCAGGGGAAGAAGGCTCTGGACGATCCCTTTTCCGAAGGTCTGGGTTCCCACCACGATACCGACCTCATAATCCATGATTGCCCCCGTAAACACCTCCGAAGCGCTGGCCGAATTGCCGTTGACCAACACCGCCATGGGCACGTCGATCTCATGGCCATCCTTTTTGGGGAAGCCGCTGGCCTGCTGGCCATAGTCGCTCTCATACTGGATCTTGCCGTCATCGCAGAAGAACCGATCTCCCTTCCCGTCCTTGTCCGCAGTGTATACCAGCATCCCGTCCATCTTATCCTCGGGAAGCACATAGGCCAGCATTTCTACCACTGCATCCAAAAGTCCGCCCGGGTTATCTCTCAAATCGATGATCAGCTTCTCCATCCCCTGTTTTTCCAGGTCATCCACTGCCGCCTGAAACTGAGGGCCGGTGACTCCGTCAAACTGCATGACATAGATATAGCCGATGTTGTCTGCCATCATCTCATGCTCCACCGTAGGCACCTCCACCTTGCGCCGCTCGATGTCCAGATCCACTTCCTCGTTGGCATCTCCGCGAAGCACTGTCACCTTCACCCTGCTGCCCTCTTCCCCGCGGATGTAGTTGGTCACCAGAAGGTCCAGCTCCATGCCTGCCACATCCTCGTCATCGACCTTATAGATGATATCTCCCGGAAGCATCCCCGCCTCAAAGGCCGGGGCCGTCTCAAACACCTTGACCACGGTAGAGATCCCCGTGGTGCGGTTCTGAGACACCATGGCGCCGATGCCGCAGTATTCTCCCGAGGTGTCCTCCATCAGAGACTGATAGTCCTCTTCATTGTAATATACGGAATAGGGATCGTTTAAGCCGTACATCAGTCCCATATAGATGCCGTCTTCCACCAGTTCCACATCCTCGTCAAACAGATAATACTCTTTTACGATCTCCTGGATATAGTTCATCTTTTCCGTAATCCGGTCCAGCTCCAGCTCCCCTTCTCCGGGGGGCTGAGGATCCGACTCCTGTACGATCTGATCCGGTTGGTCCATCACCGTCTTTCCTATGAGGAAGATGCCTGCCGACACTCCCACGATCATCAGCCCTGCAAAGGCCATCACAAGGGCGCCTACCAGGACCCCTTTCCAAAATTTATTCTTACTCTCCATATTGAACTCCTCTCACCGTACTGCGGGCATCGATTCTAACCGCTGTTGGAAGGACATGGCCATATAAACTTACGATTCCCAATCTATGCCAAATTATACCTTCAGATGCTTCCTTATGGTAAAGAAGCTTGCAAAAAATCCGATTCCCAGTCCTAACAGCACTCCCGTCACCGCCATGTAGGGGAAAATATAGCTGAGCGGAAGGAACTGGAAGATCCGGGACAGAATCTGAAACTTGGCAGTCAGATAACTTACAGACCGCAGATACAGAAAATACATGGCAGCCAGAGGAACCGCCGCTCCCATGAGACCCATGAGAATTCCCTCCACCACAAAGGGAGCACGGATCATATAGTCTGTCGCCCCGATGTAGCGCATAATCTCGTTCTCGTTTTTCCGGAAGGAGGCGGCCACATTGATGGTGTTGCTGATCAGGAACACCGACACGGCCAGCAGCACGCCGATGATCACCAGAGATAAGATACCGATGACCGCGTTAAAACTGCTCAGACCCGCCGCCGCACTGTTGGAATAATTGACCTCTCTCACTCCCGCCACCTGTTTTAAGGCAGATGCCACCTGTTCCTGAAGAGTGATATCTTTCAGGAAGATCTGATAGGATGCAGACCCGGCCAGAGGGTTGTCGTCTGCAAACCCCTCCGCCAGCTCCTCATGTCCCGCAAAATAGTCCTGCTTCATGGTCTCCCACGCTTCCTCCGCGGAGGTAAATTCCATGGTACTGACCTCAGGCCAGCCCCTGATCTGCTCCCCGATATTCTTAATCTGTTCCTCTGACAGTTCATCGTCAAAGAACACCGTGATGCCGATGGTCCCCTCCACATTCTTCACCACATGCTGGATATTCACAATGATGCTGAAGAACAAACAAAATAAAAAAATACACGCAGAAATCGTCGCCACAGAAGCCAGAGAAAACCAGATATTTCTGCATATATTCTTGACGCCCTCTTTCAGGCAATACCAAAATGTACTAATCCTCATGAACCAATCCGCCTTCTTCATCACTTACGATACAGCCACGGTCCATGGTGATGACCCGCCTCTGCATCAGATTGACAATTTCATTGCTGTGGGTTACCACCACCACCGTGGTTCCCATACGGTTAATCTCGTCCAGCAGCTTCATGATCTCGATGGCGTTGTGATGGTCTAAGTTGCCGGTGGGCTCGTCGGCAAGCAAGACCTCCGGACGGTTGATCAGGGCCCGGGCGATGGCAACTCTCTGCTGCTCTCCACCGGACAGCTGCTGCGGATAAGACTTATATTTGGCGGAAAGACCCACCATCTGGAGCATGACCGGCACCTTTTCCCTGATCTTTCTGGGAGAAGCGCCGATCACCCTCTGAGCAAAGGCCACATTCTCATAGACATTCCGGTCCTTCAAAAGCCGGAAGTCCTGAAACACGACTCCCAGCCTTCTGCGGTACTTCGGAACATATCGTCTGGGCATCTTCCCCAGATTCATGTCATTCACTACGATCTTTCCGGAGGTGGGCTCCGCCTCTTTCAGCAGCAGCTTCAGCAAAGTGGACTTGCCGGAGCCGCTGCGGCCTATGATAAACACAAACTCCCCGTCCTCGATGGTGATGTTGATGTTGCGGAGGGCCTTGTTGCCGGTGTCGTAGGTTTTGTATACATTTGTAATCTCAATCATCTGCTCTTAAGTCCTTTAAAAATCCGAATTTTCCATGTATTTCATATATTTGACTACCATCAGCGCGATCTTAAAGGTGATGGCATCCTCAAAAATCCTCAGATCCAGCCCGGTGCTCTTCTGAAGCTTATCCAAGCGGTACACCAGAGTATTCCTGTGGATATACAGCTGTCTGGAGGTCTCTGACACGTTCAGACTGTTCTCAAAGAACTTATTGATGGTGGTCAGGGTCTCGTCGTCAAACTCATCCGGTGACTTTCCGTCAAAGATCTCCTTGATGAACATACGGCACAGGGGGATAGGCAGCTGATAGATCAGCCGGCCGATGCCCAGCTTGTTGTAGGCGATCACATTCTTGTCGCTGTAGAAGATCTTTCCCACATCCAGCGCCATCTTGGCCTCTTTGTAGGACCGGGATACCTCCTTGATCTCGCCTACCACCGTGCCGAAGGCCACATGAACCTTGGTCATAGCCTCTGTGTTCAGCATGTCCAGAACCATATTGGCCGTCTTCTCCAGGTCATCATAGTCTTCCGTCGGCTTCACTTCCTTCACCAGGATGATATTCTTCTCGTCCACCGCGGTGATGAAGTCCTTGGTCTTGGAAGCAAACAGGCTTCTCACTGTCTCCAGAGCATTGACATCCTTCTCGTGCTTGGTCTCGATGATAAACACGACTCTCTTCACGCTGGTCTCGATGTGAAGCTTCTTGGCCCGGTTGTAGATATCCACCAGAAGCAGATTGTCAAGCAGAAGATTCTTGATAAAATTATCCTTGTCAAAACGCTCTTTGTAGGCTACCAGAAGATTCTGTATCTGGAAAGCCGCCAGTTTCCCCACCATATATGCGTCGTCACTGCCGCCCTTGGCCAGCAGAATATATTCCAACTGATGTTCGTCAAAAACCTTGAAAAACTGGTACCCCTGAATTACCTGACTGTCTGCCGGCGAATCTACAAAAGCGAGGATAGAACTTTCGTACTCTTCCGCATCCGGAAACGTGGTGGCCAATACCTTGCCTTCTGTCTCACAGACACAGAGATCTATTCTTGTGATGCCTTTCAGGCCCTCGATGGTTGTCTGAAGTATCTGATTTGATATCATAGCGCACTCTCCTTTTTTGTAAATTTACCCTTATTCTATCTTATAGCAAAAAACAAAAAAAAGCAAGCTGGTATGAAACATACTGCCTGCTTTTTTTATCTGACGGCCGTCCCGCGCGGGGACGGCCTTTCTCTCTATGGACTAGTTGACGATGATCTGCTCGGTCTCCTTGTCGAATACATGGATCTTGCTCAAGTCTAAGGCCAGTCTTACGTTATCTCCTACTCTTGCGGCGGTACGCGGATTCACTCTCGCGGTGAAGTTAGCCTCCTCCACATCAAAGTACAGGAATACCTCGGCACCCAGCAGCTCGTATACACGAACGGTAGCCTCGATGATGCTTTTCGGAGAAGCCTCTAACCAGGCCTGGTCATCATGCAGGTCCTCGGGACGGATACCCAGAGTAACGTTCTTGCCGATGTAGTTCTTAGCCTCCAGAACTTTGCCTTTCTCTGCCGGAAGAGAGATGGTGTGATCGCCGAATGTCAGAGTGACATCAGCGCCTTCCTTGCCTACCTTAGCGTCTACCATGTTCATCTGAGGAGCCCCGATGAATCCGGCCACGAACTTGTTGCATGGCTTGTCATACAGATTCTGGGGAGAGTCAACCTGCTGAACCACGCCGTCCTTCATAACTACGATTCTGGTACCCAGAGTCATAGCCTCTGTCTGGTCATGGGTTACGTAGATGATGGTCGCCTGCAGTCTCTGATGCAACTTGGAGATCTCGATACGCATCTGACCTCTCAGCTTGGCATCCAAGTTGGACAGAGGCTCGTCCATCAGGAATACTTTCGGGTTACGCACGATAGCACGGCCCATGGCAACACGCTGTCTCTGACCACCGGAAAGAGCCTTGGGCTTACGGTCTAACAGATGCTCCAGGTCAAGGATTCTGGCAGCCTCATGAACCAGCTTGTCGATCTCATCCTTCGGAGTCTTTCTCAGCTTCAGACCAAATGCCATGTTGTCATATACGGACATATGGGGATACAGAGCGTAGTTCTGGAATACCATGGCGATATCCCTGTCTTTTGGCTCAACGTCATTAACCAGTTTTCCGTCGATGTACAGTTCACCGGAAGAGATATCCTCCAATCCCGCAACCATACGAAGAGTAGTTGACTTACCACAACCAGACGGTCCTACGAAAATGACAAATTCCTTATCAGCGATCTCCAGGTTGAAATCCTTTACTGCTACAAATCCGTTCGGATATGCCTTTGTTACATTCTTTAATGACAGACTAGCCATTCTCAAATCCTCCTGATTAAATGAAATGTATATTACAGGGAAATCCCTTGTGGTGTTAATTGTATGATACACGAAACTCAATTTTTATACCATATTGTAATTTACCAAAATCCTTTTTTTAATTTGGCTAATCTGTATATTGATTTTTTTTCGTCACTAAAAACACAAAAGAATGCACAGAATTTCATTTTTTTTATGTTAATATTCGATAAACCCCTCTCCGAACACCTCTCTGACGTCGCTGACGATGACAAAAGCCCTCCTGTCAAATTCCGCCACGATCTCCCGCAATACGACAATCTCCTTTCTGGACACCACACAGAACAGCATCTTCTTTCCCTCTCCGGAATACATCCCCACCGCGTCCACTGCCGTCACTCCCCGCTCCATTCTGGTCATCACTGCCTGGGCGATCTCCTCATACCGGTCGGAGATGATATAGGCCTGTTTGGAAAATTTGAGGCCTTCCAGAAGGCCGTCGGACACCTTGGACACCGCGTAGATGGCGATGAGAGCATAGAGGGCATAACGGATTCCGAACACCGCGGCGCCCAAAAGCACCACCGCCGCATCCAGGACCTGCATGATCTGGGCGATGGAATACTGCCTGAATTTCCTCTGAAGGAGAGCCGCCAGCATATCCGTTCCTCCCGTGGTGGCCTGAAAAAGAAACACCAGACCGGTCCCCAGACCGCTGATGATGCCTCCAAACAGGGACGTCAGAAGCAAGTCCTCCATGAGAAACGGGATCTCAGGAATCACGTACAGAGACACCGACAGGGCTGTGGTGGCTGTCAGGGTCCTCTTGATAAACCTCCACCCCTTGATCTTCCAAGCCGCCGCAAACAGAGGGATGTTGCACACCGTGTTGGTGACCCACAGCGGCACGCCTGCGAGGCTTTTCGCGATGATGGCCAGGCCGGACACTCCGCCGGTGACAAGGTTGATGGGATCGTACATGTTCTTTATGGCAAACCCCATGACAAAAGCCCCGATGACGATCAACAGATATTCCGTAAATACAGAGTGCTTTTTCATATTTCATTTCCTTTCTGCCGCAAAAATGACGGCACCTGAAAAAGGGGTGCCGTCATGTGTTGGTTACAGCCTGATTCATCTCTTTCTGGCAAGGAGATTGACCCACACGGTATCCGGGTGTCCGGATCTCACATCCTCTGTCTCCCATGTCCTCAGAATCTCAAAAAGGCCTGTCCTGGATATCATGGATGTGAGACTGTCCACCGTGTAGTCGGTAAAATATCTCTCTCCGCGAAATCCCTCATAGTCTCCTTTTTTTACAGACATATACAGGATCCCGCGCCCGCACAGGGCATCGTGAAGGCGTCCCAGAATCTCCGGCATCTCGTTTCTGGGAACATGAACCAGGGCGCCGCAGGCCCAGATGCCGTCAAATACATCTTCGAATTCCATCTCGTCAAATGTCATCTGAAGCACATCCAGTCCAGTATGTATCTCCGCCAGCTTGCACATCTCCTCCGAGGCATCAAGCGGCGTCACATCATATCCCATCTCATACATAGTGAGAGTGTCTCTCCCGGAGCCGCATCCCAAATCCAGGATGGTGTCTCCCTCCTCCAAAAGCTTTAAAAACTCTCCCATGATCTCGCTCATGTCCACATCGACGGTATCTTCGTATACCTTTGCCGCATATTTATTATAATATTCTATCGAGTCCAAGACAAACCTTCCTCCTATATCCTTTCTATAGTCTTCTCTGTGATCTTAATCTTGCCTTCCTTCAAAAGATGTCCCACTGCCCGCTTAAATGCGTTCTTGCTCAAATGAAACTCCGCCTTGATGATCTCCGGGGAGGCCTTGTCATTAAAAGGCAGCACCCCATGATACCTCTCGATGGCATCAAATACGGCCTGAGAGTCCGCGTCCATCTGGAGATATGCCTTCTGCCTGGGATTTAAATCCAGTTTGCCGTCCTCCCGAACCTTCACGACCCGGGCCTCCACCACATCTCCCTCGTGAATGTCCCCATACAGCTCTCGCGCCGGGATCAGACCGTAATACCGGTTGTCCACCGCTACGAAAGCCCCCACTTCCTGGTTGATCTCGTAAACCCGTCCCGTAACCTGGTCATCCTTCTTATAGGGGGACTCGCTGCTCATATAGGAGTAGACCTTCATCGTCGCCGCCAGACGCTTGCTCTTGTCCACGTAGAGGGCCACCAGACACTCCTCTCCGGCCTGAACCCGATAGCTCTGCTCTTTAAAGGGAAGCAGAAGATCCTTGTCCAGCCCCATATCCAGAAAGGCTCCGATCCTGCCTGCCTCCTTGACCTTCAACACGGCCGTCTCTCCCACCTGAAGCTTCGCCTTTGCCGTGGTGGCGATCAGACGGTCCTCTGAATCCTTGTAGATAAACACATCCAGCTTATCGCCGATCTCGGTGCCCTCCGGCACCTGTCTCCTCGGCAGCAGAACCGTGGTCTCGTCTCCCGCCTTCTCTCCCAGATAAACTCCAAACTCTTTCCTGCGTACAACCTCCAACGACTGCCGCTTTCCTAATTCTATCATCCGTTATCCTCATTCCCGCAGCCATATGACCGCATAAGCGCTGCCTTGGGAATCACACAGGGCCGTCACATACCCTTCTCGGGTCTTGGTGACCCTCGGTGTCATATAGTCTCCCAAAAACGCTGCCTTTTTATACTCCACCCGGATCTCCTTTATGGAAATGCCTTCGGGCAGAACTTCTCTCGCTATCTCTACATACCTAGCATTGTTGACATGATGGTTGGTATCCAGATGGTGCCTGACCACCTGAATGGGCCTCTTCTCCTCGTACTCCTCCGTAAGCCGGATCTTCCTCGGCGCATACTCCATCGAAAGTCTGGGCTCCGGATCCCCGTAACCCCGGATATCCTCCGCCGCCACCTTCGCCGGCCGCTGCTTTTCGGTGTCAAAGAAAAACCAGACCGAGTTTGCTCTGACCAGAAAATGTCCTTGTGTGTCCTGGATGGCAAAGTTGCGGTATCCATAGATCCCCTTAAAATCATAAGGCCATGTACTGACCACAATCCTCTCGCCAAGCTCCGGATACCTGTCTATGACGATCTGCCAGGAGCTAAGCCACCAGGCACGGTCATGGGCCTTCAAGTACTCAATCCCCATCCCTAAATCCTCTGACTGGAAGGTAGAACAGTCCTGAAGATAGTTGAGAATCCCTGTCAGGGACAGCCGCCCTCGTTCATCCGTCTCACTGTAGCGCACCCTGCTGTCAAAACAATACATGTCCTCAGTTCTCCTTTAAAACAAAATCAGTACCATTATATAGTATTTCCGGCAGAATGTCCAGAAAAATGGTTAAATCTCATACCCCATCCATGGGATTCCGTTTTCTTCCCTTGTCCCGGCAGGCAGGGCAAAGAATCCCTGCCGGGAAGGCCTTTGTTCCCCGATATGACATCTCCTGACAAAACAAAAACGAGGCAGAAACCACTGTAAAATCAGCGTTTTCTGCCTTTTCCTCAACTGGGCTACAAGGATTCGAACCTTGAAATGACGGAGTCAGAGTCCGTTGCCTTACCATTTGGCGATAGCCCAATTTTGTCTCATCACTATGTTATCTCAGCGACGAAACTTATATTATCACAGACTTCCGGATTCGTCAACCCTTTTTTTCATTTTTTTACCTGTTTTCTCATCAAAATCTGCAGCTTTTTTAAAGCTCTCCGGTATCTGGATAAAACCGTAGACAGAGGACACTCCAAATACTCCGCGATCTCACGGTGTTTCATCCCGCCTGCGTCGTGAAGCAGAACGATCCTTCTCTCCTCCTCCGACAGGCGGGACAGCGCCTCCAAAAGCACCTGCTTCTCCGGCGCCAGCTCGATCCCGGCGCACAACTCCCCCGGAACCTCCTCCTCCATCTCTTCCAGGCTGATGTAAGGGTGGTCCTTCTGCCGTCTCAGCCTCATATAGCACAGATTTCTGGCTATGGTAAAAAGCCATGCCATAGGCTTTCCCTCCGGCCGGTACTGCCTGGCCTGGTTCCAGGCCGTAAGATAGGTATCCTGCATCACTTCCTCCGCGTCCTGAGGATGTCTTAGGATGGACAGCGCATAACTGTAGATCCCCTTTGCCGTCAGCTCATACAGCCTTCGAAATGCCTCCTGATCCCCTCGCTTCATCAACAATAAAAGCTTCTCTTCCTCCGACAGCTTTCTTTTATATACTCCGTTCCCTGCGGCTCGTCTCATGCTTTCCCTCACCAATCATCAGATTGATTCCGGCTCCTCGGCACAAAAGCTGTTTTCCATGGTCATAATACAGTTAAATCTGGAATCCTGCTTCTGCATCTCCTCCGAAATCCTGATTCTTAGTTTATCCCGCATAGTCTCATTATAATCCATGGGAACCACAACATCAAAGATCAAATTAATTCTCTGGACTCCTCCCACCATCCGCAGATCATGAAACTTCAGTCTGGAATCCAGCCCTGCCAACACCTCTGTCACCTGTTTCTTTATGGCTTCAACCTGTTCGTTGCCTGTCTCCACGGGATCCATATGGATAACCAGAAAAATCCCCATTTTTCTCAGACAATCCCTCTCTATGGTATCCACGATCTCATGGCTGGTCCGAATATTTTCATCGTCCGGCACCTCCGCGTGGATGGAAGCCATGCTTTTGGACGGACCATAATTGTGGACAATCAGGTCATGGGTTCCCACGATTCCGTCATACTGCTCCACAAACTCCTTGATCTCCCTGTAGATCTTGGGGTCAATGGCCTCGCCGATCAGGGGAGCCAGCGTATCTCTGGCGATATTCACTCCTGCCGCCATGACTGCCGCCGACACCGCAAGTCCCACGATTCCGTCGATATTGAACCCGGTAATTCCGAACACCACCAAAGATAAAATCGTGGCAGAGGTAGTCGCCACATCTCCCAGAGAATCTGCCGCAGTGGCCATCATCACAGAAGAATGGATCCTTTTGCCGAGTGTCCGGTTAAACATCCCCAGCCACAGCTTCACTCCGATGGACAAAACCAGGATCAGCACCGACACTCCGTGGAAGACCATCTGCTGAGGCTCGCGGATCTTGCCGACAGAGGTCTTAAACAGGGAAAATCCCACCTGAATCACCAAAAATGCCACAATAAAGGCAGAGATATACTCGATCCGCCCATGTCCAAAGGGGTGGTGCTCATCTGCCGGTTTCTGTGCCATCTTCACCCCCACAAAACCGATGATGGAGGAGGCGGCATCGGAGAGGTTATTAAATCCGTCCGCCATCACAGAGATACTTCGGACCATGATTCCCAGAATCATCTTGGCAACAAACAGAAGAAGGTTACAGCAGATCCCAACCACACTGGTCAGAACACCGTAGGCAGTCCTCACATCAGCATCATCTGTGCGGTCACAGTTTTTTACAAAATGTCTCACCAACCATTCCGTCATCGTCTTATACCCTCAAATAATTCTGTCTCGTAGGTTACCTCTTTCAAAAAAAGCCCGCGGGCCGGCGCTGTAAAGCCTGCCGCCCTCCGGTCTTTCGCCTCAAGGATCTCCGGAACGGACCGAGGCTCCCTTTTGCCCTGTCCCACCTCTATGAGTGTCCCCACAAGAATTCTCACCATATTGTACAGAAAACCGTCGCCTGTCATCACAAACTCCAGCCGGCTGCCATGAGAATGAATCTCAATCCGTTTCAATGTCCTGACCGCCGACTTTTTCTTGTTTCTGTCAGTGCAGAAGCTGCTGAAATCGTGGGTACCGCAGAGCAGCCCGGCGGCCTGCTCCATGGCTTTTCTGTCCAGCGGCTCCCCCAGAGCATAGAGATATCGTCTCTGAAACACCGGACTTTTCGTCCCTGTCTCCACCCAATAAGTATAAGTCTTCTCTCTTGCCCAAAGGCGGCTGTGAAACCGCTCTTTTGCCCACTTTATCTCCAGCACCCGAATATCATCCGGCAGATAATGGTTCAGGTAAGCCGCGACCTCTTCCTCTGACAACTCTGTGTCCAGATGGACATTGGCCACCTGCCCCAACGCATGAACCCCTGCATCCGTCCGGCCTGACCCGTGGACCTCCTGAAATGTCCCGGTCATCTTCTCCAGGACTGTCTCCAGCTTTCCCTGTATGGTATTGTCCTCACCTTTCTGTCTCTGCCAGCCGCCATAGCGGCTGCCGTCATATTCCAGCAGAAGCACTGCATTTTTCTTCATTCTCGTCCCTGTCTCCTTGTCTGCCTCAGCCACAGCCCTGTCATGACAGCCAGGCTTCCCGCGAAGATCCCGGCCATATCCAGCCACACATCGCTGATTTGGCCTGACCGCCCCTCCACAAACAGCTGGATGGTCTCATCGGCAAAGGGAATCATCAGCCCCAGCCATGCGTGCACAGACCGTCTCACTCCCGCACTGAGGGCATACAGTCTGAGGGTCATGGACAATCCCAGACCTAAAAGGGCATATTCCCCAAAATGAGCCATCTTCCTGACAAAATACTCGGTGATCCAGCCGCTGTCTAAGCCCATGGATTCCACTGCTTCCAAGACCATAATCAGCACCTGGCCGCTCTGCCTGGAAGATTCTATCGCCGGTGTCATGGAATTATGAAAAATAAATCCGACATACAACACCACGGACATGGTCCAAATCCACTTTTTCTGTCTGTCTGCCTCTTTGCTCATCCCTCTTCCCTCCTGCCTGCTCTCCTGTCTGATGTCGCAGCGGCCGCCCTTTGAAAGTCTATTTAATAATAAAAAAGACCCCTCATAAATAGGGGTCTTTTTCTATGTTCTAAGCGCGAGACGGGATTCGAACCCGCGACCCTCGCCTTGGCAAGGCGATACTCCACCACTGAGCCACTCGCGCACTCCTCTTCTCTCTCTCCTCGCACATACCCTCAAAACCGCATACCATACTCTATATCTCTCCACCCATTCTCTTCCTTCCGCCTCTGGTCAAGCCCTCGACCTATTAGTAACAGTCAGCTCCATACATTACTGTACTTCCACCTCTGCCCTATCTACC
>JAAWBS010000067.1 GCA_022792815.1 Hungatella sp.
CAGCTCTCGATCAGACCTTCATTGACACCCGCGATGCCGCCGGTCCTCAAGTTGCCCGTCATAACGGCCCGATTCTCACAGTCCCGGATCACTCCGGACTCCTGATTGCAGCCGGCTATGCCTCCCAAAGCCTTCTGTGCCGTAATCCGTCCTTCAAAGGTACAGTTCTCGATGGTTCCGCGGTTGACTCCCGCGATGCCGCCCACATTCTCCCTGCTTCCCTCCGGAGCCAGAGTGCCCTGTACATTCAAGTCTTTCACCGTGGCATTCTCCTGCACATATCGAAACAGCCCTAAGCCGGAACCGGAGGAGTGAACCGACAGCCCCGCGATGCCGTGGCCCTGGCCGTCGAAAGTTCCGGCAAACACGGGAATCGGCCGAAAATCCGTCCCCTGAAGGTTCAAATCGGCTTCCAGGACAAAATATTTTCCCTTCGAGTAGGTCTCCGAGACACAGTTGTCTCCGAAATCCAGAAACTCCTCTATGGTGCGGATGGAGATCTGCTCCCCCTCCCCGGCGGCAGATGCCTCGATCTGCCAGGGCCCGATCTTACAGCAGACCACTGCCAGTGTCAGCAAAACCGCTGTCTTTTGCTTACGGTTCATGATTCTCCCTCTCATGGCTGTACCTCCTTCTCCTGTCCCAGTTTTACGGCTCTGGTCAGCTCTGTCTTGTCGATCAGTTTGTCTCCTATGAGCAGAAGCTGAGGCAGCACTGTCATGACCAGAATGATGGAAATCAAGGTTCCCCGTCCCAGCACCTTTCCCAGTGAAGCGATCACCGCGTTGTTGGTCAGATATCCGATGACAAAGCCGGCACCGGTCAAAATGGTTCCCGAGGTGATGATGGTGGGGAAGGACTGATTTAACGCCTCTGTCACCGTCTGCCTCCTGTCTGCCATGGTTTTGCGCAGATCCAGATACCGGCTTGTGATCACGATGGCATAGTCGATCGTGGCTCCCATCTGAATGGAGCTGACCACTAAGTAGCTCAGGAAATACATGGTACTTCCTGTCAGGTAAGGCATGGAGAAATTAATCCAGATGCTGCCCTGGATGGTCAGTACCAGCAAAAACGGCAGTCCGGCAGACTGGAAGGTAAACAGAAGGATAATCCCCACAAACAGGGCTGTCAGCACGCCGATAATCACATTGTCCCTCTCAAAGGAAGTGCTTAAATCACAGTTGCTGGTGGCATCGCCCACCACATAGACTTCATCGTAGTATTCCAGAGCCGCATTGCGTATCCGCTCCACGGCCTGGAAAGTCTCGGCTCCTTCCACGGCGCCCTTCAGCTGAAACACCAGACGGTCGTATTTTTCTCCCTCCAGCTGTTTTCTGGCATCACACACCGCTTTATGTAAATCATCGATCTCCTCGGACAGCTCCTCGTCGAACTCCAGTCCGCCCTTTTCCTTCTGTTCATAGATAAAGTCGATCATGTCGATGATGGACACCTGGTAGTCGTCCAGGTTCTTCATAAATGCACTGTACTGCTCTTTGTCAAAGGCATAGAATTGATAAAGGACTCTCACCAGGTCCAGATCCACCTCGGACACCTCGGAGAAATCCCTGGGTCCCAGCTTATCCACCAGGATATATTTTCCGTCGTCAGTGACCTCCACATTGGCCAGTCCCAGAGCGGATTCCACCTCATCCATAGCCTCCAGCCGCTTTAGGATCCTTCCCTCCTTCTCGTAATCTCCTCTGGGCACCACGATGGCCATGGTGTTAGTCACCTCGAAGGTTTCCTCAATCCTCTCCTTAGAGGCCAGAAATTCATTTTTCTTGCTGGACTCAATAGAGTTGACATCATAGATGTAAGGGCATCTGCCGGAAAAGATACCGGCCGCCGCCACAATGACCAGGAACAGGGGGATCCCCACATACCGAAGGTTCACCACGATCCTGCCCCAAAAACGGATGGACGGCACAAAATTCCTGTGGCCCGTGTTGTCGATGGCCCTGGCAAACATGACGATCAGGGCCGGCATCAGGAGAAACACGGTCAAAAGGCTTAGGATAATCGCCTTGGTCAGCACGCTTCCCAGATCCATACCGATTCCAAACTGCATGAACATCAGGGCTACCATGCCAGACACTGTGGTCAGACTGCTGGAGGAGATCTCCGGGATGGCCTTACTAAGCGCCACTGTCACCGCCTCTATGGTGTCTTTATCTTCATGCTCCTCCATAAACCGGTGAAACAGGATGATAGCGTAGTCGATGGCCAGAGCCAGCTGAAGCACCGCTCCCACCGCGTTGGTGACAAAGGAGATCTGCCCGAACCAGTAATTGGTCCCCATATTGAGGAGGGCTGCCACCCCAAATACCATGAGGAAGATCACAATCTCCATATAGGTCTTGGAGGTAAACAGAAGCACCACCAGGATGATGAGAACCACGATGACCACAATCACTCTCATATCTGCCTTCAGAGACGCGGCATCGTCTTTATCCACGGTAGTATATACATAGGAAGAATACCCGTCCAGTGTCTCCCGCACCTTGGCCATGGCCGTCTGGGACAGCTCCGTGTCTTCCTCCTCCTCAAAGGTCAGGGTGTAGAGGGCCGCGGCGTCCTGATAGTAGTCTGCCCGGTCTTTGTTCTTGTCAGCCTCCTTGTCCTCATCATAGAAAGATACCGCGGAGATCCCCGGGATCTCCTCCATCTCCTCTGCCAGCGCCAGCGCCTTCTCGTAGGTGATGTTGCTGACCAGGATCTTGGCCGACCCGAAGGTGGTGAATTCCTGCTCCATAATATCAAGGCCTTGTCTGGTCTCTGTGGTCTCGGGAAGGTATTTTGTCAGGTCATCGACCACCTCCACCTTTGGGATGGAGATGGCGCTGTAGATACATGCCAAGGCAAACAGGGCGATAAATGCTTTTCTCTTGTTGACGATAAAAGCTGCCAGCTTTAACATAAAATTGCCAGAAGTTTTTTTCTCTTCCATTAGTCCCTTTATCCTTTCTTTCTGATTCCTGTCACTTGCCATATTATGTACGATTATGGTAAAATACTCAAGAACCAGTTTTTAGCCATCTGTTCGGAATAGGACATTATCTTAAAAACTGTCTATTATTATACAAAAGGGGAAATTTGTATTGAACAGCCAGAATGACAAAAAAGAAAAAATATCTACCCGGCGGACCTACCTTCTCCTCAGACGCTCCCTGTTTCAGCTTTTGGAGGAATCTCCGTTTGAAAAGATCTCCCTGATTCAGCTGTGTGATCACTCCATGGTCCCTCGCTCTACCTTCTATCGATATTTTGAGGACAAATACGATCTCCTCTACTACTGCCTCCAGACCTTTTTTGAAGATTCCCATCTGGATAAAGACATCGTCTATCTCAAAGACGGAAACGGGCGGAAATTTGTGGAAAAGCTGATCCGAATCATCCATGAACAGAGGGATTCCTTCCAAAAGATCTATCAGACCAACAAAAACGGAATCTTTATGGATATCCTGAGAGATTATCTGATCCAGGTCCTGGACCAGAAACTGAAAGACCTGATGGCTCAGGGATGTCAGCTTCAGATCAGCCAGCCGGTGTTTACCCGGCTGCTGGCTGATTTGTATGTCAGCATGGCCACCTGCTGTCTCGACTTAGGAGAGGAATCCTCCATCGAAGCCTTTGTGCAGGACGTGTGCCTGTTCGCGGAGATGGAATTCTTCGCGTAGGCGGGGGCAGCCTCTGATCGCCGTCCTGCTGCCCCACAAGGCCCGCCATATATTAGTCGGATGCATCATACCAGTTTTATCAGGCCCCTCCAACGGCCTGGAATCGATGAACGGAAGGATGTGGTGTCTTGAAAAAGCCTTTTACTGCGATTTTCATAACCTTTTTCCTGATTGTATGGACAATCTACTGTCTCATCAGGATAGGTAAAAACATGTCTCATTATACTCCTTTGGATTGGGTGATTATACTAATCATTGCCCTAACACCATATGCGGTCTGTTTTTGGTCTCTGTTCAAACAATCTGTACGGGCGATACCTCCGGCCGACAACATGTCTCCCGATTATCAAAACGCAGACCCGATTAACTTGTCACAGCCGGAATCAGCGTCCAGCACAGCCAAGGCTATCGAGGAAAGTTATTCCGTCTGTCAGCAGACAGTAGATTTAAATGTGTTCAAAAGAAACCTTGAACTTGCCACCAGGAATACCTACAAACTAAAGCAAATGGAAGAAACCAATTTATATGATGGCAGCCCTCCCGCAGAGTATTATTTCGATATCTTTATACGGAACCAAAATGATCTGCTTCATTCCTTTTTGAGGAGAGCATTCTATGACAATCTCAGAAAAGCCAAAAATGAATCAAAAAACCAAAAGGAAATTGTAAAACGCATGGATCAATTCTTTTTGCAAATGGAGAATTCCTCTTTAGATTTTGATAAAAATATTATGTCGGCGTTGAAGAAGGAGCTTGAGATGTGACCTGTGGGATCAAGTGGAGCAGAACCTTACTAAAAATCGGAATGTGTCGGAGCGCAGCGTTAGAAATCACTGCGCCCAGGGGCCTGTGATTGGTGCAAAGCAGGCAAATGCTCCGATGGTATTTACCATAAGGCACAAATTGATTTGACTTATGATTCATCCGTTCTGTGAAGGTAACACCAGCGCTACGGCTGTTTTTATGATTAAGTACATCAAAACATTCGGCTTCAAAGTGAACAACCATGCCTTTGAGAAGAACTCCTGGTATTTCCGCAACGCTTTGGTAAGAGCGAATTATAATGATTTGCCCAACGGTGTTCATGCAACGACGAAGTTCTTGGAAATGTTCTTCAGCAATTTGATTCTGGGAACGGAATATGAATTGAAAAACAGATATATGCACGTGGAATATGTGGACGAGCATTCCCAAAGTGTCAGCCCTAAAGTTCCAAAGCTTCCATTTGACACTTTGGAATGTACGTTGGAGGAGTTGGCGGTCTTGGAGCTGATTTGCAAAAACCCGTCAGTTACACAAAAAGAACTTGTGACAAAGACCGGAAAATCTCTCAGCACCGTAAAACGAATTATGGAATCCCTGCGGAAAAAGGAATATATCCGCAGAGTAGACGGAAAGAGATACAGTAAATGGGAGGTGCTGGTATAACAATATACCAAAAGGGCTACAGCATCATCCCGCAGTTCTTTATTGATGTGCCTTTTAGGTAGTGTAAAATAGTTTGTGTCTTTGGAAAAAAATGGCTCCTTTTGGGTAAGAATTCAGATATGACAATTCTTATCGAAAAGGAGTATTTTTATGGCTGTAGCTAAGGAGCAAATTTAAGTATGTCAACTACAGCGACTTGAAGAAATTTTCCAACGATTTTAAAGCGGTATATAACGCGCCGAATGAAACGGCGGCGTATTCCGAGTTGGAAGGGATCAAAGAGACATGGAGAGGAAAATACCCTTACGCAATCCGGAATTGGGAGAATAACTGGGAGGATGTAAGCTCCTTTTTCCAGTTCTCACAAGAGATCAGAAAAATCATGTATACAACGAATATACTTGAGGGGTTAAACCGTCAATACCGAAAGGTAACCAAGACCAAAAGTGTGTTTCCCAGCGAGCAGTCTTTAGAGAAAATGCTGTACCGGGCCAGTGAAAACATCACAAAAAATGGACACAGAGATACCAGGGATGGGATCAGGTGCTGAACCAGCTGATCGTGCTGTATGGGGAAAGGCTGACTGTGCATTTATAAAAGAGAAAAAGCCAGGGCGGCATACCTTAACTGAGAGCCGCCCTGGCGCTATTCCATGGGCACTCAAAGTATTGCCGGAAAAACCCAGTCCTATTCCTGAGGCCGGGTGTGGGCAGAGCCCACAAAAAAGCAGTTCTTGAGATGCCTTTCTTTTGATGCATAAAAATACGAATTGGATGTATAAGTACTCCAATAATGGTTATACTATAAATAGAAAGAGTCATCGACAACAGGAAACCAAAAAGGCAACAGCAAAATCTTACATATCGAACTCTTATCAGGGAAGTTTAAATTCCCATAGACACAGAAATTTTTACACCCTCTCTTGATCCGATCCTGGCTAAAGTATAGCAGGCTTTTGGGGGTATTCCCAAAAGCCTAATTGAAGTAAATCTGCCAATCATCACAATTCCAATCTCGTTACTGTTCACACCCCCTCTGTCTCTTCACTGACAACTGCCCTTAAAGTCAACTTCTTCATCTATGCAATATCCTAAGCAGAAAAATGTTTTCTCATTTTTCCGTCAAATTTAACAATCGTATAAGAAAAGCATTTAGCAATTGCGCATACTGCATCTTTTGCGTTTTGCCATGAAGGCGGATAAATCCAAAAATCTTTGACTGTTGTCCACTGATCTTCTTGTAATTTTCCGGATGTTCCCGTTTCCACGCTTTATATATGCCCGGCTCTTTTA
>JAAWBS010000068.1 GCA_022792815.1 Hungatella sp.
GAACAGAATGACCATTTTATGTATTATTTTCGCCGTTTTCCTGGTGACTGCCATTTTCAGCATGGCAGAGATGGGTATCCGAATGGAGCGGACAAGATTGTTAAATAAGCATGACGATTTGACATTGCAGGATATCGTAAGCAGCACAACCGGGCAAACGCTCTGTATCGCTGCCATTGTATTTTTTGTGTTGGTGTTGACAGCAGGCGTATTGATGATTTCAAGCAGCATCAACAGCAGCGTGACGCAAAGGACAAAATTTTTTGGAATGATGCGCTGCATTGGAATGAGCAAACAGCAAATTATTCATTTTGTAAAACTGGAAGCTCTGAATTGGTGCAAAGCAGCGATTCCCACAGGCGTTACGCTTGGTGTTGTCATCACATGGGGATTATGTGCTGCCTTACGTTTTCTTGTGGGAGAGGAGTTTTCTGACATTCCTCTTTTTGGCATCAGCATAGCCGGCATCATCAGCGGAATGACTGTAGGCGTTGCCGCAGTATTGATTGCCGCCGGAACTCCGGCAAAACGGGCGGCAAAAGTATCTCCTGTGACGGCGGCTTCCGGAAATTCAGAAATCACAGACAATAGAAGCCATGGGGCAAAGGTTCATTTATTCAAAATTGAGACGGCTCTGGGGATTCATCATGCAGCAGCGGCAAAGAAAACGCGGATGCTTATGACGGGTTCCTTTGCGCTCAGTATTATCCTTTTTCTCAGCTTTTCTGTCTTGATAGAATTTGTTGGCTATCTCATGCCCCAGTCTGCCGCCGCCGCTGATATGAACATTTCAAGCACCGACCTTTCAAATGGCGTAGATCGTGCGTTACTTGATACTGTCGGCTCAATGGACGGAGTAAAACGTATTTTCGGACGCCGCAGCGTTTTTAACATTCCGGCGCAGCTAAATTCCAATGCGGCTGAAATTGACATGATTTCTTATGATGATTTTGATTTGGACTGTCTTGTGAAAGACGGCATGCTGAAAAAAGGCAGCGATATTTCTAAAGTATACGGAAACAGTCACTATGTGCTTGCGACATGGGACAAAGGCAGTTCTCTGGAAATCGGCGATAAAATAATGGTTGCCCATGAAGAATTGGAAATCGCGGGTTTGCTGAAATATGATCCGTTCAGCAGCGACGGGCTTACAAACGGGGAAATAACCCTGATTACTTC
The DNA here is from genome assembly GCA_022792815.1 of Hungatella sp. Classification (GTDB taxonomy): domain Bacteria; phylum Bacillota; class Clostridia; order Lachnospirales; family Lachnospiraceae; genus UBA3402. Next base: position 1,180 of record JAAWBS010000068.1, read on the forward strand.
TGGCGATACCTTTATTCGCTTAACGGGAATAACGGATTATTCTCTCATCATGATACAGACAACCAGTGACGCAACGGACGAAGAGGTAAGGGCAATTCGGGATGTCTTAGACCATGACTGCACCTTAAACGATCTGCGCGATCAACGAACTTCCGGGACTTATCTTGCATTTGTGTTCTGTATCTATGCGTTTTTAGCCATGATTGCCCTGGTAACGGTATTCAATATTGTAAACAGCATTTCTATGAGTGCGTCCTCGAAAATCAAGTCATACGGGATCATGCGGGCAGTGGGGATGAACGGACGTCAGATCACGAAAATGATTGCTGCCGAGGCGTTTACCTATGCTTTGCTGGGAGGTATTGCCGGCAGTATAGTCGGTCTGATCGTTTACAGGCTGCTATACAACCTTCTCATAGGCGCTCATTTTGGCTATGCAATATGGAGTCTGCCAACCATTCCTTTGCTGATCATTTTGCTGTTTGTCTGCATGGCGGCTATCATAGCAGCTTATATTCCGGCAAAACGGATTCACAACATGGCAATAACCGAAACCATCAATGAATTATCATAGCATTCCGCTTTTTGCCTGTCGGCAGTCCGCGGCGACCCTAACACCATAAAAACGGCTGCTAAAGGAGGCATAGGAACTGCCAAATCATCTACAGCAAGTTTGTGAAACTCAAAACTTAGCTGAATATTCTGACAATATGTTCCAGGAAAAGCCATTACACCGTGGAGCTTAAGACCTAAAAAACAGGAGGGCCCTCTGCCCGAGTGTTTTTTGTCCTACTGGATTCAGCAAAAGTGCGCTGATGCGCACGCAGGTCATCAACCTGACGGTTGGTGACATTTCTCAGCGGAATGCTTGGTGTATGAAGGCTTTGTATGAAATATATTGTCAGAACATTCTCTCAACTTCGGCTTTTGCAATCACCTGCACGAAAACAAAAGCTCCACATATGCCAGAATCAGGGGGGCCACCCCTTTGGCATCATTTTTCACAATGGGCTCTCTCATATAGTAATCAAAAGTTCCCTCTCTCATCTCCGTATTCCCCAGGCCTGCCACCAGGCAGATACCGTCTAACTGCAGTTCTCCGTCTTTTTCGGACAGATAGTTCTCACAGATACCTTCAAAGGCTCTCTTGCCGAGAGGATAATAGGAAGGGGCCAGAATCCCCAGGCGGACACTCTTCATGATGGCGTAGGCAAAGATGGCGGAGCCGGAGGTCTCCAGATAGTTGGGGGAGATCCTGCCTCGGTTCACCACCTGATACCACATACCGGTCGCCTCATCCTGATAGGGAAGCATGGAGTCGATCAGTTCCTGGTAGATCCGGGACAGTTCTTCTTTTTCACCGGACATGGTCTTTGGCATGATCTCGATGGTGTCGACGAGGGCCATCGCATACCATCCCAAGGCTCGGAGCCAGAAATTATCCGACAGCCCGGTTACCTTGTCGCACCAGAAGGATGCTCTGGAATCGTCATAGGCGTGGTAGTAGAGGCCGTTGCGGGTATCCCTCATAAGGCGGTAGACGTTTAAAAACTGGTTAAAGCTGTCGCTGCAGTTCTCACCGTCCCGGTAGGTCAGCTCGTACTGCATATAAAAAGGCTGAGCCATATACAGTCCGTCCAGCCAGATCTGATGGGGATAGATCTTTTTGTGCCAGAAGTTGCCGGTGCTGGTGCGTGGCTGTCCTTTCAGCTGGCTGTACACCGTATCGATGGCCAGGCGGTACTTTTCCTTACCGGTCAAGGCGTAGAGATCAAAAAGGGTTTTTCCTGCATTTATGTTGTCCAGATTGTATTCGTATGGGTCATAGGAGTCGATAGAACCGTCTTCCCGAACAAAGTAATCGATGAAACGGTCGGCAAATTCCAGATATCTGGAGTCCTTCCGGATGTGATACAGTTCCAAAACGGCCTTGATCATGCAGCCGTCAATGTAATTCCAGGATGGCTTTTGGCCCTGCTTGATCTTTTCAATATTCCAGACCGGGGCCTGGGGACTGCTCTTTGCGAGCAGCTGGTCAATATAGTGATCCAGAATTTCCATAAAGTATACCTCATTCTTTCCCGATTTCAAACGTTTGCAATCCTTAATATCATACCATAAAACCAGATTCATGAAAACTAGTCATATTGCACAAGAAAAAACAAAAACACATACAAAATAACTAATTGACATCTGGTATTATCGATGATAAAATGGACTCATACAAAAAAGTCGTGCATGTTTGTTCATAGAGTAAAAAATGAAAGTGATTACATATGGCGAATATGCATAATTTTTTAAAAATATATGCAAACCTTTGCAATATATAAAGCAGGTATGAGACGTGGAGACTGGTTCAAGGAGAGCTCCGGTTGTCCTGCACAAGGCGAGGGGAGGCATAAAATAAGAAAAAGAAAGGGAGAAGAAATTTATGAGAAAAAGTATCAAAAAAGCAATGGCATTGTCACTGGCAGCGGTTATGACCGTATCACTTGCCGCCTGCGGCAGTTCTTCCTCCGGTGGGAGCAGTTCCGGCGAGTCTCAGGGAGGCAGCACTTCTTCAGGAGATTCTTCCACGGACAGTACTACTGCTGCCGGTTCCTCTTCAGGCCAAAGCGCCGGCTCAGACGAGAAAGTGGAGCTGAAATTCTCTTGGTGGGGCGGAGATGCCAGACATGAGGCGACAGAGAAAGCCGTAGAGGCATTTATGGCGAAATATCCCAACATCACCGTCACCACAGAGTATGGTGCATGGTCCGGATGGGAGGAGAAGCAGGCATTGAACATCATGGGCGGCAACGCGGCAGATGTGATGCAGGTGAACTGGAACTGGATCGAGTCCTACAGCGGCAACGGAACCAATTTTGCCAATCTGGAGGAGTACTCCGATGTTCTTGACCTTACTCAGTTCCCCAGCGAGAGCCTGGAACTGTGCAAGGCTGACGGAAAGCTGATGGCAGTGCCGGTAGCCCTGACCGGAAGGCTGTTCTACTGGAACAAGACCACCTTTGATGAGGTCGGTGTGGCTATGCCTACGGATGAGGCTTCCCTGTTTGCGGCAGGTGAGGCGTTTAAGGCATTTAACGAAGACTACTATCCTCTGGCGATGGGCGAGTATGACAGGATGATTTTCCTGGTATATTATCTGGAGTCTGTATACGGCAAGCCCTGGGTACAGGACAATCAGATTCAGTACACCGCAGAAGAGATCGCGGCAGGTATGGACTTTATCAAGAAACTTGAGGACGGACATGTGATCCCGACTCTGGCTGTGTTGAACGGTGACATGGCAGATTCTCTGGACAAGAACGCAAAGTGGATTGACGGCAAATATGCAGGCATCCTCGAGTGGGATTCCTCCGCATCCAAGTTTGAGCAGGCTATTACAGAGAGCACCAACAAGCCGAATCAGGAGTTTGTAATCGGTGAATTCATCAAGTTCGGCGATCATGACGGCGGATTTACCAAGATTTCCATGGGTCTTGCAGTGGCTGCCACCAGCAAACATCCCAAGGAAGCAGCGATGCTGATCAACTACCTGTTAAATGATCCGGAAGGCATTGAGATTTGCTCTACCGAGCGCGGTATCCCCTGTTCTGCAGCGGCAGTTTCCGTGCTGAACGAGAAGAACCTGGGCAATGCATTGGTGAAAGAGGCCAACGCGAAGGTTTTGAACTTCTCCAAGTTCCCTCTGGATGCCAAGTTTGAGCACAATGATCTGAAGGCTAATCCGGACGGGGTATACTACAAGGTATTCGGCAAATTCAGCGCCGGGGACACCACTTCCGCAGAGGCGGCAGAGGCTTTGATCAAAGGTGTCAACGAGTGTCTCGGCAACTGATAGAGAAAAAGGAACATATTGACATCACAGTAAGCCGTCGGATATGACTCCGACGGCTTATATAAAGGAAGGTATAAAGCCGTATAGAGGAAAGGGTATCGGGGCAAGGTATTTTATGGATGTAAAAGAAGCGGTCAAGGATAAATCGCAGTATAAAGATATCGTAGGATATTTTCGGGAATCAGATGCTCTCGGCACGGACCGGCTGGTGCTGCTGATCGATACCATCGAGCTGATGTCAGAAGAAATATTTGAGCACTATAAGGCCCTGCAGGTGATCTTTAAGGGTATGGTGTCTGAAATATTAGAGAGAAGGGAACAGGAGGGAAGTTTTGATTTTCTGACCGACTCTCAGAAAAGTCAGTTCTCATATGCACTCCAAAAGGCAGGGAAATTAAGGGTTTTGCTGTGGGAGAAATATGAGAGGTATGACAGAGAACTCACAGGAAAGGGCAGATAGATTTCCGGCTTTCCTGTGGGAGATGGCTGCGTGACGGCAGCAGGCAGTCATTGGCCCCGTGAGTCATGTTCACGGAAAAAATTTTAGGAGGTAACAGCATGAAGCAGAAAAAAGGCTTTAGTAAAGTGTTGACAGAGAACGTTGGCTTCTGGTTTGTGGTGCCGTGGCTAATCGGATTTCTGATGTTCAAGGTTTATCCTTTTGCGTCCTCTCTGTATTACAGCTTCACCAACTATGATCTGTTTACCGGAATCAGCAAGTTTGGCCTGATGAACTACAATACCATCTTCACGGATGAGGACATCATGAGGGCATTCCAGGTAACTTTCAAGTATGCGATTTTTGATGTGCCGCTGAAGCTGGCCTTCGCGTTATTTATCGCGTATATCCTTAACTTTAAGCTGAAGGGGGTCAATTTCTTCAGAACCGCGTACTACATTCCCTCGATCTTGGGCGGTTCCATCGCCATCGCGATTCTGTGGAGAGCAGTATTTAACACCGACGGACTGATCAACACGGTGATCACGGCTTTCGGAGGGGAGAAGATCAACTGGATGGCAAGCGCCAACGGAGCGCTGACAGTCATCGTCCTGCTGCGTGTGTGGCAGTTCGGGTCTGCTATGGTCATCTTCCTGGCAGCCTTAAAGGGTGTGTCCGAGGATCTCTACGAGGCGGCTTCCATCGACGGCGCCGGAAAGTGGACGCAGTTCTTCAAGATCACGGTTCCGCTAATTACCCCGGTTATTTTTTACAACCTGATCACTCAGCTGTGTCAGGCGTTCCAGGAGTTCAACGGGCCGTTCCTGGTGACCAAGGGCGGACCGAACGGAGCTACCACTCTCATTTCTATCCTGATTTACAACAACGCGTTCCTGCGTCACAAGATGGGTATGGCCAGCGCTCAGGCATGGGTTCTGTTCGTCATCGTCTGTGTGCTGACGACGGTCGCCTTTGTGAGCCAGAAGAAGTGGGTTTACTATTCGGATGAAGACGGGAGGTAGAAGACTATGACGAGAGAACAAAAAAGAAAGATCAGTACAGTCATTCGCTATACTCTTTTGGTCGCGGTGGGATTTATCATGGTTTACCCCCTGATCTGGATGGTGGGAGCTACCTTTAAGACCAACTCTGAGATTTTTACCAGCGCCTGGTTCTGGCCTAAGAATCCGGTGTTTGACGGCTATGACAACGCGTTTAAGAGCTACGGAGGCAAGATCAATCTTCTCACCTCCATGCTCAATACTTACAAGATCGTTCTTCCAAAGGTTATCTTTACCATCGTTTCTGCGACTGTCACTGCCTTTGGATTTGCCAGATTTGAGTTTAAGGGAAAGGGAATCATGTTCTCCCTGATGATGGCTACCCTGTTTCTGCCGCAGGTAGTTCTCAATGCGCCTCAGTACATCATGTTCAACAAGTGGGGCTGGACCAACTCCTACCTGCCGCTGGTGATTCCTTCCCTGTTTGCGGCAGATACCTACTTCGTATTCATGCTGATCCAGTTTTTGCGGGGGGTGCCCAAGGAGCTGGAGGAGGCGGCCAAGATCGACGGCTGCAACGCGATTAAGACTCTGTGGTACGTGATCGTGCCTATGCTGAAACCGTCCCTGGTGTCCTGTGCGCTGTTCCAGTTCATGTGGACTTCCAACGACTTTATGGGACCGCTTATCTATATCTCTGATATGGATAAATATACGAACTCCATCTACCTGCGCATGTCTATGGACGGCGATGTGGGATTCCAGTGGAACAGGATTCTGGCCATGTCCCTGATCTCCATCATCCCGTCACTGATCGTGTTCTTCTGCGCTCAGGACTCGTTTATCGACGGTATCGCCGCAGGCGGTGTGAAGGGATAATGTTTTGACGGATTTGAGATGATGAAAGACGGAAGGGGATTCTCTGGAAGGAAAAGGAGGATCCCCTTTTGGGTTATGGGATGGGGGAATGAGAGGGGATTGGGGGAATATTCTGACAATATATTCCGTACAAAGCCTAGGTACGCCAGACACTCCGCTGAGCCCAGTAGAACAGAAAACACTCGGGCAGAGGGCCCTCCTGTTTTCTATGGTCTCAGCTCCGCGGCGTAATGGCTTTTCCCGGAACATATTGTCAGAATATTCAGCTGAATTCCTGGCTCCTCTGGTTCGGGCATGCCATAAAAAAGGGAGACGGGAGATGGGATGGCGGCGTTGGGGGGATGAAGATGGGATGAGAGAAGAGATAAGATAAGCTGATGGATTGATAAAGTGGGGGAGAATTTTGAGAGGAGCGGTGGATCATGGATGTGAAGGCGGTTTTTTGGTCGGGGCGGTGTGTGACGCTGGAGATGGATGACGGGAGTGTGTTTGAGGGGGCGGAGAGGGAAGTTTTTGTGAATGGGGAGTTTTATGGGAAGACGAATAGGGTGATCGACAGCGTCTACGGGCTTAAGCCGGATACGGAGTATGTGATTGAGGTGAGAGCCGGGGGTGAGACGGGGCAGGTGCGGGTGAGGACCAAGGGGGAGTTTGTCACTCTGGATGTCCGGGATTTTGGGGCCAGGGGAGATGGGATTCAGGATGACACCCACTTTATCCAGGCTGCGATTATGAGCTGCCCGGAAGGGGGAAGGGTGCTGATCCCCAGAGGGACTTATCGGGTGACCAACTTGTTTCTGAAGAGTCATCTGCGGCTGGAATTGGGGGAGGGAGCGGTCTTGTCCGCGGATACGGACCGAAGCCGGTTTCCTGTGCTGCCGGGGCTGATCGAGAGCTATGACGAGAAATCGGAGTACAACTTGGGAACCTGGGAGGGCAATCCTCTGGATTGTTTTGCGGCGATCATTACCGGGATTTCTGTGGAGGATGTGGAGATCTGCGGGCCCGGGACCATAGACGGCAATGCAGGCCGGGATAACTGGTGGCATGAGCCCAAGATCAGACGGGGGGCTTATCGGCCCAGGATGATCTTTTTGAATCACTGTGAACGGGTGGTGGTCCAGGGAATTCGTGTACAGAACAGCCCAAGCTGGAATATTCATCCCTATTTTTCCAACCATCTTAAGTTTTTGGATCTGACGGTTCTCAATCCGAAGGATTCTCCCAATACGGACGGACTGGACCCGGAGTCCTGCCAGGATGTGGAGATCGCCGGAGTGTATTTTTCTCTTGGGGACGACTGCATCGCGGTCAAGTCAGGGAAGATTTATATGGGGGCAAAATATAAGACGCCCTCGAAAGAGATTATGATCCGGCAGTGCTGTATGAGAGACGGTCATGGTTCCATCACGCTGGGAAGCGAGATGGCCGGGGGAGTGTGTCAGCTGACGGTAAGATACTGCCTGTTCCTGCACACGGACCGGGGGCTGCGGATCAAGACCAGGAGGGGGAGAGGCAAGGATGCGGTGATCGACCAGGTAGTATTCGAGAATATCCGCATGGATCATGTGATGACGCCGTTTGTGATCAACAGTTTCTATTACTGTGACCCGGATGGCCACAGTGAGTATGTGGCCTCGAAGGAACCTCTTTTGGTGGATGACGGGACGCCGCAGATCAGAGCGCTGCGGTTTGAGAATATTCAAGCAGAGAACTGTCATGTGGCTGCAGCCTATTTTTACGGCCTTCCGGAGAAAAAGATCGAGTGTGTGGAGATGAAGCATGTCCGTGTGACTTATGCCGAGGAAGCCATGTCCGGGGAACCGGCTATGCTGGACGGGGTGGAGCCGGTGAGCCGAATGGGGATTTTTGCGGGAAATATCAAGACTCTGATTCTGGAGGATGTGAAGATCGAGGGCTGTCAGGGAGAAAAAATAGTGACGGAGCATATTGAACATTTGGTGGAAAGATGATACAGTAATGATGTTTGAGATACAGCCCTGATAGGGGTGAAAAGAGGTGTGAGACATGGCGGTTACGATCAAGGATATTGCAAAGAGGGCGGGAGTGTCCTACTCTACCGTGTCCAGAGCGCTCAATGATGTGGGAGCGGGAAGGTCGGAGAGCAGGCAGAAGATCCTGAATCTTGCCAGGGAGATGGGGTATGTGCCCAATCAGGCAGCGATCAATCTGAAACGGTCCTGTTCCTACACCATCGGTCTGTTTTTTTCCAGAATCAGCAAGATGAGTTCCCCTTTTGTCCTCCACGATGTGCTGACAGGAGTCTACGATATCGTGGGCAGCAGATATAATGTGGCGGTGAAGGGAATTGATATGCACGAGCCGGGGACTCTGAATCCTACCTTGTTTGACGGGATTATCGTGTTGTCTCAGAGATCCGAGGACGGCGCCTTTATCGAGGAGGTCATGGAGAAGAAGATCCCCGTGGTGGCTGTCTGTCGTATCGTGTACTATGACGTGCCCAATGTGGTGACGGACGAAGTGACGGCTATGGAGAAGGCCATGGATTACCTTTTGGACCGGGGACATACCAGAGTCGCGGTAATCGAGGGGCTTCCGGGGGTGGATTCCACCAGACTGAGGCACCGGGGATGGGTGAATTCCGTCATCCGCCACGGGATGGACCCGGAACAGGTTCCGGTGGAAGGTGATGAGTACCGGTACGCCAACGGCTACCGGGCGGCGAGGAAGATCTTAGAGCTGCCCAAGCGTCCCACGGCGATTCTGTGTTTCAATGACGAACTGGCATTTGCGGCCAGAGCGGCTGTCTACGAGGCCGGGCTGACGGTGCCGGGTGACATCTCTCTCATCGGGTTTGACAATTGGGATATGTCCGGGTACGGTACCATGCGGCTGACCACGGTGGAGCGGAATATGGGAGATTTGGCCAGAGAGGGAACTCGGGTATTGCTTAGACAGCTGGAAGATGGTATCATAGATAACACAAGGATCTTCCTGGACAATAAACTGATCGTCCGGGAAAGTGTGAGAGATCTGAGGGAGAGGGAAGACTGATGAAGAGAGTGGAAGACTATGTGAGAAGTATTCCGGATTTTCCGGAGCCGGGGGTTATCTTTCGGGATGTAACCAGCATCCTGCAGGACCCGGATGGGCTTAACCTGGCTGTGAACGGGCTTTTGGATTTCCTGAAGGACGTGGACTATGATGTGGTGGTGGGACCGGAGTCCCGGGGATTTATCTTCGGCGTGCCGGTGGCATACGCCATGCACAAAGGGTTTGTGCCGGTGCGCAAGAAGGGAAAGCTGCCCTGTGACACCATCTCTATGGAATACGATCTGGAGTATGGAAGTGCTGTGGTGGAGATGCACAAGGATGCTATCAAGCCGGGACAGAAGGTGGTGATCGTGGACGACCTGATCGCCACAGGCGGCACCATCGAGGCCATCACCAAGATGGTGGAGCAGCTGGGCGGTGAGGTGGTGAAGATCTGTTTCATCATGGAACTGGCCGGTCTGAAGGGCAGAGAGCGGCTGGCCGGATACGAGGTGGCTTCCGTGATCACATATGAAGGCAAATAGAGACTGAAAATCCCCTTGTACAAGGATTTGCGGTTACAGGGAAGTAATTTCAATCAGCCGGTATAGCCCCGATTACAAGGGATGTACCGGCTTTTCTCGTTTCTGTGCGTGAGGCTTTGGCTGCGTATCAGAAAGGAACCCATGTCATTTTAAATGTCCTGTGGGATACCATAAACATAGTCTTGTTTGCCGTTCTCATGATAGCGTACATGTCCGTATTTGACATTGGGCGCATACAAATTGTCTGTATGCTATAACATCGGTATTCGTTCCCAGGGAGAAAAGGATAGGAAGCAGAAATACCTGCCTTCCACATACACGAAAGGAGCCGCATAAAATGGGAAAAATCACCCTTCTGGTATCCCGCGAGGAGATGCTGTATCAGGCCCACAACATTCTTCAGGAGAAAAAGTACCCAATCAAGGAGATGCGGGTCATCCGCTCGGAGTCGGCGGTGACAGAGGCTCGCCGGGCTATCGCGGACGGGGCCTCCATCATCATCGCCAGGGGGCTGCAGGCCTCCCTGATCAAGCAGTACACCGACATCCCGGTGGTGGAGATCGTCCTCACGGCCCAGGAGATGGCCCTTCTGGTGATGAAAGCCAGACAGATCATCCGAAAACCAAGGCCGGTTATCGGGGTGGTAGGTTTTCAGAACATGTTCTGTGACATGTCCTATTTTGACCAGCTCTATGACATCGACCTGAGGACTTATTATCTGACCCAGGGCTTGGAACAGGGACTGAAAGACCTGGTGAGACAGGCAGCAGGTGAGGGAGCGGACCTGATCATCGGCGGAGACACTGCGGTGGAGGAGGCGGCGAGAGCCGGAGTGCCCTCCCTGTTTCTGTCCATGACAGAGGATTCCCTGAGAAATGCCTTTTCCATGGCGCAGAGGATGGAATATGCCATGGAGGTGGAGAAGAAATCGGCAGTCCAGATAGAAACCCTTCTTGACTACACTTTCCACGGGGTTATCCGCCTTGACAGGGACGGCAGGATCGCGGGAGTCAATTCCCAGATGGAAGATATCATCGGAAGCAGGGAGGCAGGCCTGGCGGGGAGAACCATCGGTGAGATCGCTCCCGAGATCGGTGAGGCGGTATTGGAGCGGGTATTGGGGCAGGGAAAAGAGTACTCCCTGTTTCTGGAACTGAACCGTACCTCTGTCTTTGCCATGCTGGTCCCTATCCTGTATGACGGCCGGGCGGAGGGAGCCATGATCACCTGCCATCGGGTGGCCAGGCCGGCGGGGCGGGAGAAGAGGGAGAGGGAGAAAAATGATGCGGGCCTGTATCCGGCGCCGGCCAGATTTGAAGATCTTTTGCAGGAGTCCCCGGCCATGAAGGAGTGTGTGCATCTGGCCCGGCTGTATGCTCTGTCGGACCGGCCGGTGGTGATCCTGGGGGAGGAGGGAACCGAGAGAGATATGATGGCCCAGAGCATCCACAACTGCAGCCGCCGGGCCGACGGTCCTTTCGTGCAGGTGTGCTGCCGCGGACTCTCGGACTTAGAGCAGAGGGAACAGATTTTTGAGGACAAGGGGGCAGCGGTTTCGGCTCAGGGGGGAACCCTGGTGCTGGAGGAGGCGGGGTATCTCACGGAGGCCAACCAAAACCGGCTGTTCCGCCTTATTCGGTTCGGCCAATGCCAGGGCCAGGAGCCGGGGCGGCCGAAGAAAGTATCCGTGAGAGTTATGGTCACACTGAGTGAGACAGGGGCGGACATGGTCGGAGAACACAGGGGGAACCGGGAGCTCTATTATCTGCTGTCAGGCCTGGTGCTTAAGATTCCGCCTCTCAGAAAGCGGCGGGAGGACCTTAAGAGGAAGCTGGAGGAGGCTGTCAGAGAGTGCTGTGACCGATACGGAAGATTTCATGTGCTGACACAAGGGGCGAAAGAGATTCTCCTGGCATATCCGTGGAAAGGCAATCTGCTCCAGGCAGACAGTTTCTGCGAGCGGCTGATTTTGACGGCAGAGAAGCGGTCGGTGGACGAGATCCGGGTGAGGAGGCTGCTTCTGGAGCTTTACGGGGAAGAGGAGGAGAGGGGGGAGATGAGGGAAGAATCGGAGGAATCCGGAGAGATCTGCGAGGAAGCCGGACAGATCGCCCGGATATTGAAAAAGCAGGGCGGCAGCAGAGAGAAGACTGCCAGGGAGCTGGGGATCAGCAAGGCCACCCTGTGGAGAAAGATGAAAAAATACGGGATTGACGGGTAATCAGAAGCTTCGGATGATGTCCTGGTTCATGGATTCGATGACAGCCACGGCCAGGTTGACGGAGGCCTCAAAGTCATGGTAGGAGGCGATGCCGTAGTGGGAGTGGATGTACCGCACCGGGATGCCGATGACGATCACCGGGATGCCGTCTAAGGAGTTGTGGATCATGGCGCCGTTGTTGCCGCCGCCTTCTCTCACAGAGGATTGAACGGCCAGTCCCTTTTCACGGGCCAGATCCAGGGTGTACCGCTGATATCTGGGATTGCAGATGACAGAGCGGTCCATAAACCGGATCATAGGCCCTTTTTTCAGTGCGGTCTGGACCGCGTAGCTTTCAGTGAAGGTGTCATCGGCCGGACAGCCCTCAAAGCAGATAGCGATCTGAGGGCGGACCTGATTCACGGCCACTTTTACGCCCCTCTCCCCCACTTCCTCCTGGGAGGAGAGCACTCCCATGACATCCACATCCAGCTGCCGGCCCTGGAGCCGGTGGAGAGTCTCGATCAGGGCGGCGCAGCCGATGCGGCAGTCAAATGCCTTGCCGATCATCACGTCCCGCTCCACATCATACTGAAAGGAAACGTCTGACACGATGGGCTCTCCGATGCGGATCTGAAACACTTCCTCGGCCTCCTGGGCGCTGGTGGCTCCGATGTCGATGGAAAAGTCGGAGACAGAAGCAGCCCCGGCCCCGTTTCGTTCCGAGGCGCTCATGAAATGGACCGGTTTGGCGGCGATGACGCCGGGGATGTATCTGCCCTCGGCGTTGCGCACCAGGACTTTGCTGGAGGCGAGACAGCCGGTGCTCCAGCCGCCCAGAGTTACAAACCGGATGGTACCGTTGGGGCGGATGGAGTGGACCATAAAACCTACCTCGTCACAGTGGGCATCCAGCATAAAGACAGGCCGATCGCCCTGAACATCGTTGGGGCGGATGTAGATATTGCGCATACAGTCGTCGGTGACCTGGGCGATGTCCTGACAATAGTTCTTCGCCACTTCCAATACGGCATCTTCAAATCCGGAAGGGCCGAAGGCGTTGGACAGGTCGGCGATCATTTCCAGGCTTTTTGGGGATATGGGTTGATTCATAAAGTACATAGTTCCTCCTCGTCTGTGTGATATAGGAGAGTATAGTTCTAAAACCGGGCGGTGTCAATATGAAGTGATCCGGCAGAACGACCTGATATGTGAGAGCGTGGAAAGCCTGGTACGGGAGGCTCGGATCAGGGGAATCTCCGAAAATGAAATAGTATGAAATAAGAAAGAAATGAAAATGAAATAAAAATGATAACTTAGACAGGAGATACAAAAAGAATCTTATATTTTAGAGAGAACTACCATTGTTTTTTGTCTCCTGTTTTTCTATAATCCAGACATAAGCTTTCGGGCCCGGCAGAAGGCAGGAGGCCTGTCAGCGGCGAGAACTCTTTAAGAACGAAGAAAGGCGAGGTAATTGAGATGAAAGTTGGATTTATCGGTTTAGGAATCATGGGAAGGCCAATGAGCAAGAATCTGGTGAAAGCAGGCCATGAACTGGTAGTGTTTGATTTCAATAAAGAGGCTGTGGCGGATCTGGTGTCCTGCGGCGCCGAGGAGGCGGCAAACGGAAAAGAAGTGGCACAGAAATGTGATGTGGTGATCACCATGGTTCCCAACTCTCCCCATGTGAGGGCGGCCGTGCTGGGAGAGAACGGTGTGGCGGAAGGTGCTCACGCAGGCTCCGTGGTCATCGACATGAGCTCCATCGACCCGACGGAGAGCAAGGCCATCGGCGGGGAGCTGGCAAAGATGGGGATCGACATGCTGGATGCGCCGGTATCCGGCGGGGAGCCCAAGGCCATCGACGGAACCTTGTCTGTCATGGTAGGCGGAAAGAAGGAACTGTTCGACAAGTATTATGATCTCTTGATGGTGATGGCAGGTTCCGTGGTCTATGTCGGTGAGCTGGGTGCAGGCAACGTGGCGAAGCTGGCCAATCAGATCGTGGTGGCAGTCAATATCGCCGCCGTGTCCGAGGCCCTCACCTTTGCCAAGAAGGCAGGAGCGGATCCGGAGCTGGTCTATCAGGCTATCCGGGGCGGCCTGGCAGGATCCACGGTGATGGATGCCAAAGCTCCCATGATGTTAGACAGAAACTTTAAACCCGGATTCCGCATCGAGCTGCACATCAAGGATCTGAACAATGCGCTCAATGCCGCTCATGCCATCAGCTCACCTGTTCCGCTGACCGCACAGCTGATGGAGATCATGCAGTTTTTAAAGTCTGAGGGTTGTGATAAGGAAGATCACTCCAGCATCGTCAAGTACTACGAGAAGATCGCCAACGTAACCGTAGAGTAATGGCTGTGTTCACAGATTCAGTGAACGTAACCGCATATGTCCGGGGCCGGTCCGGGGGGCGGACAGGAACCCGGGCGGTGAGAAGGAGAAGCAGTATGAATACAGATTTTATCAAGGGTGTGGTTGTGCCGATTCTGACACCCATCGACGGCGATGAGAGGATCGACGAGGCGAAGCTGAGGGAGCAGGTCGACTATGTGATCGACGGCGGGGTTCTGGGAATCCTGGCATTTGGAAGCAACGGCGAGTTCTATGTGATCGAGGAAGACGAGATGGAGCGGGGCCTTAAGATTATGGTGGACCAGGCCGCCGGCCGTGTTCCGGTGTACTTCGGCATCGGAGCCATCAGCACGAAGAAATGCTGCCGTCTGGCCAGGATGGCCGCTGCCAACGGCGCTGCCGGAATCTCTGTCCTGCAGCCTATGTTTTTAAAGCCTACAGAGGCGGAGCTGTTTTTACACTTTAAGACCATCGCCGAGGCGGTCCCCGAGACGCCTGTGCTGCTGTACAATAATCCGGGGCGTGTCAACTACACCCTGTCTGGCAGTCTGGTGGAGCGGCTGGCCCACGAGGTGCCGAATATCGTGGGCATGAAGGACACCAGCGGGGACATCACTCAGACCTCCGAGTTTATCCGCAGGACGAGAGATGTGAACTTTAAGGTCTTCGGCGGCAAGGATACCCTTCTGTATGCCTCCATGTGTCACGGGGCTGTGGGGGGCGTCTGTACGGCGGCCAACTTTATGCCGGAGCTGATCACTGATGTGTACAATAAATTTGCGGCCGGCGACCTGGCCGGCTCCTTGGAGGCGCAGTTTAAGCTGAATCCGGTGAGGCTTTCCATGGATGGAGCCAGCTTCCCGGTGGCGGCAAAGGACATGGCAAACTTGAGGGGACGGGACATCGGAGTTCCCTATACACCCAACCTGGCCACTCCCGAGGGGCCGGTTCTGGACAAGATTAAGACGGAAATGAAAAAAGCAGGATTGATTTAAGGCATCATCTCCATTAGAATAGAGTTGCAAGCAGTAGACCGGCAGACCCCCCATTGCGCCGGTCTATTGCATATTGAGATCGGGGCCGGGCGTCCGACCCTAAGACCACCAAGAGAGGGCAGTGAGACTGCAGGAGGGCGTATGAGATTTTTATTTGCATCGGATTCTTTTAAGGGAACCTTGTCATCAGAGAAGATTATGGAGCTGTTGACCGAATCTGCGGAGAAGATTTTTCCGGGGTGTGAGACCGTGGGCGTGCCGATAGCCGACGGCGGTGAGGGAACCGTGGAGGCGGTGATCACCGTGACAAAAGGGGAGAGGCGGGCAGTGACGGTCCATGGCCCCTTAGGAGAGAGGACCGACAGCTTCTATGGCATCTTCCACGGGGACTGTGCCATCATCGAGATGGCGGCGGCCTCCGGTCTGCCCATGGTTCCGGAGGAGAAGAGAAATCCGCTGCACACCACCAGCTGCGGAACCGGGGAGCTGATTCGGGACGCTCTGGACCGAGGCTACAAAAAGATCTCCGTGGCCATCGGCGGAAGCGCCACCAATGACGGCGGCATGGGGGCTATGAGGGCACTGGGAGTGCGTTTCCTGGACAGTGACGGACAGGAGCTGGAGGGTAAGGGCTCCGACTTGGCCAAAGTGGCGGACATCGACGTGTCGGGACTTCACCCGGCGGCAGGGGAGGCGGAATTTACGGTCATGTGTGATGTGAACAACCCTCTCACAGGTCCGGAGGGAGCCACCTATACCTTTGGCAGACAAAAAGGAGGGACGCCGGAGATCCTGGAAGAGCTGGAGGCAGGCATGAAGCACTATGCCGCCGTGATTCGGGACAAACTGGGGACAGACGTGGACGGCATCCCGGGAGCCGGGGCAGCAGGCGGCCTGGGGGCAGCCCTGTGCGTGTTCCTCCACGGGACCATGAAGTCGGGGATCGAGACTGTGCTGGATCTCATGGATTTTGACGGGCTTTTGGGGGGGACGGACCTGGTGATCACCGGGGAGGGCCGCATCGACTGGCAGTCCGCCTTCGGGAAGGTGCCGAGCGGCATCGGGAAACGGTGCCGGGCCAGGAACATCCCGGCCATCGCCGTGGTAGGCGGTATGGGCGACGGGGCGGAGAAGATCTACGATTTTGGAGTGGAGAGCATCCTGCCCACGATCAACGGCGCCATGGAGATCGGGGAGGCCTTAGAGCGCGCCGAGGAGCTGTATCGAAACGCGGCGGAGCGGATGTTCCGCATGATTCGCGTGGGGATGGAGATGAAGAGATGACAGAAAGACGGGTTTTGTTATCGGATGGGACGGAGGTACCTGCTATCGGGCAGGGCACCTGGTATCTGGGAGAGCACAGGGACAGTATGGCAAGGGAGCAGGAGGCGCTGAGAGCCGGCATCGAGTCGGGTATGACATTGATCGACACTGCAGAGATGTACGGAAACGGCAAGGCGGAGCTTCTGATTGGCAGGACTATGGAGGGGATGGACCGGAGCCGTCTGTTTCTGGTATCCAAGGTATACCCCCATAATGCGGGACGAAAGCAGATCTTTAAGAGCTGTATGGACAGCCTGAAGAGGATGGGCACCGACTATCTGGATCTGTACCTTCTCCACTGGAGAGGAGGAATTCCGTTATCGGAGACCGTAGCCTGTATGGAACAGCTGAAGAAGGAAGGAAAGATCCGCCGGTGGGGCGTGTCCAACTTTGACACCGACGACATGGAGGAGCTGTGGGAGGTGCCGGGCGGGAAGAACTGCGCGGTGAATCAGGTGCTGTATCACATGGGTTCCCGAGGCATCGAGTACGACTTGCTGCCGTGGATGAGGGATCACAAGGTCACCCTGATGGCCTACTGTCCCCTGGCTCAGGCCGGGGAACTGCGGCGAGGCCTCTATGAGAGTCAGACGCTGAATGCTGTCGCCCAGGCCCATAAGGCGACGGTGTCCCAGATCCTGTTGGCATTTGCGGTGCGGGACGGGAAGACCATCGCCATTCCAAGAAGCGGGCGAAAAGAGCATACCTTGGAGAATGGCGCCGCCGCCGGGGTGGTGCTGACGGAGGAGGAACTGAGGGTGATCGAGAGGGAGTTTCCGGGGCCGACCCGAAAGACTTATCTGGATATCGTGTAGGAAGGGAGAATGATTGATGGAATACCGGGGATTTGGAAATCATTATGTGCTGAGGGTGGACAGGGGGGAGGAAGTGCTGGCCTCCATAGAGAAATTGTGCCGGGCGGAGAAGATCAGGCTGGGCAGCGCCGTGGGCCTGGGGGCCTGTGACCGTGTGACGGTGGGGCTTTTTGACACGGTGAATCGGGTGTACAAGAAACGTACGTTTACAGGGCCCATGGAGATCACGTCCCTGGTGGGCAATATCTCCGAGAAGGACGGGGAGCCGTACCTGCATTTCCACATCAATGTCTGTGATGAGGAGAACCGGATTTGGGGCGGGCATCTGAACGAATGCCTGATCTCCGCTACCGGTGAGATCACGGTGACAGAGATCGAGGGCAGCGTGGAGAGGGAGATGAGCGAGGAGATCGGATTGAATCTGTATCGGTTTTAGATCATTGACTATAGGGGGAGATGATGGCAGGGGGGGCTTTCGGCCCTACTGTTCCGCCCTCCTTCGCAGGCCGGTCAGGCAGTCCAATACTCCTTGACCAGACGGATAAATTCTCTGGCAGGATTGCTTAGGTAGGCATACTTTCCGTAGCTGGCAGTCACCTCCCACACAGGGCGGGAGGGCAGGGCGAAACAGGCGATGCCTTCCGGCCGGTTCTTTACATAGTGCCAGGGGATGACGCCGCAGCAGAGTCTGGCCTGGATCATGGATAAGATGGTGGAGTTGCTGGAGGTCTCAAACAGCACATTAGGGACGAAACCGGAGCCCCGGAAGATGTCGTCGATCATCCGGCGGATGGTAGATTCCTTGTACATGAGGACAAAGGGTTCATACCGTAACTGCCCTAAGTCCATGACAGCCAGCGGCTCGCCTTGGGGGGCGGCACTGCGGCTGAGGGGATGCCCCTGGGGGAGAGCCAATACGATCTCCTCCTCAAATAAGGTGATGTAATTGTCTTTTGTCCTCTGGCCCTGGCACAGAGTCATAAACCCTAAGTCAAGTTCTCCCGCCGTGATGAGGGCCTGCTGTCTTCGAACACTCAGCTCGTTAGGAGTTACGGTCATGTCAGGGTAGAGACTGTGAAAACGGGGGTAGACATTAGTGAACATCTCGATGCCTCTTCCCGGTGTAAATCCGATGGAGAGGCATCCTTTTTTTCTATCCGCCAGATCACGGATCCGGCTGTAAGTCCTGTGGCGGATGCACAGGATCTCCCTGGCGCCCTCCAGATAGATCTCCCCGGCGGGGGTAGGGCTCCAGTCAGATTTGGTCCGCTTGAACAGCCGGACTCCCAGATCCTTTTCCAGCTTAAGCAGCTGCTGGTTTAGGGCGGACTGAGTGAGGAACAGCTTTTCCGCGGCCCGGGTGATGCTTTTTTCATCGGCAATTTTTATAATGTATTCTAACTGTTTTAAGTCCATAATTTTTGGATTGTCTGGAATATTCAGCTTATTTTTATCAAGTAGGTTTCGGCAGATTCTTGTGTCAAGCCGAATTTTTCCCGGATTTTACTCAGGATAATATCGTCTGCGATCTGCAGCTCTTTGAATGCGGATATCATAGCTATGATTCCCGTTTCAATCCCTTTTTCCTCCACACCCTTACTCAAATTACACATAAGCGACACCTCACTCTCTAATGTATGAGTCATTTTAACATGAAAATCTTCCTCCAGGCTTTGACATTTATCCTCGGAACCTTTCTCTGTAGAAAGAAGTACATTCAACAGGCGTACCCTCAATATACTTTTCCGCAATTTCATCTACATCATAATCCGCTTTCTCGTCTGTCACACGGATACTCTTCGCTATGGTGGTATCAATGCCCATGGCTTCACCTCCTGATTCTGTCTAGATTTTATCATATTTCACAGGAACAGGCCACCCATATTTTTTATCCTTCAAGATACTGGGTCCAACAGGCACAAACTCCCTTGCCCATGACTCCCAATAAATGTAATAGGGTTTCTCCCCATGAAACCTGATGTCTTGATAATTAAAATATCTAAGTTTATATAATATATAATTAATTTTACTTACACACCAAGATGATTTATAATGGATGCCACAAGGCTGCCTGCCGCAGACGGGAAGCGGTGGCACAGCACAGATCACGACGATTGGAAAGAACACCGCCAGCCATAAAATTCAGTCGGAGGCCGGTGTCGGAAAAAGGAGGATAATGTCATGAGTCAGCGGTTGTATGTGAAGATTCGGGAAGAAGACAATGTGGTCATTGCGGTCAGAGACCTGGCGGCGGGAACCCAGGTTATGGAAGGGCTTAAGGTCAACCAGGATATCCCCCAGGCCCACAAGATCGCCCTGTGTGACATCCCGGCAGGGGGAGAGATCATCCGTTATGGGGTGGTTCTGGGGTATGCCATCGGTGATATCAAGAAAGGGGACTGGATCAATGAGCATATGCTGGAACTGCCGGAGAGCCCTTCTGTAGATGACATGGCATTCGGCACCAATCTGGTAAAGACAGAGGATCTGCCCATGCCCACCAGGACGGTCTGGATGGGATATAAGAATGCGGAGGGACCGGCGGGGACCAGGAATCTGCTGGGGATCGTGACCACCGTCCAGTGTGCGGCGGGAGTGCTGAAGGTAGCGGTGGAGAGGATTAAGAGAGAACTGCTCCCCAAGTATCCCAATGTAGACGGAGTGGTGGCAGTCACTCACCCTTACGGCTGCGGTGTCGCCATCAATGCGCCTCTGGCCGTCATCCCTATCCGTGCCATAACCAATGTGATCCGCCACCCCAACTTCGGCGGTCAGATCATGGTGGTGGGCCTTGGCTGCGAGAAGCTGACCTATGACCGGGTGCTGCCAAAGGAGGACATTACCCCGGAGAACGTATTGACGCTCCAGGATTATGCAGGCCACGATGCCATGATGAACGCCATCATGGAGATGGCGGAGAAGAAGCTGGAGAAACTGAATCGGAGAAAGCGCGAGGAGCTGCCCCTGAGCGATCTGCTGATCGGGATGCAGTGCGGAGGAAGCGATGCATTTTCCGGTGTGTCTGCCAACCCCAGCGCAGGCTATGCGGCGGATATGCTGGTGAGAGGCGGCGCCACCGTGATGTTCAGCGAGGTGACCGAGGTCAGGGACGGGGTCCATATGCTGGCAGCCCGCTGCGGGGATGCCCACACCCGTGACAGGCTGGCGGAGGAGATGAAATGGTATGACCGCTACCTGGCTGACGGCGGGGTGGACCGGGATGCCAACCCCACCCCCGGTAATAAACAGGGGGGCCTGGCCAATATCGTGGAGAAGGCCATGGGAAGCATCGCAAAAAGCGGCACCAGCCAGATCATGGAGGTGCTGTCGCCTGCCGAAAAGCCCACCAGACACGGCTTGATCTACGGGGCTACTCCGGCCAGCGACATCGTCTGCGGCCCCAGCCAGGTGGCCAGCGGCATCGGCCTGCAGGTCTTCATGACCGGGCGGGGGACTCCCTACGGACTGGACATCTGCCCGGTCATCAAGGTGTGCAGCCGCAACGAGATGAAGGAGCACTGGTTTGACCTGATCGACATCTCGGCGGGAGATGTGGCCATCGGAGAGAGGACCATCGCCCAGGTGGGACAGGAGATCTTTGACATGATCCTGGATGTGGCCAGCGGGATCAGGGAACCTTACAGCGACAAGTACGGATTCCACAACGATATGTGCATCTTTAATCCGGCGCCGATTACGTGACAGGCAGCACGAGGGTTATCTACAGAAAAGAATGAATATGGAAAGGGAGCTGGTGTGACCACAGCTCCCTTTCCTTTTTGCGCTATACGGAAGGACCTCACAGACGGGTAAAGCTAAACAGCTACCCCATAAGGCTTAAAATAGTCCACGATAGCATCGCAGAGCGCCTTCTCAGCCGGATTCATGACCCAGTTCTGCCTCCAAACCAGCAGGTTGTACCGATAGAGGCCGGGCGCCAGCGAATAGTAGTGGATGTGCTCCCTGTCATCGATGCAGGACTCAGCGATAAATGCGATGCCTGCCCCCCGGCGGACCATGCTCTGAGTGGTGGAGATGCTGTTGGTCTCGCAGACCGCCTTGGGATTAAAGTGATATTGGGCAAACAGCTTGTCAGAGAGATGACGCAGGGAGGAACTCTTCTTGGACAGCAGAAAGTTCTCACCGCTGAAGGTGGACATAAAGTCCTCCACGGAAATCGTCTCTCCAGGATGGGAGGCGCAGTAGCTGTGGTCGGCAGGAATAGCTGCCATGACTTCTTCTCTCCGGAGGATGGCATGATGATCCTCAAAAGGACTGAGACGGCTGGAAGCCACGATAGCCAGATCCAGCTGTTCCTCCAGAAGAAGCTTGGTGATATTGGAGAGATTGCCCTCTGTGATCTCGATGTTTACATGGGGATACATGGATTTGAATGCGGGAACGATCTCAGAGAGCATCCTCAGGGCAAACTGGGAAGTGGCACCGATCATCAGGTTGGTCTGGCTGTCCAGGGCAGAGATGTCTTTATAGAGCTGCTTTTTGATCTGCAGCACCTGCCTGGCTGCTTCGGTGTACATCTGCCCGGCAGGGGTCAGAGCCAGCTCGCCTTTGGCCCGAAAGAACAGAGGGGTTCCCACCTCCTGCTCCAGCTTGGACAGATATTGGCTTAAAGAGGACTGAGACACATACAGTTCTTCCGCGGCTTTGGTCATGTTCTTGTGCTTGGCAATGGTTAAAATGTAGGTCAGATACTTGGTATCCATGTAAATGTGCTTCCTTTCCTCTATATTGGCCGAATGGCCATCCTGGTATCCTTTAGGGTTTCCTCTATATTGGCCGAATGGCCATCCTGGTATCCGTTAGGATTTTCTCTAAGATTAACGGTATGTAAAGAGTATACAAAATCACAGTTAAAAATGCAATAGAATCGGACGGAAAAGGAATTATTAGCAAAAGTGATTGAGAGAATCACTTTTATGAATTGGTAAAATCAAACAAATTATATTAAGATGGATTCAAGAGGAGACAGAAATTTATCCAAGAAGAAATGAGAGAGGAGGCGTGCATATGGAGAAAGGAACCCCGATCATCAAGGAGATGCAGGTGATCCCTGTGGCGGGAAAGGATAGTATGCTGATGACCTTGAGCGGAGCCCATGCCCCATTTTTTACAAGGAATCTGGTAATCTTAAAAGACAGCGCAGGCCACAGGGGAATCGGAGAGATTCATGGAGGGGACTATACCTGCGAGTCCTTAAAGGCCTGTATCCCCCTGGTGGAAGGACAGCCGGTGGGGGCTTACCGAAGGGTTTTGCAGACCATCCACAGGGCGGCAGCAGGGACGGCCGGGGATGACGGGGAGGGGATCCAGACCCTGGATATCAGTAAGCTGAAATTTGTAGTAAAGGCGGAATGGGCTATCGAATGTGCCATGCTGGATCTGCTGGGACAGTATTTAGACCTTCCCATGTGTGAACTTTTGGGTGAGGGAAGGCAGAGGGACAGGGTGGAGACTCTGGGGTATCTGTTCTATGTAAGCGACAAAAAGAAGGCAGATCTGCCCTACCTTGACGAGAGCTACAGCGATGATTCCTGGTTTCGGCTGAGAAGGCAGGAGATGCTTAGCACAGAGCGTCTGGTGGAACAGGCCGGTACCCTTCATGACAAATACGGTTTTTGCAACTTTAAGCTGAAAGGCGGAGTGCTGGAAGGCGAAAAAGAGATGGAGACGGTGAGAGCCCTAAAAAAGCAGTTCCCGGAGGGCAGGATCAACATAGATCCCAATGGCGCCTGGAGCTTAAGAGAAGCCGTAGATTTATGTAAATCTATGGAGGGTATTCTGACCTACATAGAAGATCCCTGCGGACCGGAGGCCGGTTTCAGCAGCAGGGAGATTATGGCAGAGTTTAAAAATGCTGTAAACCTTCCGGTGGCCACCAACATGATTGCCACCAATTGGAGGCAGTTTTACCACTCCGTCGCCTTAAAGGCAGTGGATATCGTTCTGGCAGACCCCCATTTCTGGGGATTTGAGGGCAGTGTGCGGATGGCGCAGCTATTAGATGATTGGGGCCTGACCTGGGGCAGCCATTCCAACAATCATTTTGACATCACTCTGACTGCCTTTGCCCATGTGGCAGCGGCAGCCCCGGGAAAGCCGACGGCTCTGGATACCCACTGGATCTGGCAGGACGGCCAGAATCTCTTAAAGGATGCTCCCGAGATCAGAGACGGATACTTACAGGTACCGGATAAACCGGGCATGGGTGTGACTATCGATATGGATAAGGTGGAGGAGGCCAACAGGCTGTATGGTAAGCTTCCCAGCCACGACCGCAACGACGCGGAGGCAATGCAGTATCTGATTCC
This sequence comes from Hungatella sp., assembly GCA_022792815.1. GTDB lineage: Bacteria > Bacillota > Clostridia > Lachnospirales > Lachnospiraceae > UBA3402. The sequence continues at coordinate 24,926 of JAAWBS010000068.1, forward strand.
GGGCTGGCAATATGATTCCAAGAGACCGGCCCTGGTGAGATAAGGTTCTTATAAAGAAAAAAGGAGAAGAGAAAAATGAGAAAAATGAAGAGATTATTAGGCATCGTATTGGCGGGAGCTATGGCAGTTTCCATGACGGCATGTTCCGGCGGGGCAAGCGGAGATGCTCTTCCGAAAAATATAGAGTTGCAGGTTCCCGCAAAAGCTGGCGGAGGAACAGATGTGACGGCGAGAGCCTTGGCCACACAGGTTTCCAAAGATTCCGGAAGCAATTTAGCCATCCAGAACAACACGGACGGAAGCGGCGTCGTGGCTATGGAGAAGGTGAGAAATGCCAAAAATGACGGAACTTCGCTTCTGTTCTTCCACACCACCATGCTGATCAAGACGGCTACAGGCGTATACGATCACACGGCGGCAGATGACTTTACGGTGATCGCTGTGGGCGAAAGCCTGGAGAAGACAGGATATGTTCTGGTAGTGCCCGGCGATTCCCCCTACAGCACCACAGACGACCTGGTAAATGCGGCAAAGGCAGCTCCCGGAACCCTTCTTTTCGGTGTCGAGACCGGAGGAAGCTCCCACATCATGTGCGGTCTGTTCTCACAGGCAGCGGGCATCGATATCAAGTATGTGGAGGCAGGTTCCGACACGGAGAAGCTGACCGCCCTGGTAGGCGGCAGCATCCATGCGGCTTTCGTCAATGCCAACCAGGCGAAGCAGTATGTGGAATCCGGCAAGGCGAAGGCTCTGGCATGCTTTTCTGTGGACGAGAACGGCGGGGAGAGCACGGTACTTCCGGGTGTCACCAGCCTTGTGGACCAGGGATATGACTGCACCTTTACCACGCTGATGTTTGTGTTAGGGCCTAAAGATATGGATCAGGCGAAGGTGACGAAGATCCATGACTACTTTGCCTCCGCGGCATTGAACGAGGAAGTAAAGGCAATCCTGGAGCCCACCGGTATGGCCATGGAGTTCTTCAGTATTGAAGAAGGCGCGGAGAGAGTAAAGGCACAGCAGGAATCCTTAAACAGCGTAGTAGACATGCTGGGATTAAAACAAAAATAAAGAGCCGTTGAGCGCGGCAAGAGATCAATGAAAAATAAGAGGGGCTGCTTTCAGGATGACAGCCGAACGCAGCCCCAGGCAAAAAAGAGGAAGGAGTCCCAAGTTTTATGAATATAAAGAGAGACCGGGTTACAGGTGCACTTCTGGTACTGGTGGGCATCGTGGTATTTGTCATGACCAGCCGGCTTCGGGTCCCGTTTTCCATGTCTTATCCCGGACCCAAAGCCCTCCCTATGATCGCGGCGTTTGGCTTTGTAGTCTGCGGAGCCGGGATTTTTTTAGAGGGAGTGAAGAAGCAGGAGGCAGATAAGCCTTTTTTGTCCAGGGAGGGCTGGCTCCGCATGGCTCTTGCCATGGCGGTGCTGGCTGCGTATGTATTTGTCTCCAGTCTGATCGGCTATCTGATCACCACACCATTCGCCGCATACGCTCTGACCACCCTGTTTGCAAAGGGAAGCGGGAGCACGCTGAAAGGAAGGATTATCTATTCTGTCCTGCTTTCTGTGATTATTTATGTGATCTACATCTATGTCTTTGGGCTCAGCCTGCCATCAGGCTCATTGTTTTAGGAGGTGAGAGATTATGATAGCAAATTTACCTTATATCCTATCCCAGCTGGTACAGCCTTTTAACCTGATCCTGATGATCGTGGGAACGGCTGTGGGAATTATCTTCGGTGCGATCCCCGGGCTTTCAGGCACTCTGGCTGTTATGCTGTTTATGCCTCTTACCTACAGCATGGATGCGGGGACGGCGGTGATCTTCCTCATCGCCCTGTGGATCGGAGGATGCTCCGGCGCGTTTATCGGTTCCGTACTTTTGGGCATCCCGGGTTCCGCATCCGCAGTCTCCACCTGCTGGGACGGATATCCCATGAGCCAGCAGGGCAAATCCGGAAAAGCCCTGGCGATCGGTATGGTGGCGTCATTTACAGGGACTTTCTTCAGCGCCATTATCGCGGCTCTCCTCAGCGAGACCATCGCGGATATCGCCTTTCTCATGGGGCCGTGGGAATATTTTTCTCTGTGCTTTGTGGCTATCACCATGGTACTGGCTATTTCCAAGGGCAATATGTTTAAAGGTCTGGTATCTGCCTGTATCGGCCTGCTGTTTGCGTCTGTAGGATTTTCGCCCATTGACGCAGAGCCCAGATTTGTATTTGACAATATGTATCTCATGAGCGGCCTCGGCATGACTGTGGTGCTCATCGGTGTGTTCAGCGTCAGCAGCATCGTCACTTCCTACGGAAAAGGCTTCGGAGCCCTTCCGGAAGTGGACAATAAAAGTGTAAGAGGGATTGGAATCACGCTGGGAGAGATCAAAGAGCAGCTGGTGAACATCATTCGCTCCTTCCTCATCGGCCTTGGGATCGGATTTTTGCCAGGTATGGGCTCCGGCCTTTCCAACCTGGTTGCCTACTCCTCTGCAAAGAATGCTTCCAAAGATCCGGATTCGTTTGGAAAAGGAAATCCGGGGGGAATCTGGGCTCCGGAGGTTGCCAACAATGCTTCCATCGGAGGAGCCATGATCCCCATGGCGGCCCTGGGTATTCCGGGAGACTCCACGACGGCTCTGCTCATCGGGGCACTGACCATCCATGGGCTGGAGATGGGTCCAATGGTATTTAAAAACAGCGGTCATATCGTATACCTGATGTTCGCCACTGTCGCGGTGGTCGCATGTATCATATTGGTGATGCAGGCTTTGGGGATGAGACTGTTCCCACAGATTCTGAAAGTTCCCTATCACTATATGTATCCGGCACTTCTCATCATCTCCATGGTAAGCGCCTATGTGGATGCGGGAAGCCTGTACAAATGCGGTATGATGCTGGTATTTGCAGTCGTAGGGATCTTTATGGCTTACGGCGGCATCCCTACGGCCCCGCTGATTCTGGCGTTTATTCTGGGCCCCACATTGGAAAGCAACATGCTGAAGGCATTCCAGTATACGGGTACTGTGACAACATTCTTTACAAGACCGATTTCCTGTGTCATGATGGTAATCGGAATCGGCTGTGTATTTTCTCCCATTATCCGAACCCTTATAGGGAAGAGGAAGGGCAGCAGCTCATGACGACAATTGATGAAAAAGGAGAGAGAATTATGGCATTTCGTTGTACTCCGGCCGCCAAGGATCCGGTGGCCGCTCTGGCTTACAGGCCGTGGACTCTGGCGGTGGAACCTTTTCAGGTGGCCCCTCATACCTGGTATGTGGCGGGGCAGACCTGGGTGGGATGTTATCTGATCGATACGGGAGACGGGTTGATTTTGATCGATACGGCTATTCCGGAGAGTCTGTATATGCTGGTGGACTCCATCTATAAGATCGGATATCGGCCTGCAGATATTAAGAAGATTCTCATCAGTCATGCCCATTTTGACCATATGGGGGCAGCCGGGGCCATGAAAGAACTGACAGGAGCGGAACTCTATATGTCCAGGGAGGATACCAAGTTCATGGAGGACTGTCCGGAGGAGACTTTGGTTCTGGATAAAGACTCTCATCCTCAGACCTTTACGGTGGACAGGTACTACTCCGACGACGAGCCCATCGTCATGGGAGACGTGACGATCAGGACCATGCTGACTCCGGGTCATACCATCGGCTGTACCAGCTTTTTCTGGGAAGTGAAGAACCCGGCAGACGGGGAGATTTACACCGTAGGAATGCACGGCGGTGTGGGGGCCAATACCATGAACGATAACTATTACGCAAAAAGCAGGTATCTGACCCCGGCACTGAGGCAGAGATTTTTGGATGACGCAGAGAAACTGAAGGCCGTCCATGTGGATATCGCCCTTCCAAGCCATCCCAATCAGATCGAGATCGTGGACCGCAGGGGGCGGTACAGTGATGAAAATCAGATCTACCTGGATGAGACTGTGTGGCCGCAGTTTATCGATGAGCGGGTGCGGCAGGTGAAGGCGTTAATGTAGCGTGATGGAAGGGGGAATTATGAGAAGTTTGCAGAAATCTGTTCCCCTGATCACAGATTGAGAAGGAGGAGATGTGGATGGTTCCGACGATTGTGAAGATGGAAGTGTTTCCTGTGGCCGGGAAGGACTGTATGGAGCTGAACTTAAGCGGGGCTCATGCGCCTTATTTTACGAGAAATATCGTGATTTTGACAGACAGCAGCGGAGAGACCGGAGTAGGCGAGGTGCCTGGGGGGAAGAAGATTACGGCGGCCCTCCAGGAGTGTATCCCCCTTGTGGAGGGGACCAGGGTTTCAGAATATAAGAGCACTTTGCTGAAAGTGAAAAGGTATCTGGACTCCAAAGGGGAGGAGGATGTGAGAGGCAACCAGACCTTTGACCTGAGGACCGGAGTCCATGTGGTGACAGCCATCGAGGCGCCCTGTCTGGATCTTCTGGGGAAGCATCTGGGAGTTCCGGTGTGCGAACTCCTGGGAGACGGACAGCAGAGAGACAAGGTGAGGATGTTAGGCTATCTGTTCTTTGTGGGAGATAAAAACAAGACGGATCTGCCCTATGATTCGGAGCCGGACAGTGACTGTGAGTGGTACCGGATCCGCCATGAGGAGGCGCTGACTGCAGAAAAGATCGTGGCCTTTGCAAGAGCGACTCATGAGAAGTACGGATTTCAGGACTTTAAGCTGAAGGGCGGCGTGCTGCCGGGCAGCGAGGAGATGGATGTGATCCGGGCTTTGAAGAAGGCCTTCCCGGAGGCCAGGATCGACCTGGATCCCAACGGGGGCTGGCTTTTGGAGCAGGCAGTGGAGTATGTCAAGGGGATGCAGGGGATTCTCACTTACTGCGAGGATCCCTGCGGGGCCGAGGGAGTCTACTCCGGCCGTGAGATTATGAGTGAGTTCCGCCGCCGCACCGGCTTCCCCACAGCCACCAATATGATCGCCACAGACTGGAGAGAGGTGGGGCATTCCTTAGAGTCCCAGGCAGTGGACATCATCCTGGCGGATCCTCATTTCTGGACTATGAGCGGATCCGTCCGGGTGGCCCAGATGTGTCACGATTTCGGGTATACCTGGGGAAGTCATTCCAACAATCATTTTGACATCTCTCTGGCCATGTTTACCCAGGTGGGGGCTGCGGTGCCCGGTGAATACAATGCCCTGGACACCCACTGGATCTGGCAGGAGGGCCTGGAGCGCCTGACGAAGGAGCCTCTTCGGATCGTGGAAGGGTGTGTGGAAGTGCCGAAAAAACCGGGCCTCGGCATCGAGGTGGACCGGGAGCAGGTGATGAGAGCTCATCAGCTGTACTTAGACCACTGTCTGGGCGGAAGGGACGACTCCGTGGGGATGCAGTACCTGATTCCAGGGTGGAAGTTTGATCCCAAGAGGCCGTGCCTGGTGAGGTAATATTTTTGGGGACTGCGATAATGTGCCGAGAGCCCCGGGCATCGGGCTGCCGGCACCATCGCCAATAAGATCTTTGATGAGGGGGATGTGGTGACCAAGATTGCAGTACCATAGGCAAGAAAAGCCAGATACAAAAAGACAGATAAAAGACCGCAGTACCGGCGATGGAAAACGCCGATGCTGCGGTCTTTGTCCTGCCGGAAGGTCTCAGACAGGACTGTGGTTTCTGTCCATAACCGTGCCCTCTGCAGCTTGTGTGTTTTTATCCGACAGCTTCTCCTGAAGTCTGGCAAGGTGACGAATCTGTTCTAATGCATAGTCCTGGAATTCCGGCCTTAAGGACTGGAAGATCTCAAGCGCCTCATTTAACTTCTTGTCTGTCTTTGGCTTTGTGTGAAACATGGAGCCGTTTCCTGTCTGAATCCAAAATTCATTGACGCCATAGAGGTCACAGATGTGTCTGACAAGCAGTTCTTTCGGCTTTACCCGGCCGTATTCGATATTGCTGATCACGTCGCGGCTGACGCCCAGCTTTTCGCCGAATTCACGCTGCGATAGTTGGAGAGCTTCTCGTATTAATTTGATTCTGTTGTTCAATATTTTGCCCTCCCAAACTTTCCCTGTTATTCTGCTTATTTCCATATTTTTTATCATACCGCACAAAAACCAGGTTGTCAACACAGGCATACAATTTGAGTAGTGTTGACAACTCAAATAATGTGTGTTATATTGAGTCTGCAACACAAGAAAAAAGAGGAGGACGAGCAGATGACACAACCAAAGGAACAGACAGCAAAGGCAGCGGAGTTTAGTACTCTTTTTGATAGTCTTGACGAGAGAGGGAAGGAAAGTGCCCTGTGTATATTAAAGGCCCTGGACTTTGCGCAGTCCGTGATGGCAGATTTAGGAGAACACGGACAGCATACGGCAGGAAGCGCTACCTAAAGGTGCAAAAGAAGAGAAGAGGTGAGAGACTTGGAACAGGTGCTGAATCAGAAAGGAAGACAGAAGGACAGAATCGAAGAATTTATAAAAATCCAGGGAAAAGAAAGAGGTTTGGACGAGAGGACCGTAAAAGCATATCGCTTGGATCTGGAACACCTGTACCAATGGTTTCGGGAGAACGGATTTACCGATTTAGATGGAGGAACCATAGAACGGTATTTAAAATATCTCATAAATGAGAGGAAGCTGAGAACCTCCACCATAACAAGAAAGTACCGGGTATTTTGCTATTATACAGAATATCTTTTCAGGCAGGGGATTTCTTCGTCTTGTCCTGTCATCGAAGTGCCGAGCCTGGAAGTGGAGGGCGAAAAGCCGGATAACGTGTTGTCAAAAGCAGAGATCGATTCTTTTTTTATTGCACTGAGCCGGGAATATGAAGATTTAGACAATGATTTTCGAAAGCGTATCTGTCTCCGGGACAATGTGATGATGGAACTGCTGTTTTACCACGGCCTGGAGGTCAGTGAACTGCTGCGCCTGCATGTCTCTGATTATGACAAAAAGACTGGGATTCTGGTGATCCGGGGGAAGAGAAAAGGGCAGAGGGAGATTCGCCTTTTCTCCAGAAATTTGAGAAAGAAGATGGAGTTATGGCTGGACATTCACACATATTTCGAGACACAAGACCAGTATCAGACATACTTATTTCTCTCTAAGATGGGGCGCCCTTTGTCCATGAAAATGGTGATCTGCATTTTTGATAAATATCGGATCATGGCAGGAATTGAGAAGGAATCTACGCCCAAGGATTTGAAATGCAGTATGAAGCGATATGCACAGGAGTTGATGGTGGAGAGATGCAGCTGACGGCAAAAACAGTGATCAGGCGTGTCAGTGAGAAAGGAATCGGACAGAGATGGCTGCGACGGCAAAGGAATATCGGCATAAGGTTGATAAATCCATGATTCCCACCTGTAATATCATGGGCGTGGAGATCGCTGCCATTAACATGGACTGGCTGCTGAAATTTACGGATCAATACATCAGGTCTCTGTCAGGAGACTATATGTGTGTGTCCAATGTTCATACTACGGTCACGGCCCATGATAACCCGAAATACCGTGCCATACAGAACCGCGGAATCATGGCAATTCCCGATGGAGGTCCCCTTTCCGTTATAGGAAGGCGCCGCGGATTTAAAAATATGGAACGCACACCAGGCCCGTCTTATATGGAAGAGATTTTTAAAAGATCAGCGGAGAAGGGATACCGCCACTATTTTTATGGATCTACAGAGGAGACTCTTGAAAAAATGAGGGGTGTATTGCTGGACAGGTATCCGAGCATTCAGATTGCCGGGATGTACAGCCCGCCTTTTCGCCCTCTGACCCCACAGGAAGACCAGGCTATAAAAAACCATATCAATGAAGCCTGCCCCGATTTTATCTGGGTAGGGCTGGGGGCTCCCAAACAAGAGAGATGGATGGCAGATCATCAGGGAAAGGTGAACGGTTTTATGGTCGGCGTAGGAGCCGGGTTCGACTATGTGGCAGGCAATCTCGTCAGAGCGCCTGAGTGGATGCAGAAGGCAAATCTGGAGTGGGGATTTCGATTGCTCCAGGACCCGGGAAGGCTGTTTGGAAGATATGCTTATACCAATACCAAGTTTATCTGGAACGCTGTGATAAAGGGAAAATGATATGACAATTCTGATCGTACATAACTGTTATCAGATCCCGGGGGGAGAAGATACGGTTATTGAGAACGAAAAAAAGATGTTGGAAGATTACGGTCACAAGGTGATTTTATACACTCGTAATAATGCGGAATTAAACGGCATGAAACTCTCAAAAAAATGGATGGTTCCCCTGATGTCTCTGTTTAACATTCGGACTTACCGGGAGGTCAAGAGAGTGATTAAAAACCGGCATATAGATCTGGTTCATGTTCACAATACCGCACATCTGATCTCACCGGCAGTATATTATGCGGCTGTTGTCTGCAGAATTCCTATAGTTCAGACGATCCATAACTTTCGGTTCCTGTGCCCGGCCGCTGTTTTGTACAGAAACGGGAGGATCTGCCGGGACTGTGTACCCGATCATCTCTTTTGCGCAGTCAGGCATAAATGCTATAGAAACAGCAGGCTTCAGACGATTCTGTGTGTGCTGAATTTAAAGCTTCACAGGAAAACGGGGATTTATAGAAATATTACTTATATCTGCCTGACTGATTTTAACAGAGAGGTGTTCCTGAATGTACCGGGGATCAGACCGAGCCAGGTATTTGTCAAGCCCAATTTTGCGGAAGACAAGGCTTCTTTGGTTCCCCCGGAGAAGAGGAAGGAGCAGTTTATTTATGCGGGAAGGCTGGAAAAGCTAAAGGGCGTGGATGTCATGCTTCGCGCATGGAGACAGATGGGAGCGAAAGCTCCCAGATTAGTCATCTGCGGTACAGGGACATTGGAGGAGAGGTGTCGGACTTATGTCGCGGACCACAGACTGAATGTAGAGATGAAAGGTTTTGTACCCAATGAAGAGGTCTGTCGGATGGTGGCTGAAAGTAAGGCTCTGATCCTGCCGACTCAGTGGTATGAAGGGTTTCCCATGAGTATGATCGAGGCCTATTCTGTCGGAACGCCGGTGATCGGTTCCGATCTGGGCAATGTGGGGAGCATCGCTGTGGAAGGAATCACAGGATGCAAGTTTACCTGCAATTCTGAGAAAAGCCTGATAGAAGCGATAGAGAGGTTGGGACAGTATAAGGACATTTACGCGTCAACTCTGACGGAATATAGAAGAAGCTATGGAAGAGACAGCAATTACAGGATCTTGATGGAGATTTATAAAAAATCATATGGAGTGATCGCTGATGGAAAAGGTCTGTTTGGTAATCATCTTTAATCATAGATTTATTGAGAATATAACGGTGCTGGAAAAAATCTATGCACCCAGATTTTCTAATATATTTTATTTAATACCATTTCATACCGGGGAGATAGAAGGCATGGACAACTCCCGAATCATTCCTGTCTATGAGACGTCATACTGTTTTCAGGGCTATATGGCACAGGCATATGACAAGATAAAAAGGCCTGAATTCTCACATTATGTCTTCCTGGGAGATGACCAGATTTTAAACCCTGAGTTAAACGAGAAGAATCTATTAAATGAACTGCAGTTGGATTCGAAAGATTCCTTTATCAAGAATATCACACCCTATGCCCATAGCGTCGGAGATCAGAGCAACAAACTGTTTCATATCCTTTCTGCATTTCGGATCAATGTGGGAGTCTCCTATGAAAAGGAACTGCCCTCCTGCAGAGAGGCTGCAGCGAAATGTAAGAAATTAGGATATCCGGTTGTTGAAAAACTGCCGCTGGCTTTTTTTCTTCATAAAGGTTATCTTCACCCGAAACATTTCGCTCTGACGATAGTGACTCTTGCAATCAATAAAGGAAGAACACTGCCGTATCCCCTGTTCAAATCCTATGCAGATATGATTATTATTGACAGATTTTCCATGGATGAATTTTGCAGGCTGTCAGGGATTTTTGCTGCGATGAATCTCTTTGTCGAGACAGCCATTCCGCTGGCTATGATTTTGGCCTGTACCAATATAAAGACAGAGGGCAGCATCAACGGATATTACGGTGTGGAGAAATGGCGGGAGGAAATACCGGAATTTGAAAGAAAATATAATCATGACCTGGATGTATTATTCGATCAATTTGAAGAAAAGGTTTTATACTATCATCCCATAAAGCTTTCTAAATGGAGGTACAGGACTTAAATGAAATATTTGATTTTAGGCGCGGGACCGGCAGGGCTGGCGTTTGCCCATAGACTGAGACAAAATGGAGAAAGCAGTTTTCTTATACTTGAGCAGGAATCTTCTGCAGGGGGATTGTGCCGTTCCGCAGAGGTAGACAGGGCGCCTTTTGACATCGGAGGAGGACATTTTCTCGATGTACGGATCCCGGAGGTAAATCAGTTCCTTTTTGAGTTCATGCCGGAATCAGAATGGATAAAATATAACCGTGACAGCCGCATTGAAATTAATGGAGTTACCATCAATCACCCCATTGAGGCTAATATCTGGCAGATGAAGATCGAAGATCAAATAGAGTATCTGAAATCCATCGCCGCCGCAGGCTGCAATCTTGGGATCGAAAAGCCGGAACTGTTTGTTGATTGGGTTTATTGGAAGTTGGGAAGCAAAATTGCAGATGAATATATGATTCCATACAATCAAAAGGTTTTTGGGAAGGAACTGAATCAATTAGGCACATATTGGCTTGAAAAACTTCCCAACGTGAGCTTTGAGGAGACACTGGCTTCCTGTCTCACGAAAAGAGCTTATGGAACCCAACCAGGGCATGCCCAGTTTTACTACCCGAAAAAGTATGGATATGGCGAGGTGTGGCTTCGCATGGCGGATATTCTGAGAGACCGGATTGAATATAACAAGGCTGTTTGCGGGATTGATTTCGGCGACAGGACAGTCACCACCTCTGATAACGAAAACTATCAGGCGGACGTCATTGTCAGTACCATCCCATGGACCGAATTCAAGAAGATAAACAATATGCCCAGGGAGATAGAAAATTCTATTAAAGAGTTGAGATATAGTTCTATTGTAACAGAGTACATTCCAAAGGAGCTGCCTACAAATGCTCATTGGATATATTATCCGGATTCCGGGCTATCCTACCATCGTATCCTTGTCCGCCATAATTTCTGCCCGGGCAGCAGGGGATATTGGACAGAGACGAATGCAGAACGTGCCAACGCGGCAGAGTCTAAGGGACATGTTACATACATGAATAAGTATGCTTACCCTTTCAATACAATCGATAAACCGCAGATTATGAAGCGATTATTGAAGTGGAGTTCCCAGCATAAGGTCTATGGGCTGGGACGTTGGGGAAATCATCAGCATTATAATTCAGATGTAACCGTCGGTCTGGCTATGAAGATGGCGGATGCTTTTAAGACATCTGATGAGGAAAGACTATATGAATACTGAAAAGAATGCTCAAACGACGTCCAAAAGGATATCGGGATTTGAATTGCTGCGGATTATTTCAATGATCTTGATCACGTTGCACCATATTACCATGACTTATGGGTCGGAAAGCCCCAATTATTATATAAGAATATGGGCTCAATTTCTATATATAGGAGGCAAGGTTGGAGTAAATTGCTTTGTACTTCTTAGCAGTTGGTTTTTGATAGACAAACCGTTTGATATAAGGCGAATTTTCAGGGTGCACCGGCAGGTATTCTTCTATAGTATCATGATTTTTGCGGTGGGGTTTGTGGCGATTCCAAATACCATCGATTTTTCGGATATCCTTAAGTCTTTTTTGCCTGTGATTTTCAATCATTACTGGTTTCTGACAACTTATATTGGATTATTGCTCATCGCTCCGTTTTTAAACATGTTTCTTAAGTCTGCTTCCAAAAGGAGGCTTAAGCTCCTGATACTGATTGGGAGCCTGCTGTTTACGCTGATTCCGACCTTTACGGCACAGACACCATTTAATGATAACCTGAGTTGGTTTGCCTTTTTATACATTTTGGCGGCATATTTTAAGAAGTACGATACCAGAGTGAAAAAACTGCTGGGAACTTGGTATGTCTTTCCCTGTGCCTGGATATTTATCTTTTTCACTTCTGTGGTAATGACTATATTTGAGCGGGTGATCCCTCAATTGTCAGAAGGAATTAACTTTTTTTCCGGTATGTATATCCTGCCGCAGTTGATAAACTCGGTCTCCTTATTTCTTTTGTGCGAAAGATCAGAGATAAAATCGGATGCGGTTAATTGGATAGGAAAGCATACGGTTGCAAGCTATTTGATTCAATCAAATTGTGTGTTGATTCCCATTAGAATCATGTTTTTAAACGTTGTGTTCACTTCTTTTCCCGTTTTTCTATATCCAATCCTTTCGGTTTTAGTTGCGTTCTTTATGTTGTTTTTGGGTGTAGGCTGTAATCTGATCTATGAATGGTTTTCGAAACAGGATATGCCCCGCAAGTGGGAATGTTTTAAGGAAAAAGAGATGAAATATTTGGTGGAGAAATGTTTGGAGGCATTGAGATGATCAAGGCATTGATACGGAGATTAAACGGCAATCCTTTCACGAGGGAGCTGATCATGATTCCTATTATTTTTGTAAGGGATATGATGTGGGCGTCTAGGAATCGCAGCTTTATAAGAGACGGACGACAAGGCTTAAAACAGTTTAAGGATATTCATAGAGGAAAACGATGCTTTATCATAGGAAACGGGCCAAGTCTGTCTCCGAATGATTTAGAAAAAATAAGAGGAGAGTACTCTTTTGCGGCTAATCGTATCTATGATATCTATCCGAAGACCGAGTGGGGACCAACTTATTATGGTGTGCAGGATTTTTATGTGCTGCGGGAGATTACAAAAGAGATTGAAGACGCAGAGGATAGAGCAGAGGCGCGTTTCATTGTGTCAAACAGGCCGGAATACATGTGTGAAACAATGAAGCAGGATCCTAAAAATCACTTTTTCTATTTGGGTTCCTGCCTTTCCGAAAACAGACCGATCAAGTTTGCAGCTGATTTTTCAAAGACAGTGGGAAATGGCTGGACTATTACCTATGCCTTGATTCAGCTTGCCGTCTATATGGGATTTTCTGAAATATATCTTATGGGAGTGGATCACAGCTATGAGAAATTTATCGACGAAAAAGGAAATTTCGATGTAAGACTCCATATGGCAAGCCATTTTGAGGGAGCACGGCCATATAGAAATCTCCGTGTAAATAATGTGCCGCATAAACGTGGGCCGCTGTATGTCTCAACAAAAGCCTATGAAAAAGCAGAAGCGTATTCCCGGTCACATGGAGTTCAGATTTATAATTGTACACGGGGCGGCTGTCTGGAAACTTTTGAACGGAAGTGTCTCGAGAATGTGCTGCAATAGATTTTTACAAAGTGATTCACAAGGAGGTTTTCGATGAAAACAGTAGCAGTAGTTCCAATGAAATTAAACAACCGACGTCTGCCCCAAAAGAATACAAAACCATTTGCAAACGGAAAACCACTATGCCATTATATTTTATCCACGCTTCTTGCAGTGAATGGAATTGATGAAATCTATGTATATTGCAGCAGCCCGGAGATACAAGAAGAGATTCCTCCGCAGATAAAATATTTAAAACGCGACGCGTCCCTGGATCAGGATACAACCAGCATCAATGAAGTGCTGCGGTCCTTTGCATCCGATGTCCCGGCAGACTTATATATTATGACACATACAACTGCCCCGTTTATTACAAAAGAATCTATTGAGAAAGGGTTAAATGCAGTAAAGTCAGGAGTCTATGATTCCGCTTTTGCCGCGAAGAAACTACAGAATTTCCTGTGGAAGGATGGAGCACCTTTTAATTATGACCTGTCTGATATTCCCAGAACACAGGATTTACCGGTGCTTTATGAAGAAACGAGCGGTTTTTATATTTATGGCCATGAGATTATTACAGGGCTGAATCGTCGAATAGGGAGAAATCCTTTTATGGTAGAGGTTCATGAAATTGAGGGGATTGACATCGATGAGGAGGAGGACTTCATGATTGCCGATGCTATTTATAATCATGTCTTATGCCGCCCAAAGGTTTTGCTGTAAAGGGAAAGCAGAGGATTTTGTGAGCGCACGCAAGGAGGAGGGAAAGGAATGCAGAGAATACAGATGCTTGATTGTACACTCCGTGACGGCGGATACTGTAATCAATGGCATTTTGGTTATGAACATATAAAAAAGATAACAAAAGGGCTTGCAGAAGCGGGAATCGAGATCATAGAATGCGGCTTTTTAACCGAAAAGGTTTCTTATGACAAAGAGGTGACCAGATTTCCCACAATGAATCATATTGGGGCTGTTATTCCTGCAGACAGAGAAGGAAAACTGTTTGTATGTATGGTAAATTTTGGAGAATACAGACTGGAGAATATTCCGGATCATGACGGCTCTTCTGCAGACGGAATCCGTGTGGCTTTTCACAAAAAAGATATGGAAGAAGCATTGGAATTCTGTGAAGGAATTCAGAAAAAAGGGTATAAGGTTTTCATCCAGGCTATGGTATCTTTAAGCTATCGAGATGAGGAGTTTTTGGGGTTGATTCGAAGAGTGAATCAGTTCAAACCGTATGCTTTTTACATCGTAGACAGTTTCGGGGTGATGAGGCGCCGGGAACTGATCAGACTGTTTTATATGATAGAACACAATCTGGAGGAATCGGTGGTAATCGGATATCATTCCCACAACAATATGCAGCTTGCGTTTTCCAATGCTCAGGCGCTGGCAGATATAAACAGCCGCCGCAGTCTGGTAATTGATTCCAGCATCCTTGGTATGGGGCGTGGGGCCGGCAATCTGAACACGGAATTATTTGTGGAGTATTTAAATGACACTACCGGGACAGAGTATGATCTGAATCCGCTGCTTAATCTGATTGATGAGGTTTTAAATCGTTTTTACCAGCAGAATTATTGGGGGTATTCTCTTCCTAATTATCTCTCTGCAAAACACAATGTCCACCCTAATTATGCGGGATATCTGGATGACAAGAAAACACTTACCGCCCAGAATATGGATGAAATTTTCGCCATGATGGAAGAAGGAAAAAGGGCGGAATTTGATAAGGAGTATATTGAGAGTTTATATATGAGATATATGACGGCGGGCCAGGTTCATGAAGAGCATCTCTGTGAACTGAAAGAGCGGCTGTCAGATAAGAGAGTGCTTTTGATCGCTCCGGGAAAAAGCGCGGTGGAGGAACAAAAGAAGATAGAAAGATTTGCCGGGAATTCTGATGTGATTTCCATGGGGATCAATTCCGACAGGCACTGTTCTTATTCTGATTTTATTTTTCTAAGTAATCTGCGCCGTTTTCGGGAACTGGATACCGTTAAAAAGAAAAAGTGTATCGTAACTTCTAACATACCAGCGGATCAGGTTTACCTCCAGACAGGGTACCGGGAACTGCTGAATATGGAAGAGGCGGTAAAGGATAATGCAGGGCTGATGGCTATAAAGTTTTTGATTAACTGCGGAGTGGAGGAAATCTATCTGGCGGGATTCGATGGATATTCCCATGAAACGAGAGAAAATTATGGGGACAGTCATATGGCGTTTATTACCAGGAATGCCATGCTGGATGCGATCAATGAAGGGATGAAAACAATACTGGCAGAGTATGGGAGATTGATCAGAATTGAATTTTTGACAGAGCAGAAGTATATAAGTATGAATCGTGAAACATGAAGAGGAGGCAGAAGTTATTCTGAAGGGGAAATAATCATGCGGAAAAGAGATATAGCAGGAAAAATACGCAGCACAATCAGAAAATCAGACAAGATCGATTATATGGTCTCATGTTTTGAGAGAAGGAATGAGGAAAGGTTTCGCCTGTTTGCCAGAGAGCAGAGCACGGACACCATTGTGCTCGAAGTACCTGCAGACTGTAAAAGAGAGAGGAAGGAGCTGGTATATTATATCAGGTCAGGCAATCCGTTTTCAGGATTCGGAGCCGAGCTGAGGAGGACTCTGGATGCGCTTTTTTTTGCGGATTTTTATGGGTTTATACCCGTTGTGGAGTACACGCATGACTATATCTATTCGGAAAGGACGAAGGTCAACGGGGTCAGCAATCCCTATGAATACTATTTCAGACAACCTGCAGGAGTATCTGTTTCACAGGCCGGACAATCCGTTCATGTGTTTTTCAGAGAGGAGCACAGAGAACTGGTTAGGAGGTTGCTCCATGCTCCATGCACAGATTCTCCTTATCATTTATCGGAGGCGTACCTTCGCGTATTAGGGAAGACTGCAGAGAAATATCTGCATTTGAATGCAGCCCAAGAGGAGTATATGCAGCGATCCTTTGAAGAAATCGAATTACACCAGACAAGAGTCATAGGAGTCCATTATAGGGGAACAGATTTCCAATATGGATATAAGAGACATCCTAAGATGCTGAAACTAAACGATTATTACGGAGCGATTGATGGGCTTATGGATCAATCACAGGAAGAATGCAGAATTTTTTTGGCGACAGATGAAGAGAAGGCTATCGGATTATTTAAAGAGCGTTATGGAGATCGAGTAATTTACTTTCCGGATGCCTATCGGTCAGAAAACGGAGAACCGGTTCATTTTTCTAAGGACTCCCGCAGGCTGCATAATTACCGGCTTGGGATGGAGATACTGAGAGATATGACAGCACTGTCTCGCTGTGATTATTTGGTTTCCGGATTGTCACAGGTGAGCTTTTGCGCCCGGATTTTTAAGTATTCCCATGATTCTGAATATATGGATAAAGTAATACTGAACAATGGCATAAACTAAGATGCTGGAGGACCATATGTATCCTTTGATGAAAGTACCTTCAAGAAAGATCCGCACAAAGGCGGTTTTACAATATTGCTTGCTGATCCCCTTTGTTTTGACGCATAATACATGGTTTTATTCTCTTTATGACATGAAATTTAGGGGTGTTATTATTTTGATATCAGCAGTAGTCTTCATGACCCTTGAGCGGACAAGAGAAATAAAACTGCTACTTACTTTTATGGCTATATTTGTTATTACAATGCTGTATGATTTCTGGTTTATAGAAGACTTAAATATAAAGATACCGCTTTATAATTTTTTGTTTCTGATTGAGCCTATCATGATCACGGCTGCAGCGTATCGATATGATGAAGAGAATTTTTGCGACAGATTCATAAAGCTGGTTTTATTTTTGGCTGTAGTCAGCTTGTTTTTTTATGTTGTTGGTCTGATTGATGCGGATTTTCTGATCAGGAATCATTTTCTTCATAAAGTACAGATGAAGAGGCTTACCTATACAGATTATTATTGCAACTTGTTCTATGCGTTAAGGACAAGAGAATTGGACCGCAATGTGGGGATGTTTTGTGAACCTGGTTTGTATCAGATCCTATTGATATCCGCCATATATATACTGGTTTTTTATCCGGAGAAATCCAAAATCAGGCATCAGTACGTATCAATGTTTCTGTTAATCGTGACACTGATTACAACAAAGTCCGCAACCGGTATGCTCAGTCTTCTCATTGTAATCGGAGGGATAGCACTCTCAAACCGGAGAAATTTTAAAAGAACATTTCGACGGATCTTCTGGAGCTGTGTGTTGGCTGTCAGTGCCATAGTCATGATCGATCTGACAGTAAATGGAAGCGCTTCCTATGTATATAAGGTCTTATTGGAAAAGGTTTTAAATATAGGAAGTTCAGAACCTACGACTGGAAGCGTGCGGATGCTGACCATGAAAACCATGACCCAATTGATTATCGCCAATCCTTTTGGATATGGATTTTCCTATGTGTCGGATTATCTGAAAGCGCATGCAGAATATGCCGTAGCGGCAGAGATTTTTGTTACAGCAGGTGCGATTGGCATTATGCCTATGTGCTATTGTCTGTATTACTTCTTTAAGAAGGGCTATTATAACAGGAAACGGTTTATTCAATTTGCAGTATTGATTTTGCTGTATTTTAATATCGCATTGGCCCAGTCGAGAGAATTTTATCCGGCCATATTGGTTTTGTTTTATCTGAAACCAAATCCCAAAGCGAAGGGACAGGGAATACCCTATCAGAAATCAGTCCCGAAAGGAGTGCTCTGTGAGACTTGAACGCACAAAAAATACAAAGAGAAACATGATATACGGGGTGGCTCAAAAGATGGTATCCATCATTTTTCCCTTTCTCATCAGGACGGTAATGATTCGTTCTCTTGGGATTGAGTATTTGGGTATCAATAACCTGTTTGCCTCTATATTAAGCGTGTTGAGTCTGGCGGAGTTAGGGTTTGGAAGTGCGCTGGTTTTTTCCATGTACAGACCCATTGCAGAAGATAATACAGAGACCATATGTGCACTGATGAATTTTTATAAAAATTGTTATCGGGTAATAGGTCTGGTCGTGTTAACCCTTGGCCTTTTACTTTTGCCGTTTATTCGCTGTTTTGTCAAGAGTGAATTGCCGCCGGACATCAATCTGTATGCTGTATATCTGCTCACCCTATTTACCACGGTGATGACTTACTTTTTGTATTCCTATAAGAATTCACTGTTGATTGCGTTCCAGAGAGTTGACGTGAGCTCCAAAATATCACTTGTGCTGCTGACGATACAATACCTTCTCCAGGCAATCCTGTTGATTCTCTTTAGAAATTACTACTTCTATATGGTCATTGCGCCGGCTGTCAATATTTTGACCAATGTGATTACGGCCATGGCGGTATCGCGTTTGTACCCGGAATATAAGCCGGATGGAAAGATCTCCTGCCGGGAAAGAGGCGAGATCATTAAGAAGGTAAAGGCTCTGGTGACGTATAAGATCGGCAATGTCGTCTCCAACGCGGTGGACAATATTGTGATCTCTTCCTTTCTGGGCCTTGTCATTCTGGCAAAGTACAATAACTATTATTATGTTATTACGGCATTGTTCAGTCTGCTTTCCGTCTATTATTCATCTATTACAGCGGGAATCGGCAATGGTTTAGTCAGGAATTCCCGCAGCGATAATTATCAATTATTCCATCTCTTATATGTGATTCAGATCTGGCTGGTGGGTTGGATGAGCATCTGTATGCTGTGTTTATACCAGCCTTTTATGGGGCTGTGGGGCCGATTGTCCGGTGAAAACATCAGTCTGCCCATGGGAATCGTCATTTGCTTTGTGCTGTATTTTTATACTTGGAAAATCAATGACATCGTTCATATATACAAGGAAGCGGCGGGTATGTGGGAATATGACAGATGGAGGCCGTTCATTGCCTCGCTTTTTAATTTGACCCTTAATCTGTTTCTGGTAAACAAAGTAGGGCTCTATGGCGTGATTTTGTCAACCGTATTCACGGAACTGCTCTTCAGTATCTGGGCAGTATACCCGTTGTTTCATTATTATTTTGAAAAAAGGATATGGGACTACTATAAATGGCTGATGGAATATACGCTGTTTTACCTTGCTGTCGGAATGATTACGTTTTGGATATGCGGAACCGTCGCGGGAGACGGTCTGTCTGCATTGCTGTTGAAAGGGCTGATCTGTGTACTGATCCCTAATCTCCTGTTTTTGGGAATCGTCAAATGGACGGGGAACGAGGCTGCTATACATTGGCTGCTGGATAAGATGAGCTGCAGATCTAAATAGCATAAAACATGGGAGATTGACATGATGAATACAACCAATAAATCAGACAGTCGAAAACTGTATTTGGATTTTTTGAGGATTTTTGCCATCTTTTTGGTTCTCTTTACTCATACCGGAACCATGGGGAGTAAGCTTTATACGATTGCGGAAAGCCCTCTGTTGAGGATTTTATATTTGTATCTTGATTGTTTCAGAACCATTAATAATCCGCTGCTGTTTATGATATCAGGTGTGCTTTTATTGGGAGGTGAGGAATCCATAGGGAAGATCTGGAGAAAGAGGGTTTTGAGATTTAGCCTTGTTTTGATCATATTCACTTACATTCAGGGAATCTTCGCATGTGTGATACAGCGGGATTTTTCAAATTTTAGTCCGGCAGAGATATTTATAAAAATGTTGGCCCAGCCCGTCAGGCCTTCCTACTGGTATCTATACAGTTACCTGTCATTTTTAGCGATGCTTCCGTTTTTAAGGGCTGTTTCGGCGAGAATGGACCGTACCATGTTGATCTATCTGCTTGTTTTGACCATCGTTGTACAAGATCTATTTCCTATAATCAGCTGTTTTTTGGGGATTGAGAAGGTGAATTTTAATTTTTTTCTCAATACGTTTTATGTGCTGTATCCCTTAATAGGGTTTTACCTGGATAAGCATTTTGAAGATATTCGAAAAAATTATAAAAATCTCAATGCGGTATTGCTGTGCGGCTCCTTCTGCGGACTGACGGCTGCGGTGGCTTTTACTTTACATATGTACGAGAAGACCAATACATGGACAGAAAAGTATATCGTATTGTTTTACACCATCTCAGCGATTGCAGTATTTTGTATCATGAGACAGCTCTGCGAATTCCTCGTAAGCAATCATTTGATTTCTTCAGCGGCAAAAAAGCGGATAAAAAGTTTTAGTGAGGCGACCTTTGGAATCTATTTGTTAGAGAATATCCTGGAAAGAATAACTGCCGTTTCCTATAGGGTCTTCGGTGTGATTCTGCCTTCCCTGCCGGCGTGCCTGCTTTACCTGGCGGTTACCATGGTCCTGGGGTGGGGCGTCGTGTCGGTGCTGAAGAAGTATTCGCCTTTGGGGAAATTGATATAAGTTTAGAACAGTGAGGAAACAATTATGATTTTTAATTCCATCCAGTTTTTGATTTTCTTTCCGATAGTTTTTATGGTATATTTTCTGCTCCCGGCAAAGATCAGATATATGTGGCTGCTGATATCCAGTTACTATTTTTATATGTGCTGGAATCCGAAGTATATTTTTTTGATTTTGTTTTCCACTGTGATCACATACCTAAGCGGTCTATCCATGGAAGCGGTAAGAAAAAAATCATTTAGCGGTGAGACTCAAAAACATTATCTGAACGCCTGTGTGGCCGTGAGCTTTCTTTTGAATCTGCTGATACTATTTTACTTTAAATACTTTGAATTTGCCGTTGCCACCATAAATCGTATCATCGGAGCGGCAGGGGTGAGAATCTCCGTGCCGGCCTATGATGTGATGCTTCCTGTGGGGATTTCTTTCTATATTTTTCAGGCTTTGGGATATACGATCGACGTGTATCGAGGGGAAATCCATGGGGAAAAGAATTTTTTTCGCTATGCACTTTTTGTCTCGTTCTTTCCCCAACTGGTGGCAGGGCCCATCGAACGTTCGAAAAACCTTCTGAACCAAGTGGACAAGCCCACCTATTTTGAGGCGGAGCACGCGCGTCATGGTCTTCTCACCATGGCTTATGGACTTTTTATGAAGGTGGTGGTCGCGGATCGGCTCGCAGGTATTATCAATCCGATTTACAGTGACTGGAACAGCCAATCAGGCATGAGCATTATGGCAGCCACGATCCTTTTTGCATTTCAGATTTACTGTGATTTTGAGGGATACTCTCAGCTGGCTATCGGCAGCGCCCAGGTCCTTGGATTTCACATAAATCAGAACTTCAAAACCCCATATCTCTGTACCAGTATCCGGGACTTCTGGCAGAGATGGCATATATCGCTTACCAGCTGGTTTCGGGACTATTTATACATTCCTCTGGGAGGAAACAGGAAGGGGAAACTGAGAAAATACGGCAATACCATGATCGTGTTTCTGGTATCCGGTTTATGGCATGGCGCCGGATGGCATTTTGTGGCATGGGGGGGGGTAAATGGGATTTACAATATCGTACAGGACCTTACGGATTCTGTCAGGCAGAAAGTATATCAGATTTTAAAGATTGACACGACTGCATTCTTCTGGAAATGTTTTTGCGGGTTTGTCACATTTTTCTTTATTGATATCTCATGGCTGTTTTTCAGGGCAGACGGCATTGGTCAGTCTGTCTCCATGCTGAGAAAGATATGGAACGAGCTCAACCCGTGGTATTTTTTCTCAGATGAATTCTATAACCTTTTTGGGACGGCAAAGGATGTTGCGGTCACGCTGTTTTCACTGTTTATCATAGCCCTGATCGACGTCTTTCGGAGAATAGGATTTGATCTGAGAGGATATCTGTTAGAGCAACAGATCATATACCGATGGGTATTTTATTTTGCGGTGATCTTTATCATTATGTTATGGGGAGCGTACGGGAGCGGTTATGAACAGACACAGTTTATCTATTTCCAGTTTTAAAACAAATTTCATATTTTTAGGAAAAGCGTTGTTTATGTTTGGGTCAGTGATCCTGTTTTGCTTTCAGGTGGTGATGCCTCAATATTCGGGAGGCTATAATGGGGCTCTCGTCGACAAGGTGGAGCGGCTGAAATCTATCCGTGGGGCAAAGATGGTATTGATCGGAAATTCCAATGTGTCATTTGGAATGGATTCCCGGAAATTAGAGCAGGCTTTTGGTATGCCGGTTGTCAACATGGGGCTTCACGGAGGCTTGAAAAATGTGTTCCACGAAGAGATGGCCAGACTAAATGTCTGTGAGGGTGATATTTACATTATCTGCCATACCAGTTTTTCAGACGAAAATCTTCTTGGAGATAAGGCTTTGGTTTGGAATACGATTGAGAATCACTTTGAACTGTGGCCGCTTCTGCGCTCCCAGGATATCTGGCCTATGATGGAAGCGTATCCTGTGTATCTG
Organism: Hungatella sp.; assembly: GCA_022792815.1. GTDB lineage: Bacteria > Bacillota > Clostridia > Lachnospirales > Lachnospiraceae > UBA3402. Next base: position 47,589 of record JAAWBS010000068.1, read on the forward strand.
AAAAAGTGCCTGGAACTTTTTGTATCCGGCAGAGGAAATGGTCTGCCGGGAGGGTGTTATTCGAGGGATGCGTTCAATGAATATGGAGATGTTGCCTTGGAACGTAATACTTCGGAGTATACATTTGAATCACCGGTCCCCGCCCCGGCGATCAATGATACGGTAATTGACAGGATCAATGAACTGTCTGAATGGCTGTCGGAAAGGGGAGCGACACTTTTGGTGGCAGGCTACCCGATCGGAAAGGGGGAGCTGACGGCGCCGGAGGAGGAATTTGTCAAGGCCAAAGAGGAGCTGACGAAAAGGCTGTCGTGCCCTGTCATCTCGGATTACCGGGATTATATGTTTGACTATAATCTGTTTTATAATACGGATCTGCATCTGACAACAGAAGGCGCGGCGCTGAGAACCCAGCAGCTGATCGAGGATCTGCAGCAGTGGATGGGACAGGATGCCGATCCGTGAAGAAGGGAGATTTCTATGAAAAAGACAATAAAGATAGCATTTGATTATCAGATATTTCAGGAGCAGAGATTCGGAGGCGTATCCCGCTACTTCTATGAGCTGTATAAGGAAATGTCCTCTTATGAGAACTGCAGGGTGTACATTCCGGTCTTGTTTTCCAGGAATGCCTATTTAAAGCAGATAGATGTCTGCAGGGAGTTAAGGGATTTTAAGTTTAACAGAAACCGCTTTGTGAATATGTTCTTTAGTTTTATCAATCGTTTGTATGTCAGATATACTATCAAAAGACAGAAGATGGATATCGTCCATCCGACTTGGAACCATGGGTATCTGAATGAAGAATATAAAGACCGTCTGGTTGTCACGATTCACGATATGATCCATGAAATTTATTGGGGGGATACGGCTCAAAAGGGGATTGAGAGAAAGAGGAAGATGATTTACGATGCAAAAGCGATTATCGCAGTATCGGAAAACACGAAAAAAGATATTCTTAAGCTTTATCCGGATGTTTCTGAAGATAAAATAAAGGTGATCTACCATGGGACGAATCATTTGCCCCAACCGACGAAACCCGTGGGACTTCGCATCCCAAGTCAGTATATATTATTTGTCGGCAAGAGGAGCGATTACAAGAATGCAGAAATTGTCTATGAGGCAATGAGCAGTCTGACCGCATCCTATCCGGAACTTTATCTATTTCTTGTGGGAGGAGGGGAGATAAGCGGCCGGGAATGGGAAGTGTTAGATCAATTGCAATTGAGACATAGAGTGATACAGGAAAATGTAAATGATGCCGAATTGGCATATCTGTATTCCCATGCGGTTTGTTTCGTGTATCCTTCTAAATATGAGGGATTCGGATTTCCTCTTCTGGAGGCGTTCGATAACAATTGCCCGGTGGTTTCCAGCAATGCCAGCTGTCTGCCGGAAATTGGCGCCGACGGAGCTCTTTATTTTAATCCTGACGACGAGGCAGAGCTGAAAGGGATCATTGAGAGGATTCTGGAAGATGAGGAGCTGAGAGAGAACTGTGTGATACGCGGCAGGGAGAGGATTAAGGCATTCAGCTGGGAAAAATCGGCCAGAGAGACCTTTGAAGTGTACCGGGAGGTTATGGATGGCATCGGCATATAAAGCGCCGCTTTATGGCAGATGGGCATCTATGTAACCGGCTCCAATTCGAAACTGGTTTCCCGGTCATCGCGCTGGGGGATTTTTTTTTGCGAAGGGAGTATTAGGATTTTGGAGGCTTCTTTTCCAGGTTTTTTAGAGATTTCGATGGTATGATGGAGAAAGAATCGAGGAAAAGGAGCAGATGGCTATGAAGATTACATACAGAAAGAATATGGCCTGGGTCTTAGCGGCGGTGCTGGCGGCGGGCTTTTTGGGAGGGTGTCAGAAATCTCCTGACCAAGGGGGAGGCGAAATGGCTTCGGCAGGGCAGGGAGAGACCGGCGGGGCCTACGAGAACCGGGGACAGACCCTGCAGGACAAAGACGGGGACAAGGCGCCGGGAGCCATGGGGAGATACGAGGAGACGAAGGTGGTGCTGCCGCAGGAGGCAGAGGGGCAGTCCTTTATTCAGCTTGAGTACGGGATAAACGGGAATATAGAGCTTTTTACAGCAGACCGGGATCAGGCTACCGGGGATGTGAGAGAGGTGTTTCGGTATGAATATGGAGATGGGGAGTGGGAGAGGGACGAGACCTGGACGGGCAATGATGTGCTGAGAGAAGGGGAGATCGATCTAAACTATGTGACTCTTGGCATGGACGGCCGATACTATATGGGCGGCACGGACCAGGACTATGTCTATCATCTGTTTAGGCTGGAGGAGGGAGGCAGCGAGGAGCTTCTCTCGGAGGCATTTAAACCTGAGGAGGGACGGGACTATGGCCTTTTGCCGGCCAAATTCGAGATTCTGGAGAATGAGAACATCCTGATTTACGGATACAGCGAAGGGTTTCTCTATGAGCCTGACGGGCGGCTCCTTTTTACGATGACAAAGGATTTTTCCGGCAGCACTGATGACGCCAGAGGGTTCTGCGAGGGCAGTGAATTTGTGACTGTGCTGGATGACCGTCTGGTCCGTTATGATCTGCGGGACGGGAAGGTGACCGAGACCATAGAGTTGGGCGAGGTGACGGGAGGAAGGCTGGGCCTGGAGCTGTCAGGAGACGGAGCGGGTGGAGTCTACTGTGCCAGTGAGACAGGGCTGTCCCATATCAATAAAGGCGGGACTCTGTGGGAGATACTCATAGACGGAAGCCTCAATCACATGGGGATGAGGAGCCTGTATTTGAAGAAGTTTCTTCCCGGAGGGGCGGATGACTATTATGGGGTCTTTGTCAGTGAGGGCGGCAGAGGAATACAGATGTTCCGTTATGAGTACAATCCCGAGCTGGCATCGGTTCCCCCCACGGGGCTGACGGTCTACGCCCTGAGAGATCACTCCACCGTGCGTCAGGCCGTGTCTCTGTTCCAGAGTCTTCATCCGGAGGTAAAGGTGGAGTTTCGGACGGCTGTGGAGGAGAACGGGACAGTCACGGAGGAGATGATACAGGGGCTGAATACGGAGCTTTTGGGAGGAAAAGGTGCGGATGTACTGATTTTGGACGGCCTTCCCGTAAAATCCTACATCGAAAAGGGCATCTTGATGGATCTGAGCGATGTGGTGGAGGAGCTTGAGAGCTCCGGGGAGATGTTTGACAATCTTTTAGAGGGATTTCGGAGGGAGGACGGGACGATTTATCAGATTCCGGCCAGAGCGGCATTTCCTCTGGTGCTGGGCCGGGAGGAGGCCGTGAAAGCCTATGACAGCCTGGGTTCCATCGCAGAGTATCAGGGGGAAAAGCCGCTGATCGCCAGGGATCTTTATGAGAATCTTCTCAGAAAAATCGGGTATCTGTGTTATGAAGAGCTGTTTGGAGAGGGAGAGAACATAAAAAATCGGGAGGTGCTTGTGGCCTATCTGAAGGCGGTAAAGGCCATCGGGGAGTCCAACGGCTCCAAGACTGCCTTTTCCCAGGAGGAGATGGAGAAGTACCGGGTCAGCAATTATACGAGTCCCACCGGATTTGTCCGGGATTCTGTGGAGTACGATATGGGAAACTGCGACAGCGGAACCGATCTTTTGGACGGATACTGGAGTGTGTGTATTCCGGCGGAGGTGAGAAACCGACAGCCGGGAACGGTCATGGAGCCTGCGGGAAAGGTGTATCTGCCGTCGACCATGGCGGGAATCAATCAGTCTGCGGCCAATGAGGAGACGGCCAGGGAATTTATCCGGTGTCTTCTGTCCTATGATGTGCAGAAAGAAGAGCTTTACGACGGGTTCCCGGTGAGCAGAAAGGCTCTGGAGGCCTGGGCAGACAAGGATATGGAAGGGTATTCCATAGGCACCGGATTTCCCGACAGCGATTATCATCTGACTGCCGAGTGGCCCGCCGAAAACGTGCGTCAGGAGATCAATGCCATGCTGGAGACTCTGACTGTGCCTGCGGTGGCAGATGAGACGGTCATGACCATGGTCGTGGAAGGATCCAGGGATTTTCTCGACGGGAATGAGACGGCGGATCAGGCAGCTGACAAAATCCTGCGGAAGCTGGCCATCTATCTGGCGGAGTGACGGCTGTGGAGAGACGGAAAGAGGAGGAGCGGCAGAGATGGAAGAAGGGGTAGACGGCGCCGGGGTCCGGCAGAGTCGGAAGAAGGAGCGGGGGAGACGGAAGCGGCGGATGATTCCGTGGATTTTTCTGACTCCCAGCCTGGCGGGAGTGGCGGTGTTTCATGGAATCCCCTTTCTGGATGTGGTCAGACGGTCTTTTCAGGACGTGATGGGGGTCCGGTTTCTGGGACTTGCCAATTACCGGGCCGTGTGGGGCAACGGGGCATTTCGGCTGGCGGCAGTCAATACCTTCCGGTTTCTGGCAGTGTGTATCCCGACGCTGCTGACGGTCTCCCTGGGGTTGGCCCTCCTTCTGACCGCCGTTTCCAGGGGGACAGGGAGAGCGCCTTCCCGGGGAGACTGTGGACAGAAAAGCCAGGGCTTTTGGCACCAAAAGACTACAGGGCAGGCTTCCTGTCTCGGAGGAAACGGCAGAGACGGCGCGGTTCGGACCACCATGGTTCTTCCCATGGCGGTTCCGGCGGCCAGTATGGTGTTAATATGGAAGATATTCCTGTGCCCAGAGGGAGTCTTGAATCAGGTGCTGGCGGCAGTGACGGGAGAGCCCTGGTCCGTAGACTGGGCATTTTCCGGCTATGCATTTCCGGTGCTGGTACTCACCTATCTGTGGAAGCACACGGGATATGACATGATCCTGTGGGCGGCAGGGCTGGCGGGGATCCCGGAGGAATATTACGAGGCGGCCCGGATGGACGGAGCCGGAGTGTGGGCCAGACTGCGGTATATCACATTTCCTCAATTGGGAGGAACCTTCCGCCTGGTGGGGATTCTGTCGGTGGTCAATTCTTTCCGGGTATACCGGGAGGCGTATCTGCTGGCAGGCTCCTACCCGGATTCCTCCATCTATCTGATCCCTCACCTGTTCGCCCATTGGTTTCTGAACCTGGATGTACAGAAGATGACTGCCGCCGCGGTGATGATGACAGCGGTCTTTCTGGCCCAGGCCAGCCTCCTGTGGCTTTGGGGGAGAAGGCGGAGACGTGAGGGGAGGGGATCTGTGTGAAAAGAAATTACCGGTTGGCGTGGGTGATTCTGTCAGGAGCCTGTCTTCTGGTGTGGCTGCCTCTCCTTTTGATGGCAGGAGCGGCGCTGATGCCGGAGGATGAGCTGTATTGGAGGTATCTGTCCCCTCTGGGTCTGGGAAGAGACCGGGTAAGGGCGGCGCTGATTCCCTCCTATCTGTCTGCGGAGGCCTTAGAGGAGCTGCTCATTCGTTCGCCGGGCTTTTTTGTCATGTTTTGGAACTCCTGTATCCAGGTGATTCCCATGACTGCAGGGCAGTTCCTGATTGCGGCCCCGGCGGCGTGGGCGTTGGCCAGGTTTCGGTTCCCGGGAAGGGGTCAGCTGTTTGGACTCTATGTCCTCCTTATGGTGCTTCCCTTCCAGGTGACCCAGGTCTCCAACTACCTGGTTTTGGACCGGCTTAAGATTCTTGACTCTCATCTGGCCATGATCCTGCCGGGGATCTGGTCCACTCTGCCGGTGTACATTATGGCGAAGTCCTTTGAGGGTATCCCGGATGCCCTGGTGGAGGCGGCGTATCTGGACGGCGCCGGAGAGAGGGATACTTTTTTGCGCATCGGGCTGCCGTTAGGGTATCCCGGTATCGCCACGGCGCTTATGCTCAGTTTTGTAGACGGCTGGAACGCATTGGAACAGCCTGTCACCTACCTGAAGGATAAAAGCCTGTGGCCCATATCCCTGTATCTGCCGGATATCGCAAAGGACAAGGCGGCCGTGGCGTTTGCGGCGGCGTTTATCACCTGTCTTCTGCCGATTCTGGTCTATCTCAACTGTCAGGAGGAGCTGGAGCAGGGAGTGGCCGCATCCGGGCTTAAACAATGAAAATGAGGTGATATAGGACGATGAGACGGCGGCTTTTGGCGGTATTTTTTCTCTTTATGATCAGCTGCACGGTGATTTCCAGGATCTATGACAGTGTCACTGTGCCCAAGGTGGTGACAGCCGCGGCCAAACGGAAGACGGTGGAGACGAAAGTGGAGGGGACGGGAACCGTGAAGGTGAAGGGAAAACGTTTCTGCTCCGTAGTGCCGGGGCTTCGGGTCCGGAAGATCGAGGTGATACCCGGCAGCGAGGTGAAGGCAGAGGAGCCCCTGTTCTGGTATGACGGGGAGTCTCTGGAAGAGAAGAGGAGAGAGATTCAAGAGGAGCTGGACCGGATCGCTCTCGACATCGAGAAGGAACAGATCTCACAGGAAACCGTCAGGGCGATGACTCAGGAGGAGACGGCACAGTGGGAGCTTGCGCTGGCGCTCAGAGAGCTTGAGGATGGCCGGCGGGAGCTTGAGGAGACGAGGGAGGCTCACAGGGCAGAGCTGGAACGGCTGGAAGAGGCCTATGTCCAGGGAATGGATCTGGCAGAGGATGAGCTGTGGCAGCAGCAGGAGAGAGACCGGGAGGCGGCCAGGCTGGACCTGGAGTCATCCAAGAGCTCCCGGGACGAGGCCGTCAGGGAGCAGGAGCGGAAGATCGAGGATCTGGAGGAGGAGCTTGAGGGACTGACAGGCGAGGATGAGGGGAAACGGGCCTCATTGGAGAAGGGACTGGCCAGGGCCAGGGAGGACTTAGAAGACTTGACGGATACCTGGGAGGAGCGGGTGGACAGAGCTGACAATCAGCTGTCTCTCCTTGACTATCAGGAGGATCGGATTCGATATGGTCAGACCAGCATCCAGGAGTCCAGAAAAGAGACCTATGAGGCGGCAATCAGGCAGGAGCAGGAGCGGATGAAAGCGGCGGAAAAGCAGGTGGAAGAGCTGGGAAAAGCCGTGGAAAAGGCTCAGTGGCAGCTGTCCGCGGCCCAGAGACAGGATGAGACCAGTCAGCAGACCGAGAGAAGGCAGAGACGGATCTCGGCTCTTACTGTGAAAGGTCTTGAGCTGGACAAAAGGGAATGGGAGAGGCAGCTGACAGTAATCGACGCCCTTTTGGAGTGCGGAGGTCAGATGAAAGCGCCTCTGGACGGTGTGGTAGTGGACATGGAGCTGACAGAAGGTAAGACGGCCTCCGGCCAGGAGCTGGTCTCGCTGTCTGTGGGGGAGACTCTGTTTGAGGGTACATTTTTAAAGGAGGAGCAGGAATTGACCACAGGCGACCGGCTTCAGATCCTGGTTCCCGGCACCCGGCAGACCAGAGAGGCCGTCATCAGCCGCCTGAATCTGATGGGAGACACAGAAGGAGTCTTCCAGGCGGATTTAGACCAGGGGGGCTTGGATTTAGGAGTGATCACCTCCTATTCCTGCAGCAGACAGTCGGACATGTTCGACAAGGTTATCCCGTTAGAGGGATTGAGAAAAGACATGAAGGGGTATTACTGTCTGGTGGCCAGACCCAGAACCACGATGCTGGGGGAAGAGTTTCGGGCGGAGCGGGTGGAGGTGCAGGTGCTGTATCAGGGAGCCCGGGAGGCGGCTGTGGAGGCCTCCATCTTTGAGTCCGACGCGGTGATCATAGGGGAGAACAAGACTATCAGCGCGGGAGTCAGGGTGCGCCCGGTGTCGGGATTTTGAGCATAGACATGGAGAGGGAGAGATGAATCGGAGAAAAAACAGGATGGCTTCGCGGCTGGCCGGGCTCCTTTTTGCCGGGGTACTCTTGGTCGGGGGAGGAGGCCTCTGCTGGTACGTGCTCCTATGTGCCCCGTATCGGGCGGAGGCGGACTGCCGGGGCCTGGGAATCGACGCGGAGACTATGAGACAGCAGGAGGAGTCGGGGAGATATGAGGCGCTGGGGGTCATCACCATAGCCGGGTGGCGCATAGAGGATCATCAGAGAGTGACCTCAGTCAGCACGGGCAGAAAGGCAGCGCCCACAGTGATGGCCGTGTACGGCTCCATGGAGCTGGTGATCCCGTCCTCTGTCCTCTGCGGCCGGTATGGCCTGGATGTGGATAGGGATTTCTGTGTGCTCAGCGAGGGTCTGGCCCGGCGCCTCTTCGGGAGCACGGAGGTGGCCGGAGAGTGCGTGAGGACAGAAGAAGGGATCTATATCGTGTCCGGCGTGGTCCGCCGGGAGGAGGAATTTCTTATGATCCCTGCAAAGGAAGGGCCGGTGGAGGCGCTGGCGGTGAAAGCGAGAGGATGGATGGGGGCTTGGGAGGCTCTTAGGAGAGTGACGGAGGAGGCGTGAGAAATGCCGATAGACACAGGTGTTAGTGTCTGCTCCATAACGAATAGCTGATTAATTTAATAAAAATGGTTGCAATCCTTCGGGATGTGCTATATACTTAACAAGTCGGTACATTTGCTGCCGGCTTGATTTTGTAATCTTCGCCGTGGATTCTCCACGACAGGGTTCTTAAAATCTTTGTATCAGGCTGTGATATTCAGCAGAGAAATCAGGAGATCTATAAAATGTAGTTGTGGGATGCCGGAAGAAAATGAGAAAGACCTATAGGAAAAGCATGGATCGGTAAGAATCAGAAGCCATTCCATATCAAAAAGCAATATTATAATAGGAAGTAACAGCTTCCATTTCAGGCAGAATGCGTTGTCAGATGGGGTAAAACCCATGGGGCAGCGCTTTTTGTCTGCCTGGGGGGCTTCAAGCACAATCTGAAGGGGAAAGATCTTGACGTAAAAAGGCGAGTTTCTCCGGTTACAAAAGTTTTTTTTGAGAAATTACATAAAAAGTGCCAAATGTAACCGAGATGTAACCGGTGAGATTTATAATAGACACAACTGAATAGGAGGTGGTGTCTATCAAAGTCAGGTGTAAGCGAATGGATAGGAGAGCATATGGAATCCTGGCTATCCGTCGCAGTCAAAGCAATCAGGTATCCGGCTCAATTTACCATCACCTTCATGAAGAGAAACTCTCGTTTAACGGATTTATGGAAATGACAGAATGGCTGCAGTTGCTTTCTGAGCTTCAGGGATATCCGATGACCGAAATAGAGGAGGGGGAGGGGACAGATACCACCTCACTTTCACGGTTGGAAGAACGGGTAAGCCAGATTGAAGGTCAGCCGGGGTTTGCGGTACAAACACATCTATACCGTCTGCAGATGTACCATTGTTTCCGGAATACATACCAAGGAAGTTTGGAAGAACAGGAAAGCGGAAAAAGGTGGCACTTCGAAAGCTTTCTGGAACTGGTCCGGATCCTGGAGAATCAATTGGGAATCCTTCCGGAAAAGACATTGTTCCCGGAAGCGCCGACAGGTACCTATATGTACCGCAGAGACAATCAGAAATTTGCGATCACCGTGTTGTTCCACAGGAACAATACATGGCAGGGAACCATCCGTTGGGTCAATGGCAAGAAGACGATCAATTTTAAAACATGTCTGGAACTGTTATTGATCTTAAGTGAAATTTGCGCAGACAGCAGGGATGAGAGGATGATATGTACTGGTGATTAGCAGATGTTTATGTTCGCCAGAACTGTCAAAAAGTAAACTTTTTGACAGTTCGTCTATGGCAGACAGGTTACATGGAAATAGAAAGAAAGTATGGCTGAGGTGAAAAGGATGAGTAGGAAGAGAAGAATAAGGACAAAACTCAAAAGATGTTTCGCGATGTTCCTGTCACTCTGTATCATGTTCTCCATGTTCCAGGGGGTGGCCTGGGCGGACATGAAGCCGGAGGAAGAGGGACAGCTTCGGGACGTGATGATTGAGCTGGACGGGGAGAGACTTCTTTCGGAGGCGGGGAAAGCCATCCAGGAACAGAACGTCTTTGATTTTGAAGAGTACGGCATGTCGTTCCTGCTTCAGAACGAAGAGGGAAAACTGGTGATCTCGGAGGATTACCGGAAGGTCCTGAGTTCCGATACCGGAACGGTCTATGTCATTGACGAGATCCCCTACATGGATGAAGCCGCTGCCTGTGAAGTCCTGGGGGATGCCATGCTGACAGTTTTGGTGAAAGTGGACGACAAGGGAGCCGGGCTTGGAACGGCCAGCAATGCAAGGCGGGCTACGGAAAGCAACGCAAGGAAGGGAACTCCCGGCAATGCTCTCTATGAAAATGGATATGAGCTGACCGGAGATGAGCAGTTCATCTTCCTGTTAGTGAACCCGACCAAGGATGAGATCAACTTACAGATCAGTATCAACGGCCAGAGGACAGGAGTCATCAGTGTAGGCCGTGAGAGCGCTTTGCCGGCAGGAGAAGTAGTAAAAGAGGCCAAGAAGGCGGAAGAGACGAAAGCCGAGGGACAGAAACCGGCGGAGGCAAAACCGGACGGAACAGTGGAGACGCCGGCATTCCAGGCACCATCGGAGACGGCACCTGTAGAGAGTCTGCCGGAGATGAGCCTTCCTGAGGAAGGATCGATAGAGGAGACAGAATCCATCGAGGTTCCCACGCTTCCGGCTATCGATATCGAGAACACAGAGAGCACTACGGAAGAGACGGGCGGGACAGAATCTGTGACAGAGACAAGAACAGAGGAGACGGCAGAGGCGGAAACTGAAGAAAGTATCAATCAGCCGGAAACTGGTACAGCGGAGAGTGAGGGAACGGAGGAAAAAGAAGAGTCAGATATTGAGACTGAGGCTACGGAGGATGAAAGCAGTCAGGAAGTGATTCCTGAGGAGAGAGAGTCCTACGAGGCGGAAGAAGAATCCAACTCTGATACAGCCGAGGGCAATGCAGATTCAGGTCAGGATCCTGATGCAGAGGCTCTGGTATCGGATGACGCGTCAGAGGTGCCGGAACAAAACATAGAAGAAAAGAATCCGCTGTCTGTATCCAGCCATAAAACGTACCGTGTAGGAACGTCCATGGGCCCCATCGAAGGATTTGTGGATGAGGAAGACCGGGACGGAGAATGGGATAAAGAGATAGGGAATGATACAGAAGAGGAAAACAGAGAGAAGATTCACTTCAGCGACGAGGTAATCGTCGTAAGCGAAGGCACGGATGGAGTGGAACTGGAGACCTACGTACTTCCCACAGTATTGATGGAGATTGGCAGAGAGCCTGTGAACCTGATCGGGGATGAGGCGGAGCCTGCGGTGTATACGAGGAAGAAGAACGCAGAGATGCCCTCTGCTGGGATTATGATGTTGAATGCCAGAAGTTTAGGGGCGAAAGAAGCCTCCTTGGCTGAGCTGAATCTGATGAAGGTAAATCTATATAATTATGATGAAGAGACATTGAATAACACAATAAGAGCAGATGTGCCTGATTCTGATAAATCAAAATTGTTTCTTCTAAACCTGGTAGATAAGCCGCTAAGCGAAGTGGGGCATCAGAATCGCGGCCATCATTATATGGATTCGAATGGAGAGGAGGATTATGCTGCTCACCAGGGGATTATGGGAGATACCTATGATGAAGCAGGAAAAATAGCTTTAAAAGATCCATACCTTGCAGGAGGCCTAAATAGTGTTTGCAATCTGTTTCCTGAGACTGCATCGGAAGTGGTAGATGGAGTAACGGCTTATATAGATGTTCCGGTTGGCGAAGGCGTATTTCAACTGGTGGATGGCTATTATAGATTGAATGCATTTGAAACCACTACCTATAGCAATAAAGACAAGATTACTGGTGAATCGGGAGTTATTAAGGAAGAAGTAAATACAGACAATGGGACTATCGGTGGACCGACACCCTTAGGCTTGTCTGGTAATGATGACGATGGCTATCAGTTAGAATACAACACAAAGAATATAGGCGGCAATATAGGATTCTGGCCATTTAATCTTTTGGAGGGAAAGAAAAAAGAAACTTTTGGAATGAAAATTTCTTTTGATTTCCGCATGTATGAGAATGGTGTGGGTTCAAATGGCAAACCAGCACAATTCACTTTTGCCGGAGATGATGATGTATGGGTTTATCTGAAGGATCGAGATGGAAACGCAGTTTCAAAGCTAGCGTTAGACCTTGGCGGGATCCATGGGGCAACGGCAGGAACGATCAATTTTCAGACTGGAGTTGTGACACATTATAAGGTATTGAGTCACTTTGGCAATAGCGATAATGATAGCCGAATCAGAAAAAAAGTTCAATGGTACCTTTACAATGATTGTGAAGACGAATCCAAGTATGATAAAGTTTTGGGATTAGAACGTCCATCGGCGAAGAATGGCAAGAACTATACGTTAGACTTTTATTACATGGAACGTGGCGGTAAGATGTCAAGCTGTTATATCGATTTTAATTTGAGTATCATTCCTAAACAGGAAATACGAATTCAGAAAAATATCGAGGGAACAGCAGACAAAAAAGAATTCCAGTTTCAGGTAATAAGCAGTGACGATCCGGATGCTTTAGTAAGTTATAGAAATTCTAATGGAGCAGATGGGAACGGTATCATAAAATCTGATATTCTCACCTTAAACGGCGCCGGACGTGGAAGTATACAGATCAACAAGAATCAAAATAAATATTTCTATGTCGAAGAACTAAATGCCGGAGAAAATGTAGAATGGAGTACATCAGGTATATACGACGAATCAGAGTTAACTGCTCACAGAAGGCCGGGGCAATCTTACATCTATGAAAGGACATCTGACAAAGATGAGAAAGAAGGATACTTAATCCAATGTACCAATGTATATGATGGGTTCTCACCAGAGATTAAGAAAGCGGCTTGGCGTGATGGTGATAATGATGTTTATGATATCGCATTAGAGGTGTCTGGTGGGGCGAACCAAAGTATATCAGGCGGATTGAGCGATGCCCATGTGTTCTTTGCAGTGGATACCTCTGAGAAAATGGGCAGTCAGAAAGAGACACTCACATCTGCTTTGGAGAACACCGTTGGAAATCTTAGAGGGACAAATTCTTATGTGGCGGTTAGTGGGAGTTTAGGTTACGATCCCTGGACTATAAATAAGGTCTCTGGGGAAATTTGGATGGATGATATAGATGATGTAATAAAAATTATTAACGACCAGCATACATTTTGGGGAGAAACCGGAGCAATAAGCGGGGCTATGAGTCATATAAAGTCTCAATATATCAATAAAGATAAAACACATTTGGTATTAATAATAGGTGGTAGGCCGGAGGATTCTGGAACTGAATTTATTAAATATGCTGCGAATGACTTAAAAAACGCAGGAGTAAAGATACACATAATAGAGATCCATGACCAGTCAGGTACAGATACTTGGGTATCACCCGGAGATGTAGACACACACGATAGAATCGTGATATCGGAATTGGAGAGTGCTCTTGCAAACATTATAGGTTCCGGTAGTTCCAGCTCCCAGGAAATGCAGAACCCAATAGTTTATGATACCTTAAGTCCCAAAGTGGCTCCGGAAAATAGTCCTTTAGAAATTTGGGCTGTTTCCAACCAGGAAATTGCAGCTACCGGAGTAAAGCCTGAACACAAGACCAATAAATTGAAACCGGAAGACGGATCAAATGGATTAATTATCTATTCTAACGCTTTAGAACCAATTGCCTGGTATAATCCTACGACAACAACCATAGATGGCATAGAACCTCGCACCATCAAATGGAAGGTTGCCGATAGCCTTGGTGATAACGAAAGCAGAACCCTCATATTCCGAGTAAAAGTAACGAATGAATCGGCAACAACTGTAACTTCCGATTTAGGAACCGGGACCCATGCAGGGGAAGAGGGGTACTATTCTAACGGAGCTGCTTACCTGACATACAGAGATAACGGCATAAAGAATTTTCCGCGTCCTGTAGTACAGCAGCAGCGTAAGACTTTAAAAGCAGCTTTAACGGTTGAGAAAGAGATTGCAAACCCAGACAGTGTCCCGGTTGGAGAGAAAGCTACAAGATTTGAAATTAATCTGAAGTCCACAAATGTCTATTCCGATGTGGAGAATAAAAATAGTTTCCAACCGAGTATGGAATTAACTGCCGGAGAACACAGTGAACAGTATGAGGTATATCTGGACTCAGAACAAGGCGGAACCATCACGGTAGAAGAGTTACTGGCTCAGGATTCACATTTCCAGCTGGATTCCATCGCCGCAAAAGATGCTCAGGGAAATGATATTTCCATAACAGGCAATAATCACTCCTTTGCGATCACTCCCGGAAGCCACATCACAGTGACCGTGACAAACCGCTATGTCAATCACAATCCGATCAAGCTTCAGAAGTTTGTGAACAGAAAGTCGGAAGATAAAACAGAGTTCACTGTCAACCTTACAGAGTGCACAATTGCAGGGAGCGGTGAAAAACGTAAAGTAACGATAACCGGTTCACCAGTCACCACGAAAATTTCAGCGGCAGACGGTGAAAGAGTAACCAGTTTGAAAGCTGCTGACACTACCAAGTATTACATCGTGGAAGAGCAGATCACTGACGGCCAGCCGTACATCCTGGACTCTATCCAAGCCATTGATGAGGCAGATGGAAACAATGAGATCGGCCAGATCATAGATGACAAGTATATCATCACCGTATCACCGACCAGCAGTCCATTCATCAAGGTATCTAACAAAACCTACGGCAGAGTCAGAGTAGTGAAACAAGTTACTGGTGAGAAGGCTGATGAAGCCCCAGCCAAAGAGTTCATGATTCATGTGACGAATACCGGTAACACCGGAACCTATGTAGACACCACAGCCATCATACGGGCAGGTGAGGGCAATGGCAGCGGCTGGATCATGATTGACAAAGATACCGCTTTACAGGTTACAGAGACCGAACTGAAAGAATTCAAGTTGGATTCTATCAGATTTTCCGGAACCGATCTTGCCACCGGCCAAAAGATCAATTGGTCGGGCAGAGAGAACCTTGTAAGGCCCGGAGAAGAAGTAACCATCACCGTCACCAATGCCTATGTCCCGCAGAATTTCTTCGACGGAGACTCAAGCAAGATGAATGACTTCAATCCAAATAAGGAGCCGGTTAAACCAATCATCCCGAAAGCAGCAGATGTGGCCATGGCGGTAGAGAGGAGATTCCTCACCACAGAGGAAGGCGTATATGTGTTAGAGCCCAGGGAGCTTCCCGAAAGGCTATTATAAACAAGCAGGCAAAGGAGAATTATGATGAAAGGAAAAAGAATGCAGTCATTGATAAAAAAGAATAAAAAACTCATCATAGCGGCATCCCTTCTGGCCTCGCTTGTAGTGGGAGAGACCTACGCATGGGTAGCCTCTTCCCTGACAGTAGATAATGAGCTGATCGGCCATACCACTCAGGTGGAGGTTGTGGAGGATAAGTTCTATAAGGGGGAGAATGAGAGCTGGGTTACCAAAGAGGTGTACTTTGAGAACAGGGGGAGTTCGGCGGTATTCTTGAGAATGAGCTATCAGGAGTACTGGGAATATAAGGATCAGCTGCTTCCCAACTCGATTCCCGGGGCAAGCGGCGCCACGGGAGCGGATGTGGCGACTAAGGTCTTTAATGCCAAAGTGTTTCAGCCTTCTGACGAGAAAAACACTTTGTGGCTGGACGGAGGGGACGGGTGGTACTACTACACCAAAGTCCTCCCGGCCGGAGGGAAGACAGACGAGGTATTGAAACAGGTAAAATTCCCGACGGAATATGCCGGAGAATATGCGAAATATAAGGATGCGGAATATCATCTGTATTTCAAGGTGGAAGCGGTCCAGGCCAGCACCAGCCCGAAGACATTGAATCGTGATGATGTAAATGCCAAAGCGACAGCAAAAGTATTCGGAGATGGAACTGTCCCGTGGGCTCAAGTCGATATCTCAGACTCTACGGTACAGTGGGAATTTAAGACGCCATATCAGAATCAGGGAAGGGAGGGGTAAACGATGAAAAAGTTCAAAAATCCAAAGTTCATTCTTTTCGGAACCTGTTTTACCCTTCTTCTGGCCATTTCCGGGATATGGGCATACTTCAGCGCAACAGGGATGATCGAGAATGTGTTCCGCACCGGCAATTCCCAGCTGAGTATCATAGAGGTTTTCGACCCTGCCGATCAGTGGCTGCCCGGGGAACAAAAGCAGAAAGAGGTCCGATTTAAAAACAGCGGAAGTACAAAAATGTTGTTGAGATTCCGGGTGGAACAGGCGCTCTATCAGCCGAATGGCACGGAGGTGACACCGATTCCGAAAGACATGTTTACAATCGGATGGGATCAGTCCTATCTGGGTATGAATTTCACAGAGGGTCCGGGTACAACGATAGTAGATGGGGAAGACAGAAACTATACCTATTACTACTATAATAAGATTCTCGATCGAAATGACGAGACCCTGCCTGTCATAAATTATGTAGAGTTCGCAGACTGGATTTCCAATGGAAACGGAAAGCCCGCAGAGGATTATCAGAACTATAAAGCCAGTGTAAAGATTATCGGAGAGATGGTTCAGCTCAGCGAAGGCGGAACGGCGGCGCGGGAAAACGGGTGGGTCGGATACACGGAAGATCCTGCAACGGGAAGCGTGATCTGGAATGTTTCAGGAACAGGAAATTAAGATTTCAGTTCCCACAGAATAGGGCCTCGTGGTTGTAAAAAAGAATTATAACCGGCGAAAGCCGTTATAACAAATAGAACCAAATAACATGTTAGGAGGAAAATTCATATGAAAAACAAGAAAATCTTAGGCATCGCCGCATTGGCAGCAGTGACTGCGGTGGGAGGGTCATTTGCTTACTTCCAGCAGACCATGGTGGCAGATAACCCATTCAACACAGGTTCTTACGGCACCACGCTGCAGGAGAGTTTCAACCCGGCAGACGGCGAGAACTGGCAGCCGGGTGCTACGGTCTCCAAGGAAGTCAAAGTTGTAAATACCGGAAATCAGCCTGTGATAGTAAGAGCAAAATTTGACGAGACATGGACGAGAAAAGGGGAAGATACTCCATTTAAGTCGATCAGCGCAGCTGACGCTGCAACAGCCGACGGAGAAAGCTCCAAAAAGATTACGAATGTTTATCAGGCTCCAACGACAGCTGACGAAGATGACGGTTCCACCAATGGTCTCACTGAGAATGATGATACAGTAGTACGGAAAAACCTGGGCACCTCCAGCAAATGGATCCTTGGTGCCGATGGATGGTATTATTACATCAGCGAAGTTCAGCCGGCAGGAGAAACAGGATCTGAGACAGATTTACTTCTTGAGAGCGTAACCTTGGCTTCTGATCTCGATCTGGGAGCGGCGACTACAAGGTATACCTATAGTGTTAACGGACTGGATCCCATAGAGGTTCCTGACGATTTTGTTGTAGACGGCAAGGTAGATTTGAAAGCACTTTCTACACGTTTGGGATTGAGCAAAGGCGATAAGCTGACCACAGATGTAAAAGTTGGAACAGAAAATGGTACTGGCTACAGCAATGCAGACTATGTACTGACGGTTACAACCCAGACTGTTCAGGCTACAGCAGATGCAGTTCAGGATGCTTTTAAAGATGGGGATACGGCTTGGGTTATGCCGGATGAATTAAAGGGTTTTGTAGAATGGAGTTTTGTAGAGCAATAAATTCATTGAGTATTTTCCCGTGCCCCAAAGGTTCGGGAGAGGAAAATAAAAAATCAAAAACAAATAATTAAAACAGGAGGATTAAAAATGAAGAAGAGCATGAAATTAGCAGTAGCAGGTCTTGCAGCAGTGGCAGTGGTTGGTGGATCATTTGCATATTGGAATGTAACCACATCTATTGACAATGAGTTTTCTACAAATGCATTTGGTGGAGAAACGACTGAGGAATTCAACCCTGTAGCAGGTAACAACTGGCAGCCAGGCGGAAAAGTGGATAAGGTAGTTGGCGTTGCCAATACCGGTGGATATCCGATTATGGCAAGGATCAAATTTGAGGAGAAATGGGAAAGAGACGGCCAGCAAGCTCCTATTTTTGAGCTGACTTCAAAAGATGACAATTTTTTCCCCGCTACGGCAGATGCAGATATCGTAGATGGAGGGTCTCGTGTTTATAAGGAAATGTCCTATGAAGGCTGGAATGCTGTAGATAGAGAGGGTTGGTTTGTCAGCACTGCTGCTATACAGCCAGGGGCTAGTCTCGGACTGCTGAAATCTGTAACCTTATTACCAGGAGCTGTAGACGAAGATTACGAAGAGAAAACCCTTATTGCTATAGGTGATGATGGTGAGTATAAAGAGGGTTCTATGGCTCAGGTGCCCGCTGATAATGGGGGAGTCAAGCTGGAGATTACCTATGCAGATGGCACAAGAGCGGAGGTAACGGATCCTGCCACTGTTGTAAAGCAGAAGGTTGAAAAAGTAGTAAAAGATGAGAACGGCTATGCAAATGCAAAGTACACATTAACAATTACAACTCAGTTGGCCCAGATCAATCCTGAGACCAATATGCCGATGTGGCCGGAAAACAATTAAGCAATCCGTGTTCCCAAACATTGATGGGATTCTACTAAAATCATCAAAAAGAGACTTTTGGACATAACAACCTATGAACATACTAAAAAAAGCATTCAGTTTCCTGTCCACTCTCGTTCTGATCGCGATCATCGGATTCCTGCTTATAGCCGCCCCATTGGTGGCCGGCTATAAGCCGGTGATGGTCCTAAGCGGCAGTATGGAGCCCGCCTTCCATGTAGGAAGCATAATCTACTACAAGCAGGCTCCCTTTGCAGATATCAATGTGGGCGATCCCCTCACCTTCTATATTGAGGAAGGGGGAGCCATGGTAACCCACCGTGTCATCGAGAAGAACGAGGAGACACAGGAATTCACGACTCAGGGTGATGCCAACGACACTGCCGACCCCAACCCGGTTGCCTACAGCCGGGTGGCCGGAAAGGCGACGCCGTTTTGTATCCCATACGCAGGGTATTATGTCTCATACGGGAAGCAGATGCCGGTGATCGTGCTCATGGGAGCCATCCTGGTGATGAACATGGTCATCGACAGCCTCTACCCGGACGAGAAGGACAAAAAATCCAAAAAAAGTAAGAAACAGCAGGCAGAGGACAAAAATCAGCAGTAACCAAGAATCTTGCAGCAATTCTGATATCGGATCATACAGCAGGCCGTACCGCGGTTTTTGTGTGAGACAGGAGAGATCGAGATGAGAAAGAAAAACATAGCATTACTTGGGGCTGTGTCTCTCGGGCTGATGGCGTTAGTCGGAGGCACATGGGCGGCATGGACCCAGGAATTGACAGCCGGCAATGAGTTCCGAACTGCAAATTACAGCACAAAGCTGGAGGAAAAATTCCAATCTCCTGACGACTGGCAACCCGGGGTGGAGACGGAGAAGAACGTCTGGCTGAGCAATCCGGGCGAGGTGCCGGTCCTGACCAAGGCCGTGGTGAGTCAGAGCTGGGTGAGGAGGGAGGATGTGCTGGCAGTGACGGAGCCGGGAGGCAGCCCATCGCCGGTAAAGCCCCTAAAGGGAGAGAGCTACCCGCTGACCCTGGGAGGTGACGACGGGTATGCGGCCCTGATCGGCTTCAACACCTCCGCCGTGTCCGTGCTGAGGCAGGGGCTTCAGGGGGACGGGGTCTCCCTCCTGGGACTTCCCATAGCAGACTCCTTCGAGGATGCCGCGGGAGGCTGGCTCCTCTTAGACGAGACCCCGGATGAGAACGGCAGCTGGACCTTCTACTATGTAGGAGTGGTGGAGCCAAAGGGCCGGACCCCTCACCTGATCGAGAGTGTGACCATGAACCCCAAGGCTGGGAACACGGTTCTCGGGAAGAAGACCGAGTATATCAAACATGAAGATACCTACGAACAGGTGACCATCGACTTGGTCAATCCGGAGCCCGGTTATGACAGCGCCACCTACACCTTGACCGTTTCCATGACCACCGTCCAGGCCACCAGAGATGCGGTGATCGACGTCTTCGCAGGCGGAGGCCGCGCCAGGTCAGAGGCCACGGAGCAGATACTGGTTCAGTATTTGGCGGATAACATTGCAGGTACAGGAATCTTCACCTCCGACCGGACGGGGAAGAGCCTCCGGTTCAACGAGAGCGGCGGAACCATGGAGTACACCGTTAAGGGAGCCGGAAGCGGCACCGAGGACGGCAGCTGGTTCATGAGTTTTACGGACATGGTGCCAGGAGGTACCTATATCGATGAGATGACCATCGAGAATCACAGCCGGAAGAATTTCGACGTGTTCATGCAGGTGGTCCCAAGGAATCAGGACACGGTCCTCAAGGATGACCTCCTAAAATTGATCACCATGAAGGTGTACTATAATGACCAGAAGATCTACGACGGCACCGCCATGGGAGCCATAGACCCGGAGAGCAACAACATGCAGGAGGAGAGACCCCTCGGCTACTATGCGGCGGGAAGCAGCGGAAAGATCCGTGTGGAGCTGCAGCTGAGTAAGGACTTAACTCTGGACGGGGAGACGGTGTACTACAATGACGGCTCGGGAGTGCCGGTGGAACTGTCGGGAACCACCAGCGAGTACATGGGAGTCCTGACTAAGATCGACTGGAAGTTTATGGTCCAGGAGAGAAGTGATGGAAGGCGTCCTGGCGGAGGCGGTGGAGGCGGCGGAAGCACTACCACCATCACGCCGGATCCGGTACCGACGACGACTCTGACCACCATAGACGGGGAGGAAGTGCCCTTGGCACTTATCCCGGATGAGGATGTTCCGTTAATGGGAATGCTGCCTCAGACCGGAGATGAGCAGCCGATTCTGTTGGCAGCGGCGCTGCTGGTGCTCAGCGGAACCATGATGATCTTCCTGGTGGTGATCAGGAGAAGGCGGCGCAGAGAGTCATAGAGAGAAAGAGAGAAATAGGATGAAAGAGACGGGGAAGAACGAGAAAAGGCCCCGGAAGATAGAGAGCCTCCTGCTAGGAATAGCAGGGGGTATCTTTCTTGTCAGCGGGGTGTGGCTGTGGAGGATGTGGTCCGGGTATGAGGCTGGGAAAAGGGAGTATGCCCGGCTGGAGGCTATGGCGGTGAGGGAGAGGCAGACAGGAGAAGACGCAGAGGTCGGGGATGAAGGCGGAAGCGCTGCCGGAGAGACGGCCGGGAGCGGCAGGACAGAGATCCCGGATGACAGCCTGGTCCCCCTGGGTGCTTACCGTCTAAAGGAGATCGATTTTGAGTCCTTACAGGCCGAGAATGAGGATATCTGCGGGTGGCTGGAGGTGCCGGGGCTTGAGATCAGCTACCCTGTGGTCCAGGGGGAGGACAATGACTACTATCTAAAGAGAACTTTCCGGAAGGAGTCAAACGGGGCGGGAAGTATCTTTATGGACATGAGAAATGACCGTGATCTGACGGACCGGAACACCATCATCTATGGCCACAACATGAAGAACGGGTCCATGTTCGGGAAGCTGAAGCAGTACCGGGATGAGGAGGTCTTAAAGGGCAATCCGGTGTTTTACTACTACACTCCGGAGCAGACTTACCAGTGCCAGATCATCTCCTGCCGGACGGTGAACGCGAAGGAGAGCGAGTACCCGGTGGGATTTCAGGACGCTGATTCCTATCGGAACTATCTGGAGAGGATCGCGGAGAAATCCTGGCACAGGAGCCCATTTCATGCCAAAGAGGGGGACAGGCTGATGATGCTGTCCACCTGTACCGGGAGCAAGACAGAGCGGTTTGTGGTACAGGCGAAAATAATTGAGCTGTCAGAGTGACGAACAAGGTTGGCCGGTATTGCCGGGAGCTGCTCTCACAAGACCGCCGTCTTCTTCCATCTCCCCAGCCTGTAGCAGAACGCCGTGATCACTGC
>JAAWBS010000069.1 GCA_022792815.1 Hungatella sp.
AAGAAACAGGCTATGTGTATGACGGAGCGGAGGCATAAAAAAGCCGTGAGAAGCGCTCGCAAGTGCGAAAATTTGCTGGATAGGCAACGTGGAGGTAACAAAAATGGCTATAAGTGGCGTAAATCCGTGCGTTGCCGTCTCTGTAGAGGAAGCGGCGAAGGCTGGGAAGTTCTAAGTAAAAGCTGAAAATCCCTTTGTTCTTGCAGGTAGCGAGCTAAGTGGGTATGCTTGCGTATACATTTGGCCAGGTTGCCGCGAGGGTCGATAGCTTCGTTCTTTCATCGGGAGTATGATTTCAGGGCATACCAGACGATCTCGTTTTGTCTGGTATGCCTTGATTTTTTTACTATGCATGCTGCAAAGCCGTCGGTGATGGGAGTGAGGGGATGGAGACTTAAAGAAATAGTACCGATCTTCTTTGCAGAGCTGCCTAAAAGAAGGAGATTATGCGTATTGACGTCAATATTGATTCTCAGCAGGATGCGGATGTATACTGTTTTTCAGGACAAAAACAAGCTGGTAATCGGCCTCAGCTTAAGCGGTGAAACGGAGGAGGTTCTTTACCTGTTAAAGGAATCCTATAAGAGGGGGGCAAGAACGGTTCTGATAACTGCCAGCGATAAGGAGAGCTTCCGGAAGTTCTGCACAGAGGTCGTGCTGGTCCCCTCCATGAAATATATGAATGCCGGGAATGTCATATCTCCCCAGTTCTCCATTCTTGTTATTATCGATGTCCTTTATTATTATTACGTGAAGGAAGATAAGCAGGGAAAAGAGCGTTTGCACGATAATACGCTGCAGGCGCTGAATGAGGGGAAGAACCATCGGTTTCGTATTATGGAATAGTAAGGCATAGAGAAATGGACATTCTTTGCAGGCGTGAACGGTTTGTGCTGTTGTTTGAAAAAAATAAAAAAATTAAAAAATTTAAAATTTCCTCTTGATTCCCTGTTAATTTATGGTATAATAAAGTCTGTAAAGACAAGCGTGTGTAGTTCATCGGTAGAACGCCAGCTTCCCAAGCTGGAGAGGCGGGTTCGATTCCCGTCACGCGCTTTTTTATTGTCCGCTTTTGCATCGCGGACAGAAGGAGATCTACCTGACTTTTCAGAATCAATGTTCTTGTAAGTGCAGCCTCTTTCTTGCATTCCATCCATGCTGCGGTTAACGCCTGTTCGCTGCCCATCCCCGATCTGCTTTTGGTTTAGCAGAACATATCACAGACAGTTCACACTTGCAAAGTGCCGCTGTTTGTGTGTATAATAGGAAGCACGCAAAAAAGCACAGTGGAAATGTATTAGAATATGGAGGGAATCATGGCAAAGGCACAGTATAATGCAGACAGTATTACGGTTTTGGAAGGTCTGGAGGCTGTCCGGAAAAGGCCGGGTATGTACATAGGAGGAGTAGGCACCAAGGGGCTGAATCACCTGATCTACGAGGTTCTGGATAATTCCGTGGACGAGCATCTGGCAGGATACTGCACCCAGATCTGGGTGACTCTGGAGGCAGACGGCTCCTGCACCGTGAAAGACAACGGCCGCGGGATCCCGGTGGAGATGCATAAAAAAGGAGTATCTGCCGAGCGGGTGGTGCTGTCTACCCTTCATGCAGGCGGAAAATTTGACAACCAGGCCTATAAGACCAGCGGCGGTCTCCACGGGGTGGGTTCCTCCGTGGTCAACGCTCTGTCTGAACATATGGACATCAAAGTATATAAGAACGGGCAGATTCATCATGACGCCTATGAGCGGGGGATTCCTACCGTGGAACTGGTTGAGGGGCTGCTTCCCACCATAGGGAGAACCAGGGAGACCGGCACGGAGATTAATTTTCTTCCTGACGGGGAGATCTTTGAGAAGACCAGGTTTAAGGCGGATTGGCTCAAGAGCAGGATCCACGAGACCGCTTATCTGAATCCTGGTCTCACCATTACCTACTCCAACCGACGGGGAGGGGAGGAGGAGACTGTCGTTTTCCAGGAACCGGAGGGGATCGTAGCCTACGTAAAAGAGGTAAACGCCGGAAAGACTCCCATACACGATCCCATCTATTTTAAGGGGAATCTGGACAATATTGAGGTGGAGGCAGCTTTCCAGTTTGTGGATGCCTTTGAGGAGAATATCTCCGGTTTCTGCAACAACATTTTTACCCAGGAAGGCGGCACTCATCTGGTGGGATTTAAGACCAGATTTACCATGATGATCAACAGCTATGCCAAGGAGCTGGGGATCCTGAAGGAGAAAGATGCGAATTTTACGGGGGCGGACACCAGAAACGGCATGACAGCCATTATCGCCATCAAGCATCCGGACCCCATCTTTGAAGGGCAGACCAAAACCAAGATGGCCAGTGCCGATGCCACCAAGGCAGTTTTCACCATCACCGGGGATGAACTGCAGCTGTATTTTGACCGGAATTTGGAGGTGCTGAAGGGGATTATCGGCTGTGCCGAGAAGTCGGCCAGGATCCGGAAGGCGGAGGAGAAGGCCAAGACCAACATGCTGACCAAGTCCCGGTTTTCATTTGACAGCAACGGCAAACTGGCCAACTGTGAGAGCCGGGAGCCTGAGAAATGCGAGATCTTCATCGTGGAGGGGGATTCCGCCGGAGGCTCTGCCAAGACGGCCAGAAATCGGATGTATCAGGCGATTCTTCCCATCAGGGGCAAGATCCTCAACGTGGAGAAGGCCTCCATGGACAAGGTGCTGGCCAACGCGGAGATCAAGACCATGATTAATGCATTTGGCTGCGGCTTTTCCGAAGGGTACGGCAATGATTTTGATATCAGCAAACTGCGCTACCATAAGATCATCCTCATGACGGATGCGGATGTGGACGGAAGCCATATTGATACGCTGCTTTTAACCTTCCTCTACCGGTTTATGCCTGACCTGATCTATAACGGACATGTGTACATTGCTATGCCGCCGCTGTTTAAAGTGATTCCCAAACGTGGGGAAGAGCAGTACCTTTATGACGAGAAAGAGCTGGAGCGGTATCGAAAGACCCATACCGGTGAATTTACCCTGCAGCGATACAAAGGACTTGGAGAGATGGATGCCAGCCAGCTGTGGGAGACCACACTGGATCCGGAGAATCGGGTGTTAAAACGGGTGGAGATCGAAGATGCCCGTCTGGCATCGGAGATCACGGAGATGCTGATGGGAAGCGATGTGCCTCCCAGGCGGCAGTTTATCTATGAACATGCGGACGAAGCTGAGATCGATGCTTAGGATTGTGGGAGGGAGATATGGCAGAAAAGATCATTACAACTGAATATTCGGAGGAGATGCAGAGAAGCTATGTAAACTATTCCATGAGCGTCATCACTGCGAGAGCCATTCCGGATGCCAGAGACGGGTTGAAGCCGGTGCAGCGCCGGGTACTCTACGACATGAGCGAGCTGAAGCTGAATCATGACAAGCCTCACAGGAAGTCGGCCCGTATCGTAGGCGACACCATGGGTAAGTATCATCCCCACGGAGATTCCTCTATTTACGACACTCTGGTTGTGCTGAGCCAGGATTTCAAGAAAGGGATGGCCCTGGTAGACGGCCACGGCAACTTTGGCTCCATAGAGGGAGACGGAGCCGCGGCTATGCGCTACACGGAGGCCAGGCTTCAGAAGTTTGCCGAGGAAGTATATTTAAAAGATCTGGATAAGACCGTGAATTTTGTGCCCAATTATGACGAGACGGAGAGAGAGCCGGAGGTGCTTCCGGTGCGGGTGCCAAACCTTCTGATCAACGGGGCAGAAGGGATCGCGGTGGGCATGAGCACCAGCATCCCGCCCCATAATCTGGCAGAGGTGATAGACGGCGTGAAGGCCTATATCAGAAATCCGGAGATCACTACCGCAGAGCTGATGGAACGGATGCCGGGCCCCGATTTTCCCACCGGAGGAATTATTGCCAACAAGAAAGACCTGCCTGAGATCTACGAGACAGGCACCGGCAAGATCAGGCTGCGGGGGAGGATGGAGATCGAGCTGGGCAAGCGGAGAAGCGACAAGGACAAACTGGTGATCACGGAGATTCCCTACACCATGATCGGAGCCGGCATCAACAAGTTTCTCGTGGATGTGGCAGAGCTGGTGGAGTCGAAAAAGCTTGCTGATGTGACGGACATTTCCAATCAGTCCAACAAAGAGGGGATCCGTATCGTGCTGGAGCTGAAAAAGGATGCGGACGTAGAGAAGATTAAAAATATTCTCTACAAGAAGACCAAGCTGGAGGATACCTATGGGGTCAACATGCTGGCCATCGTAAAGGGGAGGCCGGAGACCTTAAGCCTGAGAGGGATCCTTAAGAACTATCTGGAGTTCCAGTATGAGAATAACCGGAAAAAGTACCAGGCCCTCCTGGACAAAGAGATGGAGAAAAAGGAGATCAGGGAGGGACTGATTAAGGCCTGTGATGTCATCGATCTGATTATCGCGATTCTGCGGGGGTCAAAGAACTTGAAAGATGCCAAGGCCTGTCTGATGAACGGGGATACCTCCAACATTCGTTTCAGAACTCCCGGATTTGAAGAGGATGCAAAGAAGCTTCATTTCACGGAGAAGCAGGCAGGAGCGATCCTGGAGATGCGGCTTTATAAACTGATCGGCCTGGAGATTTTGGCCCTGGAGAAAGAATACAAAGAGACATTGAGGAAGATTAAGGAGTACACCAGGATCCTGAAGGATAAGGAGTCCATGGACCAGGTGATCATCGAGGATTTGGACCGGATCAAGGAGGAGTTTGCGCTGGTTCGGCGGACAGATATCGAGGACGGCAAGGAAGCTGTGTACCAGGAGACACCTATGGAGGTTTTGGAGGTCGTGTTTGTCATGGACCGGTTCGGATACTGTAAACTGCTGGACAAGTCGGTCTACGAGCGCAACCAGGAGACGGTGAAAGGCGACTATCCCCATGTGGTGAGGTGTATGAACACAGACAAAATCTGTATATTTACCGACAGCGGCAATCTGCATCAGATCAAAGTAAAAGACATTCCGGTGGGAAAACTCAGGGAAAAGGGAGTGCCCGTTGACAATCTCAGCAAGTATGACGGAACCAAGGAGCAGATCCTGTGCCTGACTAATCTGGAGGCGATTTTGGACCGCCGACTGATCTTTGCCACCAGGATGGCCCTGGTGAAACAGGTGCCGGGTACGGAGTTTGTCACCAACAATCGCACCGTTGCAGCCACCAAGATTCAGGATGGGGACGGGCTTATCGGCGTTGTCCCGGCAGGTGAAGAGTCCGAGATTGTGCTTCGGACGAAAAAAGGGTGTTTCCTGAGATTTGCATTGGAAGAGATCTCGGAGATGAAAAAAAACTCCAGGGGAGTCAGGGGGATGAAGCTGGAGAAGGAAGATGAGCTGGAGGAATTGTATCTTCCCGGAGCAGAGACCACTATCCTGTATAAGGAAAAGGAAGTCCATCTCAATCGGCTGAAAATCGGCAAGAGAGACGGAAAAGGGACAAAAGTGAGGCTATAACCGTTTGACATTTTTCTGCATACATGTTAGATTTATAACAAAATATGGAGATTAGGAGGAAAGACTATGTCAGAAAACAAGGTTCCAACCCCTCATATCGCTGCCAAAGAGGGGGAGATCGCCGAGACCATACTGCTGCCGGGGGATCCGCTGAGGGCAAAGTATATTGCGGATCATTTCCTGACAGATGTGACTCAGTTTAATGCCACCAGGAACATGTTTGGCTACACAGGCACTTATAAAGGAAAAAGAGTCTCTGCCATGGGTACAGGGATGGGCTGTCCGTCCATTGGTATCTATTCCTATGAGCTGATCCATTTTTACGGCTGCAAGAACCTGATCCGGATCGGAACCGCAGGAGCTATGAGGCCGGAGGTGAAGGTCAGGGACATGGTGTTTGGAATGGGGGCCTGCACGACATCCAACTATGTGAAGCAGTTTCGCCTTCCGGGGGACTACTCCTGTGTCTGCAGCTATGAACTGCTGGAGAAGGCGGTGACTGCGGCAAAGGAACGGGGGATTCCCTATCACGTGGGGAATATCCTCAGTTCTGACATGTTTTATAATCCGGACCTGCCTCAGATGGGAACCTCCTGGGATCGGATGGGAGTCCTGGCAGTGGAGATGGAGTCGGCGGCACTTTACAGCAATGCGGCTTACGGAGGGGCCAATGCGCTGTGTATCCTGACTATTTCGGATTCCCTGGTTACGGGGGAGGTGACCACGGCCGAGGAGAGACAGAATACATTCACCGGTATGATGGAGGTAGCGCTGGAGCTGGCATAACGTAAATAAAGGGGAGCAAATACTGGAGGTGGCTGTTGAGAAATAACCGGGGGAAGGCCAGAAACGGGGGAAGCGCAGGTGCTTGTCTTGGCGGTTCTGGTCTTTCCTGACGGATTGACAGACTGTGCGGGTTTGATAAGGGAGGCCCGGCAGCCGGTGAGAAAGCAAGGGCGGAAAGACATGACAGGAAAGATTGATAGTCACGTCCACATTTGCGGAGAAGATTTATACCCAAAGTGGCGGAAAGTGATCGCGGAGGCGAAAAAGAAAGGGATCGAAAAAATTATGGCAGTGTGCCCGGGGCCTGAGGAGGCCAGGCAGGCTGTGGCTATCGCCGGCGCAGAACCTATGGTTGATGTGGCAGTGGGATTTCATCCCAATCATGTGCTGAGAGTCTCAAAAGAGATGTGGGAAGAGTTTGAAGAGCTGGTACATCTTCCCCAGATTAAAGCTGTGGGGGAGATCGGTATGGATTATTATTCCTATGAGACCGTAGTTCCTCAAGTGCTGCAGAAGGAACTGTTTGTAGCCCAGTTGGAGTTGGCCGGTAGGTGTAAGAAGCCGGTGCTGGTTCATATGCGCCAGGCGGCTGAAGATACCAGGCGTTATCTGAAAGGGCATCTAAAAACTCCGGGAGTCATGCATAACTTTCATGACAGCTGCCGGGTTATGGATGATTTTTTAGACATGGGCATGTATATTTCCTTTTCCGGCCAGATTCTGGAGGGGCCGGAGAGCCTGCGGGAGGCAGTTCGCAAGGTGCCCGCAGACAGGCTTTTGGTAGAGACCAACTCGCCGGCTCGGATTTTGGATTCCCGATGCAGCGGACTTGGGGAGGGAGAGTATTTGTCTCTCATCGTGGATGAAATCTGTGTACTGCGCAAGATGGACAGAGAGGAGTTGCTTGGAGCAGTAAGCGATAATTATAAGAGATTGTTTTCCGTAGATTCACGGAATTGATTCTCGAATCCGCAGTTTGTGGAATTTATCCAGAAAAAGTCCGCAGCATAAACACAAATGTAGTTTGATTGCGGAAAATAGTTGATTTTTTCGTCATTCTGTTATAGGATATACGGGAATCATAAGAGAAAGAAAACTATGATCTAACACAGGGAGAAGACGGCGATGGAGATGAAGAGAAAATTAAAGGTTGGTGTTTTAGGAGCAACAGGGATGGTGGGGCAGAGATTTATCGCCCTTTTGGAAAACCACCCGTGGTATGAGGTGACTGTTGTGGCAGCAAGTCCCCGTTCGGCAGGGAAAACTTATGAGGAAGCTGTGGGAGGCCGGTGGAAGATGACCATCCCTATGCCGGAGGCTGTGAAGTCTCTGATTGTCATGAACGTCAATGAGGTGGAGGCGGTAGCGGCGGAGGTGGATTTTGTGTTTAGCGCCGTGGATATGAGCAAGGAGGAGATCAAGGCCATCGAGGAGGCCTATGCTAAGGCGGAGACGCCTGTGGTATCCAACAACAGTGCACACAGATGGACTCCTGATGTGCCCATGGTGGTGCCAGAGATCAACCCGGAACATTTTGAGGTGATTCCTTTCCAGAGAAAGCGGTTGGGTACCAGCAGGGGATTTATCGCAGTGAAACCCAACTGCTCCATTCAGAGTTATGCGCCGGTTTTGACCGCGTGGAAAGAATTTGAACCCTATGAAGTGGTGGCCACCACTTATCAGGCGATCTCCGGTGCCGGGAAGACGTTTCAGGACTGGCCGGAGATGGTGGAGAATATCATTCCCTATATCGGAGGCGAGGAGGAGAAAAGCGAACAGGAGCCGCTGAGGCTGTGGGGAGCCATAGAGGATGGTGTCATCGTCAAAGCGAAGGAACCGGTGATCACCTGTCAGTGTATCCGAGTTCCGGTGCTCAACGGTCATACGGCGGCGGTGTTTGTGAAATTCCGGAAGAACCCTACAAAGGAACAGCTGATTGAGAAGATGGTGGCTTTCAAGGGGCTCCCGCAGGAACTGGAACTTCCCAGCGCACCGAGGCAGTTTATCCGGTATCTGGAGGAAGACAATCGCCCCCAGGTTGCCATGGATGTGGATTTCGAGAACGGCATGGGAATCTCCGTGGGGAGACTGAGAGAGGATGCAGTGTACGATTATAAATTTGTGGGTCTTTCTCACAATACGGTTCGGGGCGCGGCAGGCGGAGCGGTGCTGTGCGCAGAGCTTTTGACGGCTCAGGGGTATATCGAAGCAAAGGAGGATTAAAAATGGGTTGTGCAAAGACAGAATTGGGAACCATGGCGGATGGGAGAGAGGTGTTCCGCTATACCCTGACCAATGAAAACGGGGTGTCGGCTTCTTTCACCAACTTGGGAGGCGTATGGCTGACCATGGTGGTACCAGACAGAGAGGGAAAGATGGCAGATGTGGTTTTGGGGTATGACACGGTGGATATGCTTCTTCACGGTTCCGGCCATATGGGGGAACCGGTTGGGCGGTATGCCAACCGAATCGGTACGGCCAGCTTTACCTTAAACGGAAAAACCTACCAGCTGGAGAAAAACTCTGCCGGTGTCAATAATCTTCACAGCGGACCGGACTTTTACAGGGATCGTCTGTGGGATGTGGAGACAGAAGAGGGAGAGCTGGGCACAACCATCCGTTTTTCTCTGTTCAGCCCTGACGGGGACCAGGGATATCCGGGCAATGCCAATGTGACGGTCAGCTACACCCTGACTGCCGACGACAGTCTGAAACTGGATTATCACATGGTGTGCGACGCGGATACCATCGCCAACTTTACCAATCACGCTTATTTTAACCTGGCCGGCCACGATTCCGGCTGCGCCATGAACCAGAAGGTGTGGATGGATGCAGATTACTTTACGGTGACGGATGCCAACTCTATCCCCACCGGAGAACTGGTTCCGGTAAAGGGAACCCCTATGGACTTTACGGTGATGAAACCCATCGCCCGGGATATTGAGGCAGACTATGAGCCGCTAAAGCAGGGGGGAGGTTATGACCACAACTGGTGCTTTAATCACAAGCCGGGAGAGATGTCACTGTGCGCCAAAGCCATGGACGAGGCCAGCGGACGTGTGATGGAAGTGTACACGGACCTTCCGGGAGTTCAGATGTATACCGGAAATAACCTGAAACCTTCTTTTGTGGGCAAGGGCGGAGTCTGCTATCAGGCCAGGGACGGTTACTGTTTTGAGACACAGAATTATCCGGATGCGGTAAACAAGGAGAATTTCCCGTCTCCTGTGGTGAAGACAGGGGAAGAGTATAAGACCACCACGATCTACAAATTTTACACATTGTAGTGAGGGAATCTATGACGAAATCTTTATACATAGCGGAGAAGCCCAGTGTGGCCCAGGAGTTTGCCAATGCGCTTAAGAGAAAGTGGAGGCGGGGCGACGGATATATGGAGGCGGAGGACGCTATTGTGACATGGTGCGTAGGCCATCTGGTGACCATGAGTTATCCGGAGGCCTACGATCCCAAATATAAGCGGTGGAGCCTGGAGACCCTCCCCTTTCTGCCGCGGAAATTTAAATATCAGGTCATTGACAATGTGAAAAAGCAGTTTGATATTGTAAGCGGGCTGCTCAACAGGCAGGACGTGGACACTATCTATATCTGTACCGACTCCGGGCGGGAGGGAGAGTACATCTATCGCCTGGTAGACCAGATGGCCGGTGTCCGTGATAAGACGAGAAAACGGGTGTGGATTGATTCGCAGACAGAGGAGGAGATCCTTCGGGGAATTCAGAACGCCAGAGACTGGAGTGCATACGACAATCTCTCGGCGTCCGCCTATCTCCGGGCTAAGGAAGACTATCTGATGGGGATCAATTTTTCGCGCCTGCTCACCCTAAAATACGGAAATACCATCTCCAATTTTCTTAAGACAGACCGGACTGTCCTGTCAGTGGGCCGGGTGATGACCTGTGTCCTGGGCATGGTTGTGCGCAGGGAGAGGGAGATCCGCAGTTTTGTGAAAACTCCTTTCTACCGGGTTCTGGGTACCTTTGTCAGTCAGGGAATGAACTTTGACGCAGAGTGGCGGAGTGTGGCGGGTTCCAAGTATTTTGAGACCCCGTTTTTGTACAAGGACAACGGGTTTAAGGAGAGAAAATATGCCGAAGAGCTGATCGGTTTTCTCTCAAAGGATCCTCCTCTTCTTGCAGAGCTGGCCAGGATCGAAAAGAAGAAGGAGACCAGGAACCCTCCGCTTCTCTATAATCTGGCGGAGCTGCAGAATGGTTGTTCAAAAATGTTCAAAATCAGCCCGGACGAGACGCTTAAGATCGTTCAGGAGCTGTATGAAAAAAAACTGGTCACTTACCCCAGGACAGATGCCAGGGTACTGTCCACGGCGGTGGCAAAAGAGATTCATAAAAATATCGGAGGGCTGAAAGGCTTCGAACTGGCAGCCGGGTTTGCAGGGGAGATTCTGGAGGCCGGGACATATAAAGGGATCGGAAAGACCCGGTATGTCAATGACAAGCAGATCACGGACCATTACGCTATCATTCCCACGGGTCAGGGGCTTTCGGCCCTCAAAGGCCTGTCCCCCTTGTCTTTCAAAGTCTATGAGGTGATTGTCAGAAGGTTCCTGAGCATCTTCTATCCGCCTGCTGTCTACCGGAAGTTCAGTCTGGAGATGGTTCGGATGAAGGAACATTTTTTTGCCGGGTTCCGGGTGCTGGTGGATCAGGGATATCTGAGAGTAGCAGACGTGTCCGGCGCCGGGAAAAAGACGGCGGCAGGGGCCCGGACCGACGAAAAAAAGACGGCGGGAGACGAGGAGAACCCGGAGGGAGCGAAGGAGAAAGAGGGCGGCGACCAATTCCAGAAGAATGTGGATAATCCGGAATTTATCAAGATGCTGGGAAGCCTGAAAAAGGGGATGGTTTTGGATATCAGCGGCTTTGCCATCAAAGAGGGGGAGACATCTCCTCCGAAACGCTATACTTCCGGTTCCATGATTCTGGCCATGGAAAACGCGGGACAGCTGATCGAGGATGAGGAATTGCGGGCTCAGATCAAGGGCAGCGGCATCGGAACCAGCGCCACCAGGGCAGAGATTCTGAAAAAACTGGTGAATATCAAGTATATGGCATTAAACGGCAAGACCCAGGTGATCACCCCTACCCTTTTGGGAGAGATGATCTTTGATGTGGTCAGCGCCTCCATCCGCCAGCTTTTAAACCCGGATCTGACGGCCAGCTGGGAAAAGGGGCTTACCTATGTGGCGGAGGGAACCATTACTCCGGCTGAATACATGGAGAAGCTGGAGCGCTTTGTGGCAGGGAGAACCCAGACTGTGCTGAGGCTCAATAATCAGTACCAATTGAGAGAATATTTTGATGCCTCGTCGAAGTACTATATGGTAAAGGACAAATAAAAAGGTTTGCCAGGCATGGCCTGGGGCAGAGAGGAGACAGACTATGAAACGAGAGCAGATGACCATCAGGGCGTTGTACGATACGGAAAAAACCATGGCAGGGGCATATCTGGCAGAGTATACCTATCCCTGGGAGGTGCTTCCCCACATCGGCGAGATCATTAAAAAAATCGGAGAAAATCTGTCAGAGGATGAATACGACAAGAGGGGGGCAGACATCTGGATTCATAAAACAGCCTCCGTTTCGCCGATGGCTACTCTGAAAGGGCCGATGATTTTGGGAAAGGATGTGGAAGTGCGGCCGGGAGCATTTATCCGGGGCAATGTACTGGTGGGGGAAGGGGCTGTGGTGGGCAACTCCACGGAACTGAAAAATGTGATTCTCTTTAACCGTGTCCAGGTGCCTCATTATAACTATGTAGGTGATTCCATTTTGGGATACAAGTCCCATATGGGGGCTTCCTCCCTGACTTCCAATGTAAAATCTGACAAGACGTTGGTGAAAGTCCACGGGGAGGAGGGTGATATTGAGACCGGACTGAAGAAATTCGGTGCAGCCATCGGAGATTATGTGGAGGTGGGATGTGGTTCGGTGCTGAATCCGGGAACGGTCATTGGCAGCCACAGCAATATCTATCCTCTTTCCAGTGTAAGGGGCTGCGTCAACGGAAACTCTATCTACAAGAGAGAGGGAGCTGTGGTGGAGAAAGAGGAGCGGTAGAAAAAAAGGCCATAAATCGACTTATGGCCTTTTTTTATTGGCAGGACAGACGGATTATTTTGTTCCGAAAATCCGGTCCCCCGCATCGCCCAGTCCGGGGCAGATGTAGGCATTTTCGTTGAGGCATCGATCTAAATGTCCCACATAGATGTGGATGTCAGGGTGGGCTTCATGAAGACGGGCCAGCCCCTCGGGGGCCGCGATGATGGACATAAACTTAATGGTTCTGCCGCCGTGGTTCTTGATAAAATTCACTGCGGCCACAGCGGAGCCGCCGGTAGCCAGCATGGGATCCGTGACTACAATGGTGCGCTGGTCAATGGGGCTTGGAAGCTTACAGTAGTATTCGTGGGGTTCGTGGGTGTTCTCGTCCCGGTAAAGCCCGATGTGGCCTACTTTGGCGGAGGGGACCAAGGCCAGGATCCCGTTTACCATCCCCAGGCCTGCCCGGAGAATCGGGACGATCGCCAGTTTCTTCCCTGCGATCATGGGGGTCATGCAGGTCTCGATGGGAGTCTCCACCTCTACATCTTCCAGAGGAAGATCCCGAAGGGCTTCGTATCCCATGAGCATGGCGATCTCCTCGATCAGGGCCCGGAACTCATTGGTCCCCGTGAGCTTGTCTCTCAGTTTGGAGATCTTGTGCTGGATCAGCGGGTGGTCAAAAACCGTTACATGTTCCATAGTATAGGTTCCTTTCTTTTATGCGGACAGGTGTCCGGTTGATAGCAGACAAGAGCAGGGCGATGAAAAAGCCTATTTGCCGTCAATGTTAAAGGTGACAATGGCATAATCTCCCAATGGATGGGGCACCGGAATCGAGAAGTAAAGCACTCCCTCGTGAGTGTAGCTGAACGACTCGGGAAAAAAGCCGTCCTCGGTGGAACTTAAGGGAAAATCGGCCTGGTCAAACAGCTGAGTGTACTGCTCTACGGACATGGCGGCCCGGTGGCTCAACAGGGCCTGGTTCAGGTCGGCTGTAGACTGATAGAACTGTACATCGTCGGACATGACATAGCCGGCCATGGTGTAGGCGTCGGAATAATCGTTGAAGCCAAGGCTTTGGACCTGTTTGAGATCCACCGTGTTGGTGTAAAATACATTGGTGGGATAAGGGCTGCCCTGAACCTGCATGGTGCCTTTATAGACGGCAGTCAGGCGGCTGCGGTCAACGGAAATGACTTTGCAGGAGATGTCTATGGTTACAGAGTCCTCTGCAGTGATGGAGCCGATGATGGCAGTGGCGTTAGCCAGAAGAAGCCGGTTCACTTCTTCCTGAGTTTTGGAGTCACTTAAATTGGAGACTACCGGATACTGGATGGAGACGGAACCATGGGAGGTATCTTTGAAGGTCTCGACTGCTGCCGATACGTTGAGTGCGGAGCCGTCTACCTCCTGCGAAGCCTCTGTGGGGGCAGAGGAGGTCACTTCCACGGCAGCCGTGGTGGGAGCCATGGTCTCCCTCACCGCCGCCGTGGTGTGGATGCCGGATAAGTCAACCTCTTCGTGTTTCTTGGTACAGCCGAATATCATCACAGATGAGCCAAGCACCAAGAGAGGCAATATGTAAGTTGGTTTCATAAGGGTTCTCCTTTGTGTGACAATAATAGTAAATGATAGTTGGAATCATTTCTTCTCAGATTATAGCATATCTTGCAGTCGACCGCAAGAAGGCCGACAGGCCGGATTGCGGATATCGCCAAAGCAGGGCTGTCGGGCGGCTTGTAATAAATGGGTGGGTTGAATAGGAGTTGTCTATTATAAATATATTAAGTTTAATTACAAAAATACTAAGTGTACTTATACGAAATAAACAATTATAATTTGAGTGTAACAAAGAGAAATCATGATTTTATCTGAAATACTATTGTGGAAATCTGGAAATTCCATGATATTTCACAAGAGGAAGGAAGAGCTATGAATACCCAACTTATCATTACGCTGTTGATTCTGGCATTTATGATTTTTATGTTCGTATGGCAGAAGTATCCTATGGGCATCACCACTATGACCTGCTGTACCCTGCTGGCTGTCTTCGGTATTCTCAAACCAGCGGAAGCCTTTGCCGGGTTTACCAACCAGTCCATTATTCTGGTAGCGCCTATGATGGCCTTAAGTTCGGCCATCACCAAGACCAGCCTGGTTCCCATGATCAGGAAGAAGGTAGACGATTTAAGCGGAAAGACCGGTATGATCCTCATCGTTTTCTTTTACCTGGTGGTTATCGCTTTCGTCCAGTTTATTCCTGCCACGGCCACATTTTCGATTATGGTAGTGTTCCTTACCACCATGAGCAATGACGGTGAGGTTACCCCAAGCCGTCTGCTGATGCCTATGCTCGGCATCTCCTGTGCGTGGAAGGGCTTTCTTCCCATCGGCATGGGTGCCACCGCATTTGCTACCATCAATGCCCGCTATGCCACTATCATCACGGAAGAGGCCTACATGCTGCAGATGTTCGACAAATTCAAGGTTATGATTCTTCCCGTTGTATGCCTCACCATCTACTGTCTGATCTTCTGGAGGGTGCTGCCAAAAGAGGGAAAGATCAGCACCAGCGGCTTGAAGGATGTGAAGGAGACTCCCGTACTGCCCAAGGCTCAGGAGAAGCTGGTTTATATCGTATTTACGGCGGTTATGGCTGTACTGGTCCTTAACAAATGGACGGGCAGTCTGATGTATGTGGCCCCGGCCGCAGGGGACATGATCGGCAACGGGATCTTAAGCATTCTTGGCGGCAATCCCAGCTCTCTGATGGTTACATTCCTCTTTACTACGGTCTGCATCGTGATGACCACAGTCATGTCCAACTCGGCAACCTCCAATATCCTTTATACGGTGGCTGCTACGGTATGTCTGGCAGGAGGATGGGATCCCAGAGGCGTCATGCTGATCATCGCCATCGCCAACGTAATCTCATTGGGATTTCCTTCCGGAGCGGCAGAGACGGCTCTCATCTATGCGGCAGGCAACTATGAAGTGTCAAAGGTACTTAAATTTACCATTCCCTACATTATTATCGCTATTGTGACCATCTCCCTGTCCGCCAACTTCTGGTTCCCCATCTACGGATAGGACAGGCAGAAAAAAGAAAAAGAAAGGAAACATACTATGGAAAAGAAATTCTTTTATGCGCCTACCACAGGCCGTCTTGACAACAAAACCATGCACACACACTGGGAGCACGCAGTCCCTGCTTACCGCAATGCCCCTCATGTATGGAATGTAGGAGGACAGGATAATGTAGCCGTATTTCTGATCGATACAGGCGACGGCTGTATTCTGATCGACACAGGACTCAACGCGGAGACCTGTTATCTGGTGATCGACCGGATCTGGGCATCCGGACACAGCCCCAGGGATATTAAGAAGATCTTCCTCACTCACTGGCACGGGGATCATTCCTGCAATGCCAGGGTGATTAAAGAGCTGTCCGGCGCCGAGATCTGGATCTCCAGGGAGGATGAGGAAGAGCATATAAAGCATGAGAACCAGGTAGGCATCGTCAAGGAAGTGGAAGGCAGACGGACGATGACCTGGGTTTCGGCAGATTCCCAGGAGGCAGTGATGTCCGGCAAGCGGGCAGACACCCCGTATACGGCCACCAACTTTTTTGATGATGACAAGCCCATCGTCATGGGCAACATGACCATCCGGACCAAACTCTGTCCCGGCCATACACCGGGCGTCACCAGTTTTTTCTTCGAGGATACGGACGAGAAAACCGGAAAAACTTATCAGGTTGCTCTCCACGGCGGTCTGGGAGTGAACCCTATGATGCGGCCCGAGCAGCTGAAGGCAGACGGTTACCCGGAGGAGATGGCTCACCGGTTTGTCAGGGACTGCTATGAACTGGCCAGGATACCGGTGGATATCGCCCTTTCCAGCCATTTGAACCAGGCCAATATTCTGCCTAACATTCCGAAAGATCCGGACGATTATACGGTCTTTGTAGCTGATTATGCGTGGGCGGACGTGCTGATCAACCGAGCCGAAGCGGTGAAAGAGTTCTATCCGGAGAAATATTCGGATCGTAATTAGGAGAAACGTCTTGACAACAGTACGAATTCGTATTATATTGAGATTAATATGAATTCGTACTGTTGTCTTTTTACAGGCAGCCGGGAAACTCCAAACTTGGCCGAATATATTTTCAGAATATTCTCTCAACTTTGGCTTTCCCAATTACCGATATTCTTTTTGTGAGGAAGGGAGAGGATATATGGAGTATTTCCGGGAAGGGATCAGAAAGATTATGATCTGCGTCAACATGATTGACGGCATCTACACCATGGGCGCCAGGAAGATCGGCATCAAATATAATACACTGGCGTTGTTCTATGCACTGGACGACGGGCTGCCTCATTCTCAGAAAGAGATCTGTGAGCAGTGGCTGATCCCGAAAACCACCATCAATACCATCGTGAGAGAGTGTGCCGAGGCCGGGTATGTGGTTCTTGACCCTGCCGGTCAGATGAAGGAAAAGACGATCAGGATTACCGAAAAGGGCCGGGAGTTTGCCGGGCCTATTCTGAATCAGTTTTATGAGATAGAAAGGCGTGCCATGGAGAAGACCCTTGAAGGGTTTTCCCATGAATTCGTGAAGGCAGTGGAACATTTTGCAAATTATTTAAAGGAGGAGGCCCAAAAGCTTCCTTTGGAGAACAGATAACATGAATGGAAATAACAACAAACATTACACCATACGAAACCTGACTACCCGGGATCTGGAGCAGTACAACAGGCTGCTCCGCTATGCCTTCCAGGTGACGGAACAGGACCTGGCCAAATACGGATGGGGCGATGAAGAGATCAAGCAATCAAAATTTCCTGTTCTGGAGAGGGCGGATATCCTGGGCTGCTATGACAAAGAGACACTGGTTTCCCAGTTTGCGGTCTATCCGCTGAAGATGGACGTTTACGGCGGTATTTTTCCGGTTGGGTTTATCACCAGTGTGTCTACCTACCCGGAATATTCCGGTAAGGGTATCATGTCAAGACTGATGAAAAAAAGTCTTATGGGAATGAGGGAGAAAAAACAGTCTCTCGCGCTTCTCTATCCCTACTCCATCCCATTATACCGAAAATTCGGCTGGGAGATCATCTCCAACAAGATCTCCTATGTCATAAAGGACAGGCAGATTCCGTCAAAGGCCGGGACATCCGGGTTTGTCCGCCGGGTCGGCTGGGACAGTCCGGATTTTATGGATCTGCATACGGCTTTTGCACGGCAGACCCATGGATGCCTGTTTCGGAACTCTCTGGCATGGGAGGAGTACTGGAGATGGGCAGACGATGACACCGTAGTCGCCATTTACTATACGGAAAAGGAAGAACCTTCCGGCTATATGGTCTACCTGATCCGGAGCGATGTCATGTATATTAAAGAAATGATCTATCTGAACCGTGAGGCTCAAAACGGGCTGTGGCAGTATATCCATGCCCATGACTCCATGATTGACGAAGTGCGGGGGAATACTTACTTTAATGAGCCGGTTGCCTTTGATATGGATGACGGAGATATCAAGGAAACCATACGCCCCTACATCATGGGGAGGATCATCGATGTGGAGATGTTTTTAAAGGATTACCGATGCGATCCACAGGAAGAGAATGTATGTATTGCCTTTGAAATTACCGACCCGGTTCTGGACTGGAATCAGGGTACGTTTCACATTCTGTTTCATCAGGGGCGCTGCCGTCTGACAGATGGTCCGGCACAGTACCGGGTATCCATGTCCATAGGAACTTTGACAACGCTGTTCCTGGGCTATAAAACGGCGGTTCAGCTGTATCGCCGGGAACGCATACAGGGAAGCGAGAGTTCCGTGCAGAGGCTGGATGACGTACTGCTCCATGAGTCGCCCTATATCTCCGACTATATCTGAATGCTGACAGCCTCGTTTAAGAGGCAGCGGGAGCTTTTCTCCTGTACAGATGCCATGCAGCTTTCGCACACACCAGTTCGGTGACACCGAAGGCCCACCATACGCCATCCGCTCCGAAGAACCTGCTGAGCAGACAGGCCGCGGGTATCATGAATACCGCGTTTCTCAGCAGGGATAACAGCAGGGAGGGAAATCCTTTTCCCAGTCCCTCCAGGACGCCGGAGCAGGTGACGGATACGGCGGAGACAATAAATCCCAGGCTGATCTTGTGCAGCGCGCCGACGCCCAGGTTTACGGTTTCGGCATTGTCTGTGAATAATCCGATGAGCCGTTCCGGGACGGCCCATGACAGGATGGTTCCGAGAACCATAATGGACATGGTCATAGTCAGGGCAGTCTTATAAATGCTCTTTACACGCCTGTATTCTCCGGCGCCGTAATTGTAGCCGACCAGAGGCCGGATCCCCTGGATGATGCCGTTGGCGCTGAGATAGATAAAGGTCTGCAGCTTATAATATACTCCCAGCACGAGGACATATTTTTCGGAAAAACCGGCCAGAAGCCCGTTTAACGCGGAAATCAGCAGAGAGGGCAGAGCCAGATTCAGTGCTGCCGGGATTCCGGTGGAGTACAATTGCCTGATAATGGCGGCATCGGGACGCCCGTACTGCCATCTTATGTTTATGGGCAGGCGGCAGAACCTATAGAGCAGCACATAGACCATAAGGGTAAGGCACTGGCCGATTCCTGTGGCGTATGCGGCTCCGGAGATCCCCATGGCCGGAAATGACCCGATTCCGAATATCATAATCGGATCCAGAATAATATTGGCAGCGCATCCGCACATCATGCTGACCATAGTCAGCTTCATCTTTCCCAGAGACTGAAAAATTTTCTCAAAACACAATCCCAGAGTGATGACCGGGGAAAACAGGAAAGCCCTGTTTGAATAGAGTAAGGCCAGGCGGATAATCTCCGGATCCGACGAGAATTTCCTTAAAAACACAGGCATCCAGAGGATACATACGGCCATCATAAGGACTCCGTGGAAAAAGCTGAAAAGAACCCCCAGGGTGGCGGTCTTGTCTGCCCGCAGCTGATCCCCGGCGCCGGTATAAAAAGCGATTCTCGCATTGATGCTGATGCCGAAGCCGATGGCCAGGGCATTGATTAGGTTCTGCACAGGAAAGAC
The DNA here is from genome assembly GCA_022792815.1 of Hungatella sp. Lineage (GTDB taxonomy): Bacteria > Bacillota > Clostridia > Lachnospirales > Lachnospiraceae > UBA3402. The sequence continues at coordinate 19,453 of JAAWBS010000069.1, forward strand.
AAGGGACAGGGCGGTAATGGCATGTTCGCCGATCCTGGCTACAAAATAGCTGTCAATAATGTTATAGAGAGAGCTGACCGCCATGGAGATTACCATGGGCAGAGACATGGTCAGCACCAGCGGCAAAATCTTTTTCTCTTTCATAAATGTTTGATCCATTTGTTTCCTCCTTTGACACTCTTATAACTTCTCGGAATCTTCAGCCCTTATTTCATGGGGCTTTCAGAACCTATTTTTCAAAAATCACCCACCTTTTTCTCTAAAACACTTGACAAACCAGTTAAAAAATGCGGCGCTTCGCGCCCTTGATCAAAAAGTACATTTTTTGATTGGAGGCGATTTTTGATGTTACCTTATAACCCTGGCGGTCATGCCGCCTTTCAGGATACTTTTGTATCCCAGTTCCTTAAATTTTACCCGGATCCCTTTGTGCTTCCCAAAAGCACCTGGGATTATATCGTGCAGTTCTGGTTTCTCGATCTTTCCAAGACGGATTCTATCATGCAGGAATGTTACTCTGTTTTGGGCCCGGAACCAAGGCTCCCCTCCTGCATGCTGCGCTCCTATCTGCTCGCTTTGAAACTGAAAGTTACTTCCATCACTGTCTGGTGCCGCATGCTTAAGGAATCTCCCCTTTATGCCATCCTCAGCGG
>JAAWBS010000070.1 GCA_022792815.1 Hungatella sp.
CATTCCACTGAGCCCAGTAGGACAAAAAACACTCGGGCAGAGGGCCCTCCTGTTTTTTATGGTCTCAGCTCCATGGTGTAATGGCTTTTCCTGGAATATATTGTCAGAATATTCAGCCAAGTTTTGAGTTTCGCAAACGCCCAGATATACTTATGTCGCAAGGAGGGATCCGCCGTGAGACGGGAGGATTCCTTACGGCCTGTGTCAGGTAAGAAAACCGTAAAGAACATTAAGAATATTTTATGGGACAAACAGCGGGTCTGGTTGTAAGATATAAGAAGGAAGATTCCGGCATGGAGTGACCGTGTGCGGTTTGCCGGGGGAGCAGAGAGGAGAGACAAGTGACCGGGGCAAATACAAGAACACCGATTATTGAGGTGAAGAATCTATATAAGATCTATCGGGTGGGGGAGACGAAGGTGTACGCCCTTGGAGGAGTGGATTTTACCATGTACCGGGGAGAATTCTGCGCCATCGTAGGGCCATCCGGGTCGGGGAAGTCCACCCTGCTCAACATGCTGGCCGGTCTTGAGAAGCCTACCAGGGGAGAGATCGTCATCGACAAGATCCATATCGAGAAGATGAAAGAGAACGAGCTGGTGGCATTTCGGCGGAAGCGGGTGGGATTTATCTTTCAGTCCTACAACCTGCTGAAAACTCTGAATGCGGTGGAGAATGTGGCGCTGCCTCTGTCCTTCCGCGGGATGCCCAGACGGAAGAGAAACGAGATCGCCAGGAAGTATCTGAAGCTGGTGGGACTGGAGAAGCAGATGAATCACATGGCCAACGCCATGTCCGGAGGACAGCAGCAGAGGGTGGGCATCGCCAGGGCACTGGCGGTGAATCCGCGGATCATCTTTGCCGATGAGCCTACGGGAAACCTGGATTCCAAGACGACTATGGAGATCTTAAAGCTGATGAGGCGGATCGTCAGGGAGCAGAATCAGACCCTGGTCATGGTAACCCATGACAACCATCTGGCCTCCTACGCGGACAGGCAGTTTCACATCGTAGACGGCAAGATCTTTAAGATAGAAGAATGCCACCATGAAGATGAGGAGGAAATTGAGTGATGAAAAACGGCAGGATAACAAGAGGACTGGTTCTTCTGATGGCATGTGTCATGTTTGTCGCCGGCATGCCGCCGGTGACCGGCAGAGCCGAGCTGATCGACACCAGCGACAATGATGTGATCATCTCCCAGACTGTGCCCAAGGGCAAGACCGGGAAGCGGATGAATGTAACCTTTACCGTGAAGAACGACAGCGGGGAGGACTGGGAAGACGTAAGGGTCGCTATCTACAACAGCGGTTCCTACATCGCCTCGCCCGGAGGAGAGGACGGCGAATACATATTTCCCTTTGAGGTGACCGCGGGCACCTTTGAGTCCAAGTATCTGGGAACCATCAAGGCGGGAAGCAGCAGGAGCGCTTCCCTTCCCGCCCGGGTTCGCTCCGACCTGGCGGAGGGCTACTATGCCGTGGAGATCGAGGTGACCAGCAAGGGCAACAAGGCCACCACCACCGAGTATGTGAACATCTGGATCAGCAAGTCCACAGGGGGAAAGGACGAGGAGGATGAGGATGATAAGGAGGTAGGCTTTGTGCTGGGAGAAGGCCAGGCTACTCCCTACGGCGTCTACCCCAATGTGATGAACTTTTCTATCAACATGCGCAACAAGGGTCTCTCCGAGGCCAGAGACGTGAATGTGGTCATGGTCCTGGACAAGGATACCAATGTGTTTCCCTTTGACATCAATGACGGAAACTATGACAGGAATTTCGAGAAGATGGATCCCGGGGAGGTGGTGCAGCTGCCTTACAGCATGGCCATCCGGTCCGATGCCTACTCCGGCTATTATCCCATCAAGTTTGAGATCTACTACCGGGAGACGGCCACAGGGCAGATCATGAAGGAGGAGAAGACCTTCTGGGTTCATATAAAGAACAAGGACAAGGACGACACCAGCGGGGAGTTTAACGAGAACGACAGAACCAAGGCCAGAATCGTGGTGGACAGCTTCGAGACGGAGCCGAAGACCATCATCGCCGGCGAGCCGTTTAGGCTGGTTCTTCGGATGAAGAACGCATCATCCAGCATCGCTGCCAGCAACATCCTGTTTTCCTTAGAATCAGAGAAGGTGGACAACAGCTCTGTGTTTACCACCGCCTCCGGCTCTTCGTCGGTGGTGGTCAACTCTCTTGGGGCAGGTGAGGTGACGGAGCTGACCATCGATCTGTTGTCCCGGGCAGGAATCGACCAGCGTTCCTACGCGCTGACTATCAAGGAGACCTATGACAGCCCGGAGTTTAAGAACGCGTCGGAATCGGTGACCATCGATATCCCTATCCGGCAGATCGCCAGGCTGAACACGGGAACTATGGAGGTGATGCCGGACAATCTGAGCGTAGGCTCAGAGACCAACATCATGTTTCCCATCAACAACACGGGAAAGGTGATCCTCTACAATGTGATGGTGGCCTTTGAGGCGGATTCCATCCAGCCCACGGATACCTATGTGGGCAATATCAAACCCGGCGAGACCGGCAATGTAGACGTGATGCTGTCCGCCGTCGCCCCCACCATGGACGAGGGGAAGGTGAAGGTTCTCATCACCTACGAGGACGAGAACGGAGAGGTCCAGGAAGCAGTGGAGAAGGAGCTTTCCCTGTTTGTCACGGAAGCCATGGAGGAGAACTTCGGCATGGATATCGAAGTGGGAGAGTTCGGGGACAATGTGCCTGCGGAGGACGGTTCCTTCTTCGGGAAGTATAAGATTCAGCTGGCGGCGGCAGCGGCAGTGGTTCTGGCGGCGGCAGCAGTGTTGGTAATCCGCTGGAAAAAGAAGAAAAAAGCCCAGCAGGAAGAGGATGATTTAGACGATGAGATTTCTTGATCTGCTCGTGATGAGCGTCAATAACTTGAGGCGGCGGAAGCTTCGGACGGCCCTGACGGTTCTGGGGGTTATCATCGGCGTGGCCTCGGTGGTGATTATGGTGTCTCTGGGGATCGGACTCAATGCTCTGATGCTGGAGCAGTATGCCTCCTACGGGGACATGACCACTATAGACATCTACTCCAACAACTATTTCGGAGGTTCCGATTCCGGAGATGCGGAGTCCACCTTCCTCACGGACGAGGTGTTAAAGAATTTTGAGCGTCTGGACCATGTAAAGGGAGTATCCCCTATGCTGAATACCTATGTGATCCTCAAACAGGGGGTCTATGAGACCTCTATGCAGCTTACCGGAGTCAGCCGCCAGTATCTGGAGCAGATTCCGCTGGGAGAGGGAGAAGTGCCGGAGGAGGGCAGTGAGCTGAAGCTGATCTATGGAAACTGGATCATCCAGAGATTCTATAACAGCAAGACCGGGGAGGGCTACTGGGAGACCGGGGAGCTGCCGGACATCGATTACATGAACAAACCTATGTTTGTCATCTTTGACACGGATGCTTACTATCAGTCCAGGGGCGGAGGGGAGAGTCAGGTGAAGCCTCCCAAGAAGTATATGATCAACGCGGCGGGCGTGGTGGAGGGCGGTGTGGACGATTACAACTCTTATGCCTATTCGGTATATACGGAGATCGATGCCTTGAAGACCCTGTTGAAGCAGATCTACAAGAAGAAGCCCATTCCGGGCCAGCCTACCAACAAGAAGGGAAAAGCCTACCCCTATTTCATCTATGACCGGGCTATGGTGTTTGTGGACGATATGGCCAACGTGACCGATGTCCAGCAGATGATCACCGATATGGGTTATGAGGCCAACAGCCAGATGCAGTGGATCGAGCAGTCCCAGCAGACTTATGACGTGATCCAGCTGGTCTTAGGAGGCATCGGCGCCATCTCCCTGTTTGTGGCGGCCATCGGCATCGCCAACACCATGATGATGTCCATCTATGAGAGGACTAAGGAGATCGGCGTGATCAAGGTCCTTGGCTGTGACATGGGCAACATCCGCAACATGTTTTTGATGGAATCCGGGTTCATCGGATTTATGGGAGGCGTGGTAGGGCTGATCATCAGTTATACTGTCTCCTATGTGATGAACAACTACCTGGGCATCGGACAGATCATGATGGGCATCGAGGGAGATATCTCCAGGATTCCACTGTGGCTGTCCGCCTCAGCGGTGGTCTTCGCCATCCTGGTGGGCATGGTGGCAGGATTCTTCCCGTCCCTTCGGGCCATGAGATTAAGCCCTCTGGCGGCGATCCGCAACGAATAGGAAAGAACACAAGTAAGAAAGCAGGAGGGCAGTCCGCTGGAGCGCACAGAGAGAAACAAGACGACGATGATTCGCATATCCGTCCGCAATCTGGTAGAGTTTGTCATGCGAAGCGGGGACTTGGACAACCGCCAGACAGCAGGCTCCCAGAAGAACGCCATGGAGGCGGGAAGCCGGATTCACAGAAAGATCCAGAAATCCATGGGGGCAGAGTACCGGGCGGAGGTGGTCTTAAAGCATGTGGTGGATGAAGGGGAATTCTCCATCGCCGTGGAGGGGCGGGCCGATGGCATCATCACCGGGCCGTCCGGTGTCACCATCGACGAGATCAAGGGTGTTTACCTGGATGTGGACCGCTTAGAGGAGCCGATGGAGATCCACTTGGCCCAGGCCAGGTGCTACGGTTATATCTACTGCTTTGACCACGGCCTGACCGGGATAGCCATCCAGGTGACCTACTGTCAGCTGGAGAGCGAAAGGATCCGCAGATTTTCCAGGGATTATTCCTATGAGGAGCTGACCCGGTGGTTTCAGGGACTGATTCACGAGTATGTGAAATGGGCCAGATACCTGTATCACCATGGCCTGCGGCGAGATCAGTCTCTGAGGGAGCTGGAATTCCCTTACCCTTACCGGGAGGGGCAGAGAGATCTGGCTGTGTCGGTGTACCGCGCCATAGCCAGGCGGCGGGATCTGTTTATCCAGGCCCCCACAGGAGTGGGAAAGACTCTGTCCGTCATCTATCCGGGGCTGAAGGCCATGGGGGAGGGACACGTGGAGAAGCTGTTCTACCTGACGGCCAAGACCATCACCAGAAGCGTGGCGGAGGAGACGTTGGGTATCCTTCAGGAGCGGGGTATGTATCTGAGGACCGTGACCATAACGGCTAAGGACAAGCTGTGTTTTCTGGACACGCCCCAGTGTAATCCGGATATGTGCCCCTGGGCCAAAGGCCATTTTGACCGGGTCAACGACGGGGTCTATGAGATCATTCACCGGGAGTTTGTCATCACCAGAGAGAAGATCGTCCGGTATGCCAGACAGTATCAGGTGTGCCCCTTTGAATTTTGTCTGGATATCAGCAACTGGGTGGACGGGGTGATCTGTGATTACAACTATGTCTTTGACCCCAATGCCAGATTGAGAAGATACTTTTCCGACGGGATGTCGGGGGAGTATCTGTTTTTGGTAGATGAGGCCCACAACCTGGTGTCCAGAGGCAGAGAGATGTACAGCGCCGCTTTGGTCAAGGAGGACGTGCTGACCGTGAAAAAGGTGTTAAAGTCCAGGGCGCCGGCCCTGACACGGCTTCTGGACCGGTGCAACAGACAGCTTCTGGAGATGAAGCGGGAGGGTGAGACTTATGTGATCCACGAGAGCATCAACCATCTGGTGTCGGTGGCCATGTCCCTGTTCGGCGCCTTAGAGACCTATATGGATGAGCACAGAGAGTTTGAGGACCGGGATCTGGTGCTGGACTTTTACTTTCAGCTGAGAGATTTCCTGGGAATCTTTGACACTATGGACGAGGCCTACCGCATCTATTCCCAGGTACAGCCGGACGGGCGGTTTGTGCTGAAGCTGTTCTGCATGAACCCGGCTGCCCATCTGAAAGCATGTATGGAGAAAGGCCGTTCCACCGTGTTTTTCTCTGCCACCCTTCTGCCTGTCATGTACTATAAAGAACTGCTCAGCGGCAATCCGGAGGACTATGCGGTGTATGTCGACTCCCCGTTCCCAAGGGCAAACCGTCTCTTGGCTGTGGCCGGGGACGTGAGCAGCCGGTATACAAGAAGGAACCGAAGAGAGTTCGAGAAAGTCTGTGCCTATATCCGGGAGGTGGCCGCACAGAGGAAAGGCAATTACATGGTATTTTTCCCTTCTTACCAGTACATGGATCAGGTGAGAGAGCTGTGGGAGGAGGGTGAGGAAGATCGCAGGTTTCGCCTTCTGTGCCAGAACAGCCATATGGATGAGGAGGAGAAGGAGGCATTTTTGCAGGCCTTTGAGCAGCCAAGGGCTGAGACTCTGGTGGCCTTCTGCGTCATGGGCGGGATCTTCTCCGAGGGCATCGATTTAAAGGCTGACCGGCTTATCGGTGTCATGGTGGTGGGAACAGGGCTTCCCATGGTGTGCACGGAGCAGGAGATCCTAAAAGGATATTTCGAACAGAAGAACGGGCAGGGGTTTGACTATGCCTACCAGTACCCGGGCATGAACAAGGTACAGCAGGCCGCGGGACGGGTGATTCGGACCATGGATGACAAGGGGGTGATCCTCCTGATGGACGACCGGTTTCTGAGAGAGGAATACCAGGCCCTGTTCCCCAGGGAATGGCGGCCCTGCCAGGTGGTGACGAGGCATAACGTGGGACAGCGGGTCAGAGAATTCTGGGAGACTGCAGGATGTCCATAAACTGTCTGGCGGCCTGGGGGAGAGGAAGACTTTCCTTGCATACCGCCGCCATATGGCGGCGGGGAAGCTCCTCCTTTAACTGCAGAACAAAAAGGTCTCTGTCCTGGGCCGGGATGCAGAAATCCGGCACAAAGGCGATGCCCAGACCGATTCGGGCCAGGTCGATGAGAAGATCATTGCTGCTCAGCTCGATCTCCGGCACCAGATCCAGGTGACAGCGGCGGAACATGGAGTGGAGGAATTCACTGGTGGTGCTTTTTCGGTCCAGGGTAAGGAGCGGGTAGGACTGAAGCTGACTTAAGGTTAAGACCTGGCCCTCTAAAGGATAGAATTCCCTGCTGGCCACAAACACATCGGAGAACTCGTTGATGAACCGGGGGGTATGGGTGCTGGGCAGGGCGGAGTTGGGATAGTTGATGACGATCAGATCCACCAGTCCCTGGTCCAAAAGCCCGACACACAGGATAGAGGTCTGGTTGGTGACCTTGATGCGGACGTGGGGGTGTTCCCTGTGGAACCGGCTTAAGTAGGGCACCAGATAGTAGCGGCAGATGGTATCGCTGGCTCCGATGCGCAGCTGACCGCCTCCCTGGCCGCCGGCCTCCAGAAGCTGGTTCTCCCCCTGACGGATTAAGTTCATGGCCGGTTCTATGTGGCGGAACAAAAGCTCTCCCTCCGGGGTCAGCTGTACCTTCTTCGTGCTGCGGAGAAACAGTTTCTGGTTCAGCTTCTTTTCCAGAACCTTTATGGACTGGCTCACGGCTGACTGGGAGATAAACAGCTGTTTGGAAGCCTCGGAGAAGCTGAGGGTGACAGCCACATAGTAAAAGACCTTGTACAGTTCGTAGTTGATATCCATGATGACCTCCAGTCCGGGGCGGCGGGTATCCTCCGCGGTTTTTCCTGTCTGCTTAAGGGTAAGACAAGTCTATGGTAACACAACTTTCCCAATTTGCAAAGAGGCCGTCCGGAGCCATTGACAAAATCCTCAAGATCAGTTATATTTGTAACAGGTAAAGGCGCTCAAGTGTATTTTGGGTGCCTTTTATTCTATCAGAAAACCGGGCTTATAGGTAATTGCGAAAGTCAAAGACAGGAGAATATTCTGACAAGTTTTGAGTTTCACAAATGCCTAACTGGGCTTAGGGAGAAAGGAGTGGGGAGTATGTTTGAGCTGGTAGATCACACGGAGAATATCAACCGTCTGCTTGCAAGGTATGGGGTAAAGTTCGGGATTTACAAAGATCAAGAGTTTCACGAGCAGCTGTTTCCCTTTGACCCTCTGCCGCGAGTCATCGGGGCGGAGGAGTTTGACTTTTTAAACAGAGGGCTGTCCCAGAGAGTCAGGGCGCTGAATCTGTTTCTGGCAGATGTGTACTCGGAAAAAAAGATCATAAAGGACGGGGTGATCCCCGCGGATTTCGTCTATTCCTCCAAGGGTTACCTGCCCCAGTGCGAGGGCCTTATGCCTCCGGGAAAGATTTACAGCCATATCTCCGGCATTGATCTGGTACAGGGCAAAGATAAAAACTGGTACATATTGGAGGACAACCTGCGGATCCCGTCGGGAGCCTCCTACCCGATGATCGCCAGAGAACTGACCCGACGGGCGGCTCCGTCTACTTTTTCCAGGACTCATATCATGGATAACCGCAGCTACGCGGCTATGCTCAAGGAGACGCTGGACTATGTGAACACCGGCGGCATCAATGTGGTGCTGACGCCGGGCCGGTACAACGCGGCATTTTTTGAGCACTCCTACCTGGCCGAGCGGTCCGGGGCCGTGCTCTCCATGCCTCAGGATCTGTTCGTGGAGGACAATCACCTGTATTACCGCCAGTACGGCGGCAGGAAACTGAGGGTGGGAGCGGTGTACCGCAGGCTGTCCGACGAGTATCTGGATCCCTTATGCTTCCTCCCCGAGTCTCTCATCGGCGTGCCGGGTATCATGGACGTGTACCGAAGCGGCAATGTAGCCATCGTCAACGCCCCGGGCAACGGGGTGGCGGATGACAAGGGTATTTACTATTTTGTGCCCCATATGATAAACTATTATTTACACGAGGAGGCCATCCTCCGCAATGCCCCTACCTACCTGGCGTTCTACGAGAAGGACCGGAGATGGATCCTGGAGAACCTGGACCGCCTGGTGGTGAAGGATGTGTCCGAGGCCGGAGGATACGGCGTCATATTCGGAAGTGATCTGACGAAGGAGAAGTTAAAGGAGCTGGAAGAGGTCATCCGGGGGGAACCCAGACGGTTTATCGCCCAGGAGGTCATCGATTTCATCGATCTGGGGATCGTGGAGGGGGATCATGAAGTCCTGCGGAAAGCAGATCTGCGGGCCTTTGTCCTCTCGGGAAAGGAGACCAGGGTCTGGCCCAGCGGTCTCACCAGGTTCTCCAGGAACCCGGATTCCTTTGTCGTCAATTCATCCCAGGGAGGAGGTTTCAAGGACACATGGGTGTTATCTCGATAGAAAAGGCGGATCGGCTCTTTTGGCTGGGGCGCTACGGGGAGCGGGTTTTGACCACGCTGATTACATTTTTTGACTTTTATGACGAGATGATCGACGGGGATGAGGAGGCTTACAAGACATTCTGTGAGAAGATCTCCATCCCGGATATCTACGGGAGCAAGGAGGAGTTCGGACAGAGATATCTCTTTGATCAGACAGACCCCAACTCCATCTTGAGCAACATGGAGCGGGCCTTTGACAACGCGGTGGTCATGAGAGGGGAGCTGGGAACCCACACTCTTTCCTACATCCAGATGGCTCTGGATGTGCTTAAAGGGGAGAAAGGAAGGAGCAGCGCCCCGGTCTATGACCTGCAGCAGGTCATCGATTATCTCAACGCATTCTGGGGCTGTATGGACGATCAGGTGGAGGATGAGGTGAGCCGCAACATCATCAAGTGCGGCAAATATCTGGAGAGACTTGATTTGTATCTGTGTCTGGACTATCCGGCCAAGGCTGTGGACAAGGAGTTCAGTAAGTTTGTGAACCGGCTTCATCGGTCAGGGCTTTCCTATCGCCCTGAGAATGAGAGGAAGCTGAAGGAGATCATCGGCCTGGGGGAGGAGTGGAAGAGCCGCAAAGAGGAGGCCCTTGAAAACTTATGGAATCTGTTCGAGGTGGTTTGATTTGAAGAAACTTAAGTTTCATTATGAGATGGAACTGAGCTTTGACATGCCGGTAGCGGAGCATCATTTTGTGTTCCGCTGCCTTCCCATGGAGGACGGCGCACAGAGATGCTACGGCCTTTGCTATGGCATCGAACCTGCGGGTCCGGTTTTGGAGGGAAGGGACGGGTTTGGCAACCGGACCTGTGTCGGGGAGGCCATGGCTCCCCACGACGGCCTGAAGGTGTGGTCCGGGGGATGGGTCTTCGTGGACAGAGGGGCCGGGAGAGAGGAAGCGCTGCACCCGATGTTTTCCTTTCCATCCTCTTATACCATGCCGGATCAGGGGCTTTGGCAGTATTTCGGCCGGATCGGGGGCAGGGCGAAAGAGGGCGGACAGAGGCCGGAAGGAGACCTTCGGCTGCCCATGAGGATGATGGACTGCCTCTACCAGGATTTTTCCTATGTGCCAGGAAAGACCAGCGTGGCCACCACGGCGGCCCAGGCGCTGGCGGGGGGAGAGGGGGTCTGCCAGGATTACGCCCACATCTTTCTTGCCCTGTGCCGGATGGCAGGATATCCGGCCAGGTATGTGGCAGGCATGATGGAGGGGGAGGGAGCCACCCACGCGTGGACAGAGGTCTGGGACGGCGGTATGTGGATCGGGCTTGACCCCACCCACAACCGTCTGGCGGACGACGGCTATATCAAGCTGTCCCACGGGAGGGATTTCGGCGACTGTACTGTGGACAAAGGCTGTTTTAAAGGATTTGCATCCCAAAAGCAGAATATCTATGTAAAGGTAGAGGAATCATATGGTTAAGACTGTGGTTTCCGTAGGTCTTCCGGTAGATGAGCGGCTTCAGATCCGCAAGCGGACCATCGAGCCGGAGGGCTGTGACGGAAAAGGAAAGAGAATCTGCATCGTAACGGGAATCCACGGGGATGAGCTGGAGGGCCAGTATGTTTGTTATGAGCTGGGCCGGAGGCTGAAAGAGGAGATCCGGCATCTGAAGGGAACCGTGGATATCTACCCGGCACTGAACCCTCTGGGAGTGGACTCCATAACCAGGGGTATTCCTATGTTTGACCTGGACATGAACCGGATTTTTCCGGGAAGCGAGGAGGGGCCTGTGCCGGAGTATGTGGCCTCCAGGATCATCCGGGATATCGAGGGGGCCGATCTGTGCATCGACATTCATGCCAGCAATATTTTCCTTCGGGAGATCCCCCAGGTGCGCATGAGCGAGATGACGGCCAAAGGGCTCCTCCCCCTTGCCGGGAAGCTGAATATCGACTACGTGTGGATCCACGGGGCGGCCACGGTCCTGGAGGCGACTCTGGCCCACAGCCTGAATACGGCGGGAGTTCCCACGCTGGTGGTAGAGATGGGTGTGGGCATGAGAATCACCACAGAGTACGGGGATCAGCTGGTGGATGGCATCTTCTGTGTGATGAAGGAGTTGGGAATCTGGGACGGGGACACTATCATCCCCAAGAAGCCCATCATCTCCACAGACGGGCAGGTGGGATTTGTCAATGCCAACCACTGCGGCATCTTTCTCCCTCATGTGGACCACTGGGACAGCATCCATCAGGGGGAGGTGATCGGGGAGATCTTAAATCCCCTGGAAGGAAAGGTGGAGGAAGTGCTCTGCGCCCCCTGCGACGGCATGGTATTTACCTTGAGGGAATACCCCATCGTCAACAGCGGCTCCCTCATCGCCAGAGTGCTGGGAGGTGACTACCATTGAGAAAAGAGATGATCTTTCGTCTGGGCAATACCTACCGGGATGACTTGACGGTCTATGGCTATCATTTCGGCAGGGGGGACAAGTCCGCCTGTATCATCGGTTCCATGAGGGGCAATGAGATCCAGCAGATGTATGTGTGTTCCCAGCTGGTCAAGGCGTTAAAGGAGCTGGAGGAGAGAGGGGCCTTTGTGTCAGGCAACGAAGTGCTGGTGATCCCGTCGGTCAATCATTTTTCCATGAACATCGGCAAGCGGTTCTGGGCTTTGGACAATACGGATATCAATCGGATGTTCCCCGGTTATGACCAGGGGGAGACCACCCAGAGGATCGCTGCCGGGATCTTTGACGTGATCCAGCACTACGGCTGCGGAATCCAGTTTACCAGCTTCTACATGCCGGGGGATTTCATTCCCCATGTGCGCATGATGGAGACCGGATTTCAGAATCCTAGCCTGGCTAATCTCTTCGGACTTCCCTACGTGGTGATCCGAAAGCCCAGGCCGGTGGACACCACCACCTTAAACTACAACTGGCAGATCTGGGATACCAGTGCGTTTTCCGTGTACACCAGTGCCACGGACCACATCGACGAGGTTTCCGCCAGGCAGGCTGTGGCATCGGTTCTCCGATTTCTGACCAGAATGGGAATCCTTCGCTACACCAGCCACAGCGGGTACATCGCCACGGTGCTTCACGAGGAGGATCTGCGCAATGTGAGAAGCGATGCGGCAGGAATCTACAGAAGATTGGCAGATCCCGGCAAAGAGGTGGCCAGAGGAGAGGTGCTGGCCCGGGTGCTGGATCCTCTGGAGGGGCATGTGGTCAGCGAGATCCGGTCTCCCGCGGCAGGAATCGTGTTTTTTGCCCACAGCCATCCTCTGGTGATGGAGGGCGCCATCGTGTTTAAAATCATAAAGCGGTTGCATGAGTAAGGAGTAAAACGATGCAGGAAGATCTATTTCAGATGTATCTGGGAGAATTAGGCCGGATAGAAGGCTGTGACGAGGCAGAAAATCACAGGCTTTTACGGCAGTGGTCTGCCGGAGACAGGACAGCCAGAAACAGGCTGATCGAGGGGAATCTAAAGACCGTTCTGGAGGAGGTGCAGAACTATCTGGGGCGGGGCGTGCCGGCAGGGGACTTAGTCCAGGAGGCCAATATGGCCCTGGTTGTGGCAGTGGAGACCTATGAGGGCGGTGATTTCGGGGAATTCTTAAGAGCCAGGGTTCGGGAAGCCCTTCTCGCGGCAATAAAGGAGCAGTCGATGGAACAAGAGACGGCCCAGAATGTGGCGGACCGGGTCAATCGGCTGAGCGATGTGTCTCAGGAGCTGGCGGGAGAACTGGGCCGGGAGGCTACTGTGGAGGAGCTGGCACGGCGCATGGAACTGCCTCAGGAGGAGATCCGGGATATCATGAAGATCACGCTGGATGCCATGAGCGTGGCGGAACCATAAGGAAAGGCGAGAGGACAGAAGGATGAAATTATATTTGATCCGCCATGGCCAGACAGACTGGAATGTGGCGGGAAAGATACAGGGAAGTACGGATATCCCTCTCAATGACACAGGGAGAAGGCAGGCTTCCTGTCTGGCTGAAGGCATGAGGAGGAGGCCGGTGGAGACGGTATTCTGCAGCCATCTGACCAGGGCTTATGAGACGGCTAAGGCTATCGGAGACAGCCAGAAGGTGCCAGTGGAGATGGTGCGGGGCCTGGAGGAGGTGGGATACGGCGTCTGGGAGGGCATGACCATGGAGGAGATCCGGGATAGGTATCCCAAGGAGCTGGAGCAGTGGTACACAAGTCCGGTGGATGTGGCTCCGCCGGAAGGCGAGAGCCAGACAGAGGTCTATGAGCGATGCGGCAGGGCAGTGGAGGAGATCCTGGGCAGAAGCCATGGAGATGTGGCCATTGTGTCCCATGGGGCTACGGTGGTATTTCTTCTGGAGTACCTTCTGCGGGATGAGTCCAGGGATGAGGAGGACGATATCATCGTGGGGAATGCCAGTATCTCTACCATCGACTATAACCCGGATACCAAGACATTTACCCTGCTGGAGCTGAATGACAGAGCGCATCTGAAGGATCTGTAAATTATAAGACTGAATCATAGATACCATAAGATATATTAATTTTTCTTATTAAATATCTTGTGGTATTCTTATTGTTGAGAGACAACCAAAAGTCCATCGGCCCTGGGGAGGGAATCGCCAAGAGCCGGGCCGCATCCAGCCACACGAGGAAGGAGAAATCACCAACATGAGTGTAAAGAGGATTTACGTCGAGAAAAAGCCGGAGTTTGCCGTGAAGGCCCGGGAGCTGTCAGGGGAGATCGGAAGCTATCTGGGCATCGGCACTGTGACAGGCGTCCGCGTGCTGATTCGCTATGATATCGAGAACTTGTCGGAGGAGACCTATGAGGCTGCCAAGGGAACCATTTTTTCCGAGCCGCCTGTAGACGAGCTGTACGAGGAGGATTTCCCGAGGGGGGAGTCGGACCTGGTGTTTGCCGTGGAGTATCTTCCGGGACAGTTTGATCAGAGGGCAGATTCTGCGGAGCAGTGTGTGAAGCTTTTGCGGGAGGACGAGGAGCCGGTGATCCGGACGGCCACCACCTATGTGATCTCCGGGATACTCACGGAGGATGAGGTTCATTCCGTCAAATCCTTCTGTATCAACCCGGTGGACTCCAGAGAGGCGGAAGATGCGAAGCCGGAGACCCTGGTGGCGGTATTTGAGGTGCCGGAGGACGTGAAGGTGTTCGAGGGCTTTTGCGGTTTGCGTGAGACTGATCTGAAGGAGCTGTATGATTCCCTGAATCTGGCCATGACTTTTCAGGATTTTCGGCATATACAGAACTATTTCGCAGGGGAGGAGCACAGGGAGCCTACGATGACGGAGATCCGGGTTTTAGACACCTACTGGTCCGACCACTGCCGTCACACCACCTTCCAGACAGAGCTTACGGACGTGATCTTTACGGAGGGGGCTTACAGGGCTCCCATCCAGGCGGTCTATGAACAGTATCTGTCTGACAGGGAGGAGATCTATGAGGGCAGGGACGACAAGTTTGTCTGCCTGATGGACCTGGCCCTTATGGCCATGAAGAAGCTGCGCCGGGAGGGGAAACTGAAGGATTTAGAGGTGTCCGACGAGATCAATGCCTGCAGCATCGTGGTGCCGGTCAAGATCGATGGGGCGGAAGAAGAGTGGCTGGTGAATTTTAAAAACGAGACCCACAACCACCCTACGGAGATCGAGCCTTTCGGTGGCGCGGCCACCTGTCTGGGAGGAGCCATCCGGGACCCGCTGTCCGGGAGGACTTATGTGTATCAGGCCATGCGCATCACCGGGGCTGCTGACCCCAGAAAGTCTCTGGGTGAGACTCTTTTCGGCAAGCTGCCTCAGAGGAAGCTGGTGACGGGAGCGGCTCAGGGTTACAGTTCCTACGGCAACCAGATCGGTCTGGCCACAGGCTATGTGAAGGAGCTCTATCACCCGGACTATGTGGCAAAGCGCATGGAGATCGGGGCGGTCATGGGGGCGGCTCCCAGGAAGGCTGTGATCCGTGAGACCTCCGACCCGGGCAACAGGATTATCCTCTTGGGAGGGCGGACCGGCAGGGACGGCTGCGGCGGAGCCACCGGCTCCTCCAAGGTCCACACGGAAAGCTCCATCGAGACCTGCGGAGCCGAGGTTCAGAAGGGCAACGCGCCGACGGAGCGGAAGATCCAGAGATTATTCCGCCGCCCGGAGGTCAGCCGTCTGATCCGCAAGTGCAATGATTTCGGCGCCGGCGGCGTGTCGGTGGCCATCGGTGAGCTGGCGGCGGGGCTTCGGATCGACTTGGACAAGGTGCCGAAGAAGTACGCCGGGCTGGACGGCACGGAGATCGCCATCTCCGAGTCCCAGGAGCGGATGGCCGTGGTGGTGGACAAAACGGATGTGGAGCAGTTTTTGGCCTATGCGGCCCAGGAGAATCTGGAGGCTGTGGAGGTGGCTGTGGTCACCGAGGAGCCCCGCCTGGTCATGAGTTGGAGGGGAAAGACCATCGTGGACATCAGCCGGGCCTTTCTGGACACCAACGGCGCTCACCAGGAGGCATCCGTGGTCCTGGAGGTTCCGGGCCATGAGGGCAATCCTTTTGAGGCGAGGGAGGATATTCCCGATGTGAGAGACAGGTGGCTTAAGACTCTGTCTTCTCTGAATGTATGTTCTCAGAAGGGCCTGGTGGAGATGTTCGACGGCTCCATCGGCGCCGGTTCTGTGTTTATGCCCTACGGCGGGAGATATCAGCTGACAGAGACCCAGGTCATGGTGGCGAAATTGCCGGTTTTAGAAGGAAAGACAGACACGGTGACCATGATGAGCTACGGGTTTGACCCCTATCTGTCCAGCTGGAGTCCGTTCCACGGGGCCGTCTATGCGGTGGTCTCCTCGGTGGCCAAGATCGTGGCAGCCGGAGGTGACTACGAGAAGATCCGTTTTACGTTCCAGGAGTATTTCCGGAGGATGACCGGGGACCCCACCCGCTGGAGCCAGCCTTTTGCCGCTCTTTTGGGGGCCTACAGTGCTCAGCTGGGCTTTGGCCTTCCGTCCATCGGCGGCAAGGACAGCATGTCGGGAACGTTCAATGACATTGACGTTCCGCCGACTCTTGTGTCTTTTGCCGTGGATGTGGCCAGCCACAGCCACATCATCACGCCGGAGTTTAAGTGGCCGGGCAGCAAGATCGTGGTGCTGAAAGCGGAGAGAGACAGAGACGATCTGCCGGTCTATGCCAAGCTTATGGACGGATACGGAAAGCTGGCCCGGGATATCAGGGCGGGAAAGATCATCTCCGCCTATGGGGTGGAAGGCCACGGCATGGCGGAGGCGGTCAGCAAGATGGCCTTCGGCAACAAACTGGGAGTGAAGATCGAGCACAATGTGGACCCAAGAGATTTCTTTGCTCCGGATTGGGGCAGCATCGTCTGCGAGGTGCCGGACGGCAAGATAGGGGAGCTTTCTATCACCTACACGGTTATCGGTGAAGTGACGGACAGAGGGACTCTGGAATATGGCAGCACTGTGATCTCCATGGAGGAGGCTCTGGATGCCTGGACGAAGACTCTGGAGGACGTGTTCCCCACGGTGTCGGGAGTGGACCAGGTTTCGGTGCCGAATGAGCCTTATGATGTGAATGAGAAGGGCGGGAAGGTCTATGTGTGTCGGAATAAGACCGCCAAGCCTCATGTGTTTATCCCTGTATTTCCGGGCACCAACTGTGAGTACGACAGCGCCAGGGCTTTCCGGCGGGCAGGAGCCACGGTGACGGACAGGGTGTTTAAGAACCTGGGTGCCTCGGATATCCGGGATTCGGTGGAGGAGTTTAAGAGGGAGATCGCCAAAGCTCAGATCGTCATGTTCCCGGGAGGGTTCTCCGCGGGAGACGAGCCGGAGGGATCTGCCAAGTTCTTTGCCACCGTGTTCCGCAATGAGGTGATCCGGGAGGAGATCTTAAAGCTTCTTAAGGAGAGGGACGGACTGATGCTGGGAATCTGCAACGGCTTCCAGGCGCTTATCAAGCTGGGGCTGGTGACGGAGGGTACTGTGACGGAACAGCACCCGGATTCTCCCACTCTGACCATGAATACCATCGGACGCCATGTTTCCAAGATGGTGTACACCAAGGTCATGACCAACAAGTCTCCCTGGCTTATGGGGGCCAAGCTTGGAGGCGTGTACTGCAACCCGGCTTCCCACGGGGAGGGGCGGTTTGTGGCCGGTGAAGAGTGGCTTAGGAAACTGTTTGAGAACGGACAGGTGGCCACTCAGTATGTGGACGACAAGGGCAATCCCACCATGGACGAGTTCTGGAATCCCAACGGGTCCTATATGGCCATCGAGGGAATCACCAGCCCGGACGGAAGAATCCTGGGCAAGATGGCTCACTCCGAGAGACGGGGGGAGGCTGTGGCCGTAAATATCTACGGGGAACAGGATATGAGATTGTTTGAGTCGGGTGTGGAGTACTTTAAGTAGGGAGTAGGTAATGGCGAAAGTCAAAGCCCGGAGAATATTCTGACCATATATTCCATACAAAGCCTTCGTACACCAAGCATTCCGCTGAGCCCAGTAGGACAAAAAACACTCGGGCAGAGGGCCATCCTGTTTTTTATGGTCTCAGCTCCATGGTGTAATGGCTTTTCCTGGAACATATTGTCAGAATATTCAGCTAAGTTTTGAGTTTCGCAAATGTCTATTAAGTAGGGAGCCTTGAAAGGAGTTTGACATGAAAAAACACTGGAGAAAGATTTTGATCGGTTCTGCTCTCTTTTTGGTGATCTATTCTGTGCTTCACGGATTCCGGACCTTGAAACAGGCCGGGGAAACCGGCGGGAATGAATGTTCAGACATGCTCTAAGACGAGGAAAGAGACATGCTGGTAAAAGAGAAGCTGCAGGAGAGGGAACATTTTTCGGATATTGACATACGGATTGCAGACTATGTGCTGGAGCGGCAGGAGAGCCTGAAGGAGGACAGCGTACGGCAAATCGCCAGGCAGCTTTATGTGGCGCCTTCTACGGTGATTCGTTTCTGCCAGAAGCTGGGGTATGAGGGATTTAATGAACTGCGGGAGGAGTATCTGAATGAGCTTTTGTATCTGTCCTCTCATTTTCAGTCCCTTGATCCCAATTTTCCTTTTGACAGGCAGGACCGGGACATGACGGTGGCCAACAAGATCGGGGTTCTCTACGAGGAGATCGTCAGGGACTGCCAGTCTCTGCTGGTTCCGGAGACATTAAGCCGGGTCGTCGACATGCTGAGGAAGGCACCTGCGGTCTATGTCTGCGCCTCCGGCGCCCAGTTAGGGGTGGCGGAAGTGTTTCGTGACAAGATGATGAAGATCGGAAAGCTGGTCCATATCTGCGCCCAGACCGACGAGGGGTTTTATCATGCATCCTACTGTGAACCGGGGAGCCTGTTTTTCTTGATCTCTTACACCGGGGAGACCACCCGGGTGCTGCGGGTGGCAGAAAAGGTGAGGGAGCGGCATCTGATGTCAGTGGCTGTGACGTCCTATGGAAGCAATACCCTGTCCTCTATGTGTACCTGCGGCCTTTATGTGTCCACCAGGGAGAAGCTGATCAACAATCTGGGGTCCTTTGGAATCAATGTGTCAGTGATGTATCTTCTGGATGTGGTCTACGCCGGGTATTTTAATCGGGACTATGGCAGACATTTGGCAGATAAGATCCGATATTCCAGCGAGTCCGAGAACGTGGGGAGAGAGGATGGGAGACATTCGGACAATCCAATCTTGAAAGATGGCCCTGTTTTAAGAGGGTAGGGAACATTGTTCTCTTTTACCACCCCCAAAAGCCGGGAATCATGAGAACACTGTACCTATTGCACAGAGAACCATTGACAAACAGGAAAAAATCCGTGAAAATAGAGATATCAAAAGTGCAGCAGCAAATAGGAGGAGGATAATCATGGAAAAGAAACCTGTAAAGATCGTAACCATCGGCGGCGGCAGCAGCTATACACCGGAGCTTATGGAAGGCTTCATCAAACGTTATGAGGAGCTTCCCATCAGGGAGATCTGGCTGGTGGACATCGAGGACGGAAAAGAGAAGCTGGAGATCGTGGGCAAGATGGCACAGCGCATGTGGGATGCTTCTCCATACGACGTGAAGGTACATCTGACTCTGGACAGAAGAGAGGCTCTTCCGGGAGCAGACTTCGTCACCACCCAGTTCCGCGTAGGTCTTTTGAACGCCAGAATCAAGGATGAGAGAATCCCCTTATCCTACGGCATCCTGGGCCAGGAGACCAACGGTGCAGGCGGTATGTTTAAGGCTTTCAGAACGATCCCTGTAATTTTAAGCATTGTTGAGGATATGAAGGAGCTGTGTCCCGACGCATGGCTTGTGAACTTCACCAACCCCAGCGGCATGGTGACAGAGGCTGTTGTCCGTTACGGCAAGTGGGAGAAGGTCATCGGTCTGTGCAATGTGCCTGTAGGCGCCATGATGAAAGAACCTAAGATGATCGGCAAGACTCTGGACGAGCTGATCTACAAGTTTGCCGGACTGAATCACTTCCATTGGCACAAGGTGTTTGATTTAAACGGAGATGATGTAACCCAGCAGATCATCGATAAGCTGTATGATCCGGAGACCGATGCAGGAGTTCCGGCCAACATCTTTGACGTGAAATTCTTCAAGGAGCAGCTTGACCAGATGGGCATGATCCCCTGCGGATATCACAGATATTATTACCGTCAGGAAGAGATGTTAAATCACATGATTGAGGAGTACAATGATCCTGAGAAGGGAACCCGCGCTCAGCAGGTGAAGCAGACAGAGGCAGAGCTGTTCGAGCTCTATAAAGATCCCAACCTGGATCACAAGCCGGAGCAGCTGGCCAAGAGAGGCGGAGCGCACTATTCCGACGCTGCCTGCGAGACCATCGCTTCTATCTATGGCAACAAGAACTCCCACATCGTGGTCTCCACCAAGAACAACGGCGCTGTTCCCGATCTTCCTCCGGAGTGTGTCGTGGAAGTATCTTCCCACATCGGGGCATGCGGCGCCCTGCCCATCGCTTTCGGACCTCTTCATCCGGCTCAGAAGGGCTGGCTGCAGGTCATGAAGAATATGGAGCTGTGCGTGTGCGAAGCTGCCGTGACAGGTGATTACGGCCTGGCCCTTCAGGCATTTATCCTGAATCCTCAGGTTCCCTCCGGCACGACTGCCAAGAGAGTACTTGACGAGCTGCTGATCGCCCACAAGAAATATCTTCCTCAGTTTGCCGAGAAGATCGCCGAGCTGGAGAAAGAGGGAGTCACCATCAAAGACGATATCGCAAGAGAGCTGACAGAGCAGGGACTGTAATCCGAGTGCAGCCTCTGTATAAAACCAGGAGCCGTCATACCAGAGATTTGGTATGACGGCTCCTGGTCTTTCTTTGGAGCGTGTCTGAACATTGTTTTCAGACGGGGAAAAAGATTTTTATTACAAATTGCAAAAATTAATGGTTTGTGATAGACTAATTTACACATGTCACTTAAAAGAGAGAAAATCGGGTTGTAAGAGGGGGGATGGCGCCATGTCAAACAGCATACAGGTGCGGATGCTCGGCGGCTTTTCGATTATGTACGACGGAGAAGAGGTGGTTCTAAACAGCAACAGCACATTGAAATACATGCTTTTGCTGCAGCTTATGCTATTAAAAGGCGCAGGGAACAGCCAGGGCTTAAGCAAAAACCAACTGGTTACGGCGCTGTATGAAGGGGCTGATGTCTCAAATTCCAACAACAGTGTAAATAATCTGTTATATCAGCTTCGCCGTCAGCTGAGCAAGGCGGGTCTGCCGGGGGGAGATTATATCGTTCGGTCAGGGGACCGGTATGTGCTGTCGCCGGAGTTAAATGTGAAGGTGGATGCCCGCGAATTTGAAACTGACCTGAAAGCCGCGGCGGATGAGCCTGACGAGAGCAGGAGGATTTTGCTCTACAGGAAAGCATTCGACCTCTACGGCGGTGAACTTCTGCCCAGAGCCAATACGGAGATGTGGGTCATCGTGGAGAGCGTGCGGCTCGAGCGTCTGTATAAGGAGTGTGTGGAACAGCTAGCAGACTATTACAGGAGTCAGTCGGATTACACTGTATTGGAGCATATCTACCAGCGTGCGGCCAAGGCTTGTCCCTGCGACAGATGGGAGATCGGATGGATCGATACCCTGGTGGAGAGAGGTGACTACAAGCAGGCGTATCAGGCTTATGACAACATGGTCCGCACCTATATGGAGGAGATGGGCGGCTCTCCCACCCCGGAGATGCTTCTCTGTTATGAGCGAATCGGTGAACATATGAAACACCTGCCGGGAAGGATCGAGACCATCTGTGCGGAGATCGCAGATTATACGGAAGCCGGCGCTGAGGCCTGGGGGGGGGTATTTTTGCAATTATAGAAGTTTTGTGGATATCTGTCAGATTTTCAACAGAAATATGGAGCGGTCAGGCTCTTCGGTCTTTCTTATGGTCTGCAGCATGATGGACTACGGAAAGAGGCAGCTGTTGAACTCCGAGCGGATTAAGGAGAAGGGCGATATGTTTCGGACCATCATCCGTGAGTGTCTGCGCAAAGGGGATGTGTATACCCAGTATAACGGTGCCCAGTACCTGCTCCTTCTGGTGGGCACGAACCGGGAGAACTGCGAGGCCGTGTTCCGCCGGATCCGCAAGGGGGTCAAGGATCAGACAGGGAGCAGTGTGGAGGTGGATTTTGTAGTGTCCTCTCTGGGAAATATCCGGAGGGAGGACGATGTCTGAAATACCAGAGTGTCTGTGGTTTTCTATGAATAGGAAAAAGGAGGTCGGGTCATGCCGCCAAAGGCATGACCCGATCTCCTTTTTTGCATCTAAGGAAAATTATGATAAGTTTTATGATTGGGAATCTGGTAAAGTTAGACGCAGAAAGGGTGAGAGGGAAACAGAAGCATGAAAGAATCAGGCAGAAGCATGTATGCGCCAAACTTGATCAGTGTAGGAATCGACCGATATGGCAAATCCGGGTATTCCGGGAGGATTTGGCACCAATACGGCGATGAGCCGGTTCGATTTACCGACATGACGGATATGCTTCGACAGATGGAAATGTTGTATGACACATGGAACTTTCCTCAGAGTTCCACCGACAGCAGGAGCTTTGTTGAAAAGAAGAAACCTGTCATCCAAAATCCCATACGAAAGGCTGGAGCGCAGATGGATGTTCAACGAGTACAGGGAAGAAGAGGAGACAAAGGCACCTTTCTTGTGTGTGTACGGTATCGGCAGAATTCTACATGGCAGGGCCATGTGGTGTGGGCAGAGAAAAATCAACAACAGTCGTTTCGGAGCGCTCTGGAACTGTTAAAACTGATTGACAGTGCGCTGGACATAAAAGAAGACGAGAATACCCAGGTCTGTGAGAACGAAGAGGGAGGTTGGGATAAACAATGAGGCGAAGCAATGTGATGGAAAGAAGAAGTCCGGCATCCTGGATTCCGGGGAAATTAAAACGCCGGGGAAAACGTGTCTGTGCGGCTCTGCTAAGTGTCAGCATGGTGTTGTGCCACTCCGGCATCACGGGCGCTGCCAATCCTCAGGGAACAGGCCTTTCTGAGTTTGAGCTGGACAGCGTAACCTTGTATCAGGCATTTCAGAAGGCAGTAGCGGAAAATGAGCCCATAGGTGACATGGGATTTGGCGGAGAGTCGGCAGGGGATTATGAAGAACTTTTTGGCCAGGATGTCTATGAGCTTTACCCTGAGATCGAACACAAGAATACCAAGGTGGATCTGAGAGTATTTGCCAGACTGGGGGAAGACTCCGAGATTTCTCTGGATCATGGTTATCAGGTGAAGGACACGGATCAGATCATCTTCCTGGTGTCCAATGAGACTGATACCGAGCAGAAGGCGGTTATCTATGTCAATGACGAGGAGACCGGCGACAAGCGGACGGAAGTCTTCACCATAGCGCCGAAGAGCAGCGCAAACTCAGGGGAAGACCTAAAGAGTCCGTCAGGAAATCATTCCCCGGAGAGCGGGACGGAAGTGGCGGGAAGCGGCAGTCAGGAGCCTTCCGGTGAGGAGGCCGTGACAGAGGCCGAGTCAGAGACCACGGAGAACCGTGCCGAGGAGGGAATGGTCGAGGAAGGGGCTGAAGGAAGCGAAGGCAGTACGGAACCTGCAGCGGGAGAAGACGGTTCCCAGGACAGCGGAGAGAATATGGGGGAAGAACATATTTCCCAGGACAGCGGAGAGAACACAGGGGAAGAAACCGCTTCTCAGGAAAGCGGTGAGGACGCAGGGGAAGGAACCGCTTCTCGGAAAAGCGGTGAGGACGCAGGGGAAGAAACCGTTTCTCAGGAAAGCGGTGAGGACACAGGGACAGAAGATGATTCTTGGGACAGCGGCAAGGGCACCGGAAAAGAGACCGCCTCTCAGGGAAGCGGCGAGACTTCGGAAGATGAGGAGATGACCCGGGGAAGCGGTGAGGACCTGGATGAGACCTCTGGGACAGAGGTTGAAACCGAGGGAGAGACAGAAGCCGGGGACAGCTCCCGGAACAGCGGCGGGAATACCGGAGATCACGGGGAGAACACCGATGAGATGGCCTCCCTCTCGGCCCACAGGGTGTATCGGGTGGCCGCAAGTCTGGCTACTCCGTCGGATGGGACAGAGGCTGCGGAGACGGAAAAGAGAGAGGAATCGGCCAGTCCCTCTGATGCTCACAGAGAGCTGATGACAGGAACCCTGTATGAGGAGACAGAGCTGAACGGCAATTCCGTGAGAGCCTATGTGTTCCGGGCCGATCAGTTGGGGCTGACAGGTTTCGGCGATGTGTATGAGCAGTTGTTAGACGATATCGTGGTGAGAGTCAGCGTTCCCATGGGAACCTTCGCCGCCGACGTGGAGCTGGCGGTGGAGAAGCTGGCGGAGGATTCGGAAGCATACGCCAACGCGAAGACCGCTCTGGATGACTCGGAAGAAGCCAGAGAATATGACGGCATGATGGCCCTGGATATCGCATTCCGTGACGGGAGCGGAGAGGAGATCGAGCCGGACCGGGAAGCCAGGGTGATGATCGAGATGAGGAAATCTGCCCTGCCGGACGAGATAGATCTGGGTTCTCTGGCGGTTCATCATCTGGCCGAGGACGAGGATAAGAGCGATGTGGAAGTCCAGGTGGTGGCAGACGCCGCCGATGAGGCAGAAGGCACGGTGGAAGTGAATGAAGAGGAGAATCTGATCGCGGCGTTTTCGGTGGAGAGTTTCTCGACGTTTACGATTACATGGAGCAGCGGGTGGGGTCGAAAAACAATAAGTGTGTATTATGTGGACGAAGATGGAAGGGAGATAACCTGTGACCCTGCGCCGGCTCAGGTTGATAAGGACTTCGACAATAATAACAAAGTAGTACTTTCGGATTATGCATATTCAATCGAAGGATATAGTTACCAGGGCGCACGTTTGGGAGATGTGAACGGAGAAGAAGTAACCCATTTAAAAGGCGACTCCTCAAACTGGGGTTGGAGTTATTCTTTAAAATGGAGCAGTGATGGGAGTACATGGAAAGATTTAGGTGATCATAGCGCGATCTATTTGATATATAAAGGTTCGGCGCCGACTCCTCCCACTACGACGGGTCAGAGTCAGAATATGGCTCATGATAAGAAGGCAGTGAGAAGAGAGGACGGCACATACGATCTGACCTTGACGATCTCCGGCGCTTTTGGAAGCGAGTCCAGGCCGGCGCTGTTAGACGTTATCTATGTGGTGGATGAGTCAAGCAGTATGACAAATAATAGATTTACTTTTACCAAAAACGCGATTATGAGTCTGACCAATGCATTGACTGCAAATGCGAAGATAGATCCCTGTTTTTCGGTGGTTACCTTCAGCGGTACAGAAGATAGTGGAAGATGGAACGATGCGGAAATTAAAAAAGGCTGGACCCGAGATCCCAGCAGCATCGAAAATGTAAGGTTCAAACAAAATGGAGGAACCAATTACCAGGCAGGCATCCGTACGGCGAAAGAACTGTTATCGATGAAAAGGGAACATGCGATGACTGCCGTGATCTTTATATCAGACGGGGATCCCACTTTTTACTATAATAACGAGGGAAAGACCACAGGTTATGGAAGCAGCTATGATAAAAGGGCTTTAGAAGCGGCGAAAACAGAAGTCTCGACATTGAATACGGACTATTTCTTTACCGTAGGGGTAGGGGAAAGTAAGAATTATCAGAAATTAAAGGATTTAAAGGATGCAGCTCCTGAGACCACAACAAAAAAATTCTTCTCGACCAGTGAAGCAGATAAAAATTCACTGACCAATGCCTTTTATGAAATTCAGGATTCCATCACAACATTTTTGTGCTCCGATGTCACTGTGACCGATACGCTTAGCGACGAGGTGACGATTGTGACCGGCGCAGACGGAATATATGAGCCATTAGAGATCCTGGTTACGAGGGAAGAGGAGGGAGGCAATGTTGTTACTGTAGCCTCGGGAGAAAGCCCGCTGACTGTAGATGGGAACCGGATTAGCGCCGATTATGCACAAGTCGATGGAAAGACTCGGATCATTATGGATTTTCCCGATGACTATGAGCTGAAAAAAGGTTACACCTATCAGGTCAGGGCACATATCGAAGCCACAGAGGCGGCATATGAGAAATACCGCAGTGACGGATGGAACCTGAACTATCAGGAAGAGCCGGAGGAAGGAACGGGAACCCATGCGGACCGTAAAGAACAGGGAATCTATTCCAACGAAGAAGCGGTGGTCTCTTATAAGTATAAGGAAGAAGATAAGACAGAGGAGTACTTCAAACCGGTTATCCGGCTTGCCCCCGGCGAATTGAAGATCGAAAAGACGATCTCAGGACTGGACAGCGATCACTTAAATCTGTTGATAAACGGAACAGCGGATAATCGGGCGGGAATCAGGTTTAAGGCCGTGTTTAGCTGGAGCGGAAAGACCGATGAGATTACCATTCCCTTAAAAGACCTGATAACAGGGAAGACAGAGAAGGGCATCCACTATGAGGTGACAAAGGCTGATGATGGGAAATACACGATTTGGTTTAAAGGACTTTCTCCCGATACCGGCTATGTCGTAACAGAAGAATCGGCCGATGTGGACGGATATATCTTGGAACAGAAGTCGTCACAGGCACAGGGAACGGTCGGAAAAGGTGAAGTTAGGACGGCATCTTTTGAAAACAATTATACCAGGAAACCTGTCAATATTACGGTGACAAAAGAAGTAAAGGGCAACATGGCCAATGCAGATGATTCCTTTGAATTTGAACTTTCTTACATAAAAGAAGGGAAAACCGAGACAGAGACATTTCGTCTGAGAGATATCACGGCACATCCGGCGGAGGGGACCTATTCCATTGCTGTCCCGGCCGGTTCCATGGTCACTGTGAAGGAGACAGGGGCAGGGGAAGGCTATAGGACGACTTACCGGGTAAACGGGGAAGCTCCGGTGACAGGAAGGGAAGCAGCGCTGCCCGAAGAAGTGCATACGGATGTGACCATTGCCTTCACAAACGAAAAGGAGGTTCTGATTCCAACCGGCCTCTTCCACAACAGACGCCCATACCTGCTGATGCTGATCCTCATGGCCATGAGCACCATCGCTCTCCTGGGAACGACGCTTTATAAAAAGGTTCCTGTCCCCAGGGACGAGGAGCAGGAATGAGGAGCTGTTTATGAGTGCCAGAAATATGGATGACATCGCAGAGGTATTCAGGAAACTGAAATTTCGAAGGACATGGTTAGGCGGGGTAAGCCAGAAAGATGTGTGGAGAAAATTGGAGCAGGTACAGAGAGAATACCGATCTGCCTACGAATGTCAGGAGGCCGCATATGAGGCCAGACTGAGGGAACGGGATGAGCGGATCGCCAAGCTTGGCGAAGGCTCACCCCGGGACAAAGGAGAGGACGGATGAAGAGACGGGATATCAAGACAGACAGCCGTCCGCCTGCATCCATGACACCGGAGCAGGTGATCCGCAAGAGACTTAGAAGGATCGTAGACGCAGAAGAAATCACAGGATTTTTGTGGAAACTGGTGATGTTTGCGGTGATGATGTGGGCGATGTTCGGAATGGTGTTCGGTATCACGCCCATGAAAAACAACGACATGTCTCCCCGACTAAGCTCCGGTGACCTGATGTTCTACTATCGCTTGGAAGAGACCTTTCGCTCACAGGACATCATCGTCTTTGAGAAGGAGGGAAAGCAGTACACAGGCAGAATCATCGCCAGAGGCGGGGAGAGCGTGGAGATCACGGAAGATTCCCAATTAATCGTAAACGGGAGCCATGTGGTAGAGACCGATATCTTTTACCGCACTCCCAGATACGGCGATGAAATAGAGTATCCCTTACACCTTGGCCCAGGGCAGTATTTCGTCCTTTGCGACTATCGGGACGGAGCCAGGGACAGCCGGTATTTCGGAGCAGTGGACCGGGCGGAGATCAAAGGAAAAGTCCTCGCGGTCATACGGCGCTCCCATCTGTAGAAGATTTCTGCAGAGGTGATAATCAATGATATTATCGTGCAGCAGAAGACGATGATATAGAAACCCTTAAATCCAATAGAGAGAAGGAGAGGAAATAGTCATGAAGAGAAACATGATGGCAAAGAGGATGGCAACTGCAATGCTGACAGGTATGATGACCATGTCCATGGGGATGAATGCGTTTGCGGTAGTGACCGGTGCGGAGCAGAATACGGGAGCCGATGCGGCGACAAAAGTTCAGATTAAGAAGACGGTGACTACCGACGGAAAGACATTTGCTCCAAACGCTACCTTTGGTTTTACGATCGAGGAAGGTGAGGGGAGCGCTGCGACAGCAACCTCACCTGCAATTAAGGCCGGTGTCGGAGTGGAGGATATTGTCATAGGAACCGTTGGATTTACCAGTGACAGCGATCTCGCTCTTCTGAGCAGTAGCTACAGCGGTTATGCCAATATTGATGTGAGTCAGGTTTCTTATGCCACACCAGGTATTTACCACTATGTGATAAAAGAGAGTATCCCGGAGGATAACCTTAAGGTAAAAGGTGTGGTTTATGATGAGACGGCAAAAGACATTTATGTGTATGTGGAGAGAGACGCTGACGCCAATGTGGTGAAAGCCGTAGTTTCTTCGACAGACGACGGTGCAAAGGCGGCATCGATTGATTTTGTAAACAACTACGGCGAAGAGGGGACAGGGAAGGAAGATCAGGTATTCGATACAACGGTCTACAAGAAAGTCACCGGCAACCAGGGCGACCGGACAGCGAAATATGACTTTACTCTGAGGATTACCAGTCCTGATGACAGCAAATACTTTATCGTGGAAGTGCCGGGAACAGACGCTGATGACAGAATCGTGGTAAAGGCCAATGAAGAGAAGACCATTTCTCTGGGAGACACAGAGTCCTTTACGATCAACGGTCTGGTAGAAGGGGAGAGCTATACCGTAACCGAGAAAAGTTATGCAGACATGGGGTATGCAACGTTTGTAGAGCAGGGACAGTATACGGATGAGACCTACAGCAAGACAGATAAGACCGAGAAGAATACCATTGATCAGACGGCAGACGGGATTGCTCTTGGAAATGATGTTGTCTACACGGTCATCAATGACAACAATGTCACCACTCCCACCGGCATCATCCTCACCTTTGCTCCCTATGTCCTGATGATCGCGGCAGCAGGTATCTTTGCAGTGATGTTCCTTCGCAAGAAGAGAGAAGAGTTCTAATTGGGATTGAAGCGCAAAAATCAGCACAGTAAGTAAGCCCTTGGAGGTAACCCTACATGAGACTGGCCGTCACGCTGGCACGAATCGGAAATTTCATAATCGCCCTTTTTGCGGGAGTCATGATCATGACCATGTGTGCCTATGGCGGCTATTCTCTCTGGGACTCCTATATGATCAACCAGGGCGCATTCCTCTCCGGGGATTTGATCAAATACAAACCTACAGACACAGGAGACGGGGAAGAGGCCTTTTACTCTTTGGAGGAGCTGATCGCCATCAATTCTGACACCAGAGGGTGGCTGACCATCGACGGCACTCACATCGACTATCCGCTGGTGCAGGGGGAAGACGACATGTACTATGTCAATGCCGATGTGTTCAAGGAGTTTTCCCTGTCAGGGGCTATCTTCCTCTCCTGCCTGAACAGCCCGGATTTTTCTGACAGCTACAGCCTGATCTACGGACACCACATGGACAATGGCGGGATGTTCGGGGATGTGATGGAATTTGTGGATGCAGATTATTTCGAGAAACACCAGACAGGCACTCTGTACCTGCCGAACCGGATTTATACGATCAGAATCTTCGCCTGTATGGAGGCGGACGGATACGATCCTCTGATCTACGGTCCGGGAAAAGAGTACGATCTCCAGGCACTTTTGGATTATCTGAGAGAAGATTCCACCCAGTACCGGGACATCGGAGCGACAGATCAGGACAGAATTATAGGAATGTCCACCTGTGTGGACGCAGTGACCAACGGCCGCATGATCGTCTTCGGCCGATTGGAAGACCAATAGGCACAAGAAGGAGGTGCAGGGAAATAATATGAACGCAAAGATGAAAAAATCACTTATTTCGACGCTCATTCTGGCTGTGCTTTCATTTACGGGAGTGTTTGCGGCATATGCCGCGGAGGGTTCCTGTACGGTATCGATTCCGGTTGAGGTGCAGGTGACAGGTTCAAATGTACCTTCAGACGCGGCTTATCGTTTTGCGATGGAAGCAGTCACGGAGGAGGCCCCCATGCCGGAGAACGCAGTGATCACCACAGGCGGCAGCGGAGTCATCGAGTTTGGACCCATCCAGTACACACAGCTGAGAGATTATCAGTACACCATCCGGCAGACCACAGACCCCAGAGACTATTTTACCCTGGACACGAAGGTTTACCGTGTGACGGTCCGGGTAGTCACAGACGAGGCGGGAAATTACAGTCCTGTGGTCATGGCGGCGGATTCCCAGGACCCGGAAGCCAAGCCGGCAGGCCTGATCTTCCTGAACACCTACGCTTACACCGGCGGAAACGGCGGCGAAGGAAGTGAGGGAGGAAACGGCGGTGGTGATGACGGCGGAGGCGGAAGCGGTCCCAGACCGGGAGGCGGCGACGGTCTGACCGACATCGGTGACCAGACCACACCTCTTGCCAATCTGACATCCGGCGAGGGAGAGCCGGTTCTGGAGTCCATCTTAGACGAGCTGGTTCCGCTTGCAGACTGGCTTCCTCAGACCGGAGATTCCACCATGGCCAGGACATGGGCAGTGCTGACAGCAATATCCGCCGCTATGCTTCTTGGGCTGATGGTGACAAAAAAGAGATTTATGTAACATGGTTTTCAGAAGGGGGGACGGGAACAGCCGCCCCCTCTTTGCATCACAGGGAGGAACAGAACGTGGATACAATGCCGAACCCCGTGAGGGGAAAGAAGACATGGAGGATTTTGACGATCCTGTGCACCGCTGTGCTTGTGGTGTCTGCGGTCCAGCTGACCACCACGCTGTGGAGGTCAAAAAAAGAAGACGATATCTTTAAAGAGCTTGCAGAGTACACCGAGGGTGGAGCGGCCCCGAGGAGAGCAGAGAAGGAGACCCGGGACAGGAGTGGAGGAAGCCGAGAGGTGAAGGAGGAGGAGCTTCAGACGGACCCGCGCAGGGAGCACTACCGAACGCTTAAGGAGATGAACCCGGACTTCGCAGGGTGGCTTGCCATCGCCGGGACCAAGGTGGATTATCCGGTGATGCACACACCAGATGACCAGCAGTATTACATCCACAGGGATTTTTACGGGAAAGAGTCGGTGAGCGGAACGCCGTTTATGGGAGACCGATGCGATCCGGACAGCCGGAGCATCATCATCTACGGACACAATATGAAGAACGGTTCCATGTTTGGGTCTCTGGATCAGTATGAAAGAGAGGAATACTGGCAGGAACACCCGGTGATGGAGTTTCGCACCGTGAAGGAGGACCGGGAATACGACATCGCCGCGGTGTTCCGCACCCGGATCTACCGCGACGACGAGGAGGGGTTTCGCTATTACCAATATGTAGGGGACCTGACGGAGGAGCAGTTTGAAGAGTTTCGGACTCAGACGGCGGCTCAGGCCCTCTATGACACCGGCATATCCCTTGAACCGGAGGACGAGCTTCTGATCCTGTCCACCTGCGCCTATCATGTGCGGGACGGGAGATTTGTGGTGGTGGGCCGGCGCAGAAGGTGATCTCTGAGCGGACGCTTTCCGGTCATGTGTGCTCCAGCCACACCACCAGGCCGAGGGCGGCAAAAAAGCAGAATCCCCCCACGGCCATGGCGCCGGCAGTAAAGCAGGAGCCGGGCAGCCCCGCCAGGATTCCGATGGGAGATGCCAGCATAAGACCAAGGACGGCGCAGTAGGTGATGCGGGCGTAGCGGGAGAACAGGGTCTCCATAAGAAGGGCAAAGAGGTAGAAACCGACCATAAGGCCAAGCCCAAAGGGAAAGAGGAGGAGCCCATTTTCCAGAAGCGGAGCAAAATCCGCCAGAATCAGAGCTACCAGGGTTTGATTGACGGCAGAGAGCAGAGGTCTGTAATAGCCGATCATCATCAGGATCATGGTGCCGCTGATCCCCGGCACCACCATGGTTCCGGCGGACATGACCCCAATGAGAAACAGAAGGATAGAGGGAAAAAGCCCGCCGCCAAGCACCACATCCTGCCCCTCGCTGCCCTTTATGAGAGACAGAGCGGTTGTGATGACTAAGGTTAGGAAGAAGGCGGCAGACAGGGAGGAGAGGCGGGAGGGGGAGCGGTCCTTGGGCCCGGTCCGAAGAGCCCGCCTTAAGACCCCGGGCAGACCTCCGAAGATCAGCCCCAGAAAGGCCAGATTGGTCTCGAGGGGCCAGGTGTCAAACAGATATTCCATGGTAAACGAAAGCCCTACGATCCCTCCGATGATCCCCAGGATATAGGGGAAGAGAACAGTCAGGCTTTTTTTGGTCTCCTTGTGGAGATGGGTCAGGGCATGGAGGATCCTCTCATACACCCCCATGGAGATGGCCAGAGTTCCGCCGCTGACGCCCGGGAGGATGTTGGCGGTTCCGATGAGGACGCCTTTGATGATTTCAGACAGATAATCCATGAAAACTCCTTATTGGGCAGGTATTTGTATCAATATATGGCGGAAGATGGGGGCAAAGAATCAGAAATTTCCGGCCGGATGAAAACAGGGCCGGGACAATTTCCATGTCCCAGCCCCGTTTTCGCTGTCCCCCGGCTGGGGGCCTGCAAAAGACGAGTTACAGATCAAATCCAAAGTAGTTTACGGCGTTGTTGTAGGAGATCCCCTCCACCATCTTCTTTAACGCCTTCATGTCTGCCGGATACTCTCCGTTGTCCACCCATCCGCCGATGAGATCGCACAGAATCCGTCTGAAATAGTCATGTCTGGTGTAGGACAGAAAGCTTCTGGAATCGGTGAGCATGCCGATGAAGTTGCCGAGGCATCCCAAATTGGCAAGGGAAGTCATCTGATCGGTCATGCCGATCTTGTGGTCATTGAACCACCACGCGGAACCCTGCTGGATCCTCCCGGCGGTGCCTGCGCTCTGGAAGCATCCCAGGATGGTGCCGATGGAGGCATTGTCGTTGGGATTTAAGGAGTACAGGATAGTCTTGGGGATCTCGTTGGCAGCGCTTAAATCGTTGAGGAAGTCCGCCATCTGGGCGGAGGGGGCGTAGTTGTTGATGCAGTCATAGCCGGTGTCGGCGCCTAACTGCCCATACATGTAGGCATTGTTGTCCCGCTTGCAGCCATAGTGGATCTGCATGGTCCAGCCCATGCGGTTGTACTCCCTGGCTACGAACAGCATGAATGCAGTCTTATATTTTAATTCCTCTTCCCTGGTGATCTTCTCACCGGACAGACCCTTGGCGAGGACGGCATCCACCTCAGAGTCGTCAGCAGGGACGTACATCACATACTCCAGAGCATGGTCGGACACACGGCACTTGTGATCGCAGAAATACTTCATGCGGATCTTCAGGGCTTCTTTCAAGGAGGTAAAGTCCTTCACCTTCACACCGCTGACCTCAGAGAGTCTGTCCATGTAGGCTGCGAAATCCGGTTTCTCCACATTCATGGCCTTGTCCGGCCTCCAGGCGGGGAGGACCTGTACGTCAAAGCTGTGGTCAGCCGCGATCTTCTCGTGCCACTCCAGGGTGTCTACCGGGTCGTCGGTGGTGCAGATCAGGGTCACATGGGACTGACGGATGATGTTGCGCACACTCATGGAATCCTGGCGAAGCTTTTCATTGCACAGATTCCACACTTCCTCGGCGGTATCACCGTTTAGGTGTCCGGTGTAGCCAAAGTATTTCTGCAGCTCCAGATGGCTCCAGTGGTATAAGGGGTTGCCGATGAGCTTCTCCAGGGTCTCTGCCCACTTCTGGAATTTCTCCCGGTCAGAGGCATCTCCGGTGATGTACCTCTCCTCCACTCCGTTGGAGCGCATCTGGCGCCACTTGTAGTGATCTCCTCCCAGCCATACCTGGGTGATGTTGTCAAATCTGCGATCCTCGGCGATCTCCTGGGGATTGATGTGGCAGTGATAGTCCAGGATGGGCATCTTGGCCGCATAATCGTGGTACAGCTGCTTTGCCATATCGGTGGAGAGCAGAAAATCTTTGTCCATAAACTGTTTCATTGGAATCTTCCTCCTTAAAAATTAGTTGTTTGTTTTTGTATGAAATCGGCGGTGACGGTGATTTTTTTTGGCACCTCGACGCCGTCAAACACACGCATAAGGGTGTCGACTGTGGTGACGCACAGTTCCTCGACCTTGGTGTCCACGGAAGAAATCTCGGGGTCCGTGCAGTAGGAGAGAATGGAGTTATTGTACCCGATGATGGCCAGCTCCTCAGGTATGGCCAGGCCCCTTCCGTGGGCGAATTTTACTGCGCCTACGGCCAGGGAATCGTCGGAGGTCAAGACCCCGTCAAAGGCGGTCCCGGAGTCTGCCAGCTCCTCCAGAAGGGCCTTGGAGGCAGCCAGGTTCTTGCCGCACTGGCGGATCAGCTCCCTGCGGACCGGCACCCCATGGGCGGACAGAGCGTCCTTGTAGCCCTGGACCTTCCCGAGGCCGCTGTAGGAATGGCTGGTGTAGAGATAGAGGATGCGGTCTCTTCCGGAGTCCAGAAGCCGTCCGGCGGCATCGTACATGGCCTGATAGTCGTCACACACGGTGCTGTAGATGCCGGGGGCATCCAGGAAGCCGTTGACCAGCATGATGGGCAGTCCCTTGGCTGCCGAGATCAGGTATTCATTGTCCTGGTCGATCAGCTCCACGAACTTGGAACCGGCCAGGATGACGGCATCCACCCGTTTGGAGAGGAGGAGCTCAAAATAAGCCCGCTTGTTTTCCAGAGAGGGACCGGTGCAGCAGAGGAGGGAGTCATACCCGTGACTGCGGAGCTGCCGCTCCAGGTAATAGATGGCATTGGCAAGATAGGGATCGGAAGAGTCGGAGCACATGATTCCGATGGTTTTCATGGTTCCCAGCCCCAGTCCCCTGGCAAAGACATTAGGTGTGTATCCCAGCTCATCCATGACGGCAAGAACTTTTTCTCTGGTCTTTCCGCTGACATTCGGATTGCCGTTGAGAACCCGGGACACGGTTGCGATGGAGACGCCCGCCTGCTTGGAAACATCGTAAATATTCAAGAGATCACCTCCCTGTGGCTGTGTAAGCGCTTACAATCTGATTCTATTATAACGATATTGTAAGAAAAATGCAAGGATAAATCTGGTTGATTTTCTGTAATTTCTGACGTAAACTATAATTGTTATAAAATTAATTAAAAAAAATATATATTTAGGAGGGGAAAGTATGATTGATCTCATTATGCCATGGGTGATACCGACAGCAGCCGTATTGATTCTGATTCTGATCATGGCCTGCGGATATGTGAAGGCTCCGCCGGACCAGGCTTACATCATCTCAGGTCTCAAGAAGGAGAGCAAGGTGCTGATCGGCCGCGCCGGGATCCGGATCCCGTTTTTGGAGAGGATGGACCGGCTGTATCTGGGACAGATGACCGTGGATATCAAGACGGAGCAGTCTGTGCCCACCAACGATTTTATCAATGTCAATGTGGACGCCGTGGCCAAGGTCCGGATATCCCTGACCAGTGAGGGCATCAAGCTGGCCTCCAAGAACTTCCTCAATAAGCTTCCGGCGGATATTACCAGGGATCTGCAGGACTCCCTGCAGGGCAACATGCGTGAGATCATAGGAACCCTGTCTTTAAAGGAGATCAACACAGACCGGGATTCCTTCTCCGACCAGGTGATGTCCAAGGCCTCCAAGGACATGGATAAACTGGGAATCGAGATCCTCTCCTGCAATATCCAGAACGTCACTGACGAGAACGGACTGATCAAGGACTTGGGTGCAGACAACACCTCCAAGATCAAGAAGGATGCCGCCATCGCCAAGGCCCAGGCGGACCGAGACATCGCCATCGCCCAGGCGGAGGCCGACAAGGCATCCAACGATGCCAGGGTTCTGGCTCAGACCGAGATCGCCCAGAAGAATAATGAGCTGGCCATCCGCAAGGCGGAGCTTCAGAAGGAGTCTGACACCAAGAAGGCGGAGGCAGATGCGGCCTACGAGATCCAGCGGCAGGAGCAGGAGAAGACCATCCAGACCGCCACGGTCAACGCCCAGATCGCCAAGGCGGAGCGTGAGGCCCAGCTGCGCAAGCAGGAAGTCGCTATCCAGCAGCAGACCCTGGAGGCGGAGATCAACAAGAAGGCGGATGCGGACCGCTACGCCGTAGAGCAGAAGGCAGCCGCCGAGCTGGCCAAGCGCCAGAGAGAGGCGGAGGCCAAGAAGTATGAGCTGGAGATGGAAGCCGAGGCCTTGAGGGCCCAGGCGGAGAAGGAGGCGGAGGCCATGAAGGCCAAGGCAGCTGCAGCCAGATATGCCGCCGAGCAGGAGGCAGCCGGGATCCAGGCCAAGGGCGCTGCGGAGGCGGCGGCCATCCAGGCCAAGTTACTGGCAGAGGCGGAAGGTATGGAGAAGAAGGCGGAGGCTTACGCCAAGTACAACAACGCGGCTGTCATCGAGATGATGGTGAACATCATGCCCCAGATGGCTGCGGAGATCGCCAAACCTCTCTCCAGCATCGACAAGGTGAACATCTACGGCGGCGGGGAAGGCGGCGGCCTCACCCAGATGTCGGGAAGCTCGGCCACGGTGATGCAGCAGGTGTTTGACACCATGTCCGAGGCCACAGGCGTGGACTTTCGGGAGATTTTGAAAGCCCAGACCTATGACGCCAAGGTTACGAGAAACCTGAATGTGACCGGGCTGGGGAAGAAGGATCAGACCCAGGATCTCTCTGAGACGTCCGATGAGCAAAGCCTAACCTAATTTGATTGCATTTGAGGGCACTTTTATGCTATGATGTACATACAGGAGAAGTTCAGAATGCCGCGGGCCATGGCTCCCGGCATTCTGGCATCATCAAATTCAAGGAGGGTTACTCATGCACAAATTAGGAATATCCGTATATCCGGAACATTCGACCCCTGAGAAAGACTACGAGTATATGAAGCTGGCGGCCAAGTACGGCTTCAGCCGCATCTTCACCTGTCTTCTGTCTGTGGACAAGCCGAAGGAGGAGATCATCGAAGAGTTTACGGAGTTTGTCGCCAGGGCCCATGAGCTGGGATTCGTGGTGGCGGCAGACACCAACCCCCGTGTATTCCGTCATCTGGGAGCCACTGCCCGGGATCTGTCCGTATTTGCCGAGATGGGGTTGGACGTGATTCGTCTGGACGGAAATTTCGGAGAGCTGGAAGACCGTCTCATCACCCGCAACCCGGAAGGGATCAAGATCGAGTTCAACGCCAGCGCGGATATCAGCGTGGATCATCTCATCCGTCACGGTGCGGATCCCAGAAATCTGCAGATGTGCCATAATTTCTATCCGGAGCGCTACACCGGTCTCAGCAGGAAGACCTTTGACGGTTTTAACGCCAAGTGGAAAGGGTTAGGCCTCTCCGTGGCTGCCTTCGTGTCCAGCAATAACGCCCACACCTACGGCCCCTGGCCGGTGTATAACGGCCTTTGTACGCTGGAGGCAGACAGAGGACTGCCTATCGATCTGCAGATGCGCCATCTCCTGGCGACGGAGGTGATCGATGACATCCTCATCGGCAATGCCTATGCCTCCGAGGAGGAACTGAAAGCTATGTCCCGGGTGGATATGACCAAGACCACGGTGACCCTCATTTTGGAGGAGGGGCTGTGTGAGGCCGAGCGGATGGTTCTGACGGACTATCACCACGCCGGCAGGGCGGACGCCTCCGAGTTTCTGATTCGTTCCAGCATGCCAAGACTTGACTGCAAGGACAAGACCATTCCCTATCGGGACTGCGGACAGAAGGTATTCCGCAGAGGGGACGTGGTGGTGGTCAATGACAACCTGGCCCATTATCGGGGTGAGGTGGAAGTGATCTTAAAGGAGATTCCCAATGACGGGGAGAGAAATCTGGCCGGAAGGATCCCCGTGGAAGAGTTTGTGATTCTGGAGCGTATGGAGGAGAATCCGGATCATTTCTGGGATTTCTTAACAGACAAAAAGTAGTGGTACAGCATGGTGACCATGAACGGACTTTTCGGGGCAGGCGGGAAAGAGACAGCATCGACGCCTCTGCCTTTAGAGGGACGTTTATGGTCATCTGCGCCTCTGCCTGACGGATTTCCCAAAAGTAACGCAATTTCTTGTTGACTTATAAGCCGGGATTTTGTAAAATAATTGTAAGCGCTTACAATTTGCGAAAACAGCAGTAAAGCCACACTTTTTCGGTATACTATTCAGGAGGCGGCAGGCCGTCTGCCGATTCCTGCCGCAGATGGACATCAGATTTTCGCGTATGCACCCGGAATCAGCGCAGAGACGCCCAGGGAAGGCCCTGTGACGTTTCCCACAAAATCAATCGAGGAGAAGAAAACATGCAGGATGTCATCAAGATCAATCAGGAGGACAACGTAGCAGTTGCTCTTCGCCCCATCGCCAAGGGAGAGACACTTGGGATCGGGGACATGGAAGTGACTACGCTGGAGGAGATCCCTCAGGGTCACAAGGTCGCCTTAAAGTCGGTGAAAGCCGGGGAGGAGGTAGTGAAATACGGATTCCGTATCGGCTTTGCCAAGGAGGACATCGAGACGGGCCAGTGGGTCCATGTACACAATTTAAAGACCGGGCTGGGAGACCTTCTCACCTATCACTATGAGCCCGCCTGTCCGCCCACGGCTTCGGGAGAACACAGAACCTTCCAGGGCTTTCGCCGCACCGACGGCAGAGTCGGGGTGAGAAACGAACTCTGGATCATCCCCACCGTAGGCTGCGTCAACTCCATCGCCAAGTCCCTGGAGCGGGAGGCCCGGGGGCTTTTGGGCGGCAGTTTGGAGGAAGTGGTGGCATTTCCCCACCCTTACGGCTGTTCCCAGATGGGAGACGACCAGGAGAACACCAGGACCCTGCTGGCGGACATGATCCGTCACCCCAACGCAGGCGGCGTCCTTGTACTGGGACTCGGCTGTGAGAACAGCAATATTCCGGTTCTGAAAGAGTACATCGGGGAGTACGACCCCCAGAGAGTCCGGTTCCTCCAGTGCCAGGACGTGGAGGACGAGCAGGAGGCGGCCATGGAGCTCCTTGAGGAACTGGCGGCGTATGCCAAGGGATTTTCCAGAGAGCCCATCGACGCCGCGGAGCTGGTCATCGGTATGAAGTGCGGCGGCTCCGACGGCCTGTCGGGGATCACGGCCAACCCGACTGTGGGGGCATTTTCCGACCTGCTGATCTCCAAAGGAGGGACAACCATCCTGACGGAGGTCCCGGAGATGTTCGGGGCGGAGACCATCCTGATGAATCGGTGCGACAGCAAGGAGCTGTTCGACAAGACGGTCCGTCTGATCAATGACTTTAAAAATTATTTTACCAGCCACAATCAGACCATCTATGAGAATCCGTCCCCCGGCAACAAGAAGGGGGGCATCTCTACCCTGGAGGACAAGTCCTTAGGCTGCACTCAGAAGTCGGGCAGCGCCCCGGTAAAGGGGGTTTTGGCCTACGGAGAGCCGGTGAAGGTGAAAGGACTGAACCTGTTGAGCGCTCCCGGCAATGATCTGGTGGCCTCCACGGCCCTGGCGGTGTCCGGCGCTCAGATCGTCCTGTTCACCACTGGCCGGGGCACGCCCTTCGCTTCCCCGGTGCCCACGGTGAAGATCTCCAGCAACTCTGCTCTGGCGGAGAAGAAGAACAACTGGATCGATTTTAATGCGGGGCGCATGGTGGAGGACAAGACCAAGGAGCAGCTGGCCGAGGAGCTGTTTGACTATGTGCTGGAAGTTGCCTCCGGCAGAAAGGTGAAAGCGGAGGAGGCCGGGTTCCATGACATGGCCATCTTTAAACAGGGCGTGACCCTGTAAGAGAAGCGGCGGCCTGTCCGGCACGGAACCAGGGACGGCTCTGAGTCTGAGGCTGTAAGAGAAGGAGACGCATGAGGGAGGCAAGATCGATGAAGCTGAATCGAACCACACAGAGGACCGTAGAGATCCTTAAATTAGTTTCCGGAAATCCGGATGGAATTACCTTAGATGACATCTGCGCCCGGCTGTCCCTCCCTAAGACCAGTGCCTATGACATCATCACCACACTGGTGGAGATGGGCATGGCCAATGTGCAGAGAGGCCAGAAGCAGACCTACACCATCGGCCTGACCGCATATCGGATCGGCATCAATTACACCAACAACCTGGATTTCTTAGGTATCCTGGAGCCGGAGCTGAAGGCCTTTGCCAGACTGGTGGGAAAGACGGTGTTCTTCGGGGTCCGATCGGACCACGAGGTGGTGTACATCTGCAAGTTTGAGCCGGAGAACCCCATCATCACCACGGCCACCGTGGGAACCAAGAATCCCATGTACTGCACCTCCCTGGGAAAGGCCATCCTGGCTTACACGGACGAGGACACCAGGCAGAAGGTGATGAACCGGATTAAGTTTTGCCGGAAGACGGAGAATACCATCATGACCAGGCAGGCCCTGGAGGCAGAACTTCGGAAGGTGAGAAGTCAGGGCTACGCACTGGATGCCAGGGAGATGGAGGAGCACATGGAGTGCGCCGGGGCAGCGGTGCTGGGGCCCGACGGGAACGTCCTGGGAGCCATCAGCGTGTCCAGCCTATATAAGCCGGGGGAGGATTACGATG
Source organism: Hungatella sp. (assembly GCA_022792815.1). Lineage (GTDB taxonomy): Bacteria > Bacillota > Clostridia > Lachnospirales > Lachnospiraceae > UBA3402. Next base: position 40,372 of record JAAWBS010000070.1, read on the forward strand.
CTCTGGGAAAACTGGTGTGCCGCAAAGCGGAAGAATTGTCCGGATTATTGGGATTTTTAGGAAAAGGTTCTTGACAAACCTGTCGGAAAAGGTTAATATTTTATATAAGAATCGTGTTTGCGAAGCAAATTCGCATATACGAATTATAAAGGAGAGAAGACGATGAAGAAGGAAAACGTGTTAGCGAGAATGAAAGAGGATTGTCTGGTTGCCGTAGTGCGGGCAAAGAACCTGGAGCAGGGCGAGAAGGTGGTCGACGCCATCATCGAGGGCGGTATCAATTTCATCGAGATCACCATGACTATGGATGAGGGCAACCCGGTTGAGTTTATCGCGGCCATGGTGAAGAAGTACAGGGACAATGACAAGGTAGTCATCGGCGCAGGCACGGTGCTTGACCCGGAGACCGCAAGGCAGGTTATCCTGGCAGGCGCCAACTATGTGGTAAGCCCGGGCTTAAACGTGGATACCATCAGACTGTGCAACCGCTACCGCGTGCCCATGCTCCCGGGAGTCATGACTCCCAGCGAGGCCATCACGGCGCTGGAATGTGGCTGTGACGTCATCAAGATCTTCCCGGGCAACATCATGGGACCGGCAGCCATCAGCTCCTTCAAGGGCCCCCTTCCCCAGGGAGAGTTCATGCCGTCCGGCGGTGTAGACGTGGACAATGTAGACAAGTGGATCAAGGCAGGCGCCTACGCGGTGGGAACCGGCTCCAGCCTGACCAAGGGAGCCAAGACCGGGGACTTTGCGGCAGTGACTGCCAAGGCAAAAGAGTTCGTGGAAGCAGTGGCCGCAGCGAGAAAGTAAGTCAGAGAACAAGATCATAGATAAGGAGAATGAACAATGGCAAAGATTGTAACAATGGGCGAGATCATGCTGAGACTGTCCACCCCCAACAATGAAAAATTTATCCAGGCTGACGAGTTTGATATCAATTACGGCGGAGGCGAGGCCAATGTGGCGGTCTCTCTGGCCAACTACGGCCATGACGCCGAGTTTGTGACCGCGGTTCCGGCCAACCCCATCGGTGAGTGTGCCGTGGCTGCTCTGAGAAAGTACAATGTGGGCACAAAGCACATCGCCAGAAGCGGCGAGCGTTTAGGAATCTACTATCTGGAGACCGGTTCTGCCATGAGAGCGTCCAATGTGGTCTACGACAGAGCCCACAGCTCCATCTCCACGGCCACCCCGGATGAGTTTGATTTTGACGAGATCTTTAAGGATGCGGACTGGTTCCATTTCACCGGTATCACTCCCGCTGTCAGCGACGCTGCCATCCAGCTGACCGAGGCTGCCCTGAAGGCGGCCAAGGCCCACAATGTGACAGTGTCTGTGGACTTAAACTTCCGCAAGAAGCTGTGGTCCTCCGAGAAGGCCCAGAAGGTTATGACCAACCTGATGCAGTATGTGGATGTATGTATCGGCAATGAGGAGGATGCGGAGAAGGTTCTGGGCTTTAAGCCGGGCAACACCGATGTGACCTCCGGCGAGCTGGAGCTGGCAGGCTATGTGGATATCTTTAATCAGATGGCTGACAAGTTCGGATTTAAGTATATCATCAGCTCCTTAAGAGAGAGCCACAGCGCTTCCGACAACGGCTGGTCCGCCTGCATCATGGACGGCAAGACCAGAGAATTCTATCACTCCAGGAAGTATCACATCACTCCCATCGTGGACCGTGTAGGCGGCGGCGACTCTTTCGCGGCAGGGCTCATCTGCGGCCTGGCAGACGGAAAGGATATGAAGGCGGCCTTGGAGTACGCGGTGGCAGCTTCCGCTCTGAAGCACACCATCCCCGGCGACTTCAACCTGGTAACCCGCGCCGATGTGGAGAACTTAGCAGGCGGCGACGGCTCAGGCAGGGTGCAGAGATAAGACCTGGTTCGGTATGGGGCCATCGGCAGGAGCCGCTGCCATGACAATTGACTGACCAAACTCGCAGAGGACAGCTCTATGCTCACAGGGGCATTGGAACTGTCCTTTTCCAGGATATTTTCCGGTGAATCATCTGACGCGGGAAAGAGAACCTGAGAAAGGAAAGAGACATGAGAAACGATAAACGGACATTTGACCTGCTGACTTTGGGACAGCTTCTTTTGCGTCTGTCCCCGCCGGACAACGACCGTCTGGTGAGAGGGGATACCTTCGTGAAGCAGGTGGGCGGAGCGGAGCTGAATGTGGCCGTGGGAGTGGCCCTTTTGGGGCTGCACACGGGCATCATCTCCAAGCTGCCCTCCCATGATGTGGGAAGCTTTATGAAAAGTAAGATTCGCTCCTACGGTGTCAGCGATGATTTTTTCCTGTATGACACCTCTCCGGCCGCCAGGGTGGGGATCTATTTTTACGAGAACGGAGCATACCCCAGAAAACCCAAGGTGATCTATGACCGGGCCAACAGTTCCTTCTATTCCCTGAATATCGACGAGATCCCGGCAGAGGCCTACAGCGCCAGCAGGTGTTTCCACACCACGGGGATCACCTTGGCGCTGAGCCAGAGCCTGAGAGAAACCACCATCGAGATGATGAAGCGGTTCAAGGAGGCGGGGACTTTGGTGTCCTTTGATGTGAATTTCCGCGGTAATCTCTGGACCGGCGATGAGGCCCGGGAATGCATCGAGAAGATCCTGCCCTATGTGGACATCTTCTTCTGTTCCGAGGACACGGCCCGTCTGACATTTAAGAAGACAGGAACCGCCAGGGAGATGATGAAGAGCTTTACCGAGGAATACCCCATCTCCATTGTTGCCGCTACCCAGAGGGTTGTCCACAGCCCCAAGAGGCACACTTTCGGATCCGTCATGTATGACGCGAAGAAGCAGGAGTACTATGAGGAGGATCCCTACCGGGACATCGAGGTGGTGGACCGGATCGGCAGCGGGGATGCCTATATCTCCGGCGCCCTCTACGGGCTGCTCAGCAGTGATTTCGACTGTGCCAGGGCCGTCCGCTACGGCAATGCCACCAGCGCGGTGAAGAACACCATACCGGGAGATCTGCCCTCCTCCAACCTGGAAGAGATCGAGACCATCATAAGGGCTCACAACCAGGCAGGGCCTCAGAGCGAGATGGCCAGGTAGAGAAGAAGCCAAGAAGACAAAACAACAGCAAAACGGAGGCGGTCATTTATGGAATCATCAATCAAAGGCAATGTAATCGTGGGACAGTCCGGCGGCCCCACAGCAGTCATCAACTCCAGCCTTGCAGGCGTCTACAAGACGGCGATCGACCGGGGAGCGAACAAGGTATATGGGATGCTTCACGGGGTTCAGGGACTCCTTGAGGAGCGGGTGGTGGATCTGTCCGACCACATTAAAAGCGATCTGGACATCGACCTGTTAAAGAGAACCCCCTCTTCCTTTTTGGGTTCCTGCCGCTACAAGCTGCCGGAGATCAAAGACGGGACGGAGCTGTATGACAAGATATTCGGGATCTTAGAAAAGCTGGAGATCGAATACTTTTTCTACATCGGCGGCAATGACTCTATGGACACCATCAAAAAGCTTTCCGATTATGCCCTGTTAAACGGCAGTCAGATCCGTTTCATGGGCGTGCCCAAGACCATTGACAATGACCTGGCAGTGACGGACCACACGCCGGGATTCGGAAGTGCCGCCAAGTACATCGCCTCCATCACAAAAGAGGTGATCCGCGACGGGCTGGTCTACGACCAGGAGCAGGTGACTCTGCTGGAGATCATGGGACGGAACGCGGGGTGGCTCACCGGAGCGGCGGCTCTGGCCACAGGCGAGGACTGCGAGGGGCCGGATATGCTGTTTCTGCCGGAGATCACCTTTGACGTGGATCATTTCATGAAGAAGGTCACAGACCTTCAGAAGGTGAAAAAGTCTGTGGTGGTGGCCATCTCCGAGGGCGTCAAGGCAGCCGACGGCCGGTATGTCTGCGAGCTGACGGACAACATCGACTATGTGGATGCCTTCGGCCACAAGCAGCTGACCGGGACTTCCCGGTATCTGGCAGGCAGGATCTCCAAGGAGATGGGCTGCAAGACCAGAGCCATCGAATTCAACTCCCTCCAGAGATGCGCCTCCCACATCGTGGGCCGGGTGGACATCACCGAGGCCTTCCAGGTAGGCGGAGCGGCGGTGAAGGCGGCTTTTGAGGGCGAGACGGGGAAGATGATCATCTTGAAGAGGGTGTCCGACGATCCCTATCTGTGCGTGACCGACATCTACGACGTCCACAAGATCGCCAATGTGGAGAAGAAGGTTCCCAGAGAGTGGATCAACGAGGCCGGGGATTATGTGACTCAGGAGTTTATCAGCTATGTGAGACCGCTGATCCAGGCGGAGCTGACCCCCATGATGGTAGACGGGCTGCCCAGGCATCTGAGGCTGGAGGATGCGTAGGGAGCGGGTGCTTTTGTCTGTTGTCTCATAAATGCCTGAAGCAGGAGGAAACCTATGTCATTTATCAGCGTGTTTGATGTACTGGGCCCCAATATGATCGGGCCTTCCAGCTCCCACACAGCGGGAGCCTGTGCTATCGCCCTTCTGGCTCAGAAGATGAAGAGCGGAATTCTAAAGGAAGTGGAATTTACCCTGTATGGGTCCTTTGCCAAGACCTATCACGGACACGGCACCGACCGGGCGCTTCTGGGGGGGATCATGGGATTTGCCACAGATGATGTGCGGATTCGGGATTCCTTTGATATCGCGAGAGAGCGGGGCATCGCATACCGCTTTCTCTCCAACGAAACGGAGACAGATGTTCACCCCAACACCGTGGATATCCGGATGGTCAATGAGAAAGGAACCCAAATGACCGTCCGAGGGGAATCTCTCGGCGGCGGGAAAGTGAGGATCGTGAGGATCAACCAGGTGCAGGTGGATTTTACCGGGGAATATAATGCGGTCATCATCATCCAGGAGGACCGGCCCGGCGTGGCGGCTCACATCACCAAGGCCTTGAGCGACCGGGGGGTCAACATCGCTTTCATGCGCCTGTTTCGGGAGTCCAAGGGAGAAAAGGCGTACACGATCGTGGAATCTGACGGCAGGCTTCCGGAGGATATCACCGGGAAGCTTCTGGAAAACCCCAACATACGGGAAGTGATGCTGGTACAGGCGTAGGAGGAGAATCGATGATGACTGATTTTAAAAATGCCGGAGAACTGCTGGAGCTCTGCGCCCGGAGAGGGCAGAGGATCTCGGATGTGATGAAGCAGCGGGAATGTGATCTTTCGGAGGTACCCATGGATCAGGTCTGTCAGCGGATGGGGAAGGTGCTGGAGGTCATGAGGCAGTCTGCCCTGATGCCTATGAAGGCTCCGGTAACGTCCATGGGCGGACTGATCGGCGGGGAGGCGAGGAAACTTAGGCTCTACCAGTCCGAGGGGAAAACCATCTGCGGGACCGTGGTGGGGCACGGCATCACCTATGCCATGGCAGTGCTGGAGGTAAATGCCTCCATGGGCGTGATCGTGGCGGCTCCCACAGCCGGCTCCGCGGGAGTCGTCCCGGGAGTCCTGCTGGCGCTGCAGGAGGAATATCACATCCCTGACCAGCAGATCGTGGATGCCCTGTTTCATGCCGGAGCCGTCGGCTATCTGGCCATGCGCAACGCGACCGTGGCAGGTGCGGTAGGCGGCTGTCAGGCAGAGGTTGGGGTTGCGGCGGCCATGGCCGCCGCAGCCGCGGTGGAGCTTATGGGGGGAGAGCCGGCTCAGAGTCTGGATGCCGCCTCCACGGTGCTGATGAATATGCTGGGCCTGGTGTGTGATCCCGTGGGAGGGCTGGTGGAGTACCCGTGCCAGAACCGAAACGCGGCAGGGGTGGCCAATGCGCTGATCGCCGCCGAGATGGCTCTCTCCGGGATCCGTCAGTTGATTCCCTTTGACGAGATGCTTGATATCATGTATCAGGTGGGCAAGAGGATCCCCTATGAACTGCGGGAGACCGCCCTGGGCGGATGTGCCACCTCGCCCTCAGGCTGTCAAAGCTGCCGGTTCGGAAAGTGATATTGAAAATGAGTCTCCCACGGCTCCGGCATTTCCATATGGTCTATCATGCGTTCCAGAACAGGGAGGGGCAGGCTGCGCTGCCTCTTCCTGTTTCTGATAAGGATTTCCTCATAAGGCGCTTCCAGATAGACAAGGTGGATTCTGGCGTGATAGGCCCTAAAGAGGCTGCACAGCTGTTCCCTGTTTTTAAAGATCAGATTGGTGGCGTTCCAGATAAAGGGCTCCTGTCTTCTCAAGTGCTCTCTGGCCCGTTTTGTGGCGATCTGGACGACCTTTAAGGACCCCTTTTGCGGCGAGATGCCGTATTCCTCCCGGATCTGATCCAGGGAAATCACAGGAAGCCCTTTTTTGTGGCCTTCGATCCAGGTGTCTTTTCCGGCCAGGGGGAGACCGGCCATGAGACAGACGTCAAATGTGGTTTCATCGTACAGCCGGCTTCCCTCCCACAGATCGTCCCTGTGAAAATACTCATATCGGGTATAGGGATCGGCAAAGGGATAGGGCTGTTCCCAGATGCCAAGCTCCCTTCCGTATTCTCCGAACAGCTCCACAGAGCTTTCCAGATCCTCCGAGGCCTGATTATACCTTCCGGCCACATCTGCTTTGGAGAGAAGGTACAGCAGCTTCAGAGGGACGCATTCGGCCGTCTTGATCAGCTCTGCCTCCGGCTTTTGCTTCTTTAAAAACCATACGGGGAGGCCGTGACGGCGGATCAGCTTTGTCGTAAGCTCCCGCTCCTCCCGGGTCAGGCCGAAGCGGGCCTGCTGTCGGTATGCCATGGCCCAAAAGACCCTCTCCCCGACGATGGTGTGTCTGGGGGAGGTCCAATTGCCGTCTTCCAGTCTGGTGCAGGCCGTCTTTCCGATATCGTGGAAGGCAGCGGCCAGGAACAAAAGCTCCTGTTCCCGGTCTGTCAGGCTCTGCCATTGATCCAGTTCAGTCACCTTTCTGCACACGAGCTGCGTGTGCTGCCAGACATCGCCTTCCCCGTGATAGAGAGGGTTCTGGGGTACTCCTTTTAACCGGTCCAGTTCCGGAAAGGCGGCTGCGATACGATCCAGAGAAAAATCCGTCCGGCGGATCAGGCTCAGGATTCCCTCTTCTTTTTTTGGGCTTTTTTGATTCATTCTACCGCTCCTCCTTCTGCCAGGCTCCAAAGAGATCCACATGGGCGGCCAATCTGTTTGGTATCAGGGGCCGGTTCATCCAGTGGCTCTCCGAATCCAGAATGGTATTTAAAAAGGTAGTCCTCACATATTTCAGGCGGTCCGTCACATAGTCACCCTCCTCCACCTTGATGTAGATTCCCTCCATGATTCCGGACAAGTCTGTCTGGGACAGAGCCAGATCCGGCCGCACTCCGGCTTTTTTACACTGGTCTTCCAGACAATGTCTCTGATGTTCCGATATAAAATGGCTGGGGCCGATCCACCGGGTGATCTCCTCCGGGCTCTGATACTGTCCCTGATCCAGTACCAGGACAGAACAGATAAAAGGCGCTCCAGCCAGAAGCTCTCTCCTCTTTTCGGTGGAGAAAAATCGGCCCGTTTCCTTGTCAAAGATGTCAAATTCCATAAAATAGTGGGGAAGACGGTCGTAAAAGACCGTGTGCTTGGCGTACATCCATTCCCCGTACATCACATAGCGGCTTCCCAGGATCTCCCAGAGGGGTCCCTGGTACATTCCGGCCCAGCGTTTGAAAAGGTCAAACTGCCTCTCGCCATAGCCCCCGTTTAGAAAATGGCCTCTGCTCTGGAGATACATGGTTTTATCTCGGCCAAAGCTGATCCCGCAGTTGGCTCCGTCGATTTTCTCCTCCAGCACCAGATATCGCCCGGCGATTTCCCGGAAGGGCACGGACTTTAGGTCCTTGTCCCCCTGCTGTTTTCTGGACCCCTCCATATGGCGGGTCCGGGGATATTTGAAGATTGTTTCCATAAAAGATTCACACTCCCATCTCTCGCTGTTTCGTGATCGGCGTATGCTGTGAAGAGGGGCTTTTCGGAGTGATTTTTCCATACAAAAAACAGACTCTCTCGAAGCCGCATTCCTATCTGATTGACTCTTTCGCACCAAAACAAAAGGATATTCTCATCAGAATCCCTTCTTCTCCCATCCGCCGACGGTTCGACTGGTCACATTTGGTTTTAAATTACGGTCAAATGATAGAAATTACTTGGCGTCCTCCTGTCCGAAAGATATCTGTTTTCTCTCTGTCAGTGAAGGCGGCAGGCTGAAGGGCCAGTGTGGCCTGAGTCTGCTGCCCGACGAATTCAGTTCCATGGCCACAGGGCAAAATACTGCGTTCTCTCCCATGGCCTGAGATGATTATAGATCACAAGGCTGAAAAATGCAATGGAAAATATGAAAGAACATGTGGCTGGACCGGGATCTTGTCAAGGTTCCTTTACAGAACAGGGGAGTGAGCATTGCAATCAGAAGGGTTTGGTGATATCATATCTATATCAAGTACAAAGGAGGGGGAGGTTATGGCAACGTTCAGAACCAACGACAATGTGGAGATTTACTATGAAGTGCTGGGACAGGGATCGCCTCTGTTCATGCTTCCGGGCTGGACCTGTACCACGAAATTCTGGAAGCACAATGTGGAGGAACTGTCCAGGCATTTTCAGGTGATCTGCATGGATATGAGGGGGCATGGGGAGTCGGAGAAGGTTCTTCACAGCCACCGGATCTCCCGGTATGCCATGGATGTGAAGAATCTGCTGGATCATCTCGATGTGAAGGATGTGACTGTGCTGGGGTGGTCCATGGGAGCGTCCGTTCTGTGGAGCTACATCGAGCTGTTCGGCAATCACAGACTGGCCGGACTTATCTGTGTGGATCAGTCGCCGGCACAGTACACGGGGCCGGACTGGGTGTGGGGGCAGAAGGGCTGTTATGACGTGGAGATGTTTATCCGCACCTGCTGTGACATCAGGTATGATCCAAAGGGAGCGGCAGCCGGGCTGGTGGGAGCCTGTCTGTACCACAAGCCAACCAAAGAGGACGCGGATTTTATCGTGGAGGAGATCTGTAAATGTCCGCCTTATGTGAGGATCGAGATCATGCGGGACCACACCAACTTAGACTGGCGGGATTTTATTCCTCATATTAATCTTCCCACGCTGGTGTGTGTGGCCAGGAACAGCAGTGTGTTCGACTGGCAGGGCAGTGCCTGGTTGGGGGACAATATTCCGGGAGCCAAAACCGTGTTCTTCGAGGATTCCGGCCACATGCTGTTCTGGGAGGAGCCGAAGAAATTTAACCGGACAGTGACGGATTTTATCAACCAGAAGGGATGAGAACAGGCTGCAGAGAGAATATGAGGAGAGGAACCAAAAAACTATGATCACCAGCGAGGCCGTCAACCGGGCGATCGACTATATCCTGGAACATATCGAGGAGGATCTGAGTCTGGAAAGGGTGGCGGCCTGCTGCCATTTTTCCAAGTACTATTTCTCCAGACTGTTTAAGGCCCAGACAGGGGAGAGTGTCCACGGGTTTATCAGGAGAGTCCGGCTGGAGCAGAGCGCCTTCCGACTAAAGACGGAGAGAGACCGTCCCATCACAGACATCGGGGCGGATTACGGGTACAGCTCTTCCAACTACAGCACGGCTTTCCGCCTGCACTACAACATGACTCCGGTAAGTTTTCGCAAGAGAAGCTGCGGCAGGTCCATGGAACACCCGTTTTTTCATCATGAGAACTGGCGGATGGAGAGTTTTGAGGAGTGCAGGAGGAAGATTGAGGTCAGAAATGTGCCGGATTTCCGCGTGATCTATGAGCGGCGGTTCGGCAGCTACGAGGGGCTTTCCGGGCAGTGGAAACGGTTTACCCAGAAGTATGGGGATTATCTCACGGAGAAGACCGTGTTTCTGGAGAGAACATACGATGATCCGGCAGTGACGGAGGCAGGGAACTGCCTCTATGATCTGTGCATGAGTGTGGGGGAGGACTGTCTTCTGGAAAACACCACACGCATACAGGGGGGGAAGTGTGTCGTCTACCGGTTTAGAGGCCATGCCAAACACATCTACGCGGCCTACCAGACCATCTTTCTGGTGTATTTTCCCAGGACTTCCTATGAGCTGGATACGGGTAGAAGCATCTTTGATCTTTACCACAGGGCGGACGGGGAGTCCATGTTCATGGAGTTGGACATCTGCCTGCCGGTCAGGTGAGTGTCAGAGGGCAAGATTTCAGAAGTTAATATTTGAATCCTTCTTTATAATGGGGTGGACGTCGGACCCGGGTCCGGGAGTACAGATAAGGAGGGATTTTTTATGAATGCAGAGGAGATCAGAAAGAACACAGGAGGGAAGATTCTGGAGTTTTCCGTCCCCGCCATCATCTCCATGGTGCTGACGGCTTTTATCACGGTGGCAGACGGCTTTTTCATGGGAAATTATGTGGGGAAGGAGGGGATCGCGGCGGTGAATCTGGGGCTGCCGGTGATCTATCTGTACCTGGGAGTGGGGCTGATGGTGTCAATCGGAGGGGCATCTATGGCGGGAATGGCCCTGGGTTTGGGAGACCGCCACGGCTGTAATCAGGTGTTTCGCCAGACCGTCGCCGTCACAGCGGTTTTGTCTGCAGTGATCAGCTTTTGTTTCTTCTTGTGTTTTGGACCTATGTTGACTTTTTTGGGGGCAGAGGGCCGGGTGGCAGAGCATTTTCGAGAGTATTATCGGGTCATGCTGCTGGAGCTTCCGGTGATGGTGGTGAATTCTGCCTTGGGAATGTTCATCAGAGGGGAGGGAAATCCGACTTTCTATATGAAGGTGACGGCGGTGAACGCGGCGATGAACGTGGTTCTGGACTACGGGTTTGCAGGGCTGCTGTCTTTGGGGGCGGCGGGAATCGCTCTGGCCTCCCTGATGTCGGCTCTGGTATCCATGGGGTGGATTCTGTACTATTTTGGGAGAAAAGCCAGAGTCTACCGGTTGGGACGGTTCGTGTTTGACCGTCGGGCCTGTGTCAGGGGGATGTTGAACGGAAGCTCGGAGCTGATCGGGGAGATGTCCACAGGGATCGCCATGTTCGCCTACAACCTGGTGATCATGAGGCGATTCGGAGCCGACGGAGTGACCGCCTTTACCATCGTGGGGTATGTGTCCTACCTGTTTTCCATGGTCGTGGTGGGGTTCGGCCAGGGGGCCAGTCCTCTGATCAGCTTCTGCTGGGGGGCGGATGAGAGGCGGCTGGCAGCGGAGATCAGGAGGAGGGCCAACGGGTATGTGCTGGGGGCGGGAGCAGCGGTGTTTTTGGTCATGGCGGGGCTGCGTGACTGGTACGGCGGACTGTTTGTGCCCAATGAAAATGTCAGGGCTATGGCGGCAGGAGGAATGGTGATCTTTATGGCGTCTTTCTTCTTTTCCGGAATTAATTCCATCACGTCCTTCTACTTTACGGCTACGGGAAGAGCCTTTGAGTCGGCGGTGATCTCTTTTTCCCGGGGGCTGGTGATTCTTCTGGCTTGTATTTTCCTGCTTCCGCCTCTGTTTGGGATGACAGGGGTGTGGCTGGCGGCGCCGGTGACGGAGGTCGTGACCCTGGGGATCACCGGAGGATTTCTTCGGAGGGAAACTTTAAGCGTTGGATTGTCTCGCGGGGTGAGTACTCGTAGAGATTGACTCAGACGTTTTTTCGGCGGTTTAGAAAGGGGATTGTCAACCTTTGAAGCTTATGATAAAATGTCTGTAAAGCAAATGATTTCTAGTGCCGAGCCCCTAGGGGGCTGCAGGCAGTTTGGCGCCGAGAGGCCGCGTCTTACGAAAGTTCTTATCTTTCTGTCAGGAAATCCTGCTTTACCATTCATAACACAACAAAAGGGCAGGATCAGACAGGCTGTCAGGGGACGGAACTGACGGTTTTCCTGCCGGAGGGAGGAGATATGGCGCAAAAGGTGACGATTCAGGAAGCCAAGACCAGATTGGACCGGATGAATCTTGTAGACCGGTTTCTTTTTGACGAGGTGATGGAGTATCAGGATGCCTTTGAGGCGGCAGTGAGCATACTTTTGAGTGAAGAAATCCGATTGTTGGGCAGGGCGGAGACAGAGAAGGAGTTTCGTCTGTCTCCGGAACTGCGGCAGACCAGACTGGATTCTGTGGCAGTCGATGAAAGACATCGAGTTTTTATGGTAGAAATGCAGAAGCGAAACACAAAGAATCTGAAGAAGAGAAGCAGATTTTATCAGGGACATGTAGATGTATCATTGCTGGTGCCGGGAACCGTAGATTTTAACAGCCTGAGAGATGTGTGTCAGATCATGGTGACGCCCTTTGACCTCTTTGACAGAGGACGGTATCGGTATACGTTTCGAGGAGTGTGCGTAGAATGTCCTGATTTAGAGATCGGAGATGGGGCTTGGAGAGTGTTCATCAATACGAAAGGGAAGAACAGCGGTGAATTTACTCAGGAATTTCTGGACTTTATGGAATACATCACAGAATCTACCGACGCACGGGCTCAGTCAGCTGCGAGCGGGAGGATAGAGATCATACATAAGAGAGTAAAAGAAGTAAAGCAGTCAGAGAAGACGGGGGTGAAGGTTGTGCAGAGGTGGGAAGAGCTGGCATTGGAGAGAGAAGAGGGGAAAGCGGAGGGCAAGGCAGAGGGCAAGGCGGAGAGCATCCTGGACTTGCTTGGTGAATTGGGAGAAATTCCTGAGGATATCGAGGAGAGAGTCTGGGGGCAGAAGGAGGACGGTATCCTGCGCAGCTGGCTGAAGCTGGCGGCCAGAGCAGAGAGGATAGACGATTTCAGGAGAGAGATCAATCTGTGTTCCGAAGGGGCATATGCAGTTACGTTCACAGGGAACCTGTGAACAGCAGCGGCATGAGTGTCACGGGCTGTTACAGCCAGAGAAGGGGGTGGACATTTGTTCTTTCCTGTGCTAGAATTCTATTAGGAAACGGCAAAGCAATGGGCGTTTCTTAATTCAGGAGAGGGCAGTCAGCTTGACAGCAGCGAAACCGGTGTTGTGAGGCGAGAGGGCTGTAACTGCCGGACGGGCGGCGAGTCGCCGTCTGGGATGTATGGTTTGGCATCAGTCCGTAATCTGCTCCAAGGTACGGGCCCATGGTATGGGCCTGGCCGCCTGCGGCGGCCTTTATGTACCCCTGCGCAGCTTACGGTATCAGGATCAAGTGCTGTGGGCTGCCCTCTCGGAAACTCGACATCATATCAGGAGAGGCGGTATGTGGGATTACAGGGAATTGTGGAAATATTGCGATCAGGAGCAGATCAGGGACATGCTGTTGTCTTTTCGCCTGCTGGGACATAGGGACTGGCCGGAGGATAGAGTTCTGGCATGTCTTTTTGCTCTCAGCAATCATCCGGAAGCCCACTATCATCGGGTACAGATCCCCAAGAAAACAGGAGGATACCGGACGCTGGACGTTCCTGACGGTCTGCTTAAGGAGGTGCAGAGGAATATTCTTCACCATGTGTTGGAGGAATTTTCCCCGTCCCCGGCGGCCGCGGCCTACAAAAAGGGCGGGTCAGCAGTGTGCAACGCGGCTCCTCACAGGGGAAAGCGTCTGGTCTTAAAGATGGACATCCGGGATTTTTTCGGAAACATTACCTTTCCCATGGTGCTTCATCACGCTTTTCCGGGGAAATATTTTCCAACCTCCGTGGGAACCATGCTGGCCTCCCTGTGCTGTCTCAGAGAACGGCTCCCCCAGGGGAGTCCGGCTTCTCCGGCTGTCTCCAATCTTGTCATGAGGCCTTTTGACGAATATATGACTGACTGGTGCGGGCAGAGGGAGATTACATACAGCCGTTACAGCGATGACATGACTTTTTCCGGAGATTTTGACCCGGCAGAGGTGGTGGGGAAGACAGAAAACTTTCTCAGAGTTTACGGGCTGGAGGCAAACCGAGAGAAGACCAGGGTGTGTACCCACGGTTTTCGGCAGAGCGTGACGGGGATCGTGGTCAATGAGAAAGCTCAGCTTCCCAGAGATTACAGGAGAAAGCTGAGGCAGGAGATCCATTACTGCCGCACTTACGGTGTGGAGGGGCATGCACAGAGGATTGGGATGGCAGAGGGAGGGCAGATCGAGGCGAAAGCCTATCTAGGATCCCTTATGGGGAAGGTCAGTTATCTTCTGTCGGTCAACCCGGAAGATCGGTGGTTTCGGGAGGCTCGGGAGTTTTTGAGGGAAGAATGGAAGAAACGATCATAGAAGGAGGAAATCGTATGAGATACCGGGAACTTGGAAAGACAGGATTAAAGGTCAGTGAGATCGGTCTTGGAGGTGAGTGGCTGGAGCGTCACAATACCGAGGAGGTCAGGGCGGTGATTGACCGCTGTGCCCAGGCGGGGATCAATATTTTGGACTGCTGGATGTCAGAGCCCAATGTCCGCTCCAACATCGGGGCAGCCATAGAAGGCCAGAGAGAGCGGTGGCTTATTCAGGGACACATAGGCTCCACCTGGCAGAATGGCCAGTATGTCCGCAGCCGGGACTTAAAAGAGGTGGGGGAGGCCTTTGGGGATCTTCTGGAGCGGATGCGCACGGATTATATGGACCTGGGAATGATCCATTTTGTGGACGAGAAGGCGGAGTTTGCCAGGATCATGGGAGGGGAATTTCTGGAGTATGTAAGGGAACTGAAGGCCAAGGGAAAGATCCGCCATATCGGCATGAGCACCCACAACTCGGACGTGGCCAGACTGGCGGCGGAGAGCGGTATCGTGGAGATGATTCTGTTTTCCGTAAATCCGGCTTTTGATATGCTTCCTGCCAGCGAGGACCTGGACGAATATTTTAAGGAAGAGCTTGGCGAGGACATCGGAGGCATCGCCCCGGAGCGGGCTCGGCTGTATCAGATCTGCGAACAGCAGGGAGTGGGGATCACGGTGATGAAGGGATATGAGGGCGGAAGGCTGTTTCGGGCGGAGACGTCGCCTTTCGGCGTGGCCCTGACTCCCATTCAGTGTCTCCACTATGCCTTGACCAGACCGGCGGTGGCCAGTGTCATGGTTGGATGTGACACGCCGGAGCATGTGGATGCGGCGGTGGCCTACGAGAGCGCCACAGAGGAGGAGAAAGACTATGCCAGTGTTCTGGCCCATGCCCCCAGACATGCCTATTCCGGCCAGTGCACCTACTGCGGCCACTGCGCCCCCTGCCCGGCGGGAATCGACATCGCCATGGTGAACAAGCTGTACGATCTGGCTCGGCTCCAGGATACCGTTCCCTCCACGCTGCGGGCCCACTATGAAGGGCTGTCAAAGCGGGGGGAGGACTGTGTGAAGTGCAGAGGCTGTGAGAGCCGCTGCCCCTTCGGAGTTCCTGTGACGGAGAGGATGGAGAAGGCGGCAGGGCTGTTTGGGTGATGGGAGACGGCTGACAGGGCAGGAGAGGTTTCCTGTGGGAAGGCAGATCGGAAGAGAAGAGGAATTCCTATGGTTTTCCTGGGGTCTGGCATGCCGCCCACGTCACAGCCACCACCAGAGTCGGCAGCATGTTGGCCACCTTGATCTTTTCCCCCAGATGAGGTTGATCCCCACGCAGAAGATCAGCATGGAGCCGGTGAGCGATAAGCTGTCCAGGGCAGCCGGAGTCATGAGGGGGGCGATGACCCGGGAAAGGGCTGTGATCAGTCTCTGAAACAGGGCTACAGGGACGGCGGAGAAGAGGCAGCCTTTTCCCGTGGAGGCGGTCATAACCAGAATGATGATGAAATCCAGCACCGCTTTGGCGGCGAGAATGGAGTAGTCTCCCGATATGCCGTCCCGGATCGAGCCCACTACGGCCATGGTGCCGATGCAGACCGTGAGGGAAGCGGTGACAAAGCCTTCTACAAATTCTTTTCCATGGTACCGGCGATACCGATGAAGATGACGCACAGACCGCAGGCCGAGGTCAAGGTGTCCTGATATCGGACGGTCATAAATTTTCCAAACACCAGACCGATCAGCCCTCCGGCCAGGATGCCGGCAGTGTTGATGAGAGTTCC